>NZ_DATLEC010000262.1:0-65603 GCF_035525475.1 Lentzea sp. | reverse complement strand
CGCAGGCCGCGACCGGCGCCGTGCAGCTCCGCGACGGCACGCACCAGCTGCGTTCGCAGACATCGGTCCTGCCCGACAGCACCCGTCAGCTCGCGAGCGGCGCGCGCCAGGTCGCGAACGGCAACGAGACCGCGGCGGTCCAGGCCGAGGAGTACGCGAAGAAGGCCCAGGCACTGGTCGGCGTGCTCGACCAGGCCGACGGCGACATCGCCACCCGGTTGCGCGCCCTGGGCTTCACCGAGGACCAGGTGCAGCGCGTGCTGACCACGATCGGCCAGGTCCGCAAGCCGGTCGACGACGCCAACGGCAAGGTCCAGGGCGCGGCGGGCGACCTGCGCAAGCTCGCGGGCGGCGCGGACCAGGTGGCCGACGGCGCCGAGCTGCTCGCGTCGAAGATGCCCGCTCTCGTCGACGGCGTCGGGAAGCTCGACGAAGGCGCCACGAGGCTCGCGGACGGCACCGCGCAGCTGCGTGATGGCGAGCAGAAGGCCGTGGACGGCACGACGAAGCTGAAGGACGGCGCGAACCAGCTCGCCGACGGCTCCGCACAGCTGCGCGACGGCCTCACCGGTGGCATCGACAAGATCCCGAACCAGGACGACCCGACGCGCGCCGCGATCGCCCAGGCCATCGGTGACCCGGTGGCGGTGCGCGGTCTGTCGCAGACGAAGGCGGCCACGTACGGCGCGGGCCTCGCCCCGTTCTTCCTGGGCCTGGCGACGTGGATCGGCGCGTTCGTGCTCTTCCTGCTGCTGCGCCCGCTCTCACGCCGTGCGCTCGCCGCCGGTCAGTCGGCGCTCAGGGTCGCGTTGGGCGGATGGCTGCCCGGTGCGTTGCTCGGTGTCGTGCAGGTGCTCGTGATGTTCTCGGTAGTGCGGTTCGTGGTGGACATCGAGCCGTCGAACCCCCTCGGCACGTTCGGGTTCCTCGTGCTGATGTCGCTGACGTTCGTGGCGATCCTGCACGCGCTGAACGCCGCGTTCGGCGCCGTCGGCAAGTTCCTGGGCCTGATCCTGCTGATCCTGCAGCTGGTCAGCGCGGGCGGCACGTTCCCGTGGCAGACGATCCCGGTGCCGCTGTACCCGCTGCACTACGGCCTGCCGATGGGCTACGCGGTCGACGGTCTGCGCCACCTGATGTACGGCGGTGACCTCGGCATCGTGGGCCGCGACGCAGTGATCCTTCTCGCCTGGCTGGTCGGAGCCCTAGCCTTGTCGTCCGTGGCGGCCTACAGGCAACGGGTGTGGACAGCGTCCAAGCTGAAGCCGGAGCTCGTGCTGTGAGCGCGCGGACGACGGCGACCAAGCAGAAGCTCTTCGACGCGGCGCTGAAGCTGGTCGGCGAACGGGGCGCGGCCTCGGTGACGGTCGACGAGATAGCCGCGGAGGCGGGCGTCGCCAAGGGCACGATCTACTACAACTTCGCCTCGAAGGACGCCCTGGTCGAGGCCCTGCTGCACCACGGCGTGGAGATCCTCGCGAGCCGGCTGCGGTCCGCCGAGAGCGCCGACGACTCGCTGGAGGCGCTGGTCGACGAGATGCTCGGCTTCTGGGCCGACTACCCGGCGTTCGGCCAGCTGCTGGTCTCCGAGCTGTGGCGCACGCCGGGCCAGTGGCACGGCACCCTCTCGCTGCTGCGCGACGACATCGTGTCGATCGTGCGCGGCCAGATGAAGCGCCTGTCCGACGCCGGCCGCCTGCCAGAGGGTGTCGAGGTGGGCACGGCGTCGGCGGCGCTGTTCGGCACGTTGCTCGTGATCGCGCTCGACTGGCAGGTGTTCCAGCCGGAGCGGTCACGGGCGGAAGTGCGCGAGTCGGTCATGCTGCTGGTGCGGGGCATGCGTTCGGCCCGATAGGGCGCCGTTCAGCGGGAGTCCTCGTGGTGCAGCGAGGGCGGCCTGCCCTCCAACGCCCGTTCGACGGCTTCGAGCACCGCACGGCTCGTGCGGTGCGACGCGTCGTGGGCGAAGTGTCCGAGCAGCACCTGCTGCGTCGGGTGCGGTAGCACCGGGTCGGGCACCGGCGCGCAGGTGTGCACCTCCACCACCGGCGTGTCCTCTGCCAGAAGGTGCCGCACGGCCGTGAGGACGCTGAGCCGGTAACTGGTGTGCACCCACGCCACCAGCAGGTTCACCGGTTTGCCCTGCAGCTCGTCCGCCACCTCGGCCGCGAGCTCGTCGGGCCGGGCCCAGTCGGCCCTGACCCACGTCGGACGGTGGCCGCGGCTGATCGACGCCCGCGCCGCGCGTCCGGGGCCGTCGTCGGCCATCAGCGGCCGGGTCCGCGACGGCAGCACCACCTGCCACCCGCGTTGCAGCAACTGCCGCGCGCAGCCGGTCAGCATTCCGGTCCCTCCGAGCACCAGCGCCGTTCTCACCGGGCACGCTCCTCCCCGACCGAGGCCAGCGGCCCTGCCAGCCACCGGTCCACCTGGGCCTGCCCGCGCAGCCGCACGACCACGACCTCGCCGACCAGGTCGAGCACCCTGGCCCGGTTGCGCCGGTAGGACTTCCAGCCCCACCGCAGGATGTGCCCGGGGTCCGTGAACACCGACCACAGCGGCGATTCCTGGTTACCGTTCCACAACTCCACCCGGCTCGCGCGCCGTCTGATCGTGCGGCCGACGAGCCGTGTCATCACGGTCGTGAACGGGTGGTCGAGCCACACCACCGTGTCCGCCCGTCGCAGCAGCACCGGCCGCGCTTCGTTGTACTGGAACTCGGTGACCCAGTGGTCCTCCTGCGCGAACGCGGCGACCTCGGCGGCGAACTCCGGGCGCGGCGTCCACCGCGGACCCCAGTAGAGGCTGTCCAGCTCGACCCGGCGCAGGTCGTGCCGGTCGGCGATGTGCCGGCAGAGCGTCGACTTGCCTGATCCGGCGTTCCCGGCGACGAGGACGCGCCGCGGCACGTGCGGCAGCGGGTCTGCTGGTCCGAGCAACGGCATCGGGCCAGGTTAGTAGGGAACGGAACGACCGCAGGGCCCCCGGAAAGTTCCGGAGGCCCTGCGGTGCACAGCTAACGTCAGAGAGCGGTGACGTTCGTCGCCTGCGGGCCCTTCTGGCCCTGCGTGACGTCGAACGTGACCTTCTGGTTCTCCTCGAGGCTGCGGTAGCCGCCGCCGTTGAGGGCCGAGTAGTGGACGAACACGTCAGCGCTGCCGTCCTCGGGGGCGATGAAGCCAAAGCCCTTTTCGGCGTTGAACCACTTGACGGTGCCGTTGGTCATGTACTGCTCCTTCTGTACTGAAGGGTGGACCGCACTGTGCGGGCACCCCGGTGGTTGGTCTCGAGCTGACCACTCCCACCGTGAAGAAGGAGAATCGCTCGCAACTGAAGTTCGGCGAGCGTGAAAAGACACGAACACAAAACCGCAACCAGTGAATGAGTCTACCAGCATCTAGCGCTGTTTGCGCTGGGGTACCGCGAACCGCTGCTGCATGAGCGAGATCCGGACGATCAGGAAGCCCGCGAGACCCGCCGCGACCAGCGCACACAGCGTCGACAGCGTGGAGAAGACCACGTACAGCGGTGTGTCGAGCAGCAGCGACTCGAGCACGTCGGCCAGCACCATCGCGAGGAACGCGTACTGCCACGGTCTGATCAGCGGGCTCACCACGCGCTGTTCGAACGGCAGCTCGCGCTGGGCCGGGTCGCTCGCCTTCCACACCTGCGGCACCGTCCGCACGCCGTGCAGCGCGATCGCCTCCGCGTTGTGGGTGGCGCCGCGGAACCACAGGAAGGACGCCACGCCCGCGGGCACGACGAGCACGATGGCGAGGAAGCTCCACGACGACGACCCGCCCCGCCAGTCGTTGACCGTGCCCCAGACGGACTCGGCGGCGACCAGGGCGATCAGGCCCGCGCTCACGTAGCCGGTCACCCGGACGTCCCTCAGGTCGATGTAGGTGTCCAACGCACAACCCCCGAACACAGCGGACTCCGCGGGAGACTACCGCCCGAAACCGCACCCCAACTCGGCGAAAGTGGCGATCTTCTCGGCGGCTCTCACCACGACCTCGTCGACCCCGTCGAGCACCACGCGGTCCCCGATCCTGCGGGCGGGCACCAGGGGCACGTCCGCCTTGCCGCACCGCTCGACGACCGTCGTGAACGCGCGTGCGGCGGCGAGCGGCGCGACGAGGGGCACGCCGCTCTGGCGGTGCCGGATCAGGTTCTCCAGGAGGTCGACGGGCGGCGGCACGGCCATGCGGTGGTCGTTGACCGTCAGCCGGTCGTCGTCGTACCACCAGACGGCCTGGCCCAGCGATCCGTGCACCAGGACCACGGGTGGCAACGATGTCGTCGCGCACAGCGTCGTGGCGACCACGACCGGCGGCGCGCCCTCCGACGTCACGCGAACGCACGCCGTGTCGTCCGCGGTGATCGAGTCGCGGCACCGGAACAGCTCCAGCTCGACAGCGATGTCGGACCGCTCCTCGACGTCGGCGAGCAGCAGCGCGTTCTGCAGGGCGTGCGCGAACGGGTTCACCAGCGTCCCGTCCTCACCCTGCCTGCCGGCCCAGTCCGCGCGCTCGTAGTAGGAGTCCGAGCGCACCCAGCGGCCTGCGGCGCCGATGCCCGAGATGTCCCCGAGCGCGCCGGAGCCGATCAACGAGCACAGCCGCCGGTACGAGCCCTTGCCCTGCGTCTGGAACCCGACCTGGCACACCAGCCCGCGCTTCGCGGCCGCCGAGGAGATCTCGTCGAACTCGGCCGTCGACAACACCGCGGGCTTTTCGACCAGCACGTCGCAGCCCAGCTCGAACGCGGCCAGCACGAGGTCGCGGTGCGTGACCGGCGGCGACGAGATCACCACGACCTCGGGGTGGAGCTCGGCGGCCAGCGACCGCAGGTCCGGGTAGGACGGCACCGGGACGTCCACGTCCGCCACGTCGACGACGCCCACGAAGGTCGCGGTCCCGTCGTGGCCGAGGCGGAGGAGGTTCTCGACGTGCCGCGCCCCATGCCCGCCGGCTCCGACCAGCGCAACACGCATCGTCTCCACCCTTCTCGGGCACGCCCGCGACGCCACCGCGGTCATCAGCATCGGCCGAGGTGCTGCGAATATCAATGCACCGCGCCAACGAAGACACGTTTGCGGCAGCATCCCGGCGCGCTCAGCGCAGGTCGATCACGTCGGCCACGCGGACCGCCTCTCCCGTCCCGAGGCTGCGGTTGGCCGCGAAGCCCGTGAGCAGCGAGAGGACGCCGTCGAGGTGCGTCGCCCTGCGCCCCAGCGGATCCTCCTGCCCGGCCGGTCCGTACAGCGCGCCCACCATCCGCCGGTCCGCGCCGCCGTGGCCCTCGCGGTCGAAGTCCAGCGGGATGTCCTCACGTTCCTCGAACAGCCGCTGCACGGACAGCTTCGCCCAGCCCTGCTCCGGGTTGGCCTCGGCGCCGTGCACGGCGGGGTGCTGGCCGGACACCCACGAGTTCTCGACGACCTCCAGCTCCAGGCGTCCCTTGCTGCCGTTGACCATCAGGCGGTAGCCCTCCCACGGCGAGTAGACCGTGAGGTGGTACGTCAGGGTCGCGCCGCTGGCGTAGCGGACGAGCACCGACATGTCGTCCTCAATGGACACTCCTGGCTCGAACGGGTTCTGGTCGCGGCGATAGCCGTCCTCGTGCCGTGCGTCGACGTAGAGCCTCTTGAGCCAGTCGTTGCGCTCCAGCTCGATGTCGAACCGGTCGTCGTCGGCGTGGCCGTGGCGTTCGCCGTTCTCGGGTCCGTAGAAGAACAACCGGCCTTGCGCGTACACGGTCTCCGGGACCGAACCGACCCACCAGTTGAGCAGGTCGAAGTGATGCGTCGCCTTGTGCACCAGCAGACCGCCGGAGTTGGCCTTGTCGCGGTGCCAGCGGCGGAAGTAGTCGGCGCCGTGGCGGGTGTCGAGCAGCCACTCGAAGTGCACCGAGCCGATCTCGCCGACGGCGCCGTCCGCGAGCAGTTCACGGACCTTCTCGTGGATCGGGTTGTAGCGGTAGTTGAACGTGACGGTGACGTCGCCGTCGTTGCGGTGCACCGCGTCGAGGATCTTGCCGGCCGACGCGACGTCCGTCGTCATCGGCTTCTCCGTCACGACGTCGCGTCCGGCGTCCAACGCCTCCACGATGTACGTGTCGTGGAAGCGGTCGACTGTGGTCACGACGACGACGTCGACCCGTTGCTCGTCGAGCATCTTGAGGAAGTCCACGGCGTCGTAGGTGGGGACGGGGTCGAGGCCCAGCTCGGTCAGCCGCTCGTTGTGGACGTTCATGCGGGTGCGGTTCACGTCGGCGAACGCGACCAGTTCACAGGTGTCCGCGTGTTCGACCGCGATGGCGTGGACGTGCCGCTCGGCCCGTGAGCCCGTGCCGACCACCGCGTACCGCCTGCGCGCCATGCGACCTCCTCTGAAAACGTTTTCCGCACGCTAACCGCGGAGGCCCCGAACGCAAAGAACCGCCCGGCAGCGTGCCGGGCGGTTCTCGGAGGCGGAAGGGGTCAGCTGATGCCGCGGTCGCTGAGCAGCGCCCACTGGCTCCAGCCGGCCTTCTCCTTGAAGAAGCGGCGGACCAGCTTGCCGTCGTCGGTGCGGGCGAAGACCTCGACGGTCTTGGTCTGCGCGTGGTACATCGCGTTCGGCGCCTCGGAGACCTTGGTGGTGCCGAGCTTGGCCCACGTGGTCCAGCCGTTGTCGGTGGCGCGCGAGTGCTCGACGATGCCGCCCTCACCGAGCTGCACGACGTCGATCGAGCCGGTCGTCGAGTTGTAGACCGCCGACGGCGCGCCGGTGCCCTTGCCGCCGAGCGACTTCCAGACGCCCGCCGCGTACTGCTCGACGCTGCCGGAGGCGGTGCGCACGAAGACCTGGTCGACGGCGATGCTCGGGTCGCTGACGACCTTCACGTCGCCCTGGTCGGCCCACGCCGTGCCGTCCCACTTGACCAGCTTGTCGTCGGCGGAACGCGCGTAGACGTCCTTGTCGGCGACGGCGGGGTTGCCCTGGATCCTGCGGTCGCCGAGCGGCGCCCACCTGTCGGTGAAGCGCAGCAGCGAGCCGTCCTCACCGCGGGCCAAGACCTCGACGGCCTTGGTCTTGTCGTTCCACGCCAGCACCGGGTCGCCGGCGACGACCGCGCCGCCCAGGGCGAGCCACTTGCCGTCGACGCGGCGGTAGATTTTGCCGTCCGTGCCGCGCGCGAACACCTCGACGATCTTCGTCTGCGGGTTCATCAACGCGACCGGGTCGCCGGCGAAGAGCTCGGGACCGAGCTGCTGCCAGCCGTTCCAGCGGCTCGTCTTGTGGAAGTTCGTGATGATCGTGCCGTCGGCGGCGCGGGCGAAGACCTCCAGCTGCTGCTGGCCGGTGTTCGAGATCTGCGGGCCGGCGTTGACGATCGTCTTGTCCGTCACCGGGCTCTCGCTGCCGGTGCTCGCGCCACCGGACTCGACGAGGTTGTTGTAGCGCAGGGGCACGTACCGGCGGGCGGTGCTCGCGCTCCAGACGCGCTGCACCGGCCTGCTGCCGTCGGGGCCAGCCTGCTCGCGCACGATCGGCCGCGTCTTGGCGGCGTCCGCCCAGCCGATGAACAGCGCGACGTGGTTCTCGCGGTCGTTGAGCGCGTCGCCGGGACGGAGGTCCTCCCAGTCGATGCGGTGCGCGACCTGCTCGAGGATGTGGGTGGTGTAGGAGATGCGCAGGCCCCAGGCCATCGAGACGAAGCCGGAGCAGTCGGTGCGGTAGGCGCCGTACTTGTTTCCGAAGCAGTCGCTCTGGCTGTAAGGAACACGGGCGCTGATCCACGTCCGCGAGCGCGCCAGGATCTCGCTGCGGGTGATCTTGGAGTTGGCCTCGTAGGTCCCGCAGATCACCCCGCCCTCGGCAGCCGCCTCCGCGACGTCCGGCATCGCCAGCGTCGATCCGAACGTGATGGCCGCCGCCGCGACCGCTAACATCCCCCACGTCTTCATGGCGGTCACCGTAGCAAGGCGATGTGAAGTTTTGGTCCGGTCGAACGTCCTGTTTCTCACCGTTCGCGCCGGTCAACGGTGAACGGCTGCCCGCGGGGGCGATGATCCCCGCCCCCGCGGACGGGACGCTCAGATCCCCCGCAGGCTGTTCACCAGGTCGGCGTCGGTGATCTCCGCGGTCACCCACGCGAGCGGGTAGCTGAGGTGGACCGTGTCGTCCTCCCTCGTCAGCTCCACGCCCGGCAGCACCTTCCGCACGAGCGCCAGCATGGCGTGGTTGTCCGGCAGCACGTCGCCGTGCAGCTCCGCGACACCCATCCGCGCCGCGACCGCCGTCAGCTCCTCCAGCATCCGGCGGCCGACGCCGCGCCGTTGCCAGAGGTCCACCACGGCGACCGCGATCTCCGCGCCGCACTCGCTGGTCCTGATCATCCGCGCGATGCCGACCGGGTCGCCGCCGACCCGGGCGCACACGGCCGCGTGCCGCTCGCCGTCCACGTCGGCCAGCGCGCGGCGGGCGGACGCGGTGAGCCGCGGCGTCGGCGAGTGGAAGCGCAGGTAGCGGCTTCGCGCGGACAGTCCCGCGAACACCGCGTCGACTGCTTCTCCGGCGGTGTCGCGGTGGAGCTCTGTGACGCGCATGAGGTGGACCCCCTGAGTTCGGAATCCGAACTGTAGCTGAGTTCGAAAAACGAACGCAAGGGATATCCTGGGCTCATGTCGTACGCGAGTTTCGCCAGCCTGCCCTGCACCCTGGGCCGCCCCGCCGCGTTGCTGGGCGAGCGCTGGACGCTGCTGCTGCTCCGCCAGATCTTCCTGGGGACCCGCCGCTTCGAGGACTTCCAGTCCTCGATGGAGATCTCGCGCAGCGTTCTGACAGACCGCCTCAACGTGCTGCTACAAGAGGGCGTGCTCAAGCGTGTGCCCTATCAGGTGGACGGCCGCACACGGCACGAATACCGGCTCACGGAGAAGGGCCACGACCTCTACCCCGTGCTGATGGCGCTGCGCACGTGGGGCGAGAAGTGGATGGCTCCGGACGAAGAGGAGTCGTTCCACCTGCACCACCGCGACTGCGGCGGCGGCGTGCGCGCGAAGGTCGAGTGCACGGACTGCGGCGCCGAGCTGACCGCCCGCGACGTGCAGGTGACGGCCAGGTCGTGAGCGGTTAGCGCAGCGAGTCGAGGTGCCTGCGCAGCACCGACACCGCGAGCTCGGGCGTCATCCGGTCCGGGTGCAGCACCCCGTCGACGGTGAGGCCGTTCAGCAGCGACGCCAGCCGTTCGGCCTCCAGCTGGAGATCGAGCGACGCCGCGATGGTGCCGGCCTCGGCCATCACGGTCACCGCGCGCAGGCACAGCTGGCGCAGGCCGTCGTAGAGCCGTTCGGCGTGCGGCAGCAACGAGGGCCGCGTGCGGGCGGCGGTCGCGAAGGCCAGCCACAGCACCGCCTCGTCGCGCCGGCGTTCGTCGAGCGGGAGCACCTCGCTGAGCACGCGTTCGCCGGGGCGGCGGGGGTCCGTGCGGTCCTTCATCGCCTTCACGTGGGCGAGGACGCGCTGGTCGATCGAGTGGATCAGGGCCTCGACGGCGAAGACGATCATGTCGTCGTGGCTGTCGAAGTAGTGCCGGATCGAGCCGATCGCGAGCCCCGCCTCCACCGCGACGTTGCGCAGCGACGCCTGCTCGACGCCGTCCCGCACGACCACGCGGAACACCGCCTCGGCGACGGCCTGGCGGCGGGCGGCGGGATCCACGACTCTCGGTGACACCTCCCTTTTCTAGCATGACCCTGCTAGTTTAAGTAGCAAGGTCATGCTACTTAGGGGGATTTCGATGACGTATGTGCTGATAGCGGCAGGTGTGCTGTACGTGCTCGTGCGCCGGTTCATGGGCGAACCGCTCAACGCACGCGACTTGTTGGGGCCGCCGGCGTTCCTGCTGTTCTTCGGCATCCGCGCTGTCGAGGAGTTCCCTGTGCTCTACCTGCTCCCGCTCGCCGCGGGGTTCGCGTTCGGCGTGCTGCGGGGCATGACGATCAGGCTGTTCGAGCGGGACGGGCACCTGTGGCAGCGGTACACGCCGTGGACGTTGGTCGTGTGGGTGACGTCGCTCGGCGCGAGCATCGGTCTGGGGTTGCTCATCGGCGGACACGCGCCCACGCAGTTGTCCATCGGCGTGAGCATGCTCGGCGAGCTGTGCGCGATCGGCGCCAAGGCGTTGAACACGGGCGTGCCGTTCGCGCGGAAGGCCGAAACGGTGTCCAAAAGGCCTTGGTGAGCGGTTCGATGAAGGCATGGACCGTCGTGACTTCCTCGTGGGGACCGGACTGCTCGCCGTCGCACCGACCGCGGCTTCGGCCGCGCAGGGACTGGACTGGGGCGCCGTGCGCCGCCAGTTCCGGCTGGATCCGTCACTGACCAACCTGGGGCTGTTCTACCTCGCGTCGAACCCGCGCGAGGTGCGTGACGCGGTCGAGGACTACAAGCGCAGGCTCGACGCCAACTCGCACGACCTGATGCCCGACCAGGCGCAGGCGGTCGCCGTGGCACTCGGGCAGTACACCGGTGGCGCGCCGGACGACATCGCGTTCGTGCCCAACACGACCATCGGGTTGTCGATCGTCTACGGCGGCCTGAAACTGCGGGCCGACCAGGAGATCCTGCTGAGCGACCAGGACCACGCGTGGCACCAGGAGGCGGCGAAGCTGGCGGCGTCGCGCGTGGGCGCGAAGGTCAGGGTCGGCACGCTCTTCGAGAGTTCGGCGAGGGTCACCGAGGACGAGGTCGCGTCCCGGCTCCGAAGCTCGATCACGCCGCAGACGCGTGCCGTCGGCATTACGTGGGTCCAGTCGAGCACGGGCGTACGGATGCCGGTGCGGGCGTGCGCGGCCGTTGTCGCCCAAGCCAACAACAGCCGTGCACCGGAAGACCGCTGCCTTCTCGTCGTCGATGGCGTGCATGGGTTGGCGGCGGTCGACGACGACGCGGCGCGCCTCGGTGCGGACGTGTTCGTCGCGGGAACGCACAAGTGGCTGTTCGGGCCGCGCGGCACCGGCATGGTGTGGGTGAACCCCCAGGTGAGCGACCAGATCGTGCCGCTGCTGCCGAGCCTGAGCGGCCGCAGCGAGACGGCGTCGCTCGGACCCGGCGGCTTCCACGCGTTCGAGCAGTACTTCGCGGTGCGGGCGGCGGTCGAGTTCCACCGACGGCTCGGACGTCCTCGCGTGGCGGCACGGATCACCGAGCTGGCGACGAGGTTCAAGGACGGCCTCGCCGAGATTCCCGGCGTCGTCCTCCACACCCCGCGCGATCCCGCGATGTCCGCGGGCATCGTGTGCTTCGACGTCACCGGGCACACCGGCAACGAGGTCGTGGCCTTGCTGGGTGAGAAACGCATCCAGATCACCACGGCCGCGTACCGGATTCCTTACGCCCGAGTCGGTACGTCGATCCTCAACACACCGGAGGAGATCGACAAGACGCTGAAGGAGATCCGCGCGATCACTCGGTGATGCGGGGAAGTTCGGCCGTTCCCGGCGGTTCGAGCCGCACGCTGGTGTTCTCCGTCTTCACCTGTGGCTGGTCCATAGCCTCGTGCGCGGCCCATCCTCCTCCGAGGACGAGCACGAGCAGTCCGGTGGCGATGAACGGCGTAGTCGGAAGGTGCCGCTTCCGCTTCTCGTCCTCGTTCCGCGGCAACGGCACCTCGACCGTCGTCTCCTCCAATGGTTCGGGTTCCAGTTGTTTCGCTTCGAGAAGCGCACCCGTCGCCGCCGCGCCGTCGGGCGCCCGCAGCACCGGGATCTTCAGCCGCGCTGAGACCTCCTTGACCACCAACGGAATCCGGGACGATCCGCCGACGAGCAGGATGACGTCGGGCCGGCAGAGACCCGCACTGGCCACCACTCGTTCCAGCGCCTCGACGGTCAGCTCGACCGAGGGACGGATGACCGCCTCGAACTCCAGCCGGCTGAGCCGGACCTCGCGCACCTCGCCGTTCTCCGCGATGTACGGGACCCGCACCTCCGGATAACTGCCGAGCAGTTCTTTGGCCTCGACACAGCTCCGCACCAGCTCACGGCTGTGCGTGCCGATCTTCGCGATCACGTGCTCCGCCACCAGGTCGTCGAGGTGGAACCCGCCGACCTCGACCCGCTCAGGCTGCCCCGCCAGCAGGAACACACCCTGCTTGCGCAGCATCGTGATGTCGCACCCGGTGGCGCCGAAGTCGACCACCGCGACCGTGCTGTGCTCGGGCATCCGCGCGTCCTCGTCGAACGCGATGGCGGCGGCGTGCGGTGCCGGCACGAACAACACGTCCGCGCGGCCGGAGTCGATGAGGTCCTGGCGGAGCTGTTCGAGGTGCTCGTGCGGCCAGATGAGCGGATGCGTCATGGCGACGCGGCTCGGCGGTTCCCCGTGCCGTTCGGCGAGGTCGTGCAGAACGTGCGCGATTTCCTCAGCCGGCGCGCTGGTCCGGCGCCGGGTGGTGGTGACACCGCGGCCGGTGGCCACCGCGGTGCCCGCGGATCCGAGATCGAGCCCAACCTGGTACGGCATCGCGGGTCTCCCTTGTGCGGACACCCTCAACACGTGCGTCTCACACTGGCAGGTTCAAATCCGACAAAAGTCGCGCCGCGGTAGCCGCACCATCCGTGCGCACCCGCGTGGCCACTTCAGCAGCCCGGTCGCCCAGCCGCAGCACCTCGGCGAGCACTTCAGGCGTCACGACGTCCGCCGACCGGCCGACTTCCAACCGTTCGACCTGCTCTCCCCAGTAGTACTGGTCGTACACGTGCGGCAGCACGACCTGCGGCACACCCGCCGCGGCGGCGACAGTCGTGGTGCCGGCACCACCGTGGTGCACGACCGCGGCGATCCTGCGGAACAGCGCCTGCTGGTTCACCTCGCCGACAGCGATGCAGTCACCGGCGTCGTCGGCAAGCCGCAGATCCGCCCAACCCCGTTGCAGGACAACGCGTCTGCCGCTGGCGCGAGCAGCCACGACCGCACGCGCGGCTACCTCCTGCGACCCTCGCATGCTGCCGAGGCCGAAGTAGATCGGCGGGTCGCCCTGGGCCAGGAACGCTTCGAGCTCCTCGTCGAGCGGCCTTTGGTCGTCGAGCAGCCAGGCGCCGGTCTGGACGAGGTCACCGGGGCCGGGCCACGGACCGAGCACCGGATCCGCCGCGAGCCACGGCGACTCACCGAAGATGTGGTCACGAACGTCGTCGACCGGACCGAGACCGAGCGCGGCACGTTCGGCGTTGAGCGTGGCGCGCGAACTCGTGAAGTACTGGCGGTGCAGCTCCCACAGCGCGAGGTTTTCCTCGGGCGTTCCCTTCACCGGCACACGACCCAGCATCGCGGGCGGGGCGTGATGCGGCGACGGCAACGTGTTCGCGCAGAAACTCGCATAGACGTACCGCGCACCAACGCTTTCCGCGACCGAACGGGTAGCGTGCTGCAACGCACCGCCCGCCACCAGCACGTCCGCACCCCGAGCCGCCTTCGTGACGACCCGGAACTGCTCCTTCACCGACTCCTCGGCCAGCTTGGGCAAATCCGCGGGCTTGATGGCCGTGACGGTGCGCAGCACCGGCCCGACCGGCGTGAAGCCGACGCCGTTGCCCGTCACCAGCTCCTCGAAGTCGGGCGGCGCGACGACCTCGACGTCGTGCCCCAGCGCCGTGAGCCGCACGGCCAACGCCGTGACCGGCTGCGCCTCACCGCGTGAACCGATCGTGGACAGCAGAAACCGCATCTCGAATCCCCTCGTACCCGCTGGTCAGGGCACGAAGTGTGAGGGAGTCCCCCGGTCTTGCGGCAAGTCCCCCCACCGGCTATAAGTTCCAATGGGGGAAATACTTCAAGGCGCTTTTCTCGGCCGGGCAGCTCGTCTCGACCGACCCCGGCCTCCGCCGCAACAGTTCGCCACGGCGGCAGGCTGTGGTGGCACGGCGAGCCCGGTGGACGCCGGGACTTCGCCCCCGGCACCGGCACGGAAACCCTGCCCGACCGCTCGCCACGCCCGTCGCGACCGGACCCCGTCCAACCCCACCGCCGCCGCAACAGTTCGCCACGGCAACTAGCTGTGTCGTGCACGGTGAAGTCGGCGAGACGCCGCAGGCTCGCCGACGACACCGGCGTGGAACGCTTGCCCGGCCGTTCACCACACCGGGTCTCGACCGGCCCGCCCTCACCGCCGCGCCGGTTCGCGGCGGCGGCGGGCCGTGGCGTGCGTCAGTGTGCGGCGTCGTCCCACGAGCGGCCGACGCCGACCGAGACCTCCAGCGGCACCAGCAGCTGATAGGCGTTGCCCATCTGGCCTCGCACCAGGGCCTCCACGGCCTCGCGCTCGCCCTCGGCGACTTCCAGCACCAGTTCGTCGTGGACCTGGAGCAGCATGCGCGACCGCAGGCCGGACGACTCCAGCGCGCGGTAGACGCCCAGCATGGCCACCTTGATGATGTCGGCCGCGCTGCCCTGGATCGGGGCGTTGAGGGCCATGCGCTCGGCCATCTCGCGGCGCTGGCGGTTGTCGGACGTGAGGTCCGGCAGGTAGCGGCGGCGGCCGAGGACGGTCTCGGTGTAGCCGTCCTTGCGGGCCTTCTCGACGATCTCGTTGAGGTAGTCGCGCACGCCGCCGAAGCGGGAGAAGTAGGCCTCCATCTGCTCGCGGGCCTCTTCGGTCGGGATGCGGAGCTGCTGCGACAGGCCGAACACCGACAGGCCGTACGCGAGGCCGTACGACATCGCCTTGATGCGGCGGCGCATCTCGCCCGTCACCTCGGCGGTGGGGATCGAGAACGCCTGCGAGGCCACGTAGGTGTGGAGGTCCTCGCCGCTGTTGAACGCCGCGATCAGGCCCTCGTCGCCGGACAGCGTGGCCATGATCCGCATCTCGATCTGGCTGTAGTCCGCGGTCATCAGCTCCGCGTAGCCCTCGCCGACGACGAACGCCTGGCGGATGCGGCGGCCCTCGTCCGTGCGGATCGGGATGTTCTGCAGGTTCGGGTCCGTCGAGGACAGCCGGCCCGTGGCGGCGATGGTCTGGTGGAACGTCGTGTGGATGCGGCCGTCGTCGGCGACCGACTTCAGCAGACCGTCCACGGTGGACTTCAGGCGCGTGACGTCGCGGTGCGAGAGCAGGTGCTGCAGGAACGGGTGCTCGGTCTGCTCGAACAGGTTCTGCAGCGCGTCCGCGTCCGTGGTGTAGCCGGTCTTGGTCTTCTTCGTCTTCGGCATCTTCAGCTCGTCGAAGAGGACCGTCTGCAGCTGCTTCGGGCTGCCGAGGTTGATCTCCTTGCCGATGACGGAGTACGCGTCCTGCGCGGCCTGCTTCACGCCCACCGCGAAGTGCGTCTCCAGCTCGGAGAGGTGGTCGACGTCGATGGCGATGCCGATGGCCTCCACCTCGTCGAGCACGTTCATCAGCGGCAGCTCGAGGTTCGCGAGCAGGGAGTCGCCGCGGATGGTCCTGAGCTCCTCGTCGAGGCGGTCGGCGAGCTCGGCGACGGCACGCGCGCGCAGGATCGCGCCGGTCGCGATCTTCTGCTCCTCCTCGGACTCGTCGGCGAGCAGCGACAGCTGGCCGTCGCCCGACTCCTCCGCGCGCAGCTCGCGCTTGAGGTAGCGCAGCGCCAGGTCGTCCAACGCGAACGAGCGCTGGCCGGGACGCACCAGGTAGGCCGCCAGCGCCGTGTCCGAGGTGAGGCCGCGCAGCTTCCACCCGCGCGCCCGCACGCGGCGCAGCGGCAGCTTCAGGTCGTGGCCCGCCTTCGTGACGCCCTCGTCGGCCAGCCACGCGGCGAGCGCCTGCTCGTCGGCCTCGTTCAGCTCGGTGACGGAGACGTAGCCGCCCTCGCCGTCGGCCGTGCAGAGCGCGACGCCCTCCAGGTCGGTGGTGATGCGCAGGGCCACGCCGACGCGGGTCTTGCGCGCGTTCTCGTCGAGCCACCGCGCGAGCGTGCCGGCCGGGATCACGCCACCGGAGACCTCGAAGCCCTCCTCGGCCTCGGGCTCGGCGGTCGTCAGCGTCTGGAACAGGCGGTCGCGCAGGACGCGGAACTCCAGCTCGTCGAACAGCGCGTGCACGGCGTCGCGGTCCCACGCCTGGGCCTCGAGCTCGGTGATCGTGTACGGCAGCTCGACGTCCTTGATGAGCTCCGTGAGCTGGCGGTTCATGATGATGTTCGCCAGGTTGCCGCGCAGGGCCTCGCCGACCTTGCCCGGCACCTCGTCGACGCGGTCGACCAGCTCGTTCAGCCCGCCGAACTGGTTGAGCAGCTTGATGATCGTCTTCGGGCCCACGCCCGGCGTGTTCGGCAGGTTGTCCGACGAGTCGCCGCGCACCGCCGCGTAGTCGGCGTACTGGTCGGGCCGCACGCCGTGCTTCTCCTCGACGTAGGCGGGGGTGAACCGGCCCATCTCCGAGACGCCCTTGACCGGGTACAGCACCGTGACCTGGTCGTTGACCAGCTGGAACGCGTCGCGGTCGCCGGTGACGATCTGCACCTCGAAGCCCTGCTCCACCGCCTGCGTGGTCAGGGTCGCGATGATGTCGTCCGCCTCGTAGTTCTCCTTCTCCATCGTGGGGATCCGGAGCGTGGCGAGCACGTCCTTGATCAGGGAGACCTGGCTGCGGAACTCGTCCGGCGTCGAGGAGCGACCGGCCTTGTACTCCGGGTACTGCTCGGAGCGGAACGTCTTGCGCGACACGTCGAACGCGACCGCCACGTGCGTCGGCTTCTCGTCGCGCAGGATGTTGATCAACATGGACGTGAAGCCGTACACGGCGTTCGTGACCTGGCCCGTCTTCGTCACGAAGTTCTCGGCGGGCAGGGCGTAGAACGCTCGGTAGGCCATCGAGTGACCGTCGATGAGCAGGAGCCGCTTCACGTCTGAGGGAGTCACGGGCCCGAGTCTAGGGTGGGGGTCTGACAGTTTCGCTCGAGGCCTTGGAGCACGTGTGACCTTCGACCTGCCGCAGGAGTTCGCCGACGAGCAGCTGCACGTCCGCATGGGCATCGAAATCACCCGATGGGATGTTCAGGAAATGGTCGGCACCATGCCGGTCAAGGGCAACCGCCAGCCGTTCGGGCTGCTGCACGGCGGCGCGAACGCCGTCCTCGCCGAACAGCTCGGCTCCATCGCGTCCGCGATGCACGCCGCCCAGCACGGACTGATCGCCGTCGGGCTCGAGCTGTCCTGCACCCATCATCGAGCGGCGCGCGAGGGCACCGTCACGGGCGTGGCGCGTCCGATCCACCTCGGCCGCAGCACGACGACGTACGAGATCGTCGTGACCGACGAGGACGGCAAGCGCACCTGCACCGCCCGCCTCACGTGCCTTCTGCGTCCCCAGCCTCCGGGTGCGTGAAACCGCAGTGCCGGTACTGGGGTAAACCGCACCTCGACTCTGCGGTGAACCCCAGTGCCACGGCAAGATCAGCCCGACATCGTTGAGGCATGACCTTCACGACTCGACTGACAGCGGCGGTCCTGTGCGGCGTCGTGGTCGCGGCCTCGGTCCCGGCCACCGCCTCCGCAGATCCGGCCCGCGGCCGGCTCCTCGACGTCGTCCCGGTGTCCACGATGGACACCACCCAGCTGGTCACCTATCTGGGGGACTACGCCCTGGACGCCTCCCGCGTCCGCCACGCCGTGGACTCGAAGCGGATCACGTACCGCACCGTCGACGCCCACGGCGAACCGACCACCGCCAGCGCCCTGGTCGCCCTGCCCCGCGACGGGACCAGGACACCTCGCCAGGTCACCTGGCTGCACGGCACCACGGGCTACCGCGGCTCGGTGGCCTCCGTGGCCGACGGCAACGACCGCGCCGCGGCCCTGCTGTTCGCCTCGGCCGGCTACCTCACCACGGCCCCGGACTACCTGGGCCTGGGCACCGGCCCCGGTCTGCACCCGTACGTCGACGCCCCGTCGACCGTCACGGCATCGGTGGACGCCTTACGGGCGGCCCGTGAGCTCGCCGCCCGCGAAGGCCTCCGCCCCGACCCGCGCGTCATGATCACCGGCCACTCGCAGGGCGGCCACGCGGCCATGGCGCTGGGCCAGGCGCTGCAGGCCGGCGCCGACCGCCGGTGGGAGGTGGGCGGCCTGGCCCCGATCGGCGGGCCGATGAAGCCGAGCCTGCTGGTCGCCAGGGCGTTGGACGGCGAGATCTCCAACGGCGTCGCGTACATGGCGTACTGGACGGTGGCCTGGAACCGGGTCCACCACCTCTACGACGACCCGGCGGAAGCTTTCAGGGACCCGTCGGTCGAGGCGCTCTTCGACGGCGAGCACCGCAACGAGGAGATCTTCCCCCGCCTGCCGGGGACGATCGCGGAGCTCTTCACCGAGTCCTACCTCGCCCGCGTCGAGAACCCGACCGGCGTCCTGCGCGCGAAGCTGCGCGAGGCGGACGGCTACTGCGACTGGCGTCCACGGGTCCCGGTGTCGATCTACTCGTCCACCGGCGACCGCGACACGCTGATCGAGACCTCCGCCTACTGCGATGAGCGCCTGGAGCGGCACCACGCCACCAGCACGCTCATCGACCTGGGGCCGGACGTGAACCACGGGAGGGCCGCCAAGCTCGCGCTGCCGCGCATCCTCGCGGAGTTCGACCGCTCGTGAAACGAAAGCGGGGCGGAGGAAAGTCCCCCGCCCCGCTCCACGAAACAAACCTCAGTGAGCCTCACCCAGGTACGCGTCGCGCACCCGCTGGTCGGCCAGGAGCGAGTGCCCCGGACCGTCCAGAGTGGTCTTGCCGAGGTCGATCACGTAGCCGTGGTCCGACAACGCCAGCGCGGCCAGCGCGTTCTGCTCCACCAGGAGGATGGTGGTGCCGAGCGACTGCAGCTCCTTGATGGTGTCGAAGATCCGCTGCGTCATGATCGGCGAGAGACCCATCGAGGGCTCGTCGAGCATCAGCAGGCGGGGCTTGGACATCATCGCGCGACCGATGGCCAGCATCTGCTGCTCACCACCGGAGAAGAGCCCGGCCTTGTTGTTGCGGCGCTCCCCCAGCACGGGGAAGAGGTCGTACACGCGCTGCATGTCGGCCTGGACGCCGTCGTCCTTGCGGACGTAGGCACCGAGCTGCAGGTTCTCCTCCACGGTCATCCGCGGGAAGAGACGACGCCCCTCCGGCGAGTGCGAGATGCCCATGCCCAGGATGGCGTGCGCCGGCTCGTTGTGGATCGGCTTGCCCTGGAACAGGATCTCGCCCGACGCCGGCCGCAGCAGACCCGAGATGGTCCGCAGGGTCGTGGTCTTGCCCGCACCGTTCGAGCCGATCAACGACACGATCTGGCCGGCCTCGACGGTGAACGAGATGTCACGGACGGCCTCGATCGCGCCGTAGGCGACCGAGAGGTTGCGGACTTCGAGCAGCGGGCTCATGCCTGCTCTCCCTTCGCGGCCTCGACGTCGTGCTGGACTTCCTCCGGCGGCTTGCCGAGGTAGGCCTCGACCACCCGCGGGTCCGCCCGCACGACCTCGGGGCTGCCCTCGACGAGCAGTTCGCCCTGCACGAGCACGGAGACCGAGTCGCACAGCCCGAAGATGAACTTGATGTCGTGCTCGATGACGACGACGGACACACCCGTCTCGCGGATGCGGAAGATCAGCTGCTGCGTCGCTTCCGTCTCCTGCGGGTTCATACCCGCCGTGGGCTCGTCCAGCAGCAGCACCGCCGGGTCCGTCGCCAACGCGCGCGCGATCTCCAGACGGCGCTGGTCGCCGTACGGGAGGTTGCGCGAGAGCTCGTCGTCGAGGTTGTTCAGGCCGACGAACGCGAGCAGCTCCCGCGACCGCTCGCGCGCCGCCTTCTCACCGCGCTGGTAGGCCGGTCCGTGGAACAGCGAGGCCAGCGGGCCCTGCTTCATCCGGACGTGACGGCCGACCATGACGTTCTCCAGCACGGTCATGCTGGGGAACAGGCGGATGTTCTGGAACGTGCGGGCCACGCCCGCGTCCGTCACCTTCGCCGGGTCGCCCGGCAGGATGTTGCCCTTGAGCAGCACCTGCCCGGTGGTCGGCGTGTACAGACCCGTCAGGCAGTTGAAGAACGTCGTCTTCCCCGCGCCGTTCGGGCCGATCAGGCCGACGATCTTGCCTTCCTCGAGCGTCAGGGTGACGCCCTTCAACGCCTTGAGGCCACCGAAGACCATCGAGACGTCACGCGCTTCCAGTACAGGCGTGCTCATGCCTTCTTCGCCTCCACGTGCGCCTCTTCGGCGTTCTCGTCGGTGCGCTCGACCATCTCAGCGCGCCTGTGCGCATCGGGGATCAGGCCGACCGGCCGGAACCGCATGATCAGGATCAGCGCGAGGCCGAAGATCATCAGACGGTAGTCCTCGAAGTCGCGCAGCTTCTCGGGCAGCACGAACAGCAGCGCGGCACCGAGAACGGCACCGGGGATGGACCCCATGCCGCCGAGGATGACCGCCGCGAGCAGCGTGACCGACTCGAGGAACTTGAACGACTCGTACGACACCGTTCCGTTCTTGTGCGCGAACACCGCGCCCGCGAGACCCGCGAGCATGGCACCGATGAGGAACGCGAGGATCTTCATCTTGCCGGTGCGGATGCCCATCGCGCGGGCGGCGTCCTCGTCCTCGCGGATCGCGATCCACGCACGGCCGATGCGGCTGAACTTGAGGTTCGCGAACACCGCCATCGTCGCCGCCACGAGCAGCACGATCAGGACGTAGTACAGGACACCCGCGGGGAGCTTCACGGCGCCGATCGAGATCGACTTGTTGAACTCCGCGCCGAACAGCGACAGCGCCGGGATGCCGGGGATGGCGTTGGAGCCGTTGGTGATGCCGCCGATGTCGTTCTGCGCGGAGCGGGTGAAGATCTCACCGAACGCCAGCGTCACGATCGCGAGGTAGTCACCGCGGACCCGCAGCGTCGGCGAACCGACGATGGCGCCGAAGATGCCGGCCACGACGGCCGCGATCACCGCGGCGACCGGGAACGGCAGGTGGATGCCGAAGTGCGCGGTCGCGGCACCGGAGAAGTTCGCCGCCACCAGGGCGCCGATGCCCATGAACGCCACGTACCCGAGGTCGAGCAGACCCGCGAGGCCGACGACGATGTTCAGGCCGATCGCGGTGGCGGCGTAGATGCCGATGTTCGCCGCGACCGTCATCCAGTACTCGTTGCCCGCCTCGGTGAACGGCAGCAGCAGCGCGCACGCCGCCAGCACGATCACGCTGAACACGCGGTGCTGCTCGGACAGGGCCGAGATCCAGCGGACGAACCCGACGCCGCTCAGCGCGCCGAGCAGGCCGCCCGCGAAACCGAGGAACGACAGGAAGATCGCGCCCGCGTACGGGTTCGAGCTGCCGACGCCACCGGTGGTCAGCATCGCGGCGACGGCGTACAGCACCGCGCCGAACGACACCACGAGCACCAGGTACGCGACCGGCGTCGAGACCTTGAACTTCCACTCGCCCACCGGCCCGATGCCGATGCCGTAGCCCGCGAGGATCGTCAGCACACCGGCCACGATGCCCACGACGCCGCCGAACGCCGTCGCACCGTCCAGGGCCGTGATGGCACCGAGGCCACCGCCCTTGACCGTGATGTACGCCGCGTTGATGAACGACACGACGGTGAGGCCCCAGCCGAGCGCCCTGACGACCCGGCCCTTGGACGGCACCGGCGCGAACGCCGCGACCAGGACGAGGACGCCGAGCACCAGGACGTGCCAGCGGAAGCCGGTGACGGCGAACGGGGCGTCGAAGAACTGCAGCGTCGACTTGTCCGGCCAGTTGCCGTCGTTGAGGACGAACGTGACCCACGGCAGGAGAGCCGCGACGATCGCCAGGACACCGCCGGCGGCCGCGAGCGGCTTGCCCAGCGGCGTGAGCGCGGAGCGCTTCGTCGCAGGGGTGGACCCAGCAGGGACGGACACAGTGCTCGTGCTCATGCGCGCACCCTTTCCGGCTCACCGAACAGACCCTGCGGGCGGAAGACGAGCACGAGGATCAACACGACGAAGATCCACACGTAGTCGTACTGGGTGCCGCCCGGCATGTACTGACCGGCGACGGTCTTGATCAGACCGATGATGAACGCGCCGATGACCGCGCCGCGGATGCTGCCGACACCGCCCAGGACGGCCGCCGTGAAGGCGAAGATGCCGGTCTGGAAGCCCATGTCGATGTTGATGTTGTTCAGGTACCCGCCGAACATGATGCCGGCGACACCGGCGAGCACGGCGCCGAAGATGAACGTCAGCACGATCACGCGGTCGGGGTTGACGCCCATCAGCTTCGCGGTGTCCGGGTCCTGCGCCGTCGCGCGCATCGCACGTCCCATGCGGGAACGGTTGATGTACGTCTGCAGGACGATCGCGAGGCCCACCGAGAGCACGACCAGCATCACGCCGGTCCACGACACGTTGATCGGGCCGAGCGAGAGGTTGCCCTCGGGGAAGACCTTCGGGTACGGCAGGTTCGACTTGGCGTTCGGGTAGAAGACGCGCACAGCCTCCTGCAGGAACACGGACACGCCGAGCGCTGTGATGAGCGGCGCCAGCCGGGGCGCGTTGCGCAGCGGCCGGTAGGCGAACCGTTCCATGATGACGGCGACGAGGACCGCCACCACGATGCCGCCGACGAACATGAGCGGCAGGGCCACGGCAGCCGACTTCTTGAGGTCGTCAGGAAGGAGCGTGAACGTGGCGAGGCCTCCGTACGAGGCCACCATGAACACCTCGCCGTGGGCGAAGTTGATCAGCTGGATGATGCCGTACACCATCGTGTACCCGAGGGCGATCAGGGCGATCAAAGCGCCCTGCACGACCCCGTTGGCCAGCTGTTGGAGCAGGACTGACACGACTACCTCCGTAGACAGCGGGGGCGAGCAAACAACGCCCGCCCCCGCCGTAGCTTCAACCAGTTATCGGTAGTCGTCAGCCGGTGAACTCGCCGGTCTGGACGTCCTTCCACTTGGCCGAGGTGACCTGGTACACGGTCAGCACCTTGTTCGTGCTGTCGCCGTACTGGTCGAACTTGACCTCGCCGGTGGCGCCGGAACCGCTGTAGGCACCCACGTTGGTCAGCATCGCGTCACGCTTCGACTCGTCCCAGGCAGCGCCGTCGACGGTCTTGGCGAGGCCACCGATGATGGCGTTGGCGGCGTCGTAGGAGAACGCACCGTAGGCCGCGTAGTCCTCCTTGCCGAACTTCGCCTTGTAGGCGTCGACGAAGGCCTTGGCCGTGGCCAGGGACTCGGTCGGGGCGCCGACGGAGGTGGCGAGGTCGCCTTCCTTACCGCCGAGCTCGACGAACTTCGGGTCGAAGATGCCGTCGCCGCCCATCAGCGGGACGTTGAGACCCGCGGACGCCATCTGCTTGGACAGCGGGCCGGCGACGGGGTACTCACCGCCGTAGTAGACGGCCTCCGGCGCGAGCGCCTTGATCTTGGAGATGACACCGGAGAAGTCGGTGTCCTTCTCGCCGACCTTCTCGGAGCCGACGATCGTGCCGCCCTTCTTGGCGACCTGCTTCGACAGCTCCGCGGCGAGGCCCTCACCGTAGGTCTTGCCGTCGGTGATGATGGCGATCTTCTTCTTGCCGGCCTTCTCGACGAGGTAGTTGGCCGCGTACGGGCCCTGCAGGTCGTCGGTGGTGCAGACGCGGAAGTAGTTGTCGAACTGGCGCTTCGGGGCCGTCAGGAAGTCGTTGCCCCTGGTCAGCGACGGGTTCGTGTTCGCGGGCGACACCTGGGGGATCTTCTTGTCCCGCAGGATCGGCTGCACGGTCTGGGCGACCGACGAGTTCAGCGTGCCGACGACACCCACGACGTTCGGGTCGGTCGACAGCTTGGTGGCCGCCTGGGCACCCTTGGCGGGGTTGGCCTCGTCGTCCTGGGCGGACACGGTCAGCTTGTAGCCCTTGACCGTGCACTTCTTGTTCGCCTCGTCCACGGCGAGCTCGGCGGACTGCTTGATGCCGAGGCCGAGAGCGGACAGGTTCCCGGACAACGGGGCGACAACACCGACGGTCAGAGTGCCCTTCGACGTGTCGCAGCTGCCCCCGTTGTTGCCGCCGGCTTCATCCTTGTTCGAGCCACAGGCTGCAAGAACCAGCAGCGCTGCGCCGACGATCGCTGCGGACTTCACAGAGTGCTTACGCACGTGATGTCCCTCCTCTATCCCTGCTCCCGGCTGCGCGAGATCTCCGCGCACCGCTCCATCACCCTCTCCTGAGGGATGGCCGGAACCTAGGCGATGACTGTGACCGCAGTCATCAAAGCCAATGGGCTCGTGACCATAACGCAACTCGGCGTTATGTTTTGTTTAAGGAATGTCACATACGGTAACTCAAGTTCACTCTTTGGACGGCTGCCATAACGTGGGCGTATGACTCCGCGTCGTCGTGTGATCGCGCTGGTCTGCTCCGCCGCCGTGCTCATCACGGCGGTGCTGGTGCTGCGACAGACCGGCGAACCACCGGAAAAGCCCAGTTCAGAGCCCGTCCGACTTACACAGTACGCGGCGGATTTCATCACATTGCCGTCTCAACCGGCTGAGCCCGAACCACCGTCCTCCGTCTGGAGCAACGACGGGCGGGTCCAATGGACACCCGTGAGCGGCGCCGCCGGGTACGACGTCGGCGGCAGGCTCGTCGCCACGCCGGAAATCGCGGGGTCGGGGCGGCCCGAAGTGCGCACGGTCGACGCTTTCGGTCAGCGTTCCTCACCCGTTCGTGCGGATGAGCGACCTGGCGACGACTCGTGGCGCCGGGCGTTCGCCGGGGGCCTGGACGACTTCGACGACACGTTCCTGGAGCGCCGATACCACCTGAGCGGCCGTCGCGGGTGCGTGAACCCGTCCTCCGGCTCCGGCGGCCGCCTCGTGCTCGACATGCCGTGCGGGGACGACGCCGCGGTGCTGCGCGCACGGACGCCGCTGCGGCTGGACGAGTCGGACGAACTGGGCCGGGTGGCCGTCGTGACGGATGCCGCCGGACCGCGCGGCAAGCTCGTGCTCGACCTCGTGCCGGGGACCCCTGATCGTCTCGGACCCGTACCTCCGGCAGATGCGGTGCGCGTGGTGGTGGACGACTCCGTAGCGCCCGGCAAGCGCGGTGCGGGCGTAATGCACCGGTTCGAAGTAGTGCTGACACGCTCCGGTGTGCGCGTTCTGCAGGACGGCGCCCAAGTCGCCACGTCACCGGTCGTCCCGCGGTGGCGCGAGGCGAGCGTGCTGATCGGCGTGACCCCGCCGCCCAGCTATCCCGGACGGGTCGAGATCGACGCGGTCGGCATCTCCGGGCCGCTTCAGCCCGTGGACGAGGTGATCGAGACACCGCTCGTGGCGGGGACGCTGCGCGTGTTGGAGCCCGAGGAGGAGGCGCCGGGCATCGGCGTGGCGCGCGCACCGCTGCGTGGAGCTCCATCAGCGCGATTACGGGCCACGGTGCACATCGGCGACGGCGGTGACCTGAACGCACTGGTCGCGCAGCTCGGGTCGGCACGGGTGCCGTTGCGGCCGGAGGTGAGCGGGTGGTCCGCGGCGGAGGGCGGCGAGCTGACCGTCGTCGGCGACCTGCCGGGCGAGCTGCTCGCTCAGGCGGGACCGGACGCGCTGACGCCGTTCGTGCTGCGGATGCCCGGCGCGTCGCAGGCCCAGGTGCTGGAGAGCTACCTGGAGGTGCCGGGCCGCTCCCCGGTGAAGATGGAGAACGCCCCTGCCGAGCCCCCGCCCGTTTTGCCCGTGATGACCGCTCAGTTCATCGCTGTGGCCCCGAACGAGGCGACGCTGGTGATCACCCTGGACGCCACCTCCGCACGATCAGTGGCGCCTGTGGCGGGCTTTGAGGTGTACGTGGACAGCGGTCACGCCGCGACGCTGCCGGTACCCGGTGGTGTCGGCGGCCGGCACGAGCTGAAGATCTCGCTCAAAGGCAGCCACAACGTCGAAGTCCGCCTGCGCCCCGAGGATCCGGGGCGGCAGACGGACTCCGTGTGGCTGGAACTCAGCCGAAGTTCTCGATGACGGCCTCTGCGACGGCCTTCATCGTCGTGCGGCGGTCCATGGCGGTGCGCTGCACCCACCGGAACGCCTCCGGCTCGCTCAGACCCTGCTTGGTCATGAGAACGCCCTTGGCGCGTTCCACGACCTTGCGCGTCTCGAGCCGCTCGGTCAGCCCCGCGACCTCCTGCTCCAGCGCCGCCAGCTCGGTGAACCGGCTGATCGCCAGCTCGATCGCGGGCACGAGGTCCCGCTTGGCGAACGGCTTGACCAGGTAGGCCATCGCACCGGCGTCACGGGCGCGTTCGACCAGGTCTCGCTGGCTGAACGCGGTGAGGATCACGACCGGCGCGATCCGGTTGCCCGCGATGTGCTGCGCCGCCTCGATGCCGTCGACCTTGGGCATCTTGACGTCCAGGATCACGAGATCGGGGTTGAGCTCACTCGCGAGCTTGATGGCCTCTTCACCATCAGCGGCCTCACCCGCCACGTCATAGCCCTCCTCGCGGAGCATCTCCACGAGGTCGAGGCGGATCAGCGCCTCGTCCTCCGCCACGAGCACGCGGGGTGCCTTGCGCGTGGTTTCGGACTGGGCCTCGGCAGCCTGCTGGGTCACCGGGGTCCTCCTGACGATCGTTCCTGCGGGCGAAAGGGGAGTCTACCTGCGGTCAGGCCCCTGATCAGGCTCAGCCGCCGTGACGGCAGACACGAACTCCTCCGGCCACGGATAGGTCCGCATGCCCTCGTCGACGTTCTCGGCCGGCGCGTCGATGCGGCGGAGGGCGACCTGCTCGGAGGTGCCGAACTCCGGGTGCCCGAGCCGGTCGCGGATCTCCGCCTCGGCGGGACCGCCGGCCCACTCGACGAACCAGGCCTCACCCATCGGAAGCGCCCGCAGCCAGCTCGCGTCATGCCACAGGTGTACCCGGCGCAGCAGGGCGCTCCCAGTGGCCGCTTTCCCGACGTCGTCGTCGTTGCCGCCGCCATCGGTGTACTCGAAGCCGCGGAACTCGTGCATCCAGCGCACGTACCGCATGCCGAGGTCCCAGGCGTTCTCGTCAATCCCGACGAGAACGACCGCGGCGTCGCCGGTGGTCAGCTCGGACGAGCGCCGGTACTGCTGGTGCCGCAGGCCCGCGACGCCCATGCCGAAACCGTCCTCGGTGCGCGGCAGCAGCTCGAACAGCAGCGGGCCCAGAGCCCTGTCGCGCAGGTGCAGCTTGAGGGGCTCCCCCGGTTCCACCGTCCGGAACACGTGGGCGGGCCTGACGATGCTCACGGGCGGCATCAGCTGGAGCACGCTGGCGGCGGTGCACGCCGCCAGCAGCACCTTGGCCTCGAGCTGCCGCTGCGCCTCGGTGGCGGCGGCGGGCAGCGGTTCCCCCTCGCGGACGGCCGGGACCGCCTGGGACAGGTTCTCGCCCGTGTAGGCGCGCCGCAGATCGGCGAGCTGGTCCGTGATGGACAGACGTGCCATGACAGCAGTCCTCGTTTCCGCCGCCCGGCTCGGCAAGACAAGGACGCACGTGCACGCGTCTACGTGGTCGGTTCGCTTCGGCGAGCAGGAGTTGCTGAACACTGCGGCGGAGAGTGCCGCCCACTGCCGGGGAGCGGCTCCAGCCTCACGTCTGCTCGGACGCCGCTGACCACGTTACCGGACCGGCGCACCTGGTTTCCTCACTGGTTCTCGCGTCCTTTGCGCCGCTGTTCCTCCGCGCGCTCACGGCAGCGCCGGAGGAACTCCTCGTCGTCGGCGGCATCGGTCGCGGAGAACCGTCCCGGCCGGTCGTACTCGGGAAAGGAAGGCGCAGCGCGTTCGAACGCGCTGGAGCGCGCACGTCCGGTTCCCACCGGACGACCGGCCACGAACCACGCGATGGAACCCACCAACGGGAACAGCAGAACCAGAAGAAGCCACAGCAACTTCGGCAGATTGCGAACGGATCCGTCGTCGGTCGTGATCACGTCCACGACAGCGAAGATCACCAGGCCCAGCATCAGCACTCCGAACAGCCCACCGAAGTACAGCATCCCCCACCCCCAGGTCGCACGGTCGCCGCACATCGTGGCACCGGCCTGCCCGCTCCACCCGGCATTTGCGGCAAAAGCCTCCGAGACACGGCGCAGATGGGGCTCAGCGCCAGAGCTGCTGCGCGCCCGTTGTCCGGGCAGTAAGCAGCCCTTAGCGTCGGGTCCATGCCCAACGGTGCCGAGAGCTTGCTGGAAGTGCTGGCCGCGCACGACGTCGAGGTCGTGTTCGGCCTGCCCGGCGTCCACAACCTCGCCGTCTGGGAGGCGCTGCGCACGCAGCCCGGCATCCGCATGATCGGCGTGCGCCACGAGCAGACGGCGGTCTACGCGGCGGATGGCTACGCACGGACGACGGGCAAGCTTGGTGTGGCTGTCGTGACCACCGGCCCCGGCGCGGCGAACACGCTCGGCGCGACCGGTGAGGCCTGGGCGTCGGGCAGTCCGGTGCTCGTGGTCGCCACGGACATTCCCTCGACGCTCAGGCGCCCCGGCGTCCACCGGGGTGTGCTGCACGAGACGCGGGACCAGAAGTCGATGTTCGGGCCGGTCACCAAGGCGTCGTTCGACGTGCCCGCCGCGCAGGAGCTGGGTGCGTACGCCGACAAGGCCGCCCAGCAGGCCATGCGGAGTCCGCACGGACCCGTTTATCTCGGTGTGCCAACGGATTTCCTTTCCGCCGACGTCCCGCGTCACGGGGTGGAGAAGATCGAGGAAGCGCACCTCGTCCCCGACCTGGCCGACGCCCGTGCGTTGATCGATCAGGCGAAGAGGCCGCTGATCTGGGCAGGCGGCGGTGCGGCACGGTCCGGAGCTGGTGCCGCGGTGGGAGACCTGGCGGACAAGCTGCAAGCACCGATCGTCACCACGTACGGCGCGCGTGGGCTGACGGACAGCCGTTGGGTCGTGCGCGGTCCTGTGCACGCGCCACCCGTCGGGAAGCTGTGGGACGAGGCCGATCTCGTGATCGCGGTCGGCACGGACCTCGACGGCATGATGACGCAGAACTGGCTGCAGCCCAAGCCACCCGCGCTGCTGGCCATCAACGTCGACGAAGCCGACGCGAACAAGAACTACCCCGCCGACGTCACGGTCGAAGGCGATGCCGCCGCGGTCACCGCCGCACTCGTGGCCGTCGTGGGTGAGAAGGAGACCGTCGTCGACGTCGGCGCGGTCAACGCCGAAGTGCGGGCGTTCGCGGAGGCGGACTCCCCCGAAGCCGTGACGTTGCTGGACGCGCTCGAAGGCACCGACGCCACGATCGTCGCCGACATGTGCATCCCCGGCTACTGGATCGGCGGCTTCCACCACGTCACCAGGGAACGCGGCCTCGCCTACCCGGTTGGCTGGGGCACGCTCGGCTTCGGCTTCCCGGCGGCGATCGGCGCGGCCGTCGAACGCGGGACGATCGCCGTGGTCGGCGACGGCGGCTTCCTGTTCGCGTGCGGGGACCTCGCGACGCTCAAACAGGAGAACCTGCCGTTGACGATCGTCCTCGTCGACGACGGCGGCTACGGGATGCTGCGCTACGACCAGCGGGTCGCCGGGCACGCGATCACCGGCGTGGACCTGGCGCGGCCGGACTTCGCGAAGCTCGCGGAGAGCTTCGGCATCCCGGCGGTCGCGCTGAAGGGCTTCGACGGGCTCGCGGACGCGCTGGCGAACGCCACCGGGCCCGCCATGATCGTCGTCGAGGCGAGCCTCGAACCGCCGATCACCACCTCACCCCGCTGGTACCGCAGAAACGCCACTTGATCAGCTGGTCGCTCGGTACCGTCCGGCCATGAGACGTGGTCTGGGGATCGTGCTCGCCGTGCAGGCAGTGGTGCTGACCGCGTTGTCGGGACGGTACGGCTTCCACCGCGACGAGCTCTACTTCATCGCGGCCGGCAAGCACCCCGCGTGGGGATACGTCGACCAGCCGCCGATCACCCCGATGCTCGCCCGCGCCGCGGTCGAGCTGTTCGGCGAGACGCCCGTCGGTCTTCGTGTCGTGGCAACACTTCTCGCACTTGCGACAACGGTGGTGGTCGCCTTCATCGCGAAGGAGCTCGGCGGCGGTGAGGTGTTCGCCGCTACCGCCTCCGCCACGTCGACCTTCGTCCTGGCCGTGGCCCACATGCTTTCCACGGCATCGGTCGACCTGGTGATCTGGGTGCTCATCGGCTACTTCGCGGTCATGCTGCTGAAGACCCGGGACGGACGCTGGTGGCTGGCCCTGGGCGCGACCACAGGCGTCGGCCTGGCCAACAAGTGGCTGCTGCTGTTGCTGTTGGCGGCACTGGCGATCGCGTTGGCAGCGGTCGGCCCGCGTGACGTCCTGCGCACGTGGTGGCTCCCCATCGGAGCGGCGCTGAGCCTCGTGATCGCCACACCTGTGCTGGCGTGGCAGGCGATGCACGACTTCCCGTTGCTCACGGTTGCTCGCGGCATCAGCGAGGACGACGGCACCGAGAACCGCGTCCTGTTCCTGCCCATGCAGCTGGTCATGCTGTCGCCGCTCCTGGTGCCGGTCTGGGTGGCCGGCTTCCGCACCCTCTGGCGCGACAGGGCCTTCCGCTCGCTGGCCCTCGCCTACCCGATCCTGTGCGTGCTGTGCCTGATCGCCGGCGGCAAGCCCTACTACGCCGTGCCGCTCCTGCTCGTCCTGGTGGCCGCGGGCGCCCGTCAGAGCCAGGAATGGCTGCAGCGCCGCCGGACGCTCGGCGGCGTGCTCGTGGCGCTGAGCGTCGTTCCCGCGTTGATCGGCTCGTTGCCGATCCTGCCGCCGAGCGCCCTCGGCCCGATCCTCGCCGTCAATCCCGAACAGGGCGAACAGGTCGGCTGGCGCGAGCTCGCCGACACCGTCGAGAAGGCCTGGGTGCAGAACGACCGCCCCGTCGTCATCACCCGCAACTACGGCCAGGCCGGCGCGATCCAGACCTACACGCAGATCCCCGTGTACTCCGGCCACATGTCCTTCTACGACTGGGGACCACCCCAGACCCCGAGCGAGAAGGTGCTCCTCGTCGGCTTCAACACCCCGCCGTTCACAGACTGCAAACGCTTGGCACAGCACAACAACGTCGTGGAGAACGAGGAAGACGGCACGGAGATATGGGCGTGCACGGCACCAACTGGGTCCTGGGAGGAAGCCTGGCCACAGCTGCGCCGCTACTACTGACAGACTCACCCGGTGACTCGAACCTGGCCCACGAACCACGCCGACGACGAAGCCGTGCTCGCCTGGGAGTTCCTGGACTTCCTGCGCAAGACCGCCGTGATGAAGGTCGACGGGCTGACCCGCGGCCAGGCCGCGGCAGCACCCATCGCCACCTCGCCGCGACTGACGGCGCTCGGCGTGCTCAAGCACCTCGTGGCGGTGGAGCGGTACTGGCTCTGCATCGCGGGAGCGGGCCTGGAGCTGCCCTCCCTGTGGAAGGGCGATCCGGACCCGTCGTGGGACCTCGCGGAGAGCGACACCCCGGAGTCGTTGATCCAGGCCTATCGCGAGGAGTGGGCCAACGCGGAGCCACTACGACAGCGCAAGCCCGACGACGACGCCGCGGACGGCGAACGGACCGTCCGCTGGATCCTGGCGCACGTGGCCCAGGAGACGGCCCGGCACGTGGGCCACCTGGACCTGCTCCGCGAGCTCGCGGACGGCCAGACCGGCGAGTAGCCGCTCACCTCTCGCCGGGCCACAACGGCGTGAGCGGCGCGACCACACCGTCGAGCGCGTTGTCGACGATGGCACCGGCGAGCGGCATCAAGGTGGCGCGCGACCACACCAGCCGCTCGCGCAAGGCCGGAAACGCCAGCGCGGCGGCAGCCTGCTCGATCACCTCCTGGCGGTCGTGCTGCAGGCACCTGAGCAACGGCTCGGACGCGCTCACGACGCGGACGCCCGACCACGCCAACCGGCGTACCGCTGCCGCCGCCTGGCTGCGCACCCACCACTTCGAGTCGCGCAGACGGCCGACGACCGGCGGCAGAGCGGCCGGATCAGCCGTGTCACCCAGGGCCGTCACCGCGATCTGACGGCGGGTGGCCAGCCAGTGCGTCGCGTCCGGCGCGATGCGCTCGACCGGCTTGGCGCGGTGCAGCCTGGTGATGCCGTACAGCCACACCCACGGGCTGCGGTACACCTCCTGGCCGAGCCACCGGCGGACCGGGCCGTCGGTCTCGGCGTAGAAGTGCCGGAGCGCGAACTGCGGGTCGCGGTCGGGATCGCGCTCGGCCAGCACCCGGCAGAGGAGCGGACGCACGGGCCCCGCGTCATCAAGGGTGTCCAGGATGATTTCCTCGACACCCGGCTCGGTGCTCTCGATCAAATTCCTGATGTGGGCACGCTGATCCGGTGAACCCCAGTCCCCCGTCCCAGCCAGCGCCCCGTCGCTGCTGAGTTCCCCCATTTCCCCATCATGGCCGACTCGTGTAGTCGCCCACAGCGTTTTCGCACACCTCCTGGAGAGCGCTCACCGCGTCCCGCAACAGCGGGTTCGTATTCGCGGTGCGGTGGACAACATGCACGTGCCTGCGCAAAGGCTTGTGACGCAACTGCATCGCGTGCGTACCCGGCAACGCCTTGTACCCCAGCGCGGGCACGAGAGCGACCCCGACACCGGCCGCCACGAGTGATTGCACGACCTCGTAATCATTGCTTCGGAAAGCAATTCTTGGCGCGAATCCCGCCGCGGCGCACAACCGCGTGAGACATGTTGCTCCCGCGGTGCCGTCACGCGACGCGATCCAGCGTTCATCTTTGAGATCTTCGAGTTTCACGTTGTTCTTCGCCGCTGGGTGCGCGACCGGCACCATGACGAGGAGCGACTCGTCCAGCAACGGCACCACGGTCAGCTCCTCCGGCCAGGTCCGCGGCACGAGGTCGTAGGCGTAGACCAGCGCCAGGTCGAGCTCACCGGTCAGCACCAGCGGCAGCACGTCGTCCGGCTCGGCCTCGTCCAGGCGGATCTCGGCGTCCGGCAGGTCCGCCGACAGCCTCGCCAACGCCCTGGGCACCACCCGCGAGCTGGCCGTGGGGAACGTGCCGATCCGCAGACGCCCTCGCAGCCCCTGCACCATCGCCTTCACCTCGTGCTCGAACCCGTCGAACGCCGCGAGCAGCTCACCACCGCGGTCGGCGATCATCAGAGCGGCACTGGCCGGCCTGATCGAGTGCGCCTCCCGTTCGAAGAGCGTCACACCGACGGCGCGCTCGAACGCCGAGATCTGCTGCGACACGGCCGACGACGTGTAGCCGAGCCGGCGTGCCGCCTCAGCGAACGACCCCGTCTTCACGACCTCGACGAGCGTGCGGAGATGAACCGGGTTGAGCACCAGGACAGCTTATGCTCGACGTCGCCAGGTTTCAGTCTGCGACCTCTGGCGCGGCCACTGGGCGGACACCAGGGTGGAGCGCATGCCCTATGTCTCCACGAACCCGGCGAACACCTCTGACGTGGTCACCGAGATCGAGCTCGGGACCAGCCGCACCTTCGTCGAAGCAGCGCTGCGGGCGAAGGCGGCACAACGCGCGTGGGCCCGCGTGCCCGCACCCGTGCGCGGTCAGGTCATCGGCAACATCGGCAGGCTCGTCGAGGCGAACTCCGAGCCGCTCGCCCAGCTCGTGACCCGCGAGATCGGCAAGCCGATCGCGGAGGCACGCGGCGAGGTGCGGGAGATCGTGGACACCTGCGACTTCTTCGTCGGCGAGGGCAGGCGCCTCTACGGGCAGACCGTCCCGTCCGAGATGCCCGACAAGCAGCTCTTCACCTTCCGCAACCCGGTCGGCGCCGCGGCGATCATCACCGCCGGCAACTTCCCGGTCGCCGTACCGTCCTGGTACATCGTCCCGGCGCTGCTGTGCGGCAACTCGGTCGTGTGGAAGCCCGCCGAGTACTCCGCCGCGTCGGCCCAGGCCTTCTACGACGTGTTCCAGGCGGCCGGCCTCCCGGCCGGCGTGTTCGAGATCGTCTTCGCCGAGGGCTCGGAGACGTTCGACGGCCTGGAGCAGTCGCTCCGGCAGGGCCTCGTCGACAAGGTCGGCTTCACCGGGTCCAGCGAGGTCGGTGTGCGGATCGGGGAGCTGTGCGGACGCCACCTCCAGACGCCGTGCCTGGAGCTGGGCGGCAAGAACCCGATGGTCGTCACCGAGGACGCCGACCTGGACCTGGCCGTGCAGGGCGCGCTGTTCGCCGGCTTCGGCTCCGCGGGTCAGCGCTGCACCTCGCTCGGCACGGCGATCGTGCACGAGTCGGTGTACGACGAGTTCCTGACCCGGTTCGTCGAGGCCGTGTCCGCCGCCACCGTGGGCGACCCGACCGGCGATGTCCTCTACGGACCACTGCTGGACGAGAAGTTCGCGGTGGCGTACGAGAAGTACCTCGGCTGGATCGGCGAGCACCACTCGGTGCACGGCCCGACCGGCCGCATCACGGCCTCCAGCCCGCGCAACGGTTTCACCGGTGAGAACGGCTTCTTCTACCACCCCGCAATCGTTTCCGGTGTGCGTGCCGACGACGAGCTGTTCCTCCAGGAGACGTTCGGCCCGATCGTCGGCGTCATGAAGTACTCGGACCTGGACGAGGCGATCGAGCTGGGCAACAGGCCTGGCTACGGCCTGTCGTGCTCGATCTACACCACGGACCCGGACAAGGCCTTCCGGTTCCGCGCCGGCATCTCCGCCGGGATGGTGAGCGTCAACAACTCGACGTCCGGGGCCGAGGCGCACCTGCCGTTCGGCGGCAACGGCAAGAGCGGCAACGGCTCCCGGCAGTCGGGCGTGTGGGTGCTCGACCAGTTCACCCGCTGGCAGTCCATGAACTGGGACCACTCAGGGAAGCTGCAGAAAGCGCAGATGGACACTCTCGCGATCGAGGCGAACCTTGACTTCCGCCTCGCCTGAGCTGCCCAGCCAGGCGGAGGTCGTCGTCATCGGCGGCGGGGTGATCGGCACATCCGTTGCCTTTCACCTCGCTGAGGCAGGCGTCCGGGATGTTGTAGTCGTGGAGAAGGATGAGCTGGGGTCCGGCTCCACCTGCAAGGCTGCGGGGGGAGTGCGCGCCCAGTTCTCCGACGAGCTGAACATCAGGCTCGGCGCCCGGTCACTCGAAGCGTTCCAGCGCTTTCCACAGCGGCCCGGGCAGGAGATCGATCTGCACCAGGTCGGCTATCTGTTCCTCCTTTCCTCTCGGGACCACGTCACGGCGTTCGAGCGCAACGTCGACCTCCAGAACTCCCTCGGCGTGCCCAGCCAGATGCTGACTGTCGAGGAAGCCCGGCGGCTGTCGCCGTTGGTGGAAGCGGACGGCCTGCTCGCGGCGGCCTTCTCCCCGGACGACGGGCACTGCACGCCTGAGTCCGTCGTCCTCGGTTATGCCACCGCGGCCCGCCGGTTCGGTGCCCGCTTCCGCACCAGAACCACCGTGAGATCGATCGTAGGGACGGGGTCCGACACTTTTCGCGTCGAAACCGACCGGGGAGCGGTTTCGACGCCGGCTGTGGTCTGCGCGGCGGGTGCGTGGTCGCGGGAGATCGGCGAGATGGTGGGCGTTGACCTGCCGGTTTCTCCTTTCCGACGGCAGGTCATGTTCACCGGACCCATGCCGGAGCTACACGATCGGGTGACTCCGTTCACCATCGACTTCGGCAGCACCTTCTACTTCCACCGCGAGGGCCGCGGTCTGCTGTTCGGCATGTCCGACCCGGACGAGACGCCGGGCTTCAAGCTGGACATGTCCGACGCGTGGCTGCCGCGGCTCACCGAGGCGATCGCCAGGCGTGCGCCGAGGCTGCTCGACGTGGGCGTGCGCAACGGCTGGGCCGGGCTGTACGAGGTGACGCCGGACCACAACGCGCTGATCGGCTCGGCCGGAAGGTTCTTCTACGCCACCGGTTTCTCCGGGCACGGTTTCCTGCAGGGCCCGGCCGTCGGCGAGGTCGTGCGCGACCTCGTGCTCGGCCGCGAGCCGTTCGTCGACGTGTCCGCTTTGGACGCCTCCCGCTTCGCCGCCGGCCAGGCGCGGCCCGAACTCAACCGCGTGTGAGGGAAGTGATGGACGTTCTTCAGCTCATGGACGAGTGGGGACCCGAGAAGGTCGTCTGCGTGTCCGACCGGCGCACCGGCATGAAGGGTGTGCTCGTCATCGACAACACCGCGCGCGGAATGGGCAAGGGCGGCACGCGGATGAGCCCGCACGTGACGGTCGCGGAGATCGCCCGTCTCGCGCGCGTGATGACGTGGAAGTGGGCGGGCGTCGACCTGTTCTTCGGCGGCGCCAAGGCGGGGATCATGTTCGATCCTTCTTCTCCCGGCAAGGAATCAGCGCTGCGGGCGTTCGCTCGCAAGCTCACCAACGAGGTGCCGCGCGAGTACGTGCTCGGGCTCGACATGGGCCTCACCGAACGGGACGCCGCGATCGTCCAGGACGAACTGTCGGACCGCGGCGCTATGATGGGCGCACCGGCTCAACTCGGCGGTCTTCCGTACGACGAGCTGGGCGTCACCGGGTTCGGCGTGGCCGAGGTGGCGGACGAACTGGTGGAGCTGCGCGGCAAGCGCGTCGCCATCCAGGGTTTCGGTGCGGTCGGTGCCGCGGCGGCGAAGCGGTTCGCCGAACTCGGCGCTGTCGTCGTTGCTGTCTCGTCGGTGCACGGGGCGTTGGTCGATGCCAACGGCCTGGATGTCGCACGGCTGCTGAGCTTGCGAAGCCGCTTCGGTGACTTCGCGGTGAAGGAGTACGGCGATGTCCGCGAGCTCGGCGCCGAGCTGCGGGTGCCGTGCGACGTGCTGGTGCCGGCGGCGCTGCAGGACGTGATCGACGCGGATCTCGCGGGTGAGCTCGACACCGCCCTGGTGGTCGAGGGTGCGAACCTGCCGACTTCCGTTGCGGCGCAGGAGGTCCTCGCGAGACGCGGGGTCACCGTCGTGCCGGACTTCATCGCGAACGCCGGCGGCGTGATCGCGGCGGCGTTCGGGATGGACGCGCGGTACTCGGCGTTCCCGGTGAACCCCGTGACGGTGCTGGACGCCGTGTCTTCGAAGCTGAGGACCAACGCGGTGCACGTCGTCGCCGAGGCGAGAAGCCGTGGCATGACAACGCATGCGGCTGCGCGCGAGCTGGCGCAGGAACGCGTGCTGGCCGCGATGAAGCTGCGGGGGCGGGTCGCATGAGCTCGCTCGAAGGCGTGGTGATCGCCGACTTCAGCCGGGTGCTGGCGGCGCCGTACGCGACGATGGTGCTGGGCGACCTCGGTGCCGAGGTCGTCAAGGTGGAGCAGCCCGGCAGGGGCGACGAGACCCGCACGTGGGGTCCGCCGCACTACGAGGACGAGGCGACGTACTTCCTGTCCGTCAACAGGAACAAGACGTCCGTGCAGATCGACCTGTCGACCGAGGCGGGCCGGGAGAAGGCGCGCGAGCTGATCGCGCGTGCGGACGTGGTGGTCGAGAACTTCAAGCCGGGCACCATGAAGAAGTTCGGGCTGGACTACGAGTCGCTGGGGCGTGACGACCTCGTCTACTGCTCGATCTCGGGGTTCGGTTCGGGCAAGGGCGCGGACCTGTCCGGCTACGACCTGCTCGTGCAGGCCGTGGGCGGGTTGATGAGCGTGACGGGGCCCGGTCCGTACGAGCCGGTGAAGACCGGTGTGGCGTTGGTCGACGTCCTCACCGGGCTGCACGCGTGCGTGGGCATCCTGGCCGCGTTGCGGCACCGGGAGGCGACCGGGCAGGGGCAGCTCGTCGAGCTGGACCTGCTGACGGTGCTGCTGTCCAGCATGGTGAACCAGAGCGCGGGCTTCACGCTGGCGGGGGCGGTGCCGAAGCCGATGGGCAACCGGCACCCGTCGATCGCGCCGTACGAGGTGTTCCCGACGGCCGACCAGCCGATGGTGCTCGCCGTGGGCAACGACAGGCAGTTCCGGCGGCTGTGCTCGGTGCTGGACGTGCCGGAGCTGGCCACGGACCCGCGGTTCGTCGCGAACTCCGACAGGGTCGAGCACGTCGACGAGCTGTTCGAGGTCCTTTCGGCTCGGCTGCGGACGCGTCCCGCGCAGCACTGGTTCGAGACCCTGACGCCGCTCGGCGTGCCGTGCGGCCCGGTGAACGACGTCGCGCACGCGTTCGCGCTGGCCGAGTCGCTGGACCTCGGCCCGACCGCGACGATCGGCGACATGACACTGGTCGCGAACCCCATCCGCCTGTCGCGCACGCCGGTCACCTACCGGCTGCGCCCGCCGAAGCTGGAGCAGTGACGTGCAGGACCCGTTGCAGTTGCTGGACATCCCGTCGTTGCTGAGCGACGAGGAGCGCGACATCCAGGCCACCGTCGCGGCGTTCCTCGCCGACCACGTGCGGCCGCACATCGCGTCCTGGTTCGAGGAGGGCGTGCTGCCGCGCGAACTGGCGCGGGAGCTAGGCAAGCTCGGGGTGCTGGGTATGCACCTCGAGGGCTACGGCTGTGCGGGGACGTCCGCGCTGGCGTACGGGCTCGCCTGCCTGGAGCTGGAGGCGGTGGACAGCGGGATCCGCAGCTTCGTGTCGGTGCAGGGTTCGCTGTCGATGTTCTCGATCTGGAAGTACGGCTCGGAGGAGCAGAAGCAGGAGTGGCTGCCGCGGCTCGCCGCCGGTGAGGCGATCGGCTGCTTCGGGCTGACCGAGCCGGACTTCGGTTCCGACCCGTCGGGCATGCGCACGCGTGCCGTGCGCGACGGCGCGGACTGGGTGCTCGACGGCACCAAGATGTGGATCACCAACGGTGGTCTGGCGGACGTGGCGACCGTGTGGGCGCGGACCGGTGAAGGAATTCGCGGATTCCTCGTTCCCCGGGGCACGCCGGGATTCTCGACGCGGGACATCAAGAACAAGCTGTCAATGCGAGCGTCCGTCACATCCGAGTTGATCCTGGAGGGCGTGCGGGTGCCGGAAAGCGCGCGGCTACCGCTCGCGACTTCCCTGCGCGCTCCCCTTTCCTGCCTCAACGAGGCGCGGTTCGGGATCGTGTTCGGCGCTGTAGGCGCGGCACGGGATTCGTTGCAGGCGGCGCTGCGCTACTCGGGTACGCGCATCCAGTTCGACAAGCAGATCGCCGCCTTCCAGCTGACGCAACGCAAGCTCGCGAGCATGTCCGTGCAGGTGAACAACGCCATGCTGCTCGCGTTGCACCTCGCGAAGCTCAAGGAGGCCGGCACGGTGAAGCCGGAGCAGATCAGCGTCGGCAAGTACAACAACGTCGAGGCGGCCATCTCGATCGCGAGGGAAAGCCGCACGATCCTCGGCGCCAACGGCATCTCTTCGGAGTACTCGCCGCTGCGTCACGCGAACAACCTGGAATCCGTGCTGACCTACGAGGGCACTTCCGACATCCATTTGCTATCCATCGGCCACGCGTTGACCGGAATCGCCTCGTTCCGCTGAACGTTCGCCTTATCCTGCAACCCACACTGGGGGTTCGCGGGTGGGAGGACGTTCTGCCGGACGAGACAAGCAGCCGCAGTGACGCGCGCCGCAACCGCAAGCGATTGCTGGATGCCGCGACGCACGTCCTGCGGGCTGAACCAGCAACGGCGACGATGCAGTCGATCGCGCGTGAGGCGGCGCTTTCGCAAGCGACGGCGTATCGCCACTTCGCGTCCGTGGAAGCGCTTGTGACGGCGTACCACGAGGACGTCATAGCGTCGTTGGCGGAACACGGCGAACGATGCCGCAAGAACGGCAAGGAACTTTTCGAGCACCAGGCCACGCGCTGGGTGAAGCTGCAGAACGTGCACGGCCCGGTGATAGTGCGGTTTTGTTCGCAGCGCGGGTTCCTGGAGCGTCTGCAAACCGCGGACGCCATGACCGCGCTGTCGTGCGGCGCGTGGGACAGGGCGCTGCGCGGGGTGCTGATCGAACTGGCGTTGCCGGACACCTTGTTGAACGTGGCACGGTTTCTGCACAACTCGTTGTTCGACCCGCGCGAGATCATGGACCTCACGAAGACCGCCGGACTCCCCGACGAGCAGGTGGTCCGGCGGCTCTCCGACGCGTTCTACGGTGCGTTGTCGGGCTGGGCCTCGCACTAGATCCCGAGCGGGAGCACCCACTTCAGCTCGGACTTCACGTTCGGGCGGCCGTCCTGCGGGTTCTCCCCCGCGATGCCGCCGGCCGCGATCTTGTCCAGGGTCTTGAGGCCCTCGGGCAGGATCTGGCCGAACACCGTGTAGTTCGGGCGCAGGACCGAGTCCGACTGCACGAGGAAGAACTGGGAGCCGTTCGTGTCCGGGCCGGCGTTGGCCATGGCGAGCGTGCCGCGCGGGTAGATGCGGCGCTGACCGGTCGGGTCGTTCGGCGCGGGTTGCAGGTCGGTCGGCAATTCGTCCTTGTACTTGTAGCCGGGGCCGCCCTCACCGGTGTTGGAGGGATCGCCACACTGCAGCACCTTCAGCGTCGGGTACGCGGTGAGGCGGTGGCACTCGGTCTGGTTGTAGAAGCCGCGGTGCGCCAGGTGGATGAAGCTGTGCGCGGTGCACGGCGCCTTGGCGCGGTCGAGCACCAGCGGGATGTCGCCCTGGCCGGTCTTCACCTTCACCTTCACCTTGCCCCTGGTGAACCACGGGTCGTGGGGGATGGACACCGGGCGCGCGGCGGGTTCGTCCGGCGTCGCGGTGTAAGCGCAGTCGGGACGGGCCCCGTGCTGCGCTTCGGGCTGCGCGGACGCGGCCGGGGTGGTGATGAGTCCGACGGCCACTGCCGCCACTGCCAGACCAGCTGCGATTCGCCTCATGCGCGCTTCCTAGCCGACCCGTGGTGCCCCGGCAAGGTTTGACCGATCACTCGGTCGCCGATGTTCTCGGTCCGGCGCCGTGAGATTGCGGTCCTGCTTTCGTCTCGAGCGAGCCCCATGGCCGCGCTTCACTCGATCCAGCGACGTGTATCGGAATCGAGACGGGGTACCCGGACTGCATAGGGAGGTAATGCAGTCATGGGTTTCGACGAGTTGAAGAACAAGGCCAAGGACCTGGTCGGCGAGCACGGCGACAAGGTCGACCAGGGTGTCGAACGCGCGGGCCAGTTCGCCGACGAGAAGACCGGCGGCAAGCACACCGAGCACATCGACCAGGGCGAGGACAAGCTCAAGGAAGGCCTTCAGAACTTCGGCGGCCAGCAGTAGCCGAGTGAGTCACACCCGGCGTGGGTCCGTGAGGCTGCGCATGCGATTGGTTCGCGTGTGAGTTACCCCTGATCGGACGATTGGCGCCTGCGGGCGCACACGCGTCTTGAGTCACTTCCGCGATCCCGGCGACACGGTTACCGTCGTTCGCCGGGATCGCGGAGGTGAAGGTGGATCCGAGCGGGGTGACAAGAGCGGCACGGCTGACCGCACTGGCCGCGTTGTGCCTGGTCACTGTCGTCCTGCTGCTTCCTGCGGCCATCAGCGTGAGCACCGGCGGGACCGTACCGGAGTTCTTCGGCGAGTTCGGCCGGTGGCTGTGGCCCGCGGTCGGCGTGATGGTGCTCGTCGCGGTGGGTCTCGCGTTCTGGGAACGCGTCCGGGGCCACGAGACCAGCAACCGCGCCGCCGCCCTGGAACGTGTCGAGTCGCGGGTGAAGGCGTTGCTCGCCTCCTCGCTGGCCGCGCAGACCCAGATCAAGCTCGGCGTGCTGCGGCAGCCGAAGCTCTCGGTGCGCGTCGACGGCGAGACGCTGTCCTATTCGAACCTGGAAGCCATCTACGACCGGCTCGGCCACACCGTGGTCCTCGTCGGCCCGGTCGGCAGCGGTCGTTCGACGTTGCTGCGCGAGCTGTGCCTGGTGCTGGTCGAGCGTGCGCGCAACGACCCCGAGGCACCTATTCCCGTTGTCGTGGACTTGGCGACGTGGCGTGCGTACGGCACACGCAAGCCGACGGAGTTCACCTCGTGGCTGCTGCGCGAGATGAACCGCCGTTACGGCATCAGCCGCTCTGCGGGCACGATCTGGTTGCGCCGCGAGCGGGTGGCCGTGCTCATCGACGGCCTCGACGAGGTGCCTCGCGTCGACCGGGCGCACTGCGAGTCCGAGCTCGCGCCGTTCGCGTCAGTCGTGTGTTCGACGGATCCCATCGACAACCTGCCGACGGTGTACGTCGAGCCGTTGTCCCGCGGTCAGGTGCTCGAGTACATCGCGTCGGTCAGTCCCCGCCTCGACAGCCTGGAATCGGCGCTGACGCCGGAGATCTGGGAACGGCTGGACTCGCCGCTGGCGTTGAACCTGCTGGCACTGACGCACCTGGACAAGCAGGTCGACACGATCGGCACCGACTTCGTGGGGTCCTTCGTGGTGGAACGGCTTTCCGGCCAACGAGGCGCAGGTCCCACGATCCGTGCGTTGAAGTTCCTGGCCCGGTTGGACAGACCGGACCTCGGTGCGCCCGTGCACATGCCTCACCGCCGTGCGTGGCTTCCTCTGCTGCCGACCCGTCCGTTGTGGTTGCTGTTCGTACGCGCGGTACCTGCCGCATACGCCGGCGGTGTGTGTGCAGTGGCGTTTTTGACCGGCGTGCGCTTTGGGTTGTGGCCTGCTTTGGTGTTCGTCGTCGCGGCTTCGGCGTTGCTCGTGCTGGTCAACAAACTGCCGAACGTCTTCCACCCGCCCGGTCGCGCCCACGGGATCATCACCGCAGCGCTCGCGTTCCTCGCGGGTGTGGTCGGAGGGTTCGTGGTCGGGCTCGCCGGTGTGTGGCTCGGCGAGATCGGGACACCGTGGCCGTACGCCGTGGCGTACGGGTTCGTGGTGGTGGCGTCGTTCTTCTTGGCGTTGGGTTTCGTTCCGGGCGATGCGCCCATTCCGTGGTCCGTGCTGATCGCCGCCGCACCGGCTGCCTCGATGATCTGGACAGGCCCCTACGTGGTGCTGGCGGGCATGGGGATCGGGTTTTCCGCCGGCGTGGCGGGCGGCGTTTTCGCTGCGGCCGTGGGGCGTGTGTGGCGCACGGTGCGACCGGCACAACAGAAACGCATGCGACTCGGACGGCCGTGGTGGATTCAGCCCGCCGTCCCGGTTCTCGGCATGGCCGGTCTGCTGGGCGGGCTCGGCACGATGGGCTCGTGGGGCACCGCCCTCGGTGTGGCGCTGGGGTTGCTGGTGACGCCGACGGCCGCCCGTGACTACGTCTGGCCGTTCGACGCGCTCGCCGAAGTCGCCGCCGAGGGAGTCACGCGTCCTCTGTCCCTGGGCGAGTTGTCGTTCCGCCGCAAGGCTTTGCTGCACCTGGCCCAGGACCGCCTGCTGCTCACCCGTGTGGACGGTGACTACCGTTTCGCCCACGTGGCGCTGCGCGACCACCTGGCGGCGTGCGACCCGACCGCGCTGGTCCGGGCCACGCGCCGTTGAACCTTCCCGACCCGCGGGCCGTACGGCCTGAGAGGAAGGTCGGGTGTTGCCCATGCGCTGGTCGAAGGGCTGGCTCGCGAGCGCCGGGGTGTTCTCGGTCGTCGCGGCCATCGGGGGCGCGGCCTACGCCGTGGCCGGATCCGGTGCCCCGGCGTCCCAGTCGGGAGTGGCGGGCAAGGAGGTCTGCGCTGGTCGGCCTCTGAGCGCGGCCGCCTCGACAGGACCGGCCGGTGTGGCATCGGACCAGTTCCCGGCCGGAACCTCCCTGCGCATCACGAACCTCACGAACGGCCGGGCGATCACCGTGCCGGTCACCGGGCCCGCTGCCGGGTGCGCGGTGCTGAACTCCGCGGCCTTCGACGCGCTTCGATCGGCCGAGCCGGACACCGTCCTGCGGCGAGTCCGGGTGGAGATCGTGGGCAACGCGCCGGCGCCCACGCCCGTCCGGTCGGCCACGTCCCGAGTGCGAGCTTCGGGAGTCGTCGGTCAGGTCGTGTGCGACGGCGCGACGGTCGGGCTGTCCGCGGTGAGCGGCGCGCCCGGAGCCTTCTCGTCGCAGCTGCCCGTCGGGACGTCGGTTCGCGTGACCAACCTCGACAACGGGCGGCAGACGACCGTGCGGGTCGTCGGAGTCGGGCCGGCCTGCGTGGTGCTGAACAGCGCGGCGTTCGCCCTTATCGGAGAGTCCGGGAAGAACGTGATCAAGCGCGTCCAGGTCGAGAAGGTGACCTGACCGCGTCCGGCGCCGGCCACCGCTCGCGCGTCACCAGTCCATCGGCTCGTCGGGCTCTTCCGGCTCCGGCCACTCGTCCGCCGCGCCGCCCGACCCCCACGCCGCGCCGCCCGCGGTCGTGGTCTTCTGCTTGACCTTCGGGGCCGGCGCGGGAGCAGGAGCGGCCGGGGCCGGTCCGCCGCCGGCCACCACCTCGAGGATCTGCTCGCCGTACTTCGTCAGCTTCGCCTGGCCCACACCGCTGACCGCGCCCAGAGCCGACAGGGAACCGGGGCGTGAGGCGGCGATGGACTTCAGGGTGGCGTCGTGGAAGATCACGTAAGCAGGAACGCCCTGTTCACGGGCCTGCTGCGCGCGCCAGTCGCGGAGCGACTCGAAGAGCGGGGCCGCCTCGGAGGGCAGGTCGACCTTCTGCTTGACGGCGGCCGCCGTGGCGGTGCGGGTGGTCGAACGGGCCGGGGTGGGGTCCTTGCGCATCTTCACCTCGCGCTTGCGACCCAGCACCTCGGCGCTCGCCCCGGTGAGGACGAGGGTCGAGTACTCGCCTTCCACCGCGAGCAGGCCCTGGGCCAGGAGCTGGCGGACCACGCCCCGCCACTCGCTCTCGTTCAGGTCCTCGCCCAGGCCGAACGTGCTCAGCTGGTCGTGGTCGAACTGGATGACCTTGGCGGTCTTGCGGCCCAGCAGGATGTCGATGGCCTGGCCGGCGCCGAACTTCTGACCGCGCTCGTTGCGCAGGCGCCAGACCGTGGAGAGGAGCTTCTGGGCGGCGACCGTGCCGTCCCACGACTCGGGTGGCACCAGGCACGTGTCGCAGTTGCCGCACGGCACGCCGCTCTGGCCGAAGTACTCGAGGAGCCTGGTGCGGCGGCACGTGATGGTCTCGCAGAGCGCCAGCATCGCGTCGAGGTGCATCTGCGAGCGGCGGCGGAAGGCCAGGTCGCCTTCCGACGACTCGATCATCTTGCGCTGCTGCACCACGTCCTGCAGGCCGTAGGCGAGCCAGGCGGTGGACGGGAGGCCGTCGCGGCCCGCGCGGCCCGTCTCCTGGTAGTAGCCCTCGACGGACTTCGGGAGGTCGAGGTGGGCCACGAAGCGGACGTCCGGCTTGTCGATGCCCATGCCGAACGCGATCGTGGCGACCATGACCAGGCCCTCCTCGCGCAGGAACCGGGCCTGGTTGCGCTGGCGCACCGACGAGTCCAGGCCCGCGTGGTACGGCAGCGCCGGGATGCCGTTCGCCACCAGGAACTCCGCGGTCTTCTCCACGGAGGCGCGGGAGAGGCAGTAGACGATGCCCGCGTCGCCGCTGTGCTCGACGCGCAGCAGGTCGAGGAGCTGCTTCTTCGGTTCCTTCTTGGGAACGATGCGGTACTGGATGTTCGGGCGGTCGAAGCTGGAGACGAACTGGCGGCCCTCGGAGAGGTCGAGCCGCGTCAGGATCTCCTTGCGCGTCGCGTCCGTCGCCGTGGCGGTCAGCGCGATGCGCGGCACCTTCGGCCAGCGCTCGTGCAGCTGCGTCAGCGAGAGGTAGTCGGGCCGGAAGTCGTGGCCCCACTGGGAGACGCAGTGCGCCTCGTCGATCGCGAAGAGCGCGATCTCGCCCTGGTCCAGCAGCTTCAGCGTCGCTTCGGACGTGAGGCGCTCCGGCGCCAGGTAGAGCAGGTCGAGCTGGCCGTTGACGAACTCGGCCTCGACCATCCGGCGCTCGTCCCACGACAGCGAGGAGTTCAGGAAGCCCGCGCGGACACCGAGGGCGCGCAGCGCGTCCACCTGGTCCTGCATCAGCGCGATGAGCGGTGAGACCACCACTCCGGTGCCCGGCCGGACCAGGGCGGGGACCTGGTAGCACAGGGATTTGCCGCCACCGGTCGGCATGAGCACGAGCGCGTCGCCGCCCGAGATCACGTGCTCGACGATGTCGGCCTGGTCGCCGCGGAACTCGGGGTACCCGAAGACGCGCTGCAGGACCTGCAACGCGTCTCCGAGAACGACACCGTCGGTTGAACCCATGGCGCCGATGCTAGCGAGCAGCACCGACACTCGGGGTGGCTAGCCCAGCTCGCTCCTCGTACCAGCGGAAACACTGGTGGCGGTCAGCGGGGCGGGCGACGCGGAGGGCACCGCGCCCTTCAGCGGGATCCGCACGGAGGTGCTCGCCAGGTCGACGGTCAGCCTGGGCAGCTGGCTCGGCCGCACGACGGCGCTCGAGTCGGTGCCGCCGATCAGCAGGCCCAGCCGGTGCCCCGCCGGGATCACGTGGTCCGTTGTGGACAGTCGGAACGTGATGCCGTACCTGGTTCCCGGCGTGATCGTGCGCGTGACGGAGCGGGACTCGTAGTTCGCGAGATCCGCCCAGCCGCGCGCGATGATCTGCGCGTCGACGGTGCCCGACGTTGCCTCCGTGTTGCGGTAACAGGCGTCATCGCCCGTGCGGCTCTCACCCCAGCACGACTCCGTCGTCAGGGTTCGGATGCCCTCGCCCGTCCGCACCTGTGCCGGGCCGTAGTCGACGAGATACGCCGTCAGGTGTGCGGTCGGCGTCGACGACGACACACCCAGCGTGATCGACGACGTGCCTGCGACGCGCAGGTCCGATGTGAGCGGTGCCGTCGAGTAGACCACCCGGCCGGTGTTCGAGCCGGAGAGCCAGGTGGACGGCGTCGCACTGCCATTGTCGGTGAACGCCGCCGTGCCCGTGCCGGCCGCCGTGCCGAGGCCCGAAGAAGAAGGACGCAACACGGTGCCGACGGTTCCCGCGGGCGGCCACGTCTGGTCGTCCTCCCACTGGTCAGGCGCGCGCTCCGCAGACACCTGCGCCTCGTTCTCGATGCCGTTCTGCACGTTCAGCAGCCAGCGGTCGAACCACCGGTGCAGCGTGGCGACCCATTCACCGCGCCGGAAGTCGAACGGGTCGACGTGCGCGGTCTGCGAGAACCACAGCTTCTTCGGGACCGACGCGGGCAGCGCGTCCCAGAACTGGCCGTACTGCAACGTCTTCACGTTGAGGTCGTTCTGCCCGTGAATGGCGAAGACCGACGCCTTCACGCGTGAGGCGTTGCGCACGAAGTCGCGCGCTTGCCACATCGCCGTGTAGTCGCCATTGGCCGGAGAGCCGTTTGTCATCTGCGTGCGCACGGCACCACACCGTGAGCGCGCGTTGGAGTTCTCGAACTGCGATCCCAGCCCGGTCGGCGAGCTGTAGCTGTTGTACGCGACTCCGTCGGAGCGGAACCAGTCGTACCAGGAGCTGATGCCGGCGATCGGCACGATGGTCCTCAGCCCGTCGATCCCGGTGGAGGCCACGCCGTTCGCGATCGAGCCGTCCCACGACTTGCCGGTCATGCCGACGGCGCCGGTCGACCACGAGGCCGACCTGGTCGCGGTGCCGGTCAGGGTCGTGTAGCCGGTGCGACGGCCGTTCAGCCAGTCGATCACGGCGGTGCCGGACGCGATCTCGGACTGGCCGCCGACGTCGACGCAGCCGCGCGACCGGTTCGTGCCGAGGAAGTCGACCAGCACGACCGCGTAGCCGCGCGGGACGAAGTAATTGTCGTAGAACAACGGGAACTTCACCGGCACACCGGCGGAGTCGTAGGTCTTGACCTCGCTCTCGTTGCCGCGTCCCGTGCTCTGGTAGTAGGGGCTGGCCTCCATGATCACGGGCACGCGCCCGGTCGTGGACGGCCTGATGATGTCGGCGGCGACCCGGTCGCGGGTGCCGTCGCCGTCGAGGTCGAGCCCGGAGTCGACGTAGACGGTCTCGCGGACCGCGTCGGCCATCGAGTGGATCGGCGCTGACACGCCGCCGGACAGGGTGAACGCCGGTGTCGCCGCTGTGGCAGGGAGTGGCAGCAGGGTCAGGGCTCCTGCTAACGCCACTACAACACGAACACGCTTCATGGAGTTTCACGCTAAGGAGTGACGAAGTCGCCCGTCAGAGCCGAAAGGCTTGATCCTCCGCAGTTGCGCCGGCTACGCCTCGTGGCGAATATTCGACGATCGTGAGCTTCACCTTCGAACCCGCGCGTACCCGAGTCGTCTTCGGCCGCGGCACCGCCACCTCCGTGCGCGCGGAAGCCGAGCGACTCGGCGCCACGCGGGTCCTGCTGATCGCCCGGCACGGCGGCGACGAGGTGGCCGACGAACTCGGCCCGTTGCTCACGGCCCGATTCACCGGCGCGGCCATGCACACGCCCGTCGAGGTCACAGAGCGCGCGCTCGCGCTGTTGCACGAACACGGCGCGGACTGCGTCGTATCGGTCGGTGGCGGGTCGAGCACCGGGCTGGCGAAGGCGCTGTCGGTGCGCGCGGGTGTACCGCAGATCATCATCCCGACCACCTACGCGGGTTCCGAGGTCACGCCGGTCCTCGGGGAGACGGCATCGGGGCTGAAGAAGACGCGGCGCGACCCGGCGATCCAGCCGGACACGGTGATCTACGACGTCGACCTGACGCTGGACCTGCCGCTCGACGTCACGGTCACAAGCGCGCTCAACGCTCTCGCGCACGCCGTCGCGGCGAGGGGCAACGCAAATCCGTTGATCGACGCCATCGCGACCAAGGCGATGGAGGGTGTTTTGCACGCTTTGAGCGGAGACCCGTCCACTGTGGAAGCGCGCACCGAACTGCTGTCGTCGGCCTGGCTCGCAGGGACGTGCCTCGCGTCAGTCCCCATGGGACTGCACCACAAGCTTGCGCACGTTTTGGGCGGTACGTTCGGATTGCCGCATGCCGCCACACACACGGCCCTGCTCTCGCACACGGCACCAGAAGATCTGACCAAGCGCATCCACAATACGGCCACGCGCTTCGGTGCGGCGACTTCGTTGCGCGAACTGGGGATGGCCGAGTCCGATTTGTCCCGTGCTGCGGAGATCGCCGAGCACCCCGACGCGCTGCGGGTGTTGACCAATGCGTGGCGAGACGCATCCCCGGTCTGATGGGTTGTCATTCTTCAGGCTGATGTTCACGCCTCTGAACCGAGACGAACATCCGATGTGGAACCTGAAGACTTCCTGAAGCATCGCGGACATGCCCAGCCCGTTGGACCTGTCCCTGATAGACGGACCGATCCCCCAGGTCGCCACGGTCGCGGCCGTGCTCGCACTGACCTACCTGGCGATCCGGAAGGACAGGACCTGGCGGGTCCGCGTACTACCCGTCGCCGTGCTGTCGTGCGCACTCTTCGTGACCGGTCTGACGCTCGTCATCAACCATCTGTGGAAACCGTGGCCCGAACCGCTGCCGGTGATCCTGATGGTGTGGCTGGGCGCGGTCCTGCTCGCTGTGGTGCTCGCGGTCGCGCGGCTGCGTTCCGGACGGTGGTACGGGCGGGCGTTCGGCGTGCTCCTGATCCTGGGCGTGCTGACGAGCGCGGCGGTCGCGGCGAACGCGCACTTCGGGCAGTACCCGAACACGCGCGCGGTGCTGGACATCTTCAGGAACGACCGGGTCGACCTGAACGAGGCCGCTCCCCCGGCGGCCGGCGTGGTCGAGGTGCCGGTGGGCAGGACGCTCTCCGAGATCTGGAAGCGGCCGGAGGGACTCCCGGACAAGGGCACCGTCTCCGAGGCGGAGATCCCCGGCGCGTTCAAGGCGCGGCCGGCGTGGGTGTACCTGCCGCCCGCCTACCACACGGCTCCGCGGCCACGGCTGCCCGTCATCGTGCTGATGGCGGGCCAGCCCGGCAGTCCGCGCGACTGGTTCGACGGTGGCCGGATCCTCGACAACCTGGACGCGTACGCGCGGGCGCACGACGGTCTCGCGCCGATCGTCGTCGTGGCCGACCAGCTCGGCACCACGACGGCGAACCCGCTGTGCCTCGACTCGAAGCTGGGCCAGTCCGAGACGTACCTGGCCCGTGACGTGCCCGCGTGGATCAAGCAGCGGCTCACCGTCGACGAGCGCCGTGAAGCCTGGACCGTCGCGGGCTTCTCGCAAGGTGCCACGTGCTCAGTACAGCTGGCCGTGCGCGCGCCGGATGTGTACGGCAACTTCATCGCCCTTGCACCGCAAGGGGAACCCACGCTCAGCACGCGACAGGAAACGGTCAAGACGGTGTTCGGCGGCGACGAGGCCGCGTTCACCCGGGTCAACCCCAGGGACGTCCTCGCGCGCCAGCGGTTCCCGAAGACGGCGGGCGTGATCGTCGCGGGCCGGGACGACTCGATGTACCGCAAGGCGGACGCCGAGGTGTTCGAGGCCTGCCGCAACGCCGGAATGGACGTGCTGTGGAAAGAACTGCCGAACGGTCACGACTGGACCATGGCGCGGGAGGGCCTCTTCGGGTCGCTGCCGTGGCTCGCGGCGCGGACAGGACTGGTCAGATGATCGCCAGGCTGTTCCGCGGTGCGCCGCTGACGTGCGTCTTCCTGATCGTCTTCTGGACGGTCGGGGCGTTGACCGGCGCGGTGGGCGACCAGAACGACGAACTGCTCGCGTGGACCGGGTTCGGCACCGGCAGTCCCCTGTGGACGGTGCTCAGCTCGGCGCTGTGGTCGATGGACCTGCTGGGGTACGTGGCGACCACGGTCCTGCTGCTCGTCTTCGGCCCGCTGGCCGAGCGCTCGTTCGGTGCGCTGAAGACCTCGGCGGTCTTTCTCACCTCGCACGTCGTCGGCTTGTTCCTGGGACTCGGCCTGGTGCAGCTCGGGCGGGACGTGCACTGGTCGTGGCTCGAGTCGCTGGTGGGCGAGATCGCCGCGGGACCGTCGACCGGCGGGGTCGGCCTGGCGCTGGCGCTGACGTTCCGGATGCCTCCGCCGTGGAGGCGCCGCGTCCGGCTGATGATGATCTTGTCGGTGCTGGTCCTTACCCTGTACTCGGGTTGGCTCGAAGATCTGCTCCGACTGTCCGGTGGCGTGGCCGGGTTGCTGATCGGGGCGTTGTTCCTGAAGGGCGGGCCGGAGCGCAAGCCGAGGTCGTTCCAGGAGACGCGCGTGCTGGTGGCGCTGCTGCTGGCCGCGTCGGCGCTCGGGCCGGTCGTGGCGATGATGTCGCCGTACCCGAACGGCCCGCTGGCGTGGTTCGCGGACCTGGTGGCGGTCGCCCAGCCGTCGCAGGAGTACGTCGACGAGGTGTGCGGCGCGGACGTGGTGGACGTCTGCCGGACGATGCTGATCCAGCTGTCGTACGGCCGGTTCCCCGCGCTCGTGATGTCGCTGCTGCCGGCGTTGCTGCTGCTCGTGCTGGCGGAAGGGCTGCGGCGCGGGCGTCAGTTCGCGTGGTGGTCGGCGCTGGTGTGCAACGTGGCGTGCACCGCGTTCATCGGGTGGTACGTCGTGGAGGCCGCGCGGATTCCGGACGTGGGTGCGTGGGAGACGGCGTTCTCCTTCGGCATCCCGATGCTGGTACCGCTGGCGATCACGGTCGTGCTGCTGGTGACGCGCGGGCACTTCACCGTGCGTCTGCCCCGGCGTGCCGTCAGGAGGTTCTGGCGGTTCACGGCGGGCAGTGTCGCGTTGCTGTCGGCGTTGTACGTGTTCGGCGGGTACCTGGTCCGCGACCAGTTCTCGCCGGAGCCGGGGTTCGCCGCGCTGCTCGCGGACCTGCCCACGCGGTTCCTGCCGCCGGGCTACCTCGGCCTGGTGCCGCTGCAGTTCTCCGCGGAGGGGTTCGCCGGCGCGCTGCTGTTCGAGTACACGGGCGTGGTGTTCTGGCTGATCGTGCTGGCGGGTCTGCTGATGGCGTCGTGGCGGTCGTGGCCGTCGGCGTGCGAGAAGGAGGCGGAGCACGCCCGTGAGCTGATGCGGCGGCACGGCGGTTCGTCGCTGTCGTACATGACGACGTGGCGTGGCAACCAGTACTGGTTCACGCCCGACGGCGAGACGGCGATCGCGTACCGGGTCGTGGCGACGATCGCGCTGACGGTCGGCGACCCGATCGGCCCGGCGCGTGCCGATGCCGTGCGCGGGTTCGCCGAGTTCTGCGCGCACAACGGGTGGACGCCGTGCCTGTACAGCGTGGATGACGAGACGAGGGAGGTGGTCGAGGGCTTGGGGTGGTCCGCGGTGCAGGTCGCCGAGGACACCGTGATCGAGCTGCACGAGCTGAGCTTCACCGGCAAGAAGTGGCAGGACGTGCGCACGGCGCTGAACAAGGCCGCCAAGGCCGGCATCACCGCCGAGTGGTGCACGTACGCCGACGCGCCGTTCGCGGTCACCGACCAGATCCGGTCGATCTCGGCGGAGTGGGTGGCGGACAAGGGCCTGCCCGAGATGGGCTTCACGCTGGGCGGGCTGGAGGAGCTGAGCGGCGACGGTGTCCGCTGCCTGCTGGCCGTGGACGGCGATCGCACCGTGCACGGCATCACGAGCTGGCTGCCGGTGTACGCCGACGGCGAGGTCGTCGGGTGGACGCTCGACTTCATGCGCCGCCGCGCCCACGGGTTCCGCGGTTCCATGGAGTTCCTGATCGCCTCGGCGGCTCAGCAGCTCCAGGCAGAGGGCGCGAAGTTCCTGAGCCTGTCGGGAGCGCCGCTCGCCCGGCTGGACCGCGGTGAACGTCCGCGGGCGCTGCAGCGCGTCCTGGACCTGACCGGGCAGGTGCTGGAGCCCGTGTACGGGTTCCGGTCGCTGTTCGCGTTCAAGGCGAAGTTCCAGCCGAAGTACCGGCCGATGTTCATGGCGTACCCGGACTCGGCGGCTCTGCCGCGCATCGCGAACGCCGTCAGCCGCGCGTACCTCCCGCACCTCAACGCACGCCAGGGGCTCCGGCTCGCGACGAAGATGATCATCCGGACCCGCGGGCGCGCCGCCACGCCGAGCCGAATCATGTAGTCCGAAAGGGTGGAGAGCTGTTCCTCTCCCGCACACCCCGGCGGTACTGGGCGAAGATGCGCCGATGACCGTGCGGGGTGACCTGCCTGCCCAGACCACGACGATCATCGGTCGTCGTGCGGTGCTCGCCGACACCTGGGCGCTCCTCGGCCGGGCCCGGCTGATCACCCTCGCAGGGCCTGCCGGCGCCGGCAAGACGCGCGTCGCCGTGGAGATCGGGCGTGCCGCGGCGCGGGCGGGGACGTTCCAGCACGGCGTCTGGGAGGTGCGGCTCGCGGACCTCGGCGACCCGGCGCTGCTCGCCCGCACGGTCGCGGCCGAGCTGCGGATCGTCGACAACTCCCGGGGCGGCGGGTCCGGGCGGCTCGTGGAGTCGTTGTACGACAAGCATCTGCTGCTCGTCCTCGACCGCTGCGACCACCTCCTGGACGAGGTGCGGCACCTGGTGCACCGCCTGTTGCAGGGATGCAAGGGGCTCACGGTCCTCACGACCTCCAGGGAACCGCTCGGCGTCTACGGCGAGCACCTGGTGCCGGTGCCGTCGCTGGGCGACGAGGCCGTGGAGCTGTTCCTGGACAGGGCGGACGCGGCGTCGACCGACGGGCCGGAGGTCAGGGCGCTGTGCCGGGCGGTGGACGGGTTGCCGCTCGCGATCGAGCTCGTGGCCGCGCGGATGACCGAGATACCGGCGGCCGACGTGCTCGGGGAGCTGGGGACGGCGACGCTGGACCAGGTGCTCGAGTGGTCGGCGCGGCACTGCACGGACGACGAACGGCGGGCGTGGGCGGCGTTGTCGGTGTTCCCGGCGGACTTCGACCTGGCCGCGGCGGAGGCGGTCGCGGGTGAGGGCGTGCTGGAGACGGTGTCCTCGCTGGTGCGGAAGTCCATCGTGGTGGCGTCGACGAGCCAGGTCACCCAGAACACCCGCTACCGGGTGCCGGGCGCGGTGGCGGAGTTCGGCGTTCGGCTGCTCGCCGGTGCTGACGAGCCGTTGCGGCGGCATGCGTTGCACTACAGCGCGTTCGTCGACGAGGCGACGCGGTCGTGGTTCTCCCCGGACGAGGCCCTGTGGATGGGCAGGCTGCGGGAGGAGTGGCCGAACGTCCGCGCCGCCATCGGGCACGCGCTCAAGACACCCGACCTGGCCGAGACCGGCACGATCATGGCGATGAACGTGCAGCGCACCCGGTTCACGGCGTCCGCGGGCAGGCTAGGCCAGGCGCGGGACCTGCTCGCCACGGCTCGTGAGGTGATCACCGAGGCACCGTTGCGGACGTCCTTGCTGGCGCACTGCGCGTACATGGCGCAGGCGCTGGGCGACATGGCGACGGCGATCCCGTTGATGGAGGAGGCCCGCGCGCTGCCCCGACAGGCCACGACCGACGTGAACCTGCTGATCGTCGAGGCCACGCACCTCTTCTTCGTCGAGGGCTCGCCGGACTGCGGGCCGTTGTACGCGCAGGTCGTCGAACTCTGCAGGCAGTACTCGTCCCCCGGCGACCTGTACTTCGCCGAGCTGATGCACGCGATGGCGTCGTGCTTCCTGCTGGACGCCGAAGCCGCCGACAAGGCCACGACAGGGCTGCAGAGAACCGCGGAGAACAACGGTGTCGACTGGTCGCGGGCCTGGGGGCTCTGGCACCGGGGCCTGTACGAACTGCTGCACGGCGACCCCGCCCAGGCGCACGCGCTGGCGGTCGAGGCGCTGCGGACGCAGCTGGCGATCGGTGACACGTGGGGTCCGGCGTACAGCCTCTGGCTGCTCGCCTGCACGTGCGCCGAACTGGGGGCCTTCGACCGCGCGGCACGGGTGTTCGGCGCGTTGCGATCGCAGGAACGGGTTTCGCGAATCTCGTTCGGCACCATGCGCCCGTTCCACACGCTGCTGGAGCGGGCGGACCGGATCGTCCGCCGCGCGCTCGCCGACGACTACCCGGTCATCACGACGCTGGGCCTCGACCTGCGGCCGGAGCAGGCGATGGAGTTCGCCCTCGAACCGGTGCCGGACTCGGAGCGTCGTCCGCTCAAGCCCCTGCTGCCGGACGGGCTGACCAGGCAGGAGTTCACGATCGCCGGGTTGGTCGCGGAAAGCTTCACGGCGAAGCAGATCGGCGCTCGGCTGTTCATCTCCCCGAGGACCGCGGACCGGCACGTCGTCGACATCGGCGCGAAACCAGGGCTGCCGACCAGGGTCGCGCTCGCGGCGTGGCACCGGTCCCGGTCCGCGTCGGGGGAGCGTTAGCGGGCCTCGAAAGCGAGCTTCAGGCCCAGTGCGACGAACACCGACGCGGTCAGCCGGTCGAGCAGGACCCGTTGGCGCAGCAGGAAAGCACGAGCCCGGCCCGCCACCACGACCAGGAACGGCAGCCACACCAGGCCGAGTCCGAGGTGGATCGCCACGAGCACCGCACCCCACGCCGGCTGCGCGGCGGGCATGAACTGCGGCAGCAACGACAGGTAGAAGACGCCGACCTTCGGGTTGAGCAGGTTCGTCAGCAGCCCCACGCGCAACGACGCCCGCGCGCCCGGCACCGGACGCGAGTCCTCCAGGGACGCGGCCTTGCGGGAGTTCCACAAAGCCTTGGCGCCCAGGTAGATCAGGTAGGCCGCGCCGAGCCAGCGGACGACGTCGTAGGCCACCTCGGATGCCGTCAGCAACGCCGTGAGGCCCGCGAGGCTCGCCACCGCCCACACCAGGCACCCCAGCGAGATGCCGAGGACGACACCCAGCGCCGCGCGTTTGCCGCTCAGCAACGCCGTGCGCAGCACCATCACCGTGTCGAGGCCTGGCGTGAGGACGGTGAGCAGCGCGACGAGCGAGAAGCTCAGAAGTGCGGCGGTCGACATGCGCTCATCAGATCACACGTCAGCGCGCGTCAGCAGCGGTTTTCAAGCGGAACGCGATCAGCGCCGACGCGGACGGGCGGTCCAGCGGAATCCGTTGCCGCAGCGGGAAAGCGCGAGCCCGGCCGGCCGCCGTGATCAGGACGGGGAACCACAGCAGGCCGATGCCGAGATGGATCGCCCTGCTCGGCACCAGGCTAGCGGGACCAGGCCCTGACGCCGATCCGCCCGGTGCTGCCGAGGTCGAGGAGGATTCCCCGTTCCGGCGAGACCGGCATCAGCGGCTGCCACGTGCCACCCGCCGCGGCCGCGATGTCGACGTGGCTGCCGACCTGCGGCGGGTCGACCGACGTGTGCGTGTTGCGCCACAGGAACGCCGTGTTCGCGCGCTCCCCCGGCTGCACTACGACGGGATGCGGCGCGTCGTCGAAGCCCTCGACCGACGCGATGCCGCCCGATCCCTGGACGATCTCCACGTCGAGCTGCCGCCTCTGCTCGTCGAGGAGCTTGATCTGCGGATACCCGTTGAGCCGCACGGGTTCCGTGCCGCAGTTGAGCACCTCGACGGCCATCACGCGCAGGCCCGACGCCGCCTCGGTGGCGCCCGTCGTGAAGCGCAGTCCCGTGTCGCAGGCGGGGTCGCCCGACGGCGGCGTGATCAACGAGATCGACCGCGCGACCGTCGGTTCCGGGAGCGACGGCGCCTCCGGACGCGTCCCGCACGCCACCAGGCTCACGAACGCAGCCGTCAACACGAGAATCCTGCCCCCGGTTCTCATGTCCGCGATCATGCCACAGGCGCAGATTAGTTGACACTGACTAGTCAGGGGCGGATAGTTGATTTAAACCAATGGAGGTCCGATGCGGCGCAAAGTGTCGAACCCGCTGGCACTGGCGGTGCTGGCACATCTCGTGATGCAGCCCCTGCACCCCTACGAGCTGGGCAAACAGCTCAAGGACACCGGCAAGGACCGCAACATCAAGTTCAACCGCGGCTCGCTGTACATGGTCGTCGAGCAGCTGCGGAAGGCCGGGTTCGTCGCCGAGCAGGAGACCGTCAAGGACACCCAGCGGCCCGAGCGCACGATCTACGCGCTGACCGAGGCCGGGCGGGCCGAGCTGTACGACTGGATGCGCGAGCTCGTCCGCGACCCGGTGCACGAGTACCCGCAGTTCGGCGTGGCGTTGTCGCTCATCTCGGTGCTGGACCCGGTGGAGGCCGTGGAGCTGCTCCGCACCCGCGCCGCGGCGTTGAAGAAGGACCTCGAGGAGACGCGCGGGATGGTCGCCAAGGCGACCGGCGACGGCGTCCAGTGGATCTTCCTCGTCGAGGAGGAGTACCGGATGTCGTTGCTGGAGGCCGAACTGCGGCTCGTCGAGAAGCTCACGGCGGAACTGGCGAAGACCGAGTACCAGCACCTGTGGCGTCGAGTGTTCGGAGGGGAACGATGAAGGCGTTGGTCATCGGGGGCGGCATCGCGGGGCCCGTCACGGCGCTCGCCCTGCGCAGGGCGGGCATCGAGTCGGTCGTGTTCGAGGCGTACGACGCCACGGCGGACGGTGTCGGCGGGATCCTCACCCTGGCGCCGAACGGGCTGGCGGCGCTGGAGGTCGTCGGTCTGGACACCGGCTTCGGCGAGCCCGTCCGGCGCATGGTGATGGCGGACGGCAAGGGCCACGCACTGGGCGCCGTCGAGGGTGACCCGAGCCGGGTGGTGTGGCGCACCGACCTCTACCGCCGTCTCAGGGATCTCGCGACGGCGCACCAGATCAAGGTCGAGCACGGCAAGCGGCTCGTGGACGTGCGGACGCGGGAGGACGGTGTCACGGCGCTGTTCTCCGACGGCAGCACCGAGTCGGGCGACGTGCTGGTGGGCGCCGACGGCATCCGCTCGACGGTCCGCGCGATCATCGACCCCGTCGCTCCCGGCCCCGAGTACGTCGGCCTGCTGGGGTTCGGCTCGTTCGCCTCGGGCAGCGGCGTGCGGTGCGATCCGGAGACGATGTACTTCGTCTTCGGCAGCTCGTTCCTCGGCTACTGGGCGCAGCCGGACGGCACCATCGCGTGGTTCACCAACCTGGCGGTCCCGGAGCCGATGACGGCGGCCGAGATGGACGCCGTTCCGCACGCCACCTGGCTGGCGCGGCTGCACGAGGCCTATGGGGACGACGTGCCGGCGAAGCAGCTGCTGGCGCACAGCGAGTCCGTGATCGGCGCCGGGCCGCTGGAGATCATGCCGAGCGTGCCGCGCTGGCACCGCGACCGCATGGTGCTGGTCGGCGACTCGGCCCACGCGCCGAGCGCCAGCTCCGGTCAGGGCGCCTCGCTCGCGGCGGAGTCGGCCGTGCAGCTGGCACGGTGCCTGCGCGATATCCGTGACATCCCCACGGCGTTCGCCACCTATGAACGCCTGCGCCGCCCTCGCGTGGAAGGGATCGCGGCGCGCGCGGCGCGCACCAACAACAACAAGCGCGGCATCGGTCCCGTGACGCGGCTGCTCATGCCCCTCGTGATGAAGACGGTCGGGCGCCGTGCGTTCACGAGGGACCAGAACTACCGCATCGACTGGGACGCTCAGGTCAGCCGGTAGCCGTGCGCCGGGCGGTTCGCCATGCCGTACCGCGGTTGCACCTCGGCCTTCCCGATCGTCACCAGGTGCTCCAGGTACCGGCGCGCGCTCACGCGGGACAGGCCGGCCCTGTCACCGACCTCCTGGGCCGAGAGGTCGTTCTCGCAGTCCCGCAACGCGTCGATCACCAGCCGCATCGTCACGGCGGACAGGCCCTTGGGCATGGCCGCCGTGCGCGGCCGGTGGTGCATCAGCTGGTCGACCTCGTCCTGGTCCAGCACCTGCCCGAACCGCTGCACCTCGATGCGCTGGGCCAGGTACCCCCGCATGCGGTCGAGGAACGCCGTGCGCGTGAACGGCTTCACGAGGTAGTTGTCCACACCGCGGGACATGGCCTGCCGCACCGTCTCCCGTTCGCGCGCCGCCGTGACGGCGATGACGTCGACCGGTGTCCCGCCGCGGGCGCGCAACCGCGACAGCACCTCGAGCCCCGACATGTCGGGCAGGTGGATGTCCAGCAGCACCAGGTCGGGGCGCAGGGCGTCGACCGCCCGCAACGCCTCCCCGCCGCGGTGCGCCTCGCCCACCACCTCGAACTCGGGCATCGCCTCCAGGAAGCCGCGATGGATCGCGGCCACGGCGAAGTCGTCATCAACAACGAGCGTTCGCACGCTCATCGGTTCCCCGTTTCCGGCAGCCACACGTCGAACGACGCGCCGCCGAGTTCCGAGTCGTTGATCGCCACCCGGCCACTGCGCCGGGTCACCACCCTCGACACCAATGCGAGTCCAATTCCCCTGCCGTGCGCGCCCTGGGCGTCCTTCGAGCTCACGCCCAGGTCGAAGATGCGGCCGCGTTCCGACTCCGCCACTCCGGGACCGTCGTCGTCCACGACCACTCGCACCCCGCTGCTCGACGAGCGGACCAGCACGCGCACCGTGCCGCCCGTCTCCACCGCGTCCACCGCGTTGTCCACCAGGTTCCCCAGCACCGTCAGCGCGTCGTCGCCCGCTCGGGTGTCCACCGCGCTCTCCGGGTCGAGCCTGAGCTGCACGCCGCGTTCGTGCGCGGTCGACGACTTGGCGAGCAGCAACGCCGCGAGCGCCGGGTCGGCGTTCGCGCCGTCGATGATGTCGGCCGTGACCGAGCCCGCGCCACCGACCCGTTCGATGTACGCGACGGCGTCGGCACCGCGGTCGAGATCCAGCAGACCGCCGATGACGTGCAGGTGGTTGGAGAACTCGTGGGCTTGCGCGCGCAGCACCTCCGTGACCGTGCGCTGGCCGTCGAGCTCCCGCAACGCGTCGTGCAGCTCTGTCCTGTCGCGCAACGTGAGCACGACACCCACGGCACGGTCGTGCGTCTTCGCCGTGGTGCGGTTCGCGACCAGAACCCGTTCTCCCGCGAGGACAAGGCGATCGGCGACGTCGTCGTCGCCGCGCGCCAGGTCCAGCAGGCCGTCGTCGAGGACCTCGGCCGCAGGCCGTCCGCTCGGGTCCTCCTCCAGGCCGAGCAGCCGCTTCGCCTCGTCGTTGACCAGGGCGAGCCGCTCCTGGTCGTCCACGGCGACGACGCCTTCGCGGATGCCGTGCAGCATGGCGTGCCTGGTCTCCAGCAGCTGCGCGATCTCGGCCGGTTCGAGCCGGAACGTGCGGCGCCGGAAGTGCCGGGTGATCAGCGCCGCGCCGAGCACGCCGATCAGCGCCGCCCCCGCCAGCCAGCCGATCAGCTCCGGCAGGTCCTCGGCGAAGTCGTCGGACAGCTCGCTCTCCAGGATGCCGACCGACGCGATGCCCATGATCTGCCCGTCGCGCGACCGCACCGGCACCTTCGCCCGGAGCGACGTGCCGAGCGTGCCGGTCTCCGTCCCGACGAAGATCTCGCCGGAGAGGGCGACGCTGGGGTCGGTCGAGACGCGCTCGCCGATGCGGTTCGGGTCGGGGTGCGCGTAGCGGACGCCATTACGGTCGGTGACGACCACGTACGTCACGTTGGACGCCTTCCGGATCACCTCGGCCAGCGGTTGGATCGTCACGGTCGGGTCATTCGACCCGAAGGCGTCAATTACAGTAGGTAACTGCGCCACGCTCTCCGCAACCGACAGCATCCTGTCCTTGTAGGACTCCCGGATGCGGTCGCTCTGGAGTTTGGCCGCGAGCAGCCCGGCGGCACAAGTCGTCATCAACACGATGACCACCTGCAATGCCAGTAGCAAGGCCCCAAACGACACCGACCGCCGAAACATGAGTGAGATTCTGTCGCATCGGCTGTGAATCATGTCACGAACTAAACGACCAATACGCAACTTACGACCGAACACTTACGTGTGGCGCAGTGGTTACCTAGCGTCCCCGCGCAACGTTCGCAACGAAACTAGGAGCTTCTTCGATGGGTACGGGCTGGAGACGAGCGGTGGCGGTCGCCGCTGCTGGACTGGTGCTCGCGGGGTGTGGCCAGTCGGCCAAGAGTGCCGACGGTGGCTCCATCGCCAAGCTGGAGATCATGGCGCCCGCGGACCCCGGTGGCGGCTGGGACCAGACCGCGCGAGCCATGCAGGCGGCGGTGAGCGGCGCCAAGCTCGCCAACTCCGTCCAGGTCAGCAACGTCGGTGGCGCCGGCGGCACGGTCGGGTTGCAGAAGCTCACCTCGGAGCGCTCCGAGTCGTTCCTGATGATCACCGGCCTGGTGATGGTCGGCGCGGTGGAGACCAACGCGTCCAAGGCACGGCTCGAGGAGACCACGCCGATCGCCCGGCTGACCGCCGAGGACGAGGTGGTCGTGGTTCCGGCGGACTCGCCGCACAAGACCATCGAGGACCTGCTCAACGCGGTCAACGAGAAGGGCAAGGGGGTGTCGATCACCGGCGGTTCCGCCGGCGGCACCGACCACATCCTCGCCGGTCTGCTCCTCAAGGCGAAGAACATCGACACGGCCAAGCTCAACTACGTGCCGTACTCCGGCGGCGGTGAGTCGCTGGCGGCTCTGCTGGGCAAGAAGGTCGACGCGGGCATCTCCGGCGTCGGCGAGTACAAGGAGCAGATCAAGGCCGGCAAGCTGCGCGCGCTCGGCACCTCGGGCCCCAACCCGAACCCCGACGTGAACGCGCCGACGTTCAAGGGCCTCGGCGTCGAGCTGATCAACTGGCGTGGTGTCGTGGCGCCGGCCTCGATCTCGGCGGAGGCCAAGCTGCGGCTGACCAAGCTGGTCACCGACATGCACGCGAGCGAGCAGTGGCAGGAAGAGCTCAAGAAGAAGGGCTGGACGGACACGTTCCTCACCGGCACCGAGTTCTCGACCTTCATGTTCAAGGAGATCGGCCGCGTCAAGCCCGCACTGCAGGACATCGGGCTCGTCAAGTGATTGCTGAAAAGGTCGAGGAGTACGCGTTCGGCGGTCTGGTCGCGGCGGTCGGGGTCTTCACCCTGGTCGACGCGACCACGATCGCCGCGCGCGACGACAACGCCGTAGGACCACGTGCTTTTCCTTACGCCGTGGGAGTTCTGCTCGTGCTGACGGGCATCGCCGCGATCATCGCCACGGCCAGGGGCAAGCTCGGACAGGCCGAGGACGCCGAGGACGTGGACGAGTCGGTCCGCACCGACTGGACGACCGTCGGCAAGCTCGTGGTGATCCTCGTGGCGCACCTGGTGCTGATCGACGTCGTCGGCTGGCCCGTCGCGGCGGCGCTGCTGTTCTTCGGCGCCGCCTGGACCCTGGGCGCGACCTGGTGGCGGGCGCTGCCGATCGCGATCGTGCTCGCGCTCGTCGTGCAGGTGGTTTTCGCGTCCGGACTGGGTCTGTCGCTACCCGCCGGGATCTTCGAAGGGGTGCCGTTCCTCGATGGATAGCATCACCGCTCTCCTGGAGGGTTTCGCGACCGCCGCGCAGCCCGAGTACCTGCTGTACGCGTTGCTGGGCGTCACGCTCGGCACCGCGGTCGGCGTGCTGCCGGGCATCGGCCCGGCGATGACGGTGGCGTTGCTGCTGCCGTTGACGTACACGCTGGAGCCGACGGCCGCGCTGATCATCTTCGCGGGCATCTACTACGGCGGGATGTACGGCGGATCGACGACCTCGATCCTGCTCAACACCCCGGGCGAGTCGTCGTCCATCGTGACCGCCCTGGAGGGCAACAAGATGGCCAGGGCCGGGCGCGGTGCTGCCGCGCTCGCGACCGCGGCCATCGGGTCGTTCGTGGCGGGCACGATCGCGACGATCCTGCTGACGTTGCTGGCACCGACCATCGCGGACCTCGCGGTGCAGCTCGGTCCCGCCGACTACGTGGCGCTGATGGTGGTGGCGTTCACGACCGTGGCGGCGCTGCTCGGGTCCTCTCCCGTGCGCGGGCTGGCGTCGCTGGGCCTCGGCCTGTTCATCGGCCTGATCGGCACCGACACGTTGTCGGGGCAGCAGCGCTTCACCCTCGGGGTGTCGACGCTGGCCGACGGCATCGACGTGGTCGTGGTGGCGGTCGGCGTGTTCGCGGTCGGCGAGGCGCTGTACGTGGCGTCGCGGCTGCGGCACGGGCCGGTCGAGGTCATCCCCGTGGGCGGCAAGTGGATGACGCGGGACTTCTGGGCGCGTTCCTGGAAGCCGTGGCTGCGCGGCACGTTCATCGGCTTCCCGATCGGCACCGTGCCGGCCGGTGGCGCGGACGTGTCGACGTTCTTGTCGTACGCGGCGGAGAAGAAGCTCTCGAAGCGGCCGGAGGAGTTCGGCAAGGGCGCGATCGAGGGCGTGGCGGGACCCGAGGCGGCCAACAACGCGGCCGCGGCGGGCGTTCTGGTGCCGTTGCTGACGCTGGGCCTGCCGACGACGGCGACGGCCGCGGTGATCGTGGCGGCGTTCCAGAGCTACGGCATCCAGCCGGGACCGTTGCTGTTCACCAACAACTCGGCGATGGTGTGGGCGCTGATCGCGTCGCTGTACATCGGCAACGTGATGCTGCTCGTGCTGAACCTTCCCCTGGTGAAGATCTGGGTGAAGGTGCTGCAGATCCCGCGGCCGTACCTCTACGCGGGCATCCTGCTGTTCGCGGCGCTGGGCACCTACGCGGTGAACTTCGTCGTGGACGACCTGATCGTGCTGCTGGCGATCGGTGTGGTCGGCTTCTTCATGCGGCGGCACGGATATCCGGTCGCGCCACTGGTCGTCGGCCTGATCCTCGGGCCGATGGCGGAGGAGCAGGTCCGGCGCACGCTGCAGATCAGCGAGGGCTCGTTGAGCGCGCTGGTCACCAGCCCGTTCGCGGCGGTGGCGTACACCGTCCTCGTCGTGATCCTGGCGACGGCGGTCGTGCTGCGGTTGCGCCGCAAGAAGGCCGAGAGGGCCGGACAGCTGGTGTGATGGTCGAGGCGAAGGGGCGTTCTGCTGTCAGCAGAACGCCCCTTTTGCTTTGCCGCGCTGCTGTCACGATGGTCGGCATGGCGGAGATCCTGGACTTCAAGCGCGCTCCCGAACCGTTGTGGCGGGAGGCCCTGGGCCGCAAGCTGCGCGAGACGAGGGAGGAGCTGGGCGAGCGCCTCGTCGACGTGGCCGACCGCGCGGGAATCTCGGTGCAGTACCTGTCCGAGATCGAGCGCGGCCGCAAGGAGCCGTCGAGCGAGATGATCGCCGCGGTGGCCGGCGCGTTGGGCGTCGACCTGGCCGACCTGCTGGTCGGGATCGCCGGTTTAGTGCGCCGCCACGGCGCGTACGTCCGTTCAGCGGGCCACTTCCAGACGTCGCGCCCCACCGGCCGTCCCTCCGGCCCGGTGCTCATGGCCGCCTAACGACGTCGTTCGAGCACGCGGTCCACGAGCCCGTACTCGACGGCGCCGGGAGCGTCGAACACGCGGTCCCGGTCGGTGTCGTGGCGCAGCTGGTCCACGGCCCGGCCGGTGTGCTTCGACAGGATGTCCTCGAGCTGCGTGCGCACCCGGACCACCTCGTCCGCCGCGAGGATCAGGTCCGGGATCGTCCCGCGTCCCTGCGCCGCGGGCTGGTGCAGCACGACCCTGGCGTGGGGCAGCACGGCCCGGCGTCCCTCGGCGCCCGCGGCCAGCAGCACCGCCCCGGCCGCCACGGCCTGTCCGACGCAGGTGGTGGCCACCGGCGCCTCGATGTAGCGCATGGTGTCGTAGAGCGCGAGCATCGCCGCGGGGTCGCCGCCCTCGCAGTTGATGTAGAGGTTGATCTCCAGCTCCGGGTTGTCCGCCTCCAGGTGCAGCAGCTGGGCGATCAACGCGTTGGCGACCCCGGAGTCGATCCCGGTGCCGAGGTAGACGATCCGTTCGGAGAGGAGGTGCGAGTAGACGTCCATGACCCGCTCACCCCGCGCGTCCCGCGTGATGACGTTGGGAATGGTGTAGGTGCTCATGCGACAGCTCCCGAGTGCAGTCCCAGCTTGTGCATGCGGACGGGCACGACCTGTCCGAGGTCGCTGACCACGTGGTCGATGAACCCGTACTCCTTCGCCTGTTCGGTGGTGAACCACCGGTCGTGCAGCGAGTCGGTGAAGACGCGGTCGAACGGCTGCCCGGTGTCCTCCGCGATCAGCCCGAGCACGGTGTCCCTGGTGTAGCGCAGGTCGTCCGCCTGCACCTCGACCTCGACGGCCGACCCGCCGATGCCCGCACTCCCCTGGTGCATCAGGATCCGCGCGTGCGGCAACGCGAACCGCTTACCCCTGCTCCCGGACGACAGCAGGAACTGCCCGGCGCTGCACGCCAGTCCCAGCGCGAGCGTCGCCACGTCACACGGCACGAGCCGCATCACGTCGCGGATGGCCAGCATCGCGGGCACCGAACCACCCGGCGAGTGGATCCACAACGCGATGTCCTGCCGCGGGTCCTCACTCGCCAGCGACAGCATCTGGGTAGCGAGCACCGTGCCGTTGTCGTCGTCGAGCGCGCCGTCGAGAATCAGCACGCGCTGACTGAAGAACCGTTCCCGCAGCCCTGGGCTGAAGAGCTTCTCGTTGTTCGTCATGGCACCGACGATGCCGGTGCGCCCGTGCGGTTCGCTGCTTTCTCTGCTGTGGGCAGATCAGCTCACAGCAGGCGCGCACGACCGTCCGAAGTCTGGCGAGGCGTGCGCAGGAAGCCGCGGCGGACGCCGAACTCACCGTCGCGGTCAGGCTCGGGACGCCGCCACAGCCACGCGCGGTCAGCGGCGTCCCCGCCGAGGGAGCGGTCCTCTAAGAACCGAGAACACCCTGCAACGTCGTCAACTCGTCGATGCTGCCGGTGAAGGACTCACCCACCGACAGCACACCGGCGGAGTTCCAGCCGACCACGCCGGCAACAGAACTCCTCACCACGTCAGCGCTGTCCTGGTAGCCCACGGTCAGCGACAACGTGCGCGCACTCGCGTTG
>NZ_DATLEC010000260.1:0-13899 GCF_035525475.1 Lentzea sp. | reverse complement strand
TGGGAATGATGCTTGATCAACAAATTCCCATGGAGAAGGCCTTCTCCGGCCCCAAGGCACTGGCCGACCGCATGGCCGGCCTGGACGTGCACCGCATCGCCGAGGCCGACCCCGAGACCTTCGCGACGATCATGGCCACCCCACCCGCCGTGCACCGCTTCCCCGGCTCGATGGCCAAGCGGGTGCAGGCCCTGTCGCAGTCGATCGTCGAGCAGTACGACGGCGACGTCACCGGGATCTGGGCCGAGGGCGACGCGAAGACGGTGCTCGAGCGGCTCAAGGCGTTGCCGGGGTTCGGGGACCAGAAGGCCAGGATCTTCCTGGCCCTCCTGGGCAAGCAGTTCGGTGTCGCGCCGCAGGGGTGGCGGGAGGCCGCCGGGCACTACGGCGAGGACGGAAGCCGTCGTAGCGTCGCCGATGTGACGGATCAGAGGTCGTTGCTGGAGGTTCGCGACTTCAAGAAGGCCGCGAAGACCGCTGCCAAGAAGTAGCCCGGCTGTTCCTCATCTGGTCCACTGGGTATACGCCGCCTGTTCCGACGAGGTGCCATCGTGCCTCGGATGAGAAGGAGCGTTGCGTTGCGCATCGAGGCACTGGGCGTTTTCACGGTTCTCGCGCTTTGTCTGAGCGCTGCGCCGGTGGAGGCTGCGAACACGTGGCCGGGCGACTCGGCCACCAGGACGGCTGACGGCAGCGGTGTGTTCGGCAAGAACCTCAGCGGACTGTCGTTCGAGAACCCACAAGTCCTGTGGGCGGTGAAGAACAGCCCGTCCACGCTCTACCGGCTCGTGCCCAGTGGCAGCACGTGGAAGGTCGGCGAGAAGAGGTCCCTCACGTTCGCGGACGGGCAGGGCGATCCTGACGCTGAAGGTGTTGTGAGCACGCCGGACGGGCTCTTCGTCGTCTCCGAGCGGGACAACGACAATGAGGACGTGAGTGCGCCCACCGTGCTCAGGTACGGGACGTCCGGTACCGAGGAGTGGGCGCTGACGGGGATGCCGTCGACGGACCCCAACGACGGGCCGGAGGGCATCGCCTGGGTTCCGGACGCGTTCCTGACGCGGCAAGGGTTCAAGGCCGACAACGGAAAGCTCTACGACCCCGCCGACTACCCAGGTCACGGGAGCGGGCTGGTCGCGGTCGGGCTCGAGGCCACCGGCGAGATCTACCTGTACGCACTGCGGAACGCCGGGGTCGCGCTGGTCGCCAGGTTCGCCAGCGGGCAGAAGCAGGTGATGGACCTGGAGTTCGAGGGCACCAGGCTGTGGGCGACCTGCGACGACCACTGCGGCGGCAGGGCCACGACGCTCGCCGTCGTCGACGGGAAGTTCAAGACGACGGCGACTTACGACCGGCCGTCCCAGCTGCCGAACGTGAACCTCGAAGGCTTTGCGATCTCTCCCGACTGCGTCAACGGCAAGAAGCTGACCCTCTGGTCGGACGACGACAACACCGACAAACACGCTCTCCGCAGTGGCGCTTTGAACTGCACGGCCTGAACCAGGGAATGTCGGGGTGCGGAGCTAGGCTGCCGCGCGTGACCGCACCTCACATCCCCGGCTTGTCCGACTTCAGACCGTTGGGCGCCGGCGGGTTCGCCACCGTGTATCGCGCGCACCAGGCGCAGCTCCACCGCGACGTCGCCGTCAAGATCGACAACCGGGTGCTGGTCGACGAGCGGGACCGGCACCGGTTCCTGCGGGAGGCACGGGCCGCGGCCAAGTTGTCAGGGCATCCCCACGTGGTCGGGGTGCACGACGCGAACATCACCGCCTGGGGCACCCCGTACATCGTCATGGAGCTGTGCACGGGCGGGTCGCTCGCCGACCAGCTGGACCGGCAGGGGCCGTTGCACCCCGAGCAGGTGCGGGACCTCGGCATCAAGCTCGCGGACGCGCTCTCCTCCGCGCACCAGGAAGGTGTGCTGCACCGGGACATCAAGCCCGGCAACATCCTCGTCGACCGGTACGGCACGCCCAAGCTCGCCGACTTCGGGCTCGCGGCGTTGCTGGACGCGCAGGGCGGCAGCACGGTCACGCGGGACGCCCTGAGCCCCAGCTACGCGCCGCCGGAGGCGTTCGCGATGGCCGAGCCGACGCCGCAGGCCGACGTCTACTCGCTCGCCGCGACGCTCTACACGTTGCTCGCGGGCAAGCCGCCGCGGCCGGTTCCGTGGCCCATCAACAGCTTCGACCAGCTCGGCGAGATCCTGCGCCGGCCGGTGCCCGCCGTCGACGGGGTGCCGCCGGCGTTGCACGAGGCGCTGGCTCGGGCGCTGCACCCGGACGCCAACCTGCGCACGGCCAGTGCCGCCCAGCTGCGGGACGAGCTGCGCGACCCGATGCGGCAGCCGACGGTGCCGGTCTCCGCGCCGCCGAAGCGCAAGAGGTGGCCGCTGGTCGCCGCCGCGGCAGGGCTGGTCGTCGCTGTCACGGCGGGCGTGTTCGCGTGGAACTCCTACGGCGAGGACCAGACGACCGCGCAGGGGCCGGGACCGCAGACGACGCAGCAGGGCGGCTCCGAGGACGTGCCGCCGTTTCTCAAGAAGTGCGGCGAGGCGTTCTGCGTCGACGAGTCGACGTGCTTCCGCGGGATCAACAACTTCGGTGGTCAGCCCGCCGTGGCCCGCAAGGTGGGCAGCTGCGCGGACGAGCACTACTGGGAGGCGTTCGCGGGAGGCTGGCTCTCCGGCGCGATCCCGGCGGTCGACTCCGACGAGCTGGCGGCCTCGGCCGAGGTGAAGGGCGTCTGCACGTCCGCGGCGATGAAGGCCAACACGCGGGCGGCGGTCGACACGACGAGCTGGGAGATCACCGCGGTCGGGTTCCAGGACGGCACCCGCAACTACTTCCTCTGCCTCGCCGCGCAGCCCGGGGTCGGCGAGGTCGTGACCAGCGCGTTCGGCAGCTAGGGAAATCCACTTGCGACGGTCACTAACGTAGATCGACGTGCGTGTTCACGCCGATTTGATCATTGCTGGATTCCGAAGGTATTCGACCTACCGACAAGCGATGCTGGCCGGGATGACCACGAACGTGGTCTTCGGCCTGCTGCGGGTCGCGATCCTCGCCGCCGCTCTCGCAGCGGCGAACGGCGAGATCGCGGACTACACCCTCGCTGCCGCCAACACGTACGTCTGGATCGGGCAGGGGCTGCTCGGGTTCATCCTGTTGTGGGGGAACAACGAGCTCGCCGAGCGCGTGCGATCCGGTGACGTGGTAGTAGACCTGTACCGGCCGTGGCACCTGCAGAGCGCTTTGCTCGCGCAGGACGTCGGCCGCAGCGGGTTCGCGTTCCTGACCAGGCTGGCGCCACCGGTGGTGTTCGGCATGGTGCTGTTCCCCTTCCAGTTCCCCGAGACCCTGGCGCAGTGGCCGCTGTTCGGGGTCAGCGCGGTCTTCGCGCTGGTCATCAGCTTCGCGTTCCGGTTCCTCATCGACGTCAGCGCGTTCTGGCTGCTCGACAACCGGGGGCTGTACGGGTTCTGGAACGTCACGTCGGGCCTGCTCTGCGGGCTCACCGTGCCGATCGCGTTCTTCCCCGGATGGGCTCGGGACGTGCTCTGGCTGACGCCGTTCCCGGCGTTGCTGCAGGCGCCGATCGACGTGTTCCTCGGGCACGGCAACCCGCTGGAGGTCCTTCTGTACCAGGCTTTCTGGGCCGCGGTCATGCTCGGACTCGGCCACGTCGCGTTGCAGCGCGCGGTGCGCAAGGTGGTGGTGCAGGGTGGCTGACGTCATCTACCCGAAGCTCATCGCGGCGCGCCTGCGCAGCCAGATGTCCTACCGCGCCTCGTTCGCGATGGATTTCGTCACGCAGGTGATCGCGCAGTGCTACGAGCTGCTCGTCATCCTCATCCTCTTCACCCAGATCACCGCACTCGGCGGCTTCAGCAAGAACGAGGTGCTGCTGATGTACGCGTTCGCGGGCGCGGCGTTCGGGGTGGCGGACCTCTTCGCAGGGCAGCTCGACAACCTGCCGACGTACATCCGCACCGGTACCTTCGACGTGCTGCTGATGCGGCCGCTGGGCACGTTGCCGCAGATCATGTGCTCCGACATCCGCCTCAGGAGGATCGGGCGCATCACCGGCGCGCTGGCGGTCATGGCCTACGCGCTGGCGCACGCTGCCGTCGACTGGTCGCCCGCGAAGGTCGTGCTGACCGTCGTGACGCCGGTCGCGGGCGCGGTCATCTACAGCTCGGTGTGGGTGGTGGCCTGCTCGATCTGCTTCTGGATCGTCGAGGGGCGCGAGTTCGCCAACGCCGTCACGTACGGCAGCAACGCCTTCACGTCGTACCCGATCAACGTCTACTCACGGCCGTTGCGCTGGCTGATGGCGTTCATCGTGCCGGGTGCGTTCGTGGCGTACTACCCGAGCCTCGCGCTGCTCGGGAAGCAAGACCCGCTCGGCCTGCCTGGCTGGGTCGGGTGGACATCACCGCTCGTCGCGGTCCTGGCGGCCGTCGTCGCCGGGTTCGTGTGGCGGTTCGCGGTCGGGCACTACCGGGGAACGGGATCATGATCGAGGTCAGGGAGCTCCGCAGGGAGTTCAAGGTCGCCACGTCGAAGGGTTTGCGCCGCAACTACAAGACCGTCACGGCGGTCGACGGCGTCACGTTCGGCGTCGAGGCGGGCGAAGCCGTCGGGTACGTCGGGCCGAACGGCGCCGGCAAGTCCACGACGATCAAGATGCTGACCGGGATCCTGGTGCCGACCAGTGGCCACATCCGGATCAACGGCGTGGACCCGTCGAAGCAGCGACGCGATCTGGCGAGGCGCATCGGCGTCGTGTTCGGCCAGCGCAGCCAGCTCTGGTGGGACCTGCCGCTGCAGGACAGCTTCGACCTGCTCAAGTCGATCTACCGCGTGTCCGCGCAGGACTACCGGACCAGGCTCGACGAGTGCGTCGAGCTCCTGGGCCTGCAGGAGCTCCTGATCACGCCGGTCCGCCAGCTCTCGCTGGGGCAACGGATGCGCGGCGAGATCACGGCGGCGCTCCTGCACGCGCCGGAGCTGCTGGTGCTCGACGAGCCGACGATCGGCCTGGACCTCGAGTCCAAGGAACGCCTCCGGGAGTTCCTCGCCGACATCAACACCCGCCGCGGCACTACGCTCCTGCTCACCACGCACGACCTCGACGACATCGAACGCCTCTGCCCGCGGCTGATGGTGATCGACCACGGCCGGGTGCTCGCCGACGGACCGCTCGACGAGCTGCGCGCCGAGGTCACGCCCGAACGCGAGCTGGTCATCGAGCTCAGGGAACCCGGACCGGCCCCGGACGTCCCAGGAGTGACGGCGGTGCGCAGCGAGGCGGGAGGGCTGCGGCACCACCTCACCTTCCGGCGGGCGGAGACGACGGCGGCACAGCTGATCACGCGGGTGGTGAGCCAGGTGGAGGTCCACGACCTCGCCGTCGTGGAACCCGAGATCGACGACGTCATCCGAAAGCTTTACCAACGCCGACTCGATCAGGACGTTCGTCGGTAGAGTCAATGGTGAAACAAACGGACAGATCGGGCAGAAGGAGCGCGAATGCGCGTAGTTGGACCGCTGGCAGCGGCTGTCATCGCGTTGGGCAGCTTGACGGCGTGCGACACGATCCAGGGCGTCAGCGACACCGCGGACAAGGTGAAGCTGTGTGCTGACGCGATCCAGCTGGTGGGCTTCTCGCCTGACCTGAGCGACCCGCAGAAGGCACTGGAAGACACCCAGGCCAAGGCGAAGGAGCTCGAGACCCTCGCGAACTCCGCGCCGGACGAGCAGGTCAAGAAGGCTCTCGAGGAAGCGGCCAACGGCATGCAGAACGTCGGTTCCGCGGCGGACTGGATGCAGCAGAAGGCCGCTCTCGCCGCGAAGGTCTCCTCGGCCTGCGGCGGATGAGCACTTGAGCCCTGTTGCGCGTCTCCGGTGTCGGCCTAGGCTTTAACGCGTTCAGCGCCACGCCTCACGCCGCACACCGGAGGTGCGCAGCACCATGCAAGCAACAGTGGGTGACAGGCTCCACGTCCACAGCCGCTCCATCGGACTCGAGGAGCGGCTGGGCGAGATCCTCGAAGTGCGCGGGACCGACGGCCACCCGCCGTATCTCGTCCGCTTCAACGACGGGCACGAAGGTCTGGTGTTCCCCGGACCCGACTGCGTCGTCGAGTCGCGGGGCACGGTCTAACCCAACACCGTCGCGATCAGCTCCTCGGCCAGCTGGGGAGTCGCTGCCGCCACGCCCGACCACCGGTGGGTCAGGTCGGGCTCGAACGTGAACGGCCGCCCGTGCAGGTCGACGAGCACCCCGCCCGCGGCCGGCACGGTGACCAGTGCCGTCGCGAGGTCCATGATCCGGTGCGTGTCGCTGCCCGGATCGATGAAGGCGTCCACGGTGCCCTCGGCGACCAGCATCGTCTCCAGGCAGGTCGTGCACAGCACCCGGATGCGGTCGGCGCGGTTCGCGATGCGCAACCACGCGTCCTGGGTGCCGGTCTTCGGCCTCATCAGGCACACGGACGCGCCGTCCAACGTCGTGCGCCCGGTCGTGCGGAACGACGTCGGCACTCCCGCGAGCGCATGCCACGCACGGCCCGTGTCGAACCATGTCGTGAGAGCTTCTTTTGCCGTGCCGTCTTCGACGAGCGCACCGGCGAAGCAGGAGAGGGGAACGCCGAACGCGGCGTTCGCGGACCCGTCGACCGGGTCGATGACGAGGGTGATCGAGGAGCCGTTGTCGACGAACCCGGCTTCCTCGGACAGGAGGTTCACGCGACTGCGGTGGATCGACTCCAGGATCGCGTCCTCGACGATGCGGTCGACGCGCATCGTCGGTGTTCCGTCGGCGCCGTCCGCCACTTCTTCGCGGAGCTCGAGGCGCGTGTGCAGTGATCGGGCGCGTCCGTACGCCGCCGACGCCGCACGGGCGGCGTCAGCGAGCGCGGGATGCACGTCGTCGGAGAGCTGCGGCTGGGGAACGTCCCAAGGGATCAGCACGTTCCCCACCCTGCCACGATTCGAGGCGACGATCAGATCAGGCCGAGGCCCTTGACCGCGTCGCGCTCCTCGACCAGCTCGGCCACGGAGGCGTCGATGCGGGCGCGGGAGAACTCGTCGATCTCCAGGCCCTGGATGATCTCGTAGGAACCACCCGAGGTGCGCACGGGGAACGACGAGATGATGCCCTCGGGCACGCCGTACGAGCCGTCCGACGGAACGGCCATCGAGGTCCACTCGGTGCCGTTGACCCAGTCGTAGACGTGGTCGATGGCGGCGTTCGCGGCCGACGCGGCGGAGGACGCGCCACGGGCCTCGATGATCGCCGCGCCGCGCTTGGCGACGGTCGGGATGAAGTCGTTCTCCAGCCACGCCTGGTCGTTCACGGCCTCGGCGGCGGTCTTGCCACCCACCTCGGCGTGGAACAGGTCCGGGTACTGGGTGGCCGAGTGGTTGCCCCAGATCGTCATCTTCTCGATCTCGGTGACCGCCACGCCGAGCTTCTTCGCCAGCTGCGACAGGGCGCGGTTGTGGTCCAGGCGCGTCATCGCGGTGAAGCGCTCGCGCGGGACGTCCGGCGCGTGCTGCTGGGCGATGAGGGCGTTGGTGTTGGCCGGGTTGCCGACCACGAGCACCTTCACGTCGTCCGCGGCGCCGGCGTTGATCGCCTCGCCCTGCGGCTTGAAGATGCCGCCGTTGGCCTCGAGCAGGTCGCCGCGCTCCATGCCCTTGGTGCGGGGGCGGGCGCCGACGAGCAGGGCCACGTTCACGCCGTCGAACGCGGTCTTCGCGTCGTCGGTGATCGTGATGCCCTTGAGCAGCGGGAAGGCGCAGTCGTCGAGCTCCATCGCGGTGCCCTCCGCGGCCTTCAGCGCGGGGGTGATCTCCAGCAGCCGCAGGTTGACCGGGGTGTCCGGGCCGAGCAGGTGGCCGGAAGCGATGCGGAAGAGCAGTGCGTAGCCGATCTGGCCGGCCGCACCGGTGACAGTGACGTTCACGGGCGTGCGGGTCATGAGCCTTCCCGAATGACGGTCCTCGTTGACGTCGGGCAGGTCGCCCGGCGACCCGCACGTTACCAACACGGGGACTCTGCGAAGGTGTGAGAGTGGACAACCTGCCAGAAGAGGCCGCGCCCGAGGTCGGCGAGGACTACTCGGACGCCAACCTGCACGGACAGCACTGGGAGAAGCGGTCTTTCACCGACTGCGACTTCACCGAGGCCGATCTCCGCGAGCTCGTGACGACGGGGTGCACGTTCACCCGCTGCGACTTCACCCGGACGGATCTCGGCGAGTCGCGCCACCACGCGACGGCCTTCCGGCAGTGCACCTTCGACCGCACGGTGCTGACGCGGTCGTCTTTCACGTCGTGCAGCCTCATGGGGTCGAACTTCGTCGACTGCGTGCTGCGGCCGATCACCTTCACCGAGGTCGACTTCACGCTGGCGTCGTTCGTGAGGGCACCGCTGCACGACATGAAGCTGGGCGGTCAGCGGTTCCGCGAGACGAACCTCAGCGAGGCCGACCTGCGCAACACCGACCTGAGCGCGGCGGACCTGATGGGCGCGCGCCTGCTCGACGCGAAGCTGGACGGCGCGGACCTGCGCGGGGCGAAGATCGACGCGAACGGGCTCCGGCAGGCCAAGCTGGCCGGAGCCCAGATCGACGTCGACACGGCGATCGCTTTCGCCGCCGCCTACGGGCTAGTCGTGTCGTGAGGTGATGCGCACGGACGGGTGAATTCGCACGGCCGTCTCCGTGTCCACAACGGACTCCACAGCGACGTGCGACTCAGCCCCGCCGGACCACACGCGCTTGAGGTACCGCAGGAAGAACGGTGTGGCCGGGATCACCGGCCACACCGGAACGCCGTGCGGGTCAGTTGTTGTCGGCTGGTCCCGTGATCTCCACCAGGACGCCGTCCGCGACCATCTCCTCGACCGCCTTCGGCAGCAGGTAGGCGGTGCCGCCGCCCGGCTGCTCGAACCACGGCACCGCGACACCGCTCAGCACCTCGAGCGGACGGCGCAACCGGTACACGCGGTACGGGCGGTTGATCCACGACGGCACGAGGCTGCGTTCCGGGAACGGCGTGCCCGCCACGTAGACGAGGTTGCCGTTCTGGTCGCCGTAGCGGTCGACCTCGGTGCCCGCCGGCAGCTCGAACATCTGCTTGTGGCGGAACAACGTCAGCGGCGGCTCGCCCGCCAGGGGCGTGATCGGGAACTTCCGCTTCGACAGCTCCTCCTGCGCGACCGGGGAGGGCGCCAAGGCCGGAGCCTGGGGCGGCGGGACCTGCTGCACCTGCGTCGGTGCCTGCGCCTGCGGTTGCGGGGGCATCGGCGGACGTGGCGGCGGAGCGGGACGGCGCGGCTCCTCGCGGAAGCCGTTGCTCATCGGCCGCGGCGGCAGCGGTGGCTGCGGTGGCTGCGGGAGCGGCTGCTGCTGGGGCGCGCGCTGGATCGTGCGGAAGTTGCCCAGCACGAGCCTGCCCACCAGGTACGCCGACGCGTCCTCGACCTTCTCGAACCGCACCGGGTTCTTCGGGCCCTGGTCGAACCAGCACACTTCCCAGCTGTCGCCGTCGAGGCGCAGCGTCCAGGTGCGGTCGGCCGGCTCGCCGATCCGGTACACGCCGTGCGGCACGCTCAGGTCGTCCAGCGCGCGCCGGGTGCCCGCCAGGTCGCGGTCCTCCTCGGGCGTGACCTGCCGTGGCGGCTTCACCGGCTCCGGTTCGGGCTCGGGTTCGGGCTCGGGTTCCGGCTCGGGCTCGGGTTCGGAGAAGACCGCGGCGTCGAACTGGGTCGTCTCCTCCACGCGAGCGGGTGCGGGCACCACGACCGGCGCGGGCTCGGCGACGGGCTCCTGCTCGAAGTGGGAGTCGAGCTGCGCCTCGAAGCGCGACTCCGGCTCGGACTCGAAGTGGGGCTCGAACGAGGTCGTGGACTCGATCTCGTCCTCGGGGGCCAGGTCGGGCTCGTCGTCGGCGACGGTGACGACCGGGTGTTCCTCGGTGACCTCCGCCGCGCTCTCGGCCGGCTCGTCGAGGACCGGGCTCCAGGCCATCGTGTCCTGCATGGCGTCGCGCGGACGGTCCTCGGGCTCGGTGACCAGGTGGTCCGTGCGCTCCTCCTCGCGCTGGTGCGTGAGGAGCACCGGCTCGTCCGGCCCCGCGGTGGGGATCTCGGCTTCGTCGGGAGCGTCCACGACGGGACGTTCGTCTTCGGCGTCCATGTCGTTCGGCACCTCCGGGACCGGCTCAGGTTCGCCGAGATCTTCGGGGTGCGGGGCGAAAAGGTCCATGCCCGCGCCGTACGTGTCGCGCAGGCGCCTGTCGTCCACGTGGTCGGGCACGCCGTCGGAGTCGAAGACCACCCGATAGGGGGGACCGTCACCGGCCATCGGAGGCGTCGCGACCGCGATCGTGGCGCCGAGGTCCTCCGGTTCCGGCTCGGCCTTCGACCGCTCGGTCGTCACCTCGACGTCCTTCGGGTCCGGGATCAACGGCCCGAAGTCGTACTCCTCGTCCTCGTCCTCGCCGTCGTACGAGGGTGAGGTGACGAACTGCGTCTCCTCGGCCTTCGGCTCGGGCTCGGGCGCCGGTGCCGGTGCCGGTGCAGGTGCGGGCTCTGGCGACGCCGGCACCACGGTGCCGGGAGGCGCGGCGGGCGCGCCGAGGTTCGCGGCGGCGGCGAGCCTCGACTCCTCCGAGACGTCGGGCAGCCCGAAGGCGGCGGCACGGGCGCGCTCGACCAGTTCGGGCTCGGGCGGCACGCCGTACTTGCGCAGGTAGTAGGCGAGGCCGACGGGCCAGATCCACACGCCGTCGGTCTGGAACCCGGACGGCACGACCAGCGGCGAGTCGGGGTGCAGGACGTCGGCGTCGAAACCGCGGCCGGCCACGGCGACCGGCGCGTTCGACAGGTACGCGAGCAGCGGGCCGACCTCGGGCTCCGGCACCGGCGGGCGGTTGACCGACGGACGACCGTTCGGTCCGGCGCCGTCGAACACGCGAGCCGTGCGGAACACCGGCGTCGGCGGGTTCAGCCTGCGGCGCAGCCAGTCGGGGACGTTCTCCTCCGCACGCGGGAAGAACCGCATCTCGTCGACGTACGCCTGGTGCGGAGGAGGCGTCTGCCAGCCCGGCTCGGCGCGGTCGAAGTCGAGGTTGTAGCTCGACGGGTGGTCGAGCTGGTAGCGGGCGTTCGTCCAGCTCCCCCGGCCCTCGCGGTGCATGCCGGCACGCAGCCGCGCGAACAGCGACGCCACGTCCTGCGGCGGCACCCACGCGTGCGAGGTGCCGTCCTGCAACCGCAGCTCGGCCTCCAGCTCGAAGTACCGGCCGGTGGCGCGGTACTGGGCGATCACGCTGCGCCAGTCCTCTGGAGCGGCCCGCATGAGAGTCAGGCCGATCTGCTTAACCAGAGCATCCTGCTCGGTAGGGTTCAACGGCTTCGGCTCGGACACGCCAACATCTTCCCCCGCAACTCGCCGGATCGCACACGTCCCCCGCCACTGCGCCGAACGGTGGAGGCCCGACCATAACGTGGTGCGGGCGCAAGGTTAAAGCTGATCAAGAACACTCCCGTCCGGGTTTGGAGGAGCATTGTCACGGTCCGCGCAGGTGACCGGCGGTCTGCTGGCGACGGCCGGCGGTGTCGCGATCGCGGTCCAGGCGCGCGTCAACGGAACGCTCGCGACCTCGTTGCACAACGGGCTGCTGGCGGCGTTGGTCTCGTTCGCCGGCGGGTGGCTGGTGCTGCTCGTGGTCGTCCTGTCGCGACAGTCCGGGCGAGACGGCCTGCTGCGGCTGCGCGACGCGCTCGCACACCGCCGCATCCGCTGGTGGGAGTGCGTCGGCGGGGTCAGCGGCGCGGTGCTCGTGGGCTCGCAGGGGCTCGCGGTCGCGACGATCGGTGTGGCGGTGTTCACGGTCGCGGTGGTGATCGGGCAGGTCGTGAGCAGCATGGTCGTGGACAACCTCGGCGTGGGACCCGGTGAGCCGAAGCCCATCACGAAGACACGTGTCGCCGGAGCGGCCGTCGGTGTCATCGCCGTCACGATCGCGGTGTCGCACCGGTTCACGTCCCCCGGCACGTTGTGGCTCGCGGTGCTGCCGCTGGTCGCGGGCCTGCTGATGGGCTGGCAGCAGGCGGTGAACGGGCTGGTGCGCGAGGCGGCGGACAACTCCGTGGCGACGATCCTGGTGAACTTCACGGTCGGCACGGCGGCGTTGGCGCTGGTCAACGCCGTGACGTGGGGCGGGGTGCCGGGCGCGTTCCCGTCTGACTGGTGGCTCTACCTCGGCGGGTTGCTCGGCATCGTGGGCGTGGGCGGGGCGATCGCGTCCGTGCGGTTCATCGGCGTGCTGATGGTCGGGTTGTGCGGCGTGAGCGGGCAGCTCATCGGGGCCGTGCTGCTCGACGCCGTGAGCGGGCACCTCGCGTTGCCGACGGCCATCGGCGTGGCGCTGACGCTGGTGTCGGTGGGCATCGCGGCGTTGCCCAGTGGGAGGATGAAGGTGTGACTGCGACGCTGCTCAACGGCAACGAAACCCGGAACGCGCTGTTCGAGGACCTCAAGGCGCGGGTCGCCGCGCTGCCCGGCCCGGTCGGTCTGGCCACCGTGCTGGTCGGCGACGACCCCGGCTCGCACTCGTACGTGAAGGGCAAGCACCGCGCGTGCGAGAAGGTCGGCATCTCCTCGATCCGCCGCGACCTGCCGGAGTCGACCACGCAGGAGGAGCTCGAAGCCGTCATCGACGAGCTCAACGCGAACCCCGAGGTCACCGCCTACATCGTCCAGCTCCCGCTGCCGAAGCACCTGAACGCGAACGCGATCCTGGAGCGCATCGACCCCGCCAAGGACGGCGACGGCCTGCACCCGGTCAACCTCGGCAAGCTGGTGCTCGGCGAGGAGGCGGCGCTCCCCGCGACGCCGCGCGGCATCGTGGAGCTGCTGCGCCGCTACGACGTGCCGCTCGCGGGCGCGAACGTCACCGTCGTCGGCCGCGGCGTCACCGTCGGCCGCCCGATCGGCCTGCTGCTGACCCGCCGCACCGAGAACGCCACCGTGACGCTGTGCCACACCGGCACCAAGGACCTCGCGGCCGAGGTGCGGCGCGCGGACATCGTGATCGCCGGCGCCGGCAGCGCGGGCCTGATCACCAAGGACATGGTCAAGCCGGGCGCCGCGGTGATCGACGTCGGCATCACCCGGACCGACGCGGGCCTGGTCGGTGACGTGGCTCCGGACGTCCGCGAGGTCGCCGGATGGCTCGCCCCGATGCCGGGCGGTTCCGGTCCGATGACCGTGGCGATGCTGCTGACCAACACCGTCGAAGCCGCCGAGCGCGCCCATGCGACGGTCTGACGCGGAAGCGCTCATGCCGGAACAGCGCTGGCGGTCGGGCCCCGGGAAGCACCTGCCGTTCGCGCTGGTGCTCGGGGTCGGGGTGTTCGGGCTGGTGCGGATCTTCCAGTACCACTGGCGGCAGGGCGCCGTGCTGCTCGGCGTGTCGCTGCTGGTGGCCGCTGTGCTGCGGATCCTGGTGACCGACGAGCAGGCCGGTCTGATCAAGATCCGCGGCCGTGGCATGGACGCGTTCCTGTACTCCACGCTGGGCATCGTGGTGATCGCCGTGTCACTGACGATCACCGGCGGCCCGCTGAGTCGTTAGCTCGGGCCGATAGCGCGGTTCACGAGGACCTCGATGAGCTCGTCGAGGTCCATCGGTGCGACGACGTCCGGCAGCGTGAGCCGCTCGTAGATCAACCCCGTCATCCCGAAGTACATCAGCAGGACGGTCATCCGGTCCCCTGGCAGCTTCGACTCCTCGTTGAACGCGATGTTGAAGTCGAGGTTGCCGGCCATCGTCCTGGTGAGCGCGGTCCGCAGGTCCGGCCTGCGTGTGGCCTCCA
>NZ_DATLEC010000259.1:0-11381 GCF_035525475.1 Lentzea sp. | reverse complement strand
AAGCCGCCGTGGATCAAGACGCGGGTGCGGATGGGCCCGGAGTTCACCGAACTCAAGGGTCTGGTTCGCCGCGAGGGTTTGCACACGGTGTGTGAAGAGGCGGGTTGTCCCAACATTTACGAGTGCTGGGAAGACCGGGAGGCCACGTTCCTGATCGGTGGGGATCAGTGCACCCGGCGTTGTGATTTCTGTCAGATCGACACGGGTAAGCCCGCCGCGCTGGACCGGACGGAGCCGCGGAAGGTGGCTGAGTCGGTGCAGGCGATGGGCCTGCGCTACTCGACCGTCACCGGTGTCGCCCGTGACGACCTGGCCGACGGCGGCGCGTGGCTGTACGCCGAGACCGTCCGCCAGATCCACGAGATGAACCCCGGCACGGGCGTCGAGCTGCTGATCCCGGACTTCAACGCGGTCCCCGAGCAGCTGGCCGAGGTCTTCGAGTCCCGTCCGGAGGTGCTCGCGCACAACCTGGAGACCGTCCCGCGGATCTTCAAGCGCATCCGCCCGGCGTTCCGCTACGAGCGGTCGCTGGAGGTCATCACGAAGGCGCGCGAGTTCGGCCTGGTCACCAAGTCGAACCTGATCCTCGGCATGGGCGAGACCCCCGAGGAGGTCACCGAGGCGCTCGCCGACCTCCACGACGCGGGCTGCGACATCATCACCATCACGCAGTACCTGCGCCCCTCGCCGCGCCACCACCCGGTGGAGCGCTGGGTGAAGCCCGAGGAGTTCGTGCAGCACAAGGAGACGGCCGAGGAGATCGGCTTCCTCGGTGTGATGGCGGGCCCGCTGGTCCGCTCCTCCTACCGCGCCGGCCGCCTCTACGCGCAGGCGAAGCAGGCACGCGGCGAGGACCTGCCGGAGAACCTCCAGCACCTGCTGACGGTGTCGGCGTCGCAGGAGATCACGAGTCTCCTGGCGCCCCGCTAGCCGTTGCTCCAACGAGGAAGCCCAGGTCAATCGACCTGGGCTTCCTCGTTTTCAGCGTGCGGCGGCTTTCGACGCGGCCATGCGGAACTCCACGGTGGCGCGCAGGTCCGGCGTCTCCAGCGCCTCCCGCAGACGTGGCAGGCCCTCGTCGTCGATGCGGCGGCGGATCCCCCGCAGATCGGCGTCGCCGTGGGCTCGGACGACGAGGGCCAGGTTCGGAGCGGTGCGCGGGCCGGTCAGCTCGGCCTCGACCTTGCGCACACCGGGGTAGGCGGCGACCTCCTCGGCGAACGGCGCCGCGGCCGTCGAGGAGCTGATGCGGGTGACACCGGCCTCGTCCGCCCAGCGCCAGCTCGCGACCTCGCGCCGCGGCACCTGGGCGATGAGCCAGCGCAGGCACAGCAACGCGATCACGACCGCCACGGCAGCGGTGACCACGAGCGCCCACGTCGGCGGCAACGCCGTGCCGGGCACCAGTGCGGCGTCACCGCCGATCCACGGCACGACACCGAGGTGCAGTGCGACCGCCGCGCCGCCCGCGATCAGCAGGACCAGGCCCAGCAGGCCGAGCAGGAAGCGGTTCACGGTGTGCTCCTCAGCTCCTTGACCCTCACCACGACCTGCGGCGGCCGGGCGAACGCGAACTCACCGACCCGGTTCTCGACCGCCGCGCGGACGGTGTCCCCGAGCCCGTCCGCGACAGAGCGGCGCGTGCGCACCACCGCCTTCACACGCCGACGGCTCGCCTTCACCGCGGCGGATTCGACTCCGTCGACATGAGCAGCGAGCCGCACGGCATTGCGCAGACCACGCAACGACACGGCCGTGTGCTGGTCGAGTGCGGCTGTCCTGGCGCGGCCGGGTACGACCGCGACCAGGAACAGCAGCACCCCGACGACCGCGACGACCCAGCCCGCCACGGCCACCTCCCGCGACGACCACGTCGTGTCGTGCAGCCTTCCCGCCACCGCCTCGTACGACAGCAGCGGCGTCTCGCCGAGGGCGAGCTGGACCGCGGACACCGCGACCACGACCGAGACGGCCAGCAGGGCGAGCGCCGTGAGGGTCGCGGGCAGGATCCGTCGTGAACGGCGAGTCACAGCACCCTCCCGGTCGAGGCCGTCTCCGCGCGCAGCACGCCGACCGCCACGTCCACGGTGGACACGCGCAGTCCCGTCAACTCCCCGACCCGGTCGACGAGATGGGCGCGCACCCGTGCGGCCGTCGACGCGACCGGTGCCGGGTACCGCAGGTCGAGCCGCGCGTCCAGCGCGGCCACTCCCCCGGTGACGCGGGCGGTGACCTCGGCGCCGAGCACGTCCGGCACCTCCAGCGCGGCACGTCCGGCGATGCGGCTCACCGCGCGGTCCGCGACGGTGGTCAGACCTGGTTGTGGGGCAACGAGCGATGCGGTCATCGTCAGTCCCGATCCCTGCCGAGCAGCTGCACCAGGTCGAGCTTGCCCTCGGCGACGCGGCCCGCCACGAGGCCGATCGCGCCGAAGACGAGCACGAGCAGGAACGCGCTGAAGCCCCCGAACGCCGCGGCCAGGCCGAGCGCGAGCCCGGTCAGCAGGCCCAGTGCGGTGGTGCTCATGGCGTCCCCCTCACTGCACGCGTGCGGTTCCGGGCTCTTCGCCCTCGGAGTCGCTCGGGATGTGCACGTCGTTGACGTTGATGTTGACCTCGACGACCTCGAGTCCGGTGATCTGCTCGATCGCGGTGATCACGTTGCCGCGCACCGACTTCGCGAGCTCGGCGATCGGCACGCCGTACTCGACGACGAGCTCCAGGTCGACCGCGGCCTGCTTCTCGCCGACCTCGACGGAGACGCCCTGGCCCGCGCTCGCGGTGGCGCCGGGGATCCGGTCGCGCAACGCGCTCAGCGCACGGGTCGCGCCGCCGCCCAGCGCGTGCACGCCGCGGATCTCCCGCGCGGCGAGACCGGCGACCTTCTGCACCACGACGTCCGCGATGGTCGTCGACCCCTTGTCGGTCACCAGCGTCCCGCCGGCGACACCGTTCTTCTCCGCGGTCTGCGCGCTCATCGCTACCCCTTCCCTCGAAGTGTCCACATCAGAAAGACACGGCTCGCGACGGGTTCGTCACGCCCCGTTCAGGTGATCGAGCGCACGTTTGTCCACATCGGTCACAACGATGCGCAACGCCGCTTTTTCCCATTGCGTGCCAACGAGAACAGCGCGCAGCACCTCGCCCGCCCCGGCGAGCGGCAACGGCAGCCGGGTGGCGACGACGCGCACGCACACCAGGTCGTCCCCGACGTCCACGGCCACGGCGTCGACGTCCCACGGGCTCCACGAGCGGACGGGTTCCGGCGCCGACGGCCGCAGCCCCTCCACCTTTCCCAGCGCCTTCAGCAACTCCGCCACGATCAGCATGCGACGTCCACCACGGTGACGAGGACCGACTCGACCTCGACGCCGGTCAGTTCGGGCACGACCGCGCGCACCGACCGCTGCACGGCGCGGGCCACGGCCGCCGCCTGGTCCAGGCCCGGGATCACGACGTCCACCTCCAGCACCACGACCGCTCCCGACCACCGCACCCGCACGCCCTCGACGGGCGCGGGCTGCAAGCCCTTGACGTGCTGCCGGGCCGTGCGCACCACCGAGCTCACCAAGCCCGCCACACCGGGCTGCACGCGCACACCGGCGACCCGTTCGGCCGCGTGCACCGCGACCGCCGCCACAGCCGGCGTGGACACGACTGCCTCGATCACTCGCTCACCCCTCGAGAACGTCGGACACGACGAGGTCCAGGCGGGCGAGCCGCACTCCGATCCGCGCGGAGCCCGCGGCCAGCACCCGCCGCCGCACCTCCTCGTACGCCTCGGCCGTGACCCCCGCGGTGATCGCGATGCCGAGCTCGACCTCGATCACCGGGTCCGCCGCGGTCGACTCCGGGGCCTCGGTGACCCGGCAGCCCCGCGCCCGCACCCCGTCCACGCCGTCCGCCGCGTACCGCAGCACCGCCGCGACCGCCCGCGTGCTGATCCGGGCCAGGCCGTCACCGGGCAACGGCACGACGTCCGACCGCCGCACATCGGCGCGCACGGCGGACATGACGCGGCTGACCAGGTCGGACGGCGGCTCGACCTCCTCGCGGACCATCTCCTCGGTCGACGCGCGCAGCACCAGGAGGCTTTCCCGCACCGCGGCGCAGTGCGGGCACGAGCGGGTGTGGGAGTCGGAGAGGTCGACCACCTCCCAGACCTGTTCCACGTCCCGCCCGCACGGCAGGACGTAGTCGGACGTCACCTCCACGGCGCCATCACCTCCGCGAGTTGTGCCCGTGCCCGTGCGAGCCTGCCGCGCACCGCCTGCTGGGTCGTGCCGATCGCGTCGGCGATCTCGTCGTAGGACCGGCCGTGGACCTCGCGCAGCACCCAGCACGCCCGCTGCTCCGGTGTGAGGCCGCGCAGTGCGGCATGCAGCGCGTCGAGCTGCGCACTCACCTCCACCGCGTGGTCGGGCCGGGTGCGCGGTGCCGCCGACTCGTGCTCGTCGAGCTCGGTGTCGGCGTGCGGCTTGCGCTTGCGCAGCACGTTCAGGCACTGGTTGGTGGTGGTGCGGTAGAGCCAGCCGAGAAACGCGCCGTCGTCGTGGAGCTGCCCGAGACGCCGCCACGCGGTCAGGAACACGTCCTGCACCGCGTCCTCGGCGTCACCGCTGCTGCCCACGATGCGCAGCGCCAGCCGGTACATGGGCCCCTGGTAACGGCGGACCAGCTGCTCGTAAGCACGCATGTCGCCGTCACGGGACCTAGCCACCAGCGTGGCATCGTCGAGTGCGACAGCCTCGGCCACGCTCATGCGCACACCCCCGCCCAGTTTTCATCGTCGACCGATGGACACGTTCGATCGCGGAACGTCATGCGATTCCACAATTTCCCGGTCGTGAGCGTCCTCACCCGGTTTTCACCCGTCGGTGGCGTGACGCCACCCTGGTCAGGCGTGCCGGACAGACGTCAACGAACTCGGCTCGAGGAGGACGCGATGCCGCTGTCGGACAAGATCGGCACCAAGGCGGAGGAGCTCGGCGGCAAGGCCAAGGCCGCGCTGAAGGACGGCGTGGAGAAGGTGAAGGACGCTGTCGGCGGAGTCGTCGGCAGCGTCGCCAAGCACCTCGAGAAGTGATCAGCTGAAGCGGACGTCTCCCGCGACGACGCCGTCGAGCTCGCGCACGAAACCGGCACCGAAGGCGCTGGACGGCGTGTGCGAGCCCGGCGCGACGTCGTCGATCCTGGCGATGGCCTTCAGCACGGCGTCCGCGGTGAGGCTGTAGGCGTTCGGCGTGGTGATCGCGCACTCGACCTTGGTCTTCGCGTCCCACGCCTCGCCGAACACCTCGGCACGCGTGTTCGCGCGCTTGCGCTCGTCGGGACCCTTCACCTTGCCGGCGACGACCTTGGCGGCGTTCTGCACGAGCGAGGCCCGCAGCACGGGCGAGAAGAACCGCTGCACCTGCCCGAGCAGACCGGGCACGGCCGTGAACGTCGTGATGTTCGGGATGCCGGTCGACCGGTAGGCGGTGCTCACGTCACCCCACGGGATGCTGCCGACCTCGCGCGGCCCCGACCGGAAGTGCGCGGTGCGCCTGCGGTGCCCGATGCGCACGCTCCTCAGGTCGCCGTTCACCCGGATCCGCCCGCCGACGGCGGCGCCCTCGACGGCCGTCTTGGTCGTGCCCGCGCTCGCTCCTCCCCCGACGACGAACGCGAGGTCGAGGTGCGTGGCGCTCGGCAGGGCCTCCTTCAGCATCGCGGCGACGCAGTCCGTGGGGACGACGTCGAACCCGGCGCCGGGCAACAGCACGATGCCGGCCTTGCGCGCGTCGATGTGCCTCAGGCTCAGGGACTCGAAGACGTCGATCTCGCCCGTGATGTCGAGGTAGTGCGTGCGGCTCTTCAGACAGGCGTCGACCATCGGGCCGGACGTGTGCGCGAACGGACCCGCGCAGTGCACGACGACGTCGATGTCCTCCAGGTTCGTCCGCGCCTCGTCCAGGCCGAACGCGCGGTGCTCCAGTCCCAGCCTGGTGGCGATCGGCTCGACCTTCTCGCGCGAACGGCCGGCGAGCACGGGCCGTTCCCCGCGCTCGACAGCGAGCTCGGCGATCAGACGTCCGGTGAAGCCGTTGGCGCCGTAGACCATCCACGTCATACCGCGACCTTACCGGTGAGTAGTGTTCCGGGACCCGATCAACGACCCGATCAGCAGCAGCACGCCCACCCCGATCACGGGAAGCCCCCAGAGCAGCCGGCGGTGCCGCAGGTCGGCGCAGATGTCCACGTAGGCGGGACTCACCGCGGAGGCGGCGGGCTCGTCGAACCCGAGGCCCAGGCTGTTGCCGCAGGAGATCAACGCCCCGCTCGGCGCCTCGACGGCCAGCATCACGAAGAGGATCGCACCTCCGCCCAGGAGGAACGCGAGACCGACCACGACCGCGAACGCGCGCACCGACATGAACAAAAGTTACGTCTCATGTGGACTTTGTGATAGCCCTGCTCAGACGCATTGGGGCTGATCCCCTAATCCCCCCGCTGAACGGTCTGGTTCCCCCTGTCTCCCACTGTTCGGGCGCGCTGCTCCACACGGCCGGTATGTCAGCGCCTGAGCACGACGGGAAGCGATTTCAGGCTCGCCATGATGTCGTTGCGCGTCACCGGCGGCGGCTCGTCGTTCGCGCGGGTGGTGTGCGGGAACCGGGTGAGCAGTTGCCGCAGCACGGTCTCCGTCTCCAGCCGGGCGAGCGCCGACCCGAGGCAGAAGTGCGGGCCGTACCCGAACGTCGCATGCCCGGTCGTCTCCCGGTCGATCCGGTACTCCGCCGCGTCCTCGTGCGCCAGCGGGCACCGTCCCGCGGAGCCGAGGTTGATCAGAACGATGGTGTTCTCCGGCACCAGGACGCCGTCGATCTCGACGGCTTCGGTGGTGATGCGGTGCGTGGCGTGGCGGACGGGCGGGTTGTGCCGCAGCGTCTCCTCGACGAGCGCCGGCACCAGGCCCGGGTCCGAGGCGGCCTTCCGCCACAGGCCGTTGTCCAACGCGTCGTGCACGACGTTCGCGATGAGGCCCGCCGTCGTCTCGTGACCCGCGACGACGAGAAGGAACGCCATCGCGATCAGTTCGTCGTGCGTCAGGCGGTCACCGTCGTCATCGGCGGCCACGAGCGCGCCGAACAGCGAGCTCCCGTCGAGCGCGTTGCTCGTGAGCAGGGTGTGGAAGTAGCCGCCCAACGCGTCGCTCGCCGGCTGCGACTGCTCCGGGTTCATCGACATCATCGTCTCGATCAGCGTGCGGAGGAGCGCGCGGTCTTCTCCGGGAACGCCCAGCACCTCGCCGATGACGTGCAACGGCATCGGCACGGCCAGTGCGCCGACGAGATCGACCTCTTCGTTCTCCGGTAGCCGCTCGACCAGTTCCGCGGTGATCTGGTCGACGCGCGGCGCCAACCGCTGCACCGCCTGGTTGGTGAACGCCTTGACCGCGAGCGCGCGCAATCGGGCATGCCGCGGGTTGTCGCTGTTGAGCATGCTCGGCCCGAACAGCCCGGCAAGATCCCCCGGCTCGGTCAGCTGACGTTTCATCTCGCGCCGCAAGGCGTCGCTGTCCTTGGAGAGCCTCTTGTCCGCGAGCAACTTGCGGGTGAGCTCGAGCCCCACCGTGACAACCAGCAACTCGACACCATCGGGCCTTCTCGCCCCGTGCACAGGCCCGGCGCGCCGCGCGTCGTCCTCGAGCCGATGGTGGTCACGCGCGCGCAAATCGTCGCCAGTCAGCAAGGTGGACGCATCGGCCATGCCCTGAGGTTAGGGGAACGAGTCGAGGACCTTGATCGTCTCGACCGAAGGCAACCTGGGTGGCGCAGCGGCGATGGCGTTGCGGCCCAGCACCCACTCCGGCAGGTGGTGCTGCAACGCCGCCCGCCCGCGCGGCGTGATGTCGACGGGCGCCGCCATCCCGTGCTCCGCGGCCCGCTCCGGCTTCTCCCACGTGATCCAGTGGCGCTGGTGCAACGCCTCCAGCCCTTCGGCGTCCCACTGCTTGGCCGGCCGGTGCTCCAGGTACCAGCGGGTGGCCCCGCGGTGCACGCCACCCTGCTCGACGAGCGCGAGCAGCTTGATCTGCTCCACGGTGACGGCGGTGCTGACGGGCTTCACGGCCTTGGCCTTGCGTCTCACGAGTGGTCGTCCTTCGGCGGTGGCTCCCGGCGAACGCGTACAAGCTACGTCACCGGTGCGGGCGGTGGCACGTCAACAGGCTTCCTTCGTGCCTTCGAGCTGCGTCAGGCCGGCCACCTCGACGGCCTTGCCCACCACCCGGATCTGAGCGCTCCAGGTCTTCATGCACGAACCGGCGCCCTCGTAGGACTTCCACCGGACCCGCAGGCCCCCTCCGTCCGCCTCCAGCCGCTCGACCGTGGCCTGCAACGACGACGACACGGCCCCGAGGTCGACCTTGCCCAGGACAGCAGTCCCGTCGTCGTAGACCACGACGTTCTCCGGCCACCCGATACCGCCCTGCGAACACCGGAACACCGCGGCCGTCTCGGCCTTCCCGTCACCGGTCACATCGGCGGACGCGAGGAGGTCCGCCGCCTGTTTCTCGTCGAACGCGGCCGCCAGCCGCACGAACCCGCGGTTCTCCGGAATGCCGGGCAGCTCGCCGTTCCGCAGCGTTCCCCCGTCGTGCCCGCACAATCCCGGCACTGCGGCGGACTTCAAGCCCTCGACCTTCGGCGGCTGGGCAGGCTTCGGCAACGGTTCGCCGCTCGTCGCCGGTGGCGCGTAGAGCCCCAGCACACCCGTGGCCACGTCAGTACGCTGCCCGTCCCGCGCCACCTGCAACCTGCCCAGGTTGCAATAGGTCTGGGGATCAGCGACCTCGCCGAAGCAGTCCGGGATCGTGAGCACCGCACGGCCGTTGCCGCTGAGCGGACGCACGACCGTCGCCGGGCTGTCGTCCTCCAGGACCCACTTGCGCCCGTCGAGCTTCCACAGCTTGGAACCCGAGTGCAGCACCTTCTTGCGGTAGTGGTCCTGTTTGGTGTCGTCGCACGTCCAGGAAACGATCGTGGCGTGCAGCGTGCGGGCGTCGTCCCACCAGAGGTCGTGCACCTCGATGCCCTGCGCCTCGTTGGGGACGAACCCCGGCGGCGCGGCGTCACCCCACTCCGTGTCGGCGATCTTCCCGTCGCCGTCGACGATCCGGACCGGGAAGTCCGACTGGCACAGGCCGGGGTTGTTCCGCACCGCGACGGCGAACAGCGTGTCGGCGGCCGTCGGTCCCGAGATCCCCGCGGCAGGGATGTAGGCGTTGGAGTCGAAGGTGCCGACCTCGAAGCGAGGCTTCCCCTCCGGTGACAGCAGCTCCAGCTTCTCCCCGGTGGTCCTGCCCATGGCCACCTGCCCGGCGGTCAGCGCCAGGTGCCGGGTGCCGGCGAGGAAGATGCGGACGTAGTCGGTGCCCTCGGGCTGATCGATTTCCGTCCCGTCCACGCGGCCGGGGTCGCTCAACGTGAACTTCCGGAACTTCGACCCGGTCCCTGCGAGGACCTCGTCACCACCGACCGCGGCGATCCAGCCGCAGTCGGGACAACGGAACTCGTGCTTGTCACCGGTCTGGACGTCGATGGCGACGAGCTTCTCCCCGGCCGTGTCCTCCCCGAGCAGCCGCACCCCGGCGAGGTGGGCGACGTAGCGCCCGTCGTTCGACCAGACCACCTGGTTGTTGTGCGGGTCCGACTTGTCGAACGGCCGGCTCACCTTGGTGAGCACCTGGTCGCCACGCATCACCACGAGTTCGGTGAGCGTCGTGTACGCATAGGCAGGCGCCGCCAGGTCGACCACGGGCCGATCCGCACTCTCACCGAACTTCAGGACCCCGAACGTCACGAGCGCACCGACCAGGCACGCGGCGATCGTGAGGTACACCAGTCTCCTGAGCGGCATCGGATCAGCCCTATTTCCTCGGCGGTGACTTCGGGTCGATGCTGTTCCAGGACAGCGTGTCGTCCTGCCGGTACACCTTCTGATATCCGGAGTACGGCTTCTCCGCGCTTTCCGCCGTCGCCATCGCGGTCACCGCGAAACGCTTGCCCGGCGCGTCGATCTCCTGCAGCACGGTCCCGTTCGCCGTGGCGACGACGAGTTGCAGCTTGAACGTGCAGTGCCCTTTCTTCGTGCGCACGCCGATGGTCAGCACCTCGGTCTCGCCGGGATCGAGCTCGACGGTCCGGGCCGCGAAGTAGTTGAACCCCGTTCCCTGCAGGTTGTTGTCCAGCACGGTCATCTGCTCGGGGAAGGGGTTCGGGGCTTCCAGGTTGAACCCGATCTTGATGGTGTCCTGGTCGCCACCCTGCGTGTAGCCCTCGAGGAACGCCCCGGTGAGCGGTCCGATGCAGTTGGCCTGGATCTTCATGTCCGTGATGCGCACGGACGTGCTGTCGTTGCCCTGCACCGTGATGTTGGTGAACCCCGACTCCAGCGCCGTGCCGCCGTGGGCCGAGTACCACGAGTCGAAGCTCTCACCGGCCGCTTCCTCGTTGTCGGCGATGCCCTTGGGCGGCGGCTCGGACACGGCCTGGGAGAGCACGTAGCGCATGTCCTGCCTGCTGCTGCGGAACGTGGTGACGTCCTGGATCTTCACCGGTTGCGACGACGGGGAAGCGGTCTTCAGATCACCGTCCGAGCCCCGGTCCCTCCCGGCCAGCTTGACCACCGCGATCGTGGCACCGACCGTCAGGGCCACCGCGGCGACGAGAGCGGTGACGGCGGTGGCGGGCTTGAGCGTCCGCCCCCGCGCGGCGGGCCGGACCGCCTTGTCGCCGTCCAGCGTCGCCAGCACCGACGCGATGTTGTCGCGTGACTCCACCTTGATGCGCAACGCGGGCACCTGCCCGGCCAGCACCTCTGCCAGAGCCCGCACGAGCTCTCTTGTCGCGGCTTCCCCGGTAATCCCGGACTTTCTCGCCAACCGCTCGGCAACGCTTTGGTAGTCCGCGTCAGGGTTCGCCCGGTCGTCGAGGTTGAACAGGACCAGGGCGGCTTCGCTCCGGCTCAGCGTCCCGAACGAACCGTCGAGAGCCTCGGTGCCGCGACGGAGAACACGGTCCAGAGCGGCCACGTTCCACGCACCGGGAAAGATCCGATCGGCTGCCTTCCGCAACTCCGGCAGCGCGAGCGGCGGTTCACCGTCGTGGTTCGGGAAGACTCGGGGAAGACCACGGCGCGCCACCCGATGGAGCTCTTCCGCGACGCCGTCGACCAGGTCCCCGCTCACCACCGGGCGAGTATGCACGGCGGGGCCGGACCCGCAGGGGAGGACGAAGATCGCTTCATCCGATCGTACTATTCGACACGGATGCGACCCGGCGCCGGTGCTGCTGGTGGGCGCGACAGGGATCGAACCTGCGACCGCTCGGGTGTAAA
>NZ_DATLEC010000257.1:0-37272 GCF_035525475.1 Lentzea sp. | reverse complement strand
CCGGGCGGGAAGTCCTTGCCCTGCACCGAGACCACGCCGCCGAGCGGTCCCGCAGGCTGGTCGACGGACAGCGTCGGCTGCTTGACGACGATCCGGGTGGTGGACACGTTGTCCTGCGAGTCCTCGTCCGGGCCGGTGGCGACCACGACGCCGGCCAGTTCGCGGTCGACGGCCCCGGTCGCCGGGATCCTGAGCTCGACCTCCGCGTCACCGTCGGGACCGAGCGTGCCGACCGGGCACTCCGGCACGCAGCCGAACGCCGACGCGATCACCCGGACGTCGGTGAGCGTCGAGCCGGAGCTGTTGAACAGCGCGAACTTCACGACCACGTCGTCACCGCCGACGAACGACGGCTGCGGGCTCGCGGACAGCTTGAGCGACAACGACCCGGTTCGTTCCAGGACCTTCACCGTGACACGCGAGGTGATCGCGCCGACCGCGGCCGTCACCACGTGCTCCCCCGCCGTGACACCGGTGGCCTCACCGCTCACGACCTTCCTTTCGCCCGGCGCGATCGGGCCGAGGTCGGTTCCCGCCGGTCCGCCGTCCAGCCCCGGCGGGAGGGTGACGGTGAGCACGGCCGGTGAGGGGGCGAACCCCGTGTTCGCGACGGTGACCTCGATCGTCGTCTCGCCGTTGAACGGGACCTCGGCGGGTGTGGCGGTGGTGCTCACGGTGAGTCGCGGAAGTCGTCGCACCGTCGGCTGAGCGGCATTGCCGGCGTAGAGCTGCGGGGCGCCGCCGCGGGCCGTCCACAGCTCCGGTGGCGACTCGGAGGCCGAGGCCGTGAAGACGATCCCGCTGCCGTCCGGCAGCCAGGCCGCGCTCCTCGGGCGGACCACGTCCTCGGTGCTCTGGACGAGCACGCGCACGCCGGAGCCGTCGGCGCCGACCTCGCAGATGTGACCGTCCTGCGTGACGGCGAGGCGCTTGCCGTCCGGCGACCAGGCCGGGTCCTCGTTGCGGCGGTTGCGGCACGGTTCGCCGAAGCGCGCGGACAGGTCGACCTGGCTCGTCCCGTCCGGTGTGACGAGCCAGATCCCGGGGCCGCCGGTGTCCGCCGCGGTGATCGTGACGACGGCGGTGTCGGTGCCGGTGGTGCCCAGCGCGTCCGTCGCCGTGCAGGTCACGGTGGTGACGCCGATCGGGAACCTCGTGCCGGACGGCGGCGTGCAGACCGGGGTGAGCGGACGGTTCCGGCTGTCCGCCGCGCTCGCCCGGTAGGTGATCGTCGCGCCGGTGCCGTCCTGGGCCCGCGCGGTCACGTCGTCGACGCGCACCAGGGGTGTCACGGCGTCGGCGACCTTGATCTCGACGTCCTGGACGTAGCCGGGGCGGGCCTGCTCCTCGTTGTTGAGCCGGAACTCGACGGTGCAGCGCAGGGTGCTGCCGGGAACGGCGTCCGGTGAGACCGTGACCCTCTCGGTGAACGTGGCGTCCTGACCGCTCGGGACGACCGACTCGGCCGGGGTGAGGGCGATGCCGAGTCCGTTGTCGCACCGCGGAACCGGGGTGACCTTGACGTCGAGGTCCTTGATGCCCGCGAGGATCGCGGTGCTGATCTCGTCCGGCTTGGTCTGGTCGTAGGTCTGCAGCGATCCGTTCGTGGCGGCGACGAACCGGTCGGCCTGCCCGAACTGGTTCAGCCCGCCGCTGTCGATGCCGACGAACCGGATGTTCTCGGCCCGCAACGCCGCGATGGCGTTCGGGACGGTGTCGGTCCCGCCGGGCATGAGCCCCTCCGCCGTGCCCTCGTCGCCGATGACCACGACGACGCGGCTGGAGTCGGGCCGGAAGTCGAACGCGCCCGTGGCGGTCTGGATCAGCGCGTGCGCCCACACCTCCGTGGAACCCGCGCCGGTGATGATGTTCACCTCGTTCTGCCAGTTGCCGACCTCCTTCGTGAGCGCGCGGTGGACGGTGAAGGTGCGGCCGGTGTTCTCCGGTCCGGCGTAGGACGCGATGCCGAACCGGGTCTCCGGCTGGAGGGTGCCGATGTCCTCGATGATGTCGTCCAGCGTCTTCTTGACGCCGGCGAGCTCCTCGCTCATCGAGCCGCTGATGTCGATGAGGACCACGACGTCCGGCTTCGGCGGGACGTGCGGCGTGTGGACGACCTGGCCGACGTCGAACGTGCTGGCGGCGCGCGCGGGGCGGTCGGTCTCCTGCTCGGTGATCTGGGGTGCCGGCACGGTGATCGTGCTGGACCGGCGCGTGATCGCGATGGTCCTGCCGTCCGGCGACCAGTCCGGCTGCGCGTCGTCGGCGACGAGGTGCTCCGGGACCGGGATCTCCCCTGTTCGCACACCGTCGGCGACCCGGTGGAGCCGCACGACGGAGTGGTGGCTCTCGCCGTCGGGGATCCAGGTGACGACCGCGATCGTCGTGCCGTCCGGTGACCACGCCGGTTGCGACTGCCTGAGGGGTTCGGCGTTGAGGCGCCTGGGGTTGCCGCCGTCGGCGTCGGCGATCATGACGTGGTCGTCGTCGACGTAGGCGAGCCTGGTGCCGTCGAACGAGAACGCCGGGTCGTACTGGTCGCGCGGGTCGTTCGTGAGGTTGGTGCGCGCGTTCCCGTTGCTGTCGGCCTTGAAGACGTCGTCGCCGCTGGTGAAGCCGATGTCGAACGGCTCGGGTGCCGGCGGTTGGGCGTGCGAGGCGGGAACCGGCATCGCGAGCAGTGCCACCAGCAGCAACGGAAGTGCGCGCACGATCATCTCACCTGCTTCTCGAACAGCTCGATCTCGCTGATCACCGTGTCGGTGCTCTCCGCGGACGGGTAGACGCCCGCGATGAGCACCTGGACCTGCTGGACGCCGTCGCCGTTCGCGACGGCGTGCTCCTGCTGGTCCGGCTGGTCGGTCAGCGTGATGTCGTGGGTCTTGCCGGTGTCGAACACCAGCGTGAGGCGCTGGGGCCGTTGGGAGCCCAGGTACTTCTTCGGGTCGCCGCTGTGGACGATCATCCGGCGCAGGTCCGTGACGTGGTCGAACCGGATCGTGAGCGCCGCGGTCCTCGGGTCGGTCGGGGCGGCCCAGAAGGTGCCCTTGTCGTTGTCCATCGCGAGGCCCGCCGGGTGGTCGGGACGTTCCTGCGCGGCCGAGATCGAGCTCTGCCGCACGGGCACCCAGTCCTCGACGAAGATGGAGGCGACCGTGTCCTTGGCCTCGACCACCCGCGCGTTCACGGTGGTGCGGAAGGGTTGCGAGAACGCGTACAGCGCGGCGAACACCAGCAGGACGACGGCCAGTGTCCAGCGGATCGCCCTGCCGACGCCCTGCCGCACTCTCCTGGCGCGGCGCGGACGGCTGCCGTGCTCCCTGATCTTCGGGCCCTTCGCCGGCAGCCACCGCTTCCACCAGGGCTGTTCCTGCTTCACCGCGTCCTGCAGCGAATGGCCGCAGACGTTGCAGAAACGCCGCGTGTCCGGGTTGCCGGAGCCGCACTGCCCGCAGATCAGGTCACCGGGCTGCGGCTGACGCCTCAGTGTCTGTTGTGGACGGTGCTGTGCCTGCTGCTGCTGGGTGGCGTCCGGCCGCACCGCCCCGGTCTGGACCTGCGCACCGGTCCACTCGAGGAAGTCGCCGCAGTTGCCGCAGAACTCGGCGTTCCGGGCGTTGTGCTCCCCGCAGCTCTGACAGACGATCATGTGGTCACCTCGATGGTCGTGGCGACGTGGGCGGGCACCATCCGGCGCACCGCCGCGGTGATCCGGGCCCTGTCCACGGCGTCCGGGTCCTCCACCCGGATCCGGACCAGCACGTGGCCCGGCGAGCTGCCCGGCATGGACCCCCGCGCGCTGGAGGAGGTGGCCGTGCCGCCGCTGTCCACGACGTCGACCCGGCCACCGGTGAGGAGCAGGACGTGCTCCGCGATGCCCTTCTTCGTGCCGCGGAACCGGTGCAGGTGCACGGCACGGGCGACGAGCTCGCGGCGTTGGGCGGTGGACCAGCTCTCGTCGAGGTCGAGCGCCACCCAGCCCGCCAGCCAGTCGGTGAAGTCCGCCGGGGCGAGGCGGGGGTCGAGGTAGGCGGTGAAGCAGTCGAGGACGGTGAAGACCGGCGCCAGCACCTCGTCGAGGGCCTGGGTGAAGCGCTGGGTGAAGTCGTCGTCGGTGTAGACGGCGGGCATGCGCTCGCCCAGGGGGTGCGGGGAGACGAGGTCGTCGACGGCGCTGCGCATCTCAGCTCCTCACCACCCGCACCTGGTGCCCGAACGAGAAGGCCAGCCCGTTCGGCGGCAGGTCCACCCGCTGCACCGACTGCCCGCGCTCCCCCGTCACCAGGTTCGCCGCGAACAGCTTCACGTCCTCCACCAGCTCCACTCCCGCGATCCGTTGCAGCACCGCGTACACCTCGCCCGAGTGCACCGGCCGGCCGAACGGCCACCCGCCGCCCTCCGCACCGCCGCGGATCGGGTCGAGGTAGTCGCTCAGCGCGTCCATCGCCCGTGCGCGCACCGCTTCCGACGGCGTGCCGGTGCGCGCCTTCAGGTCCGCCACCACCGTGACTCCCTGGTAGAACGGCGGTTCGACGCTCACCCGCGCCCCGACGCACCTGCGTGCGTCGAGGTGGCGCGCGATCCGTTCGAGGGTCTCCTGGTCGACCTGGAAGGCCGCGAAGTTCGGTTCCTCGTGCGCCGGAACGGCCGGGACGACCAGCACGCGCACGCCGTCGTCGTCCGGCGCGCACCGCACGCGTGCCACCTCGGGCGCGGCCTCCCGCGCGAGGATCTCGTAGTCCTCCGCCGTCACGGCGCGGTCGCGGGTCCGCAGCGACATCGGGCCGCGCAGGGCCGCGTCCTCGACCGACTCGCCCGCGACGCCACCCCGGCCAGGCTTGCGGTTCGTCACGTCGCTGACGAACGGCACCGGGTCCCGTTGCACCGTCACGAGGTTGCGGGCGACGTTGCCCCTGGTGCCCCCGCCCGTGCGGTACTCGGGCACGCGGATGGCCGCCGACTTCGCCGGTACAGCGCCGTAGTGGCGAAGGGTTCCGTCCTGTTGACGGACCGCCGGGCCGAAGAGGATCTGGCCCTCGGTGTTGTCCACCAGGAAGTGCCGGTCGCCGGGGCCCGACTCGACGAAGGCGGGCACCTCGGTCCAGGTGTCCCAGCCGTCGGTGGTCGCGACCTCCACGGTCAGGGGCGCTCCGGCGACGACCGGGGTGCGGGCCAGCGGGAAGCGTTGACCCGCGACGCCTTCCGAGACGCCGACGGTCTCGCCCCTGACCACGTCGGCGTGCACGGCCTCGGTGGTGCCGCCGATCGTGGCCGCGGTGACGTCGCGGATGCGCGGCGAGCGCTGGTAGAACGGCTGGCCCTGCCACAGTTCCGCCGCGCGGCACCGCAGCCAGCCCGCGCGTTGCCTGACCAGCACGGACGTGGTGTGGCCCCGCGGGACGTGCACGACGACGTCGCCCGCGGAGTTGAAGCCGCCGTTGGTGAAGCTGTCGACCTCGCAGGCCGTCCAGCCCTCGTCCGTCCACGCCTCCCACGCCCACGGCGGGTCGGCGGGGTTGATGCCGGAGCCCATCGGGTCGCAGTCGAAGCGGAACAGCACCGCGCAACCGGGCACCGCGCCGGACAGGCCGAACAGCACGGCGTCGCCCGGTTCCGGCTGCTCGCCGAACGCGGACGGCTCCTTCAGCGCCCTGAGGTCGTCGGTGCGGTCCACCGGCTGGCCGGTCGACGTCGCCGTGGCCAGGCGGGAGAGCTCGCAGGGCACGATCGACAACGTGCGGTCGACCGTGAAGACGACGGGGTCCTCGACGCCCTTGCGCTGGGTCGCGACCTGGTTGCCCCGCGGCACCTCGACGGGAGCCGGTTGCGGGGCGGAGAGCCAGTAGGTGACGTCCACGCGTGCGGCGGTCGGGGCGAACAGCTCCACGCCGATCAGGTCGAGGAACTTGAGGTAGTGCAGCCTCGGCACGCGGTTGAGCCTGTACATCAGCTCGTCGACCATGTGCGCGAACGCCTCGATCAGCGTGACGCCGGGGTCGGAGACGTTGTGGTCCGTCCACTCGGGACAGCGCTGCTGGACGCGGCGCTTGGCCTCGTCGACGAGCTGCTGGAAGTGCCGGTCGTCCAGGTTCGGCAGGGGAAGCGGCATCACGCACCGTCCTCGTGCGGCGGTATGACGTAGAACGGGAAGACGAGGTTGCGCGGGTCGTTCGTGTTGCGCGGGGTGTAGCGGATGTCGATCAGCAACGTGCCGTTCGCGACCTCGGCGAAGTCGACGACCACGTCGGTGAGGTCGACGCGCGGTTCCCACCGCTCCAGCGACTGCCGCACCTCGTAGGCGATCTGCCCCGCTGTCGTGGAGTCGGCGGGCGCGAACACCAGGTCGTGGATCGCGCAGCCGAACTCGGGCCGCATCGGGCGTTCCCCCGGCGCGGTCGCGAGGATCAGCCGGATGCTCTCGACGATCTCGCGGTCGCCGTCGACGAGCGCCACCGACCCCGTCGCGTCGGTGCGGACCGGGAAGCTGATTCCCCTGCCGATGAAGTCCACCGGTCACCCTCCTATCAGGACGGTCAGAGCGCCGGGCGGCAGGATCGGCGCGCCGCAGCCGCTCATGTCGCCGACGCGTGCCGCGGGCTTGCCGCCGATCAGCACGGTCGGGCAGCCCGGCGGGACGATCGGCGTCGGCGGGTGCACGGCGGGTGGCGGGAACGAGCACGTGTGCAGGTCCCCGACGGTTGCGGCCGGCTTGCCGCCGATGAGCACGGTGAGCACGCCGGGTCCCGTGATGACACCGGGATGCGCTGTCAGGTCGCCGATTCTGGCCGCGGGTGGCATCGCGTTCCCCCTCAGTTGATCTTCACGATGGCGCCCCTGACGGTGAGGGGGCCGCCGGCCGTGACCTCCGTCTGCGCCTGACCGGCGATCTTGACCTGGGCACCCTCCGCCGTGAGCTCGGTCTGCGCCTTCACGGACACCTTCTGGCCCTTGAGCTCCAGCGGACCCGTGCCCGCGTCGACGGTGATGCCGTTGCGCGCCTTGACCGTGATGGTCCTGCCGCTGGTGATCTCGACGCTCTGCGCCTTCTGGTCGAGCTTGACGACGAACTTCCCGTCACCGCTGGAGATCAGGATCCCGTCGTCCTCGACGAACTCGACCCGGTGCCCCTTGCGGCTCACGAACCCACGTGCCGCGATCTCGCCGTTGGCGCCGTCGACCGCCGGTTTGCCGAGCTTCGGCGGTTTGTCCTTGCCGTTGTGGAGGCCGCCGAGCACATAGGGGGCGTCGAAGTCGCCGTGCTCGAACCCGACCAGCACCTCGTCGCCGACCTCGGGCAGGACCACCGCGCCGCGGTTCGCACCGGCGCCCTGCTGGACGGTGCGGGCCCAGACGCTGGTGAGATCTCCCGACAGCCAGGGGAACCTGACCTGGACGCGGCCGATCTGCAACGGGTCCTTGGCGTTCGTGACGATGGCGGGCACGAGTCCGTTGAGCGGCTTGTCCTTCGTGCTGTGCACGAGCCCGTAGAGCGAGCGCTCCTGCCTGCCGGAGACGGTGAACTCCGTGGTGTAGCCGGTGTGTTCTGCGAACAGGTGGCGTGTGCTGGTGAGCGTGTACTTGCCCTGGAACGGCTCACCGACGTTGGCCAGCGCCACCGCTGTGCCCGCCTTGAGCTCCGGGTTCCCCTTCGCCACGCCGGTGAGCTCGGCGCAGGAGCCGCCGAGCTGCGCCGCGAGCGCCTCCGCCGCGGTCTTGGCCTCCGCGTGCGTCCGGTAGGACAGGCCGGCTTCGAGGTGGGGCGGTGCCTTGAACGTGTTCGCCAGCTCGACGGGATCGGCCTGGGCGACCTCGACTCCGGCGGTGTGGGGGACGGCTGTGGCGACGACCTCCTGCTTGTTCTCGAAGTCCCAGCCCCTGACCTGCACCTCCGGCACCTGACCCGCGGTCGTGATGCCCGCCCTGAGCGCGACGAGCGTGCTGTGCAGCTCGAGGACGAGCGGGTTCGACCTGGCCTTGGCGCCCTGCTGCGGCGCCTTCGCGGGTGGTTCGGGCAGCTTGAAGTCGAGCTTGCCGTCCCTCACCGCGATCTGCGCGCCGACGGTCCGCGCGAGGCGGCTCAGGAACTCCCAGTCGCTGACGTTGTCCTGGCTGAGCTGCGTGTCGGGCCTGCCGCCGAAGCCGGGGACGGTGTCGATCGCCCCCGGCTTGATGCCCGCGCGCTCGGCGACCTTGCGGACGACGTCGGCGACCGTCATGTTCGGGTAGACGGCGACCCGCCTGCCGCGGAACAGCCTGTGCGCCTCGTCGTACCCCCGGACCTCGGTGAACGTCCCCTGCCCGTCCAGCTCGACGCCGACCGCCGTGATCTCCCCGCTCATCAACGGCCTCGGCCCGCCGGGGTCGGCGGTCTGCACCTTGAGCGCGGCCTTCGCGCCGATCGTGAAGCCGGCCTTGGCGAGCACGACGTGGCCGGGGTCGCGGAACCGCAGCACGAACATGTCCGGCAGGTTGCGGCTGTCGTCGACGTAGGCGTAGGTGAGCAGCAGCTTGACGTCCGCGGGCAACGGCTTTCCCCCGACCTCGACGACGAGGTTGTTGGCGAAGCTCTCGTTAGCCATGCTGGATCTCCTCCAACGCCGGGACGAGGACGGTCGTGCCGAGCCGGAGCCGCATCGGGTCGTCGATGTCGTTGGCCGCGGCGATGTGCCGCCACAGCTCCGGGTTGCCGTAGGCCTTGTACGCCAGGCTTTGCAGGCTGTCGCCCGCCGTGAGCGTGTGCGCGTCCCGTGCGGCCAGCGCGCCACTGGTCGGGTTCTGGCCGCCGGGCTCGCCGCTGACCTCTTCGAGGTTGACCGTGCAGAGGGCCCTGACCGGCATGCCGCCGGGCGTGAAGAGCGTGTACTTGGCCGTGACGCTGGAGACGTAGCTCGGGAACCCCGTGGTGGTGCCCCACTTGAAGATGACCCACGGCGGGCTGCCCTTGCCGTTCTGGCGGGAGTCCTTCGTGGGCACCGTGAGGGTGAAGAGCTGCTCGACCTTCTTGATGGTCGCGTCGCCCATGGTGTCGGTGGAGTCGAGGAAGATCTCCAGCGTGAGCTTGGCGGGTTCGGCCCCCTTGAACTCCGGCACGCCCGCCTTGGCCGCGTTGGGCTGGGCCTGCCGCTGCCACTGGGCGTTCTTGGCGAGCGTCAGCTCCTTGGGGTTGAACTGGAACTTGATCTCGTCGATCTGCGGGCCCGGCTTCTGCAACCCGCCCGGCTTCGGCGGCTCGTGCACCGTGAGGGTGGCGTGCTCCATCTTCTTGGACGTGGTCGCCGACCCGGCGCTCGTGAACGTGACGGTCATCGCGCGTCCAGGAACCCGTGGTGCGCCAGCTCGAGCGTCTCGGTGGCGACCTTGGTCTGCTCGGCGCTGAGCTGCGGCCCCGTCCACCGCACCGGGACCACCTCCGACAGCGACCAGCTGGCGATGGTCCTCCCCTCGAGCGTCCTGGCCTCGATGACCGCGGTCCTGCGCTTGACCCCCGCCGCCATCCCGGCGATCCAGCTGGTGATCTTCTGGCTGTCGCTGGTGACCGGCCTGCTGAGCTTCACGTTGGGGTACTTGATGCGCGTGGGCAGCTGCCACACCATCCCGTTGTTGCCGCCCTCTTCGCGCTGCTCGATGACGAACTCGCACCCGAGCCCCTCGCAGCTGTTGAAGGACCCGAGGTCGTCCTTGTCCACCGACACGCTGAAGCAGACGGCGACGGCTTCCTCTGGTGCGGTCATGGCATGTCCTCACAGGTCGGTGAGCGCCCCACGACGCTCGCGGTCGAGCCACAGATCGGCCTTGAGCCGGCGCAGCAAGGGGTCGTACAGCTTCCGGAGCAACTCGTCGGCACTCTGCGCCGGCGCCGGACCCGCGGGCGCTTCGGCGTTCTGGACCACCGGTGCCGCTTCGACCCGTTGCACGACTTCCTGCCGCACCACCGGGTCCGGTGCGCGTTCGGGCTGGGCGGGCTCGGCGGTGCGGGCGACGACGGGCAGTTGTCGGGGAGGTGGCTGTTGTTGGAGGGTCTGTAGTTGCTGGACGGCTGGCGGTTGCTCGGGGACCGGCAGCGTGCGGGGTGCGGGGGCCCGTTGGGCCGCGGGTTCGACCGTCTTCGCGCTGGGTGCCGCGGAGAGGATCGGCGGTGCGGACCCGATCAGGCGCTGGGCGACGGGCTCGGCGAAGTCCGCCTTGGTGAACGCCGGCCCAGGCGCCTCGGCGGGCTGTCGCACAGCGGGTTGATCCCCGCCGACATCCAGAACCGCGAGCCGCTGGGGGGATCCCGGGATCGGCGCCGCGCTCGGCCGGGCACCCTGAGGTGGCTGGAGGGGACCAGGTTCGGAGGCTTGCCGCACGACGGGCTCGACGGCCCCGGTCAGCGGAGCGTTCGCCTCTTCGATCGCCGGTATGCCTGGGACTGTCGGCGAAGCCGCCGACGGTTTGCTGGACTCCACCTCCCTCTGCACGACGACCGGCGCGGATCCAGTCAACGGAGCCGTCGGCGGGACAGCGGGCTGTGCATGCCGCTGCACGACAGCCGCAGTAGATCCGGTCGGCGGAACAGCAGGCTGTGCATGCCGCTGCACCACGGGTCCGACAGGGGCCGCAGACGCAGTCGTCGCAGCCGCGACGCCGGGTTCAGCCGTGCGCTGCAGCACGGGCGAGATCGGCTCGCCGAGCCCAAGCCTCCGAGGCCTCGGCGCGGGCCCGGGTGAGTCACCGGACACCGACCGTTGCACCGCCATCGGCGACGGCGGTGGTGCCGGAGGAGGTGGATCCCCCGGCACCGTCGCCCCGCCCACGAGCGGGGCCTCCGACCACAGGTCCACCGGCTCCGGCGAGGGTGCGTCCGGCGCCACCGGGTCAGGCGCGGCGACTTCTGACGTCGCCGGTTCGGGTGCCACCGTGTTCGGCATCGTCGGGACGGGCGTCGCCGGGCTGGGCAGCACCGGTCGAGGCACCACCGGACTGGGGGCGGCCACTTTCTGAACCACCGAGCTGGGCGCCGCCGGGTTGGGCACCACTCGGTTCGGCACGGCTGCTTTCTGAACCACCGGGCCGGGCGACACCGGTTCAGACGCCACCCGGCCCGGCGCGGCCGCTTTCTCGACCTCCGGATCGGGCGCGACCCGGCTCGGCACGGCGACGTCAGGCTCAACCGGCTCCGACGCCATTCTCTGCAGAAGTACAGGGCCCGGCGGAACCGCCTCCGCGGCGGGATCGGACGAGACCGCCTCTGGAACCCCCGGTTCCGGTGCCACAGCGGCAGTTACCGGGTCGGGCGGCGTAGTGGTGACCGCTGGGGTGGGCACCACCGCGGCGGCTACCGAGTCCGACACCATCCTCTGCAGAAGCACGGGGTGCGGCGAAACCACCTGTGGAACCACCGGGTCCGGCGCCTCAGCAGCAACCACCGGGTCCGGCGGCGCAGCGGCAGCCACTGGGGCCGACACAGCGGCGTCGGCCACCGGGTCCGGCGGCGCGACCGCAGCCACCGCGTCCGGCATCGCAGCAGCAACCACCGGGGCCGACACAGCGACGTCGGCCACCGCGTCCGGCGGCGCGACCGCGGCAACCGGGTCCGGCGCCCCAGCAACAACCACCGGGTCCGGCGACGAGACCGCGGCTACCGGGTCCGGTGCGGTAGAAGCCGGCCGGACGACCTCCGCCCCACCCCGGGAAGCCTCGACGGCGCGCGACAGCACGATCCGCCCAGGAGCCACGGCCCGCGACACCACCGGGCCGCCCGGAGGAGCGGAAGGTGCCGCCAGGTCCGAGATCGAGCCAGAAGGCTCGGACGGCCCCACCGCGTGGGCCAGCGGGGCCAGGAACGACGGGTTCTGCCACGAGGCGAGCCGCGACGAGAAGCCCGACACCGGGTTGGTCAGCGGGTGCGGTGCGACGAGGCGTTGCAGGGGCGGCAAGGACCGCCAGTCGGCCCGCACCACGGGAAGCGGAGCGGAACGCCGTCGAAAGGGCCACAAAGCAACTCACCTCCCCGAACCGAGACCAGAACCGAACCCAGACCTGGAACCAGAACCGGACGACGCCGAGATCCGCGTGTTGATCCGGCCGATCTCCTCCACGTACCGCGACCGCTCCCCGTGTTCCAGGTCCAGGATCGAGTCGAGCGACCAGTGGAAGTGGTAGGCGACGTACGCGACCTCCGAGTACAGCCGGTCCGGCGCGTACGTCACGATTCCCCCAGGCGCCCGCCCGCGATGTCGACCTCGAACCCGTGCCCGCACGAAGGGCATGCGACGGGTGAACGCGTGTGGCCCTCGCTGTTGATGCGGCGGTACATGTCCTGCAGGAAAGCGAGGTCCGACGCGAACAGGTTCTCGATGATGCCCGCGTGCACGTCGGTCACCGAGCCGATGCTCACCACCACGCGACCCAGCAGCACGACGGTCAGGTAGGCGGCGTTCTCGCGGACCCTGTCGTCCCGCAACGGGATCAGCTCGTCGCGGGCCGTCGCGAGCCTCATCACCCCCGAGCGGTGCAGGACGCCGGAGTCGTCGACGTAGCCTCGTGGGAGCTCGAACGCGAACTCGGTGCGCATCTCCGGAGCCGCAGCGGTGCGCCTCACTCGACGTCCATCTCCTCGTAGGTGACCGTGAGCTTCTCGGTCAGCACGGAGGTGTCGCCGGCCTTGAGGGTGCCGATCTCCAGCGCCTTGGGCCAGGCGCGCAGGATCTTGTAGCGCTTGATGGCCACGCCCTCGTAGTCGTAGACGACGACCACGCCGTTCTTGCGGGCGGCGCCCATCTTGCCGAAGCGGGAGTCCTTCACCCACTTCTCGAACGAGTTGTCGGCGGTCAGGCCGCGGGTGAAGACGACCTCGCCCGCCTTCATGCGGCCGGGCAGCTTCTTCACGACGTACTTGCCGTCGGCCATGTTCTGCTTGAGCTCGATGACGTCCTGCTCCATCTTCAGGCCGGTCACCTCGGAGATCTGCTTGATCGTGATGCCGTCGACCTCCAGGCCGAACGAGTGGCCTACCGACGTGTCCAGATCGGGGAGTGCCATGTCGACGAACCGCCTTTACTCGTTGACCAGACTGGTGCCGCCCTGCATCTGGGCGAGCCGGAAGATGACGAACTCCGCGGGCTTCACCGGCGCCACGCCGATCTCGCACACGACCTGGCCGAGGTCGATGGCCTCCGCCGGGTTGGTCTCGCGGTCGCACTTGACGTAGAACGCCTCGTCGGGCGTCAGCCCGAACAGGGCGCCCTTTCGCCACTCCATCACCAGGAACGCGGCGATGGTGCGTCGGATGCGGGCCCACAGGGCGTCGTCGTTCGGTTCGAAGACGACCCACTGCGTTCCGTCCAGAATGGACTCTTCGAGGTAGTTGAAGAGCCGCCGGACGTTCAGGTAGCGCCACGCCGGGTCGGAGGACAGCGTCCGCGCTCCCCACACGCGGATGCCCCTGCCGGTGAACGAACGGATGCAGTTGACGCCGATCGGGTTCAGCAGCTCCTGCTCGGCCTTGGTCAGCTGCGTCTGCAACGCCACGGCTCCGCGCACGGTCTCGTTCGCGGGGGCCTTGTGCACGCCGCGGGCGGCGTCGGTGCGCGCCCAGACACCGGCCATGTGGCCCGACGGCGGCACGAAGATGTTGTCCGAAGTGGACGGGTCGTAGACCTTGATCCACGGGTAGTACAGGGTCGCGTACTTCGAGTCGTAGCCCGCCTCGGCCTGCTTCCAGTTCCTCACCTGGCCCGGCGACAGGTCCGGCGGCGGGTCGAGGATCGCCATGCGGTCGCCCATGAGCTCGCAGTGCGCGATCATCGCCGCCTGCACGGTCTTCACGGCCTCCAGCGTGATCAGGCCGCGCTGGTAGGAGCTCATCAGGTCGGGCACCGACACCATGGTGACCTCGTCCACGGCCTCCAGGCCGCCGAAGCCCGTGCGGTCGGCGACGTCGCCGACGTAGTCGTCGGCGACGACCTTGCGCGGCACGGGCGGCGAGGCGGGAGCCTCGCGCAACGCCACCGAGGTCTTGTCCGGCTTGGCGAGCGACGCGCCCGCGACCTCCGCGATCGTGATCAGCTTCGACGCCGTGTTCACGACGGTGACGACGTTCTCCTTGCCGCGCTTGGAGGTCACCTGGTGCGTCTCGACGACCTTGCCGTTGTCCTTGACCAGCAACGAGAAGCGGTCCTCCGTCGGGTTCTCCCCCGCGGCGTCGCCGACCTCGACGGCCAGGCTCCCGGCGCCCAGCTCGCGCGCGGAGACGCGGTAGCCGCCCAGCACGGCCGTCGGACCGGCGGGCAGGGCCTGCGTGGAACGCTCGCCGCCGACGCGCACGACGTAGCAGTTGGTGCCGCCGTTGAGGAAGTAGCCGTAGACGGCCAGAGGCAGGTAGCAGCCCTCGGCGAAGTCGCCGAACTTCTCGGTGTACTGCGACCAGTTCGACACGAGGACCGGGGTGTTGTAGTCGCCCTTGGCCGCGAAGCCGACGAACGCGGCGACGGAGGTGCCGACGCCCTCGATCGGGCGGGCACCTGCCTCCACCTCCTCGACGTACACGCCCGGCGAGAGATAGGTGGGCATCGACGGCCTCCCAAGTCGTGCGGAATGCTGTGGGACCCATGCTGCGACGATCACGGGGAACCCGACACGACCCCGCGACGGTGCTGGAGGGAGCCGGAGGCTGCCCGAAAGGGCAGTCACCCCGGAGAGGGGTTTTCCGACCGTTCACCCAACTGCCGCCGAACGATCATTGGTGACCGAACCACCGCGCCCCTACTCTCGCCGACGGCCCATGTCCGCCCACCACAACAAGGACAGGCATGTCACGTCGCAGGGCTCCCCTGGCCGTGCTCTCCACGGTCATCGTCACGGCGGCCACGCTCACCGCCTCCACGGCTGCTCACGCGGCCACGACCACGTTCACCCCCACCGCCGACACCTACGTCGACAACTCCGCCACCGGCACGAACTTCGGCACCTCCGGGCAGCTGGGCACCGACGGCTCACCGGTCAAGCGGACGTTCCTCAAGTTCACCGTCTCGGGGATCAGCGGCTCGGTCAGCAACGCCAAGCTGCGCCTCCACACCGACGACGTGTCCGGCTCGGAAAGCCCGAACGGGGGCACGTTCCGGTCCACGTCCGACGTCAGCTGGACCGAGACCGGCGTCACCTGGAACAACCAGCCCGCGGCCGACGGCGCGACGCTCGGCTCGCTCGGGTCGGTCGCGCGCAACGCCTGGTACGAGGTCGACGTCACCGGCTCCGTCACGGGCAACGGCACCTACAGCATCGCGATCACGTCCAGCAGCACGGACGGCGCCGACTACGACTCCCGCGAGTCCGGCACGACCGCGCCGCAGCTCGTGGTCACCGACGGCACGACGCAGCCGCCCAGCGACCCGGTGTGGGTCGGCGCGGGCGACATCGCCGACTCCGGTTCCGGTGACACCGCCACGGCCGCGCTGCTGGACAACATCCAGGGCACGGTCTGGACGACGGGCGACAACGTCTACCCGGACGGCACCGCCTCGCAGTTCTCCACCTACTACGAGCCCACCTGGGGCCGGCACAAGGCGCGCACCAGGCCCTCCCCCGGCAACCACGACTACAACACCAGCGGCGCCACGCCGTACTACAACTACTTCGGCGCGCAGGCCGGGCCGTCGGGGCGCGGGTACTACTCCTACGACATCGGCGACTGGCACGTCGTGTCGCTGAACTCCAACATCAGCATGGCGGCGGGCGGCGCTCAGGAGCAGTGGCTGCGGCAGGACCTGGCGGCGAGCACGAAGACGTGCACCGCGGCGTACTGGCACCACCCGCTGTTCACCAGCGGCGCCAACCACGCGCCCTCGACGGCCACCAGGCCGTTGTTCCAGGCGCTGTACGACTACAACGCGGACGTGGTCGTCACCGGCCACAACCACCAGTACGAGCGGTTCGCCCCGCAGAACCCCAACGGCGGGCTGGACACCGCGCGCGGCATCCGGTCGTTCGTCGCGGGCATGGGCGGCGCGGGGGCCTACGGCTTCGGCACGATCAAGCCGAACAGCGAGGCGCGCAACACCGGCACCCGCGGCGTGCTGAAGCTGACGCTGCACAGCGGCAGCTTCGACTGGCAGTTCGTCCCCGAGGCGGGCAAGACCTACACCGACAGCGGCACCACCAGCTGCCACTGACGTTCCTGCCACGCCACGACCGGGCTGGAGGCCGACGTTGTACCTGTCCACGATCGACAAACCCAGGACGGCGAACTGGAAGGGGCTGAGCGGCAACGTCTTCGCGCTCGGCACGGTCAGCCTGATCACCGACGTCTCGTCGGAGATGGTGGCCGCGGTCCTGCCGCTGTACCTGGTCATCGGCCTCCAGCTCAGCCCGGCCGCGTACGGGCTGATCGACGGCGTCTACACCGGCGCCACGACCCTGCTCAGACTCGCGGGCGGCTACCTCGCCGACCGGACCGACAAGCGCAAGGCGGTGGCGGGCCTCGGTTACGGCATCTCGGCCGTGGCCAAGCTCGGGCTGCTGGCCGCGGGCAACTCCCTGACCGCGCTCGGATTCGTGATCACGGCGGACCGCGCGGGCAAGGGTCTGCGCACGGCACCGCGCGACGCACTGATCACCCTCTCCACGCCCAGCGATGACCTGGGCAGGGCGTTCGGCGTGCACCGGGCGATGGACGGCATCGGCGCGTTCGCCGGGCCGTTGGTCGCGATGGCCGTTCTCGCGGCCTCGGCGCAGTCGTTCGACGCGGTGTTCGTCACCAGCTCCTGCATCGCCGCGTTCGGCGTGCTGGTCCTGGTCCTGTACGTCAAGGACCGGCCAGAACCGCTGGAGCGCAGGGAATCCCTGAAGCTCGCGCTGCTGAAGCGCCCGGCCGTCCGCAAGATCGTGCTGGCCGCGTCGCTGCTCGGCCTGGTCACGATCGGCGACGGGTTCGTGTACCTGTTGCTGCAGAAGCGCGAAGGGCTGTCGTTCGGCTGGTTCCCGCTGCTCGCCGTCGGCACGAGCCTGGTCTACCTGCTGCTCGCCGCACCGCTGGGTGCCCTCGCCGACCGGGTGGGCCGGCTGAAGGTCATGCTGTGCGGCTACGGCGCGTTGACGCTGGTCTACCTGCTGCTCTTCGGACCACTGGGCGGCTGGCCGCTCCTCGTGCTGGTGGTGCTGCTGTACGGCGTCTTCTACGCGTGCACGGACGGCGTGCTGATGGCGCTCGCGGGCCCGGTGCTGCCGGAACGCCTGCGCACCACCGGCATCGCGCTGATCCAGAGCGGGCAGGCGCTCGCCTACCTCGGCTCGTCCGTGCTGTTCGGCCTGGCCTGGCAGTTCTGGAGTCCCGAGGCCGCCACCAGGACCGCCGCCGTCGCGGTCGTTCTCGCCCTGGTCACCACCGCCGCACTGCTGGGACGGAAAACCCGATGAACAACCGCCTGCTCATCACCCTGACCGCGGCCGTTCTGCTCGGAGGCGTCGCTGTCGGCTACACCGCTCTCTCCGGCGCCACACCGGACAACGCCGCGCAGTCGGTCGCGGCCGGGGCCGGGCCGCGGTTGATGGTCCTGAGCAACGGCAGGCTCTCCACGGTGTCCCGCACCGACCCGGCCGGATCGCGCGAGGTGACCGAACAGCGTTGCGACCGCGCGTACTCCGCCGCGGGCACGATCTCCTGCCTGCGGCCGGTGGGGGCGTTGAAGGCCGGCGAACTGGCCGTGCTGAACAGTGAACTCAAAGAACTGCGCACCGTCCCGTTGACCGGCTTCCCGAACCGCACGCGGGTGTCGGCGAGCGGCCGGATGGTGGCGTGGACCCTGTTCGTCGACGGGCACTCCTACGCGGCCAACGGGTTCTCCACGAGCACGGGCATCCTCGACACGAAGACCGGCGCGCTGGTCACGACGCTGGAGGAGTTCACCGTCGAGGGCATGCCGCAGAGGCCCGCCGACACGAACTACTGGGGCGTCACGTTCACCGCCGACGACAACCGCTTCTACGCCACCATGTCCGCCGGCGGCCACCGCTACCTGCTCGAGGGCGACTTCGCGGCCCGCGAGATCCACCCGCTGACGGACCTGGACGACGTCGAGTGCCCGTCGCTGTCCCCTGACGGCACCCGAATCGCCTACAAGAAGGCGGTAGGCGGCGACCCGCAGAAGGGCTGGCGCGTCTCCGTGCTCGACCTGGCCACGCGCGAGATCACCGAGCTGGCCGAGACCCGCAGCGTCGACGATCAGCCCGCCTGGGTCGACGACAGGACCGTCGCGTACGGCATCCAGCGCGACGACGGCCTCAACGACGTGTGGTCCGTTCCCGCCGACGGCACCGGCGCCCCCGCGGTCCTGGTTCCCGAGGCGAGCTCTCCGGCGCCGGTCAGCTGAGGACTACTCGGCGGGAGCTTCCTCCTCCTCCTCGGCGCGCTGGACGAACGTCTGCGCGGTTTCCTCCTCCTCAGGCGCTTCCTCGCGCTGCACGGACGCCTCACCGTCGTGACCGCCGTGGTCCTCGCAGCGCTGAACGGGAGCGGCGGGCGCGGACATGACCCGGTCGGCGTTGGCCACGGCCTCGCGCTCGAAGCGGTCGGACGGGTCGCTGACCTTGACACCGCTGCCGTTGTCGCTGCCGTCAACGGGTCCGGACCGCTGCTGCACCACGTGCGTCAGCTCGTGCGCCAGCATGTGCTTGCCGGAGTCCGACGAGGGGTCGTACTTGTCGCGCTGGAACACGATGCTCGACCCGACGGTGTAGGCCTGCGCGTTCACCGACTTGGCCGAGTCGTGCGCCGCCGCCCCGGTGTGCACCCGGACGTCGGAGAAGTCCTGCCCGAAACGGCCTTCCATGTCCTCGCGGACGCCCGCGTCCAACGGCGACCCACCGGACGAGACGACGTCGGTGACGCCCGCGTTGCCCACGGCGCGTTGCAGGCCGAGCATGCCGGAGGCTCCGAGCACGTCGGGACGGCCGGCCGCGGCCGCACGGCCCATCAGGTCGGTGTCCTCCTGCGGAAGGCGGTCGCCCTTGGGGCGCATCGACGTCTCGTGCTCATGTTCGTGCCCGCGCATCACAACCTTCTCTCTCCGTGGCCAGGTCGAAGTACCGGCCGAACTCGCGCTGCCCGACCAGCCGGCCGAGCTTGCGGTACTCGCGCGCGACGGCGCCGATCAGCTCGGCCATGCCGACGACGCGGCCCGCCGCGGCCGCGAGGTAGGCCGCCGTCACCGCCGCCGACCGGATGTGCCCGCCCGCCAGCTCGAACGACACCGCGAGGAAGTCGAGGTCCACATCGGACGATCGCGGCACCGAGGAGCCGAGGCAGCGGTCCCACAGCCCGCGTCTCAGGTCCGCGTCGGGCAACGGGAAGTCCACGATCACGTCGAGGCGGCGGGTGAACGCGTCGTCGAGGTTCGCGCGCAGGTTCGTGGCCAGCACCGCGATGCCGTCGAACGACTCCATGCGCTGCAACAGGTACGCGCTCTCGATGTTCGCGTACCGGTCGTGCGCGTCGCGGACCTCCGACCGCTTGCCGAAGATAGCGTCGGCCTCGTCGAACAGCAGCACACCGTTCACCCCGGCCGCCTCGACGAAGATCCGTTCCAGGTTCTTCTCGGTCTCCCCGACGTACTTGTCCACCACGGTGGCGAGGTTGACCGTGTAGAGGTCGAGTCCGAGCGAAGCGGCGATCACCTCGGCGGACATCGTCTTGCCCGTCCCCGAGTCGCCCGCGAACAACGCCGTCACGCCACGCCCGCGCCCGCCACCGGGCCGCATGCGCCACTCGTCGATCACGCGGTCGCGGTGCTTCGCCCTGGCAGCCAGCTCGTGCAGCAACGCCGTGACGGGCGCGGGCAGCACCAGGTCCGGCCACGACACCGCGGGTTCGATGCGCCGCGCCAGCCGTTGCAGGCCGCCGGCGTTCTGGCTGCGCGCGCCCGCCCGCAGGTGCGTGACGTCGATCAGCCCGTCGTCGGCCAGCGCCGAGACCGCGGCCGCGTCCGCCGCCCTGCTGATCTGGGCGGGCCCCAGCACGAAGTGCGCGGTCACCTCGGCCGGGTCGATGCCGGACGCGAGCTTGCCGTCGAGCTCCGAACGCCACAGCGCGACCCGCACGTCGAACGGCACCTGCACCGCGTCGTGCTGCAAGGGCGGCATCCGCGTCCAGCGCGGCTCCCACGCCCCCGGCCCGTAGGCGATCACCGGGATCTCGTCGTGCAGCAGCGGGTCCAGCGCGAACTGGGAGTCGACCGGCCCGACGACGATCCCCGCGCTCCTCAGCAACGCCTCGCGCGTCACCGCCAGCGGGTCCGCCAGGCGTCCGGCCTCGACCAGCAACGCAGGGAACCCCGCCCGCGCCAGCGCCGCCACGGCCAGTTCCGCCGCACCACCGCCGGGGTGCTCGCGCAGGTAGACGAGCCGCACGCCGCGGTCGATGCCGCGCGCCAGCCGGTCGTCGCCCGGCATCCGCACCGGATTCCCCGGCAGCGTCACGAAGTCGGTGAGCGACGGGTCCGGTCTGTCGTCGCCCAGCAGGTGCGCGCCCACCCGGTCCGGCACCCGCAGCGACCTGCTGAGCAGTGGTCGTTCGAAGTCCTCCACGGTGACCAGCCCGCACCGGACCAGGGGACTGTCCTGGTCGAGCCGGGACCGCCCCTGCGGCGAGGCCTCGGCGAGCCCGCACAGTCGCAGCGCCAGCCCGATGGTGGCCCTGCGGCGCGTCACGTCGTCGTTGAGGTAGCCGTAGAACTGCTCGAACCTGCTGTCCACGTCCGGTGCCACCGCCACGAGCAGCAGCTCGACGTCCAGTTCGGACAGTCGTGCCCGTGCGGCCAGCCGTCCGAGCCGGCCGTCCGCGGCGGTCCCGGCGAACGGCGCGAACGGCTCCCTGCCGTTGTCCAGCAACGCCTCGATGACCTCGTCCGACAGGTAGAGCCCGCGGAACGGGTCGTCGGGGTTCGGGTCCGTCGCCCTGCGCGCGGCCACGGCCGTCCGGATCCGCCGCTCCAGGCCCGCCATCCGCTCGAAGATCATGGCGTCGCCCTGCGCATCGACACGCCGTCGGCGGTGACGTTGTGCCGCACGCGATCCGAGCCGGAGTGCAGCTGGACGCCTTCGCGGGCCGGCGGGCCGGCGGTGAACTTGCGCCCGGACGACACCGGCGCCGACACCACGACGTCCAGCGACGGCTTCAGCTCACCGCCCAGCGCGCTCCACACGTCCGCGAACGCCCGGTCCTCCGGCGGCGGCAACGCGATCGTCATCGGCACGGGCAGGGCGAGCTCCTCCAGCGACCCGCCGAGCAGGCGCGGTGGCACGGCGTCGTACCCGATGAACCCCATGAGCAGCTCCGAGAGCAGCCGGTGTTCGTCCTCCGGCCGTTGCGTCCACGCCGTGACGAGGTAGGACAGCTTCATGTGCCGCGGCGGCAGGTGCCGTGCCGCGACCTGCCCCTGCGCGTCGTACTCGTTGAGCAGCCCGCGCTGGCGGCGCCGCATGTCCTCGCGGATGTCGTAGAGGTAGATGTTGACCGTGGGCGCGTTCCGCCGCGCCGCCCAGTCCTTGGTCGGCGCGTCGAACGCGACCTCCAGGTCCGAACCGCGCAACGCCTCGTCGCGGACCAGGCGACGCAGTGCCTCGTCAACCTCGTGGATCACGTCGTCCACCATCGCGTGCCCCCGGCACCGCGAACCATCGACGCAGCGACGTCCCGAGGGACACAGTTGGCTGCCCCAACGGGCAGTCGGGCACCCGATAAGCAGGATTGTGCAAGATCCCGCCAGCATCGATCTCGGAAAGTTCCTGTTCAAGCCGATCTAATGAGTGCATCGCCAGAACAGCGGCACCGTCCGAGAGGTAGGAACAGATGAGCGTCGAGCACGGCTTCCACGCCACCATGACCGCACGGCCAGGCAAGGGCGACGAGGTGATCGAGTTCCTGCTCGACGCGCCGTCGCTGACCAACGACGACTGCGTGGTCTTCCTGGTCGGCCGCTCGGCCGCCGATCCCGACGTCGTCCACGTGACCGAGGGCTGGACGACGGCCGAGGCGCACAGCGCGTTCTTCGCGAGCGAGGAGGCGCAGGCGCTCGTCGCGAAGCTCCAGACGTTGCTCGCCGGCGAGTCCACGTACGTCGACGAGGTGCCCGTCGGCGGCAAGGCGGCGTTCTGATGACCCGCCCGGCCCTCGACCCGGAGCTGCGCACGCTCCTCGCGGAGATGCCGCTGTCGTCCGAGCTGACCCTCGAGATGGTCCACCAGATCCGCCGGATGCCGTCGCCGCCGTACAAGACCGACGCCGAACGGCACGACGTCGACCTCGGCGAGATCAAGCTGACCGTGTTCCGTCCGAGGGAACTCGACGGGCTCGCGCCGTGCGTCTACTGGATCCACGGCGGCGGCATGGTGATGGGCGACCGCTTCTCGCAGATCGACATCCCGCTGGAGTGGCTCGAAGAGCTCGGCGTCGTCGTGGTCACCGTGGAGCACCGGCTCGCACCCGAGGCGACCGGCACGACACTGGTCGACGACTGCTACCGCGGTCTGGAGTGGACGGTCGAGAACGCCGGCTCGCTCGGCATCGGGAAGATCGTCGTGGCGGGCATCAGCGCCGGCGGCGGTCTGGCCGCCGGGGTCACGCTGATGGCACGCGACCTGGGCGGTCCGGAGATCGCGGCCCAGGTGCTGATCTGCCCGATGCTCGACCACCGCAACGCCACCACGTCCAGCGCGCAGTACTCCGGCGAGCCCGGTGTGTGGACGCGGGAGATGAACGAGTTCGGCTGGCGGTCGGTGCTCGGCGACGGCACGGACGTTTCCCGTTACGCGTCACCGGCTCTCGCCGACGACCTGTCCGGCCTGCCTCCCACGTACGTCGACACCGGCACCGCGGAGGTGTTCCGCGACGAGGACGTCGACTACGCCACCCGGATCTGGGCGGCGGGCGGCGACGCCGAGCTGCACGCCTGGGCGGGCGGCTTCCACGGGTTCGACGCGCTCTTCCCCGGCGCGCGGCTTTCCGCCGCGGCACGACGCACGCGCACCGAGTGGCTCGCCCGCAAGCTCGGCTAGGCCGGGCCTAGACGGGCAGCGGCCTCATCCGGTCCGGCATGTGCGCGCGCAGGGAGTCGTGCAACGCCGACACCTCCTCCGCGTCGAGGAGGACGGACCCCGTCTCGCACGTCAGTTCCGCCTCGCCGGTGCTCTGGTCGGGCACGTACGTCAACGCCACGTCCGGGACCGAGCACGACTCGGCCTGGCGGATCGCGACCAACAGCTCCGACACCCGTTCGTACCCCAGCCGCGCGCTCCAGCACAGCGCGGCCGGGGGACGGACGAACAACCGGAGGCCTCCCGCGGATCGGCGAACTTCAACGCACGACAACACCGCTGCAACCTCCTAGCAAACTTCTCGAAAAGAGACTAGCCAGGACGCGGTGGAGTCAGCGTCGAGTGTCACCCGTTCGGACTCACTGGTAGCAGGGCTTCTCGAACTTGAAATCCTTCGCCGTCGGACCGGTGAAGAACTCCTCCACCAGCGAGACTCCGGTCGCGGCGGCCTCGTCGGGCTTGTAGATGAGCGTCTGGCGGAAAGCCGCGTCCTGGGGCGAAGCGGAGAAATTGCCGGCACCCGAAGGGAGCATGCCCTCGTAGTCCACCGAGGTGAGCTGACGCACGGCGTTCAGCACGCCGGCGCGCGTCAGGTCCTTGTTGGACGCCGCCTTCTCCAGTGCCGCCTTCAACGGGTACGCCCACACCCAGCCCGCGGTGTAGCCGTCGTTCGGCGTCACGCCGGGCAGCCCCGCACGCATCGCGGTGTGGCCGACGGACTCGGTGTTCCACGCCTTCCACGGCGCCGACTGCAGGTACATCGCCTTGATCGCGGCAGCGGCCGGCGACTTCAGCAGGCCCTGGTTCCAGGTCGGCGAGGTGCCGATGAACTTGCCGCGGTACCCGCGGGCGGCGGCCTGACCGATGATCACGGCCGCGTCGGTCGGGCCGGTGGTCAGCACGACCAGGTCGGGCTTCTTGCTCACCACGGCGTCGATCGCGCCGGCCTGGTTGTCCTGACCGGTCTGCGTCGTCACGTTGTCGAACGTCAGCCCGCGCTTCTCCGCGGCGATCTTCGCCCCGGCGGCCGCGTCGTCGCCGTAGTCACCGGCGAGGTGCACGGCCATGACGGACTTCGCGCCCAGCTTGTCGACGGCGTAGTCGACGGTGTTCATCGACTCGACGCAGTAGTTCGCGCCGGACTCCAGCACGACCTCCTCGAAGCCCCACAACGAGGTCCACGACGCGGGCACCGACACCATCTGGGTGTTCTCGAGGTCCGGCAGGATCGCCACGGTGGTCGGTGAGCCGAGAGTCTGCGTCAGCGCCAGGATGTTGCCCTTGATCTCCTGGTAGACCTGGTTGTGGATCTGCGGGTTGTACTTGTTGTCCTTGACGTACTTGGTGACGTCGACCTCGTAGCCGCCGATGCCGCCCTTGTCGTTCACGCGCTTCCAGAACGCCTTCTGCGAGTCCGTGATCGGCACGGCCAGCGTCTTGAACGGACCTTCGGTGAGGTCCGAGATCGTGCCGAGGTAGATGCAGCCCTTGGCCTTGTCCACCGCCTGCGGGCACGGTTCCTTCGTGACGCCGAAGTCGACCTTGATGCCGCCCGCGCCCTCCTGGGGCGCGGCGCCGTCACCGCCCCGGCACGAGGCGAGAGCCAGCACTGCCACGGCCAATGCCGCGAATCTCTTACCGGACATGAGGATTCTCTCCCTAGTACGAGAACGGCCAGGTGCGCCAGTAGTTGCGGACGCGGACCCAGATGCCGAACAAACCGCGTGGCTCGACGATGAGGAACACGATGATGAGCACGCCGTAGAGCACGGCCTCCACCTGGAAGACCGTGACCGCACCGGTCGCGTCACCGCTGATGAACGGCAGCACTGCGGGCAGTTCCCTGGTGATGCGTGGCAGCAGAGTGATGAAGAGGGCGCCCATGACCGCCCCCGAGATGGTGCCCGCGCCGCCGATGAGCACCATCGCGATGTACTGCACCGACAACAGCAGGTTGAACGAGCCGGGATCGAAGAACCCGTTCACCACGAACATCAACGCGCCCGCGACACCCGCGTAGAACGAGGACACCGCGAACGCCAGGACCTTGTACCTCGTGAGGTCCACGCCGATCACCGACGCGGCGAGGTCGCGGTCCCGCACCGCCGCGAACGCGCGCCCGACGCGTGAACGCACCAGGTTCCGCGCCAGCACGCCGAAGATCACCAGCAGCACGAACATCAGCAGGTAGAGCTGCTGTGCCGCCGTGAACACCGCGTTGTCCCTGTCGAGCCGCACCCCGAAGAGCTCGGGCACGGCGGCGGGCCTGCCGACCCCGGGACCGCCGGTCAGCGACGTCCACTCCCGGAACACGTGCTCTCCCAGGAAGACCAGCCCCAGCGTCACGATCGCGAGGTAGAGACCCCGCAACCGCACCGCCACCGGCGCCACCAGCACGCCGAAGAGCGCGGCCACGAGCCCCGAGGCGAGCAGCCAGACCGGCAGCGAGGTGATGCCGAACCCGATCACCCGCCCGGTCTCCGGCCCGGACAGCGCCGCACCCGTGTACGCGCCGATCGCGAGGAAGAACGCGTGCCCCAGCGAGACCTGGCCCGCGAAGCCCGTGACGATGTTCAGCCCGATCGCGCCGATCGCCGCCACGAACCCGGTCGCGAGCAGCTGCAGCAGGTCGTCGGTGATCAGGAACGGCACCAGCAGGGCGAACACGACGAGACTGCCCGTCCACGCGCGTTTGGGTCGCGTGTTCAGGAACGCCATGTCCTGCGCGTAGGAGGTGTAGAGCTCAGGCCTGCCTTTGATGGTCTTTGGCCCCTTCACAGCCGTTCCACCTCTCGTTTGCCGAACAACCCGTACGGTCTGACCAGCAACACGAGCAGCATCAACGCGTACGGCGCGACCAGGCCGAAGTTCGACCCGAGCCACGGCGCGAAGTCGCCCTGGTAGGTGCCGAAGAGCGACTCGACGACGCCGACCGCGAGCCCACCGACCACCGCGCCGCCCAACGACTCCAGGCCGCCGAGGATGATCGCGGGCAACGCCTTCAGCGCCACGATCCACAGCTGCTGGTCGACGCCGGCACCGGTCGCCACGAACACGCCCGCCAGCGCGGCGAGCCCGCCGGCCAGCGCCCACGACAGCGCGAACACCGATCCGACCGAGATCCCCTGCGCCAGCGCGACCTCCTGGTCGTACGCGACCGCCCGCATCGCGAGCCCGATCCGCGAGTACCGGAAGAACGCGAACAGCGCGACCGTCACGACGGCGGTGGTCCCGATCATCACCAGGTACCGCTGCTGGACCTCGACGCCCAGGAGACCGATGGTGTCCAGGCCCCACGGGTCACCGACCTGACGCACGTCGAGGCCGATGAACGCGTTGGTCACGACCCTGACCACGACGTCCACGCCGATGGTGATGATCGCGACGACGAACACCGGTTTGCCGACCATCGGCCGCAGCACCGTGCGTTCGACTCCCAGCGCCAGCACCGCGATCACCACGGCGGCGACCACCACCGCGCCGAAGAACGACACCGCCGGCGAGAGGTACGAGACCAGCACCGCGCCCGCCAGCATGAACGCCGGCTGCGCGAAGCTGATCACCTGCGTCGACTTGTAGATGATCACGAAGCCGAGCGCGAGCAGCGCGTAGATCGACCCGGCGCCGAGGCCTCGGATCAACGACTGGAGGAACTCATCCACGGGAAGCACCCCCGTACATGGAGTCCACGAGCTCGCCGAACATCTTGCCCAGCGCGGACCTCTTCACCTTCTGGGTCGCGGTGAGCTCGCCGTCCTCGTGGTCGAGCTCCTTGGGGAACATCCGGAACTTCTTGATCTGCTCCACGGTGGCGAACTTCCCGTTCACCTCGGTCACGATGGTCTGCACCAGCTCCTGGACCTCCGCCTTCTCCGACAGGTCGCGGTAGGTGGTGTAAGGGATCTTGCGCTGCTGGGCCCAGTGCCCGACCGTCTCGAACTCGATGCCGATCAACGCCACGAGGTACGCCCGCTGGTCGCCGATCACCACGGCTTCCTTGATGTACGGGGAGGTCTTCAGCGCGTTCTCGAGCTCCGACGGCGCGATGTTCTTGCCGCCCGCGGTGATGATGATGTCCTTCATCCGGTCGGTGATCTTCACGTGCGTGCCGTCGACCCACTCGCCGACGTCACCGGTGCGCAGCCAGCCGTCGGTCAGAACCCGCTGGGTGGACTCGGGATCGCGCCAGTAGCCGGCGAACGTGCCGCCGTGCCTGGTGAGGATCTCGCCGGTCTCGGAGTCGATCCGCAGCTCGGTACCGGGCTGGGGTTCGCCGACCGTGCCGAGCTTGACCCGTCCCGGCCGGTTCCCCGTTGCCACGGCGGTGTTCTCGGTCATGCCGTAGACCTCGTGCATCGGCACCCCGATGCCCATGAAGAACCTCAGCACGTCCGGCGCGATCGGGGCGGCGCCGGACGCGGCGTAGCGGACGTGCCGCATGCCGATCCGGGCCTTCAACGCGCGAAAGCAGAACAGCCAGCCCACCGCGTAGACCAAACGGCTCCGCCCCGTGTGCCTCCCGCCGGTGCGCACGAGCGTCTCGCCGATGCCCTCCGCTCTCCGCAGCCAGAACCGCGTCACCGACCGCTTGAGCCACCCGGCGCTGGAGACGCTGATCATGACGCCCGCCAGGACCTTCTCCCAGATCCGCGGGACGCCGAACAGGATCGTCGGCTGCACCTCGCGCAGGTTCGCCTGCACCGTCTCGATCGACTCGGCGAAGTGGACCCGCACGCCGCTGGCCGCGCTGAACCACGTCGTGAAGATGCGCTCGGCGACGTGGCACAACGGCAGGTAGGACAGCGTGACGTCGGTGGAGGACGGCGGTGGCGAGGTGAAACCGCCGTCCTCCACCAGCACCTGGACCGCGAACTCGACGTTCGCCACGGTGAGCATCGCGCCCTTGGGCGGCCCGGTGGTGCCGGACGTGTACACCAGCGTCATGACGTCGTCCGGCGTCGTCTGCGCCATCCGCTCGGCCAGCTCGTCGCCGCGGGTGTCGCGGTGCCGGGCGCCCAGCTCCAGGAAGTCGTCCCAGAACAGCAGCTTCGGGTTGTCGTACCGCCCTCTGATGCCACGGGGTTCGACGTAGACGATCCACTCCAGGTCGGGCGCGTCCTCCAGCACCGCCAGCGCCTTGTCGACCTGTTCCTGGTCCTCGGCGACGAGGATGCGCGCGCCCGAGTGGGACAGCAGGTACGCGACCTCGGACGGCGGGTTCGTCGGGTACAGCCCGACCGTGATCCCCCGCGCCGCGACGACGCCGAGGTCGGCGTAGAGCCACTCGCGCCGGTTCTCGGAGTGGATCGCCACCCGGTCGCCGGGCCGCAGCCCCAGTGCGAGCAACGCGTTCCCGACCAGCTCGACGTTCTCCCAGTAGCCGGCCCAGCTGACCTCCTGCCAGATGCCCAGGTCCTTGGCGCGCAACGCGATCTGCTCGGGTGTGCGCGCGGCTCTGTCCTTCACTCGGGTGACCACGGTCGTCATGACGTCACGCTCCGGTGCTGCTCGCCGAGGTAGGCGCGGATGACGTCCGGGTCCTGCTGGACCTCGGCGGGGGTGCCGGTGCGGATCGGGCGGCCGAAGTCCATGACCATCACGCGGTCCGCGAGGTCCATGACCAGGCCCATGTCGTGCTCCACCATGATCATCGGGATGTTCAGCTCCTCGCGGACGTCGAGGATGAACCGGGCCATGTCCTCGGTCTCCTCGACGTTCATGCCCGCGACGGGCTCGTCGAGGAGGAGCAGCTTCGGTTCCATCGCGAGCGCCCTGCCCAGTTCGACGCGCTTCTGCACGCCGTAGGGCAGCAGGCCCACGGGGAGCCGCCGCCACTGCTCCAGTTCCAGGAAGTCGATGACCTCCTCCACCGCCGCCCTGTTCTCCAGCTCCTCGTTCCGGGCCCTGCCGAACCAGAAGAACGCCGACAGCGCGCCGTAGCTCATGTGGTTGTGGCGGCCGAGCATGAGGTTGTCGACGACGGTGAGGTGGGAGAACAGCTCGATGTTCTGGAACGTGCGGGCCATGCCCCGCGCGGCGATGCGGTGGGGCCGCATGCCGAGGAGGTCCTGGTCGCGGAACCGCACGGTGCCCTGCTGCGGCCGGTAGACGCCGCTCAGGACGTTGAAGATGGACGTCTTGCCCGCGCCGTTCGGGCCGATGACGGCGAAGAGCTCGCCGTCGTCGACGCTGAACGACACCCCGTCGACGGCCACGACGCCGTCGAACGCGAGCCGGACGTCGGTGACCTCGAGAACGCTCACGACAGCCACCGCTTCCTGCGCTTGTAGTGCTTGACCGCACGGAACGAGGAGGTGCCGAGGCCGAGGTAGAACTCGCGGATGTCGTCGTCGGCGAGAAGCGCTTCGGCGGGTGAGTCCATGACGACCTTGCCGGTCTCGAGGACGTAGCCGTGGTCGGCGATGGACAGCGCCATGCTGGCGTTCTGCTCGACCAGCAGGACCGTGGTGCCCTGTTCGTTGATCTTCACGACGAGGTCGCGGATCTGCTGCACGAGCAACGGCGCGAGGCCGAGGCTGGGTTCGTCCAGCAGCAGGTAGGAGGGTTCGGACATGAGCGCCCTGCCGATCGAGAGCATCTGCTGCTCACCGCCGGACAGGTAGCCGGCGCTCTGCCTTCGCCGTTCCAGCAACCGCGGGAAGAGCTCGTAGCAGCGGTCGAGGTTGGCCTTGAGGGACTTGGGACGGGCGTGGCCGCCGACCTTGAGGTTCTCCTCGACGGTCAGCTCGGACAGGATCCTGCGGCCTTCGAGCGCCTGTTTGATGCCTCTGTCGGCGATCTTCGCCGGTGAGAGGCGGTGGATCGGTTCACCGTCGAGCGTGATGGACCCCTTGGTGACCTTGCCGTCGTGCACGTCGAGGAGCCCGCTGAAGGCCCTCATCAGGGTGGTCTTCCCCGCTCCGTTGGCGCCGAGCAGGGCGACGACCTTGCCTTTCGGCACCTGCAGGCTCACCCCCCTGAGCACCAGCATGACGTCGTCGTAGACCACCTCAAGGTTGTTCGCCTCGAGCACCAGCGCCTCCTCAGGCCAGCAACATACCGAGCAGTATGCAGGTCCTGAGACGTGGATCACAGACGATTTGCGTACTGTGGGTGATTTCGTGATGCGCAGATCGCGAGTGGCTCAGCACTCTCCGTAACCGTCCTTAAAGGACGGATGTCCGATGTGTAACGCGTCGTGACGCGGGTACTCACCTTTTGACACCAATTCAAGGAGGAGGTTTCGTGACTACCATTGAGAAGACGGTGGACGTCCAGGTTCCCGTGAGCACGGCGTACAACCAGTGGACCCAGTTCGAATCCTTCCCGGCGTTCATGGACGGCGTCGAGAAGATCGACCAGCTCACGCCAACCAGGACCCACTGGACCACGAAGATCGGCGGTGTCGTCCGCGAGTTCGACGCGGAGATCACCGAACAGCACCCCGACGAGCGTGTCGCGTGGACCACGGTCGAGGGACCGCAGCAGGGCGGTGTGGTCACGTTCCACCGCCTGGACAACGACACGACCAGGGTGCACCTCCAGATGGAGTACGAGCCCGAGACCCTCACCGAGAAGGCGGGTGCCGCGCTGGGCGTGGTCGGCCACCGGATCGAGGGCGACCTCAAGCGGTTCAAGGAGTTCATCGAGAACCGCGGTACCGAGACCGGCGCATGGCGTGGCGACGTCGCCCCGCCACCCCAGGTCTGATCGCGGTGCACGTTGACGCCAGACCAGCACGCGGCGTTCGAGGAACTCGCGCGCACCGGCCGTGACACGGAGCGCTACTGCGCGCTACGCGACAGGCTGGTGCGCGAGTACCTCCCGCTCGCCCGGCACATCGCTCGCCGCTTCAGCGAACGCGGCGAGCCCATGGAAGATCTCGCGCAGGTGGCGGCGGTCGGCCTGATCAACGCCATCGACCGGTTCGACGTGGATCGGCAGACGGACTTCCTGTCGTACGCCGTGCCCACGATCACCGGCGAGGTGCGGCGTCACTTCCGGGACCAGTGCTGGGCGGTGCGCGTGCCCAGGAGGTTGAAAGAGCTCTGCGACGCGATCGACGGCGCCACCGCCGAGCTGTCGCACAGGACCGGGCGGTCTCCCACTCCCTCCGAGATCGCCCGGCACCTGGAGCTCCCGCTGACCGACGTCTACGAGGGTCTGCGGGTGGAGAAGAACGTCGCCTTCGCGCCCCTGGACGCCCTGGAGAGCTCGACGGTCGACGACCCCGCGCTGGAGGGGGTCGAGATCCACGAGGCCCTGCAGCCGATGCTGCGGGGCCTTCCCCGGCGTGAGCGGACCATCGTGGTCCTGCGGTTCTTCGGCCGGCTGACCCAGACCGAGATCGCCCGCCGCGTCGGGATCTCCCAGATGCACGTGTCGCGCCTGCTCACCAAGTCGCTGGAGCAGCTGCGGCACGACCTGCTGGCGGAGGAGTGAACGGACGAGCGGAAATGCCCGGCTCTCGCGATACTGACCGGATGAACCGGTTGCGGTGGCCCCAGAAGCTGGCGATCGGCACCGGCGTCCTGCTCGTGCTCTGGGGAGTCGCCGGGTTCTTCGCGACCGGCTTCTCCGGCTTCGCCGGCGAGTCCGGCACATGGGTGATCGGCCTGCGCGTCAACCCGTTGCAGAACACGCTGCACGTCGTGTTCGGCGCGGCGTTGCTGCTGTCGTTCCGGCGGCTGAGGGCGCTGAGCGGCACCGGTCTGCTGGTGGCACTGCTGTGCCTCGTGACGTTCGGGTTCGGCATGGCCCGCTACGACGAGCAGGTCGTCAACTTCCTCAACGTCAACCCCGGCAGCAACGCGCTGCACCTGGTCGCCGGGTTCGCGGCACTGGCCGCGGCCCAGGGAGCCGCCTGGTGCCGCCAGTGCGACCGCCTCTCCGCTCTCAGGACCGCTTCAGCAACCTCAGCACCGCCCGCTCCGGATCACCGCCACCGATGACCTGCCCCTTCTCGAAGGCGTCGACCAGGCGCGGGTCCACGTAGGACTTGCGTGCGACGGCCGGCGTGTTGCCCAGGTGCTCGGCCACCTCCTTCATGACCGCGCTGACCGCACGGTTCGACGGCTTGCCCCGCTCGCGCAGGGCGTGGGCGAACGCCTCGGCGGCCCGCACCGTGGCGTGCCAGGTGCGGAGGTCCTTCGCGCTGAACTCGTCGCCGACCAGCTCCCGGAAGCGTTCGTTGACGTCGTCGGCGGTGATGTCGAAGACGCGGCAGTCCGGCGTGCGGTCCTTGAGCAGCGACCGCACGGCCCGCGCGAGCCGCGGGTCGGTGAGCTCCTCGTCGACCTCGACGCCGTGCTTGGCCGGGAAGCGGAACCGGACCTTGTCGCCGCGCACGCTGAGGTGCTCGCACAACAGGGTCGCGACGCCGTGGGTGCCGTTGTCCTCCACGTACTGCTCGTGTCCCACCCGGAAGACGCCGAGGTCGAGCATGCGCAGCGCGACGGCGAGCAACCGCTTGCGCCCCCGCGTCCTCATGTCCGCCACGACCTGCTCGCGGAACTCGCCGAGGCGCGGCGCGAGCCTCAGGACGCGGTCGAACTTCTCCGCGTCCCGGTCCGTGCGCCACTTCTCGTGGTAGAGGTACTGGCGGCGGCCCGCGTCGTCGTACCCGATGGCCTGGATGTGGCCGTTGGGGTGCGGCGAGATCCAGACGTCGCGCCACGCAGGTGGGATGACCAGCGCTTTCACCCGTGTGATGTCGTCCGCGGTGAGGGTGTCGCCCTGTGCGGAGAGGTAGCGGAAGCCCTTGCCCTGGCGGCGTCGGGTCCAGCCCGGTCCTGCCGGGTCGCTGCGGCGCAGTCTCATGTGGTCACTCCGAGATTGATCAGCTTGGCCTCCGGGTACCCGCTCGCCGATGAACGACTACACGGTTGGTGTCGAGCAGGAGTTCCTGCTGGTGGATCCGCGCACCAGACGGCCCGTCCCGCTCGCCCCCGAGGTGCGTTCCCTCGCGCACGCGCCCGGTGACCTGGACGTCCAGGGCGAGCTGACGCCGTTCCAGATCGAGATCGCCACCGGCGTGACGTCGTCGTTCGAGGAGCTGGACGAGCAGGTCCGCGGCGGTCGCCGGGTGCTCGTGGACGCCGCCGACGCGGCGGGGTGCAGGCTCGTGGCCTCGGGCATGCCCCCGATCGGCGAGGCGGGACCCCCGCCCGGATCGGACGACCCGCGCTATCACCAGATCGAGTACTCCCACCGGAGGCTCGTGTCCGGGCAGGGCTCGTGCGGACTGCACGTGCACGTCGGCGTCTCCTCGAAGGCCGAGGCGCTGGCGGCGTCGAACAAGGTGCGGGCGTGGCTGCCGACGTTGCTGGCGCTGAGCGCGAACTCCCCGTACTACGGGGGCGAGGACACCGGGTACGCCAGCTGGCGGTGGATGGTGTGGTCGCGCTGGCCGGTGAGCGGGCCGCCTCCCCACTGGGACTCCCCCGAGCAGTACGACGGCACGGTCGACGCGCTGATCCGCTCGCAGGTGCTGCTGGACAAGGCGATGGTCTACTGGGACGTGCGCCCATCGGTGGATCATCCGACCGTTGAGGTGCGCGTCGCCGACATCCCCCAGCTGGCAACGGAAGTCTCCGTCCTCGCCGAACTGGTCCGCGCCCTCGTCGTCACGGAAACCTCCGAACAGGGGGTGGACGACGTATTGCTGCGGGCGGCATATTGGCGGGCGTCGCGCGACGGGGTCGACGGACTGGCCGCCGATCCGCACACCGGCAACCTCTCCCCCGGGTTCGACCGGGCGGTGGCCCTCGTGGAGCACGTCGGGGCCGCTCTGCGCGACCGCGGCACTCTGTCTACTGTGGAGCGGCAAATCGACTGGTTGCGCCACAACGGCTGTGGTGCCGCCCGGCAACGACGCTGCCCGGATCCCGAGTCCCTTGTGGACGAGCTGATCGCCCGAACGCGTGAGGAAACCTGATGCGCCTCCCCGCTCCCCGCGGCCACATGAGCTCCGCTCTGGTCGCCACCCTGCGCGAGCCCCCGTCGCCGCGCCCCGCCCTGCTCGTCAGCGGCGGCACCAGGGACGTGGAGGCGGACGACGACCTGCAGCTGACGCTGTGGATCTGCTACGAGCTGCGGATGCGCGGCTTCGACGACGTCGCCGACGGCTGGCAGGACCACCCGGTCCTGGCCCAGTTCCACGCGGCGCTCGAGTCGCGCTGGGAGTCGGGCCTGCGCTCGCTCGCCGAGGTGACGTCCCCCGCCGCCCTGTCCCCCGAGGGCATGGCCGAGCTGCGCCGCCACCACGCGTTCTGGCAGCCGCGCCGCGAGATGCGCTCGGCGCTGCGCGACATCCACGGCGACGCCTACGGCACCCGGTCCGAACGCACCCACTCGGTGCTGTTCACGGTGACGCTGCGCGACCTAGACCCGTCCGTCGGCGTGGACGAGGTGCCCGGCCCGACCCTGGCCCTCGCGAACGCGCTGTCGTTGTTCGGCTTCCACCAGCGTCTGGTGGGGGCCCTGGTCGGGTTCCTGACCGCCGTCGACACCATCGGCGGTGACCCGTTCGCGCAGCTGCTGCCCGTGCAGTGCCCGCCGGAGGACGTCCGCCTCGGCTTCGCCGTGTGCCACGAGCTGCACGCGCGCCTCACTCAGCACGTCCACTCGTCCCTGCGAGCCGGCCGCACCTCCCTGAGGGGCCGTTGGCTGGCCTCACACGGCCGTATTAACGTGGGGTGTTGACTTCTTGAAGGGAGAGAGCGTGCACGACCCCTCCGCTCTGGCGACCGTAGTGGCCGACCGGATCACACCCGACGTCGTCGTGCTGCGCGTGTCCGGTGAGCTCGACACCACGAGCAGCAGTGAGTTGACCGGTCCCTTGGAGAGTCACCTGGTGGAGGGGAACCGCGCTGTCGTGGTCGACCTCGGCGGTGTGCGGTTCCTGGGTTCCGCGGGCCTGGAGGCACTGGTCCTGGGGCACCAGCGCGCGTCCCGCGTCGGTGTCGACTTCATCGTGGTGGCGTCCTCGCGTGCGGCCCTGCGCCCGATCGAGGCGACCGGCCTCGACACCGTGTTCACGATCCTGGGGTCGGTGGACCAGGCGGCGGAGCGCTACACGGCCTGAGCGCCACGCGGCACTAGTCCTGCCCGATGTCCTCGTACCAGAGTTCAGGGCGTTCGGCGATGAACGCCGTCATCAGCTCGATCAGCGCCGGGTCCTCGACGACGGTGATGGCGACGCCGTGCTCCGCCAGCCAGTCGTGGCCGCCGTGGAACGTCGTCGCCTCGCCGATCAGCACGGTCGAGATGCCGAACTGGCGCACGAGGCCGCTGCAGTACCAGCACGGAGACAGCGTCGTCACCATCGTGGTGCCGCGGTAGCCGCGCTGGCGGCCGGCGTTGCGGAAGGCCGACGTCTCCGCGTGCATGGAGGCGTCGTCGTCCTGCACCCGCCGGTTGTGGCCCCGGCCCAGCAGACGGCCGTCGCCGTCGAAGAGAGCGGCGCCGATCGGGATCCCGCCCTCGGCGAGTCCCGTTCGCGCCTCTTCGACGGCCACGGCCAGCATGTCCTCAGCGGAAGTCATCCGGTGAAGCCTACCCAAAGGGCGTTCAGGCGGTCTTGAACAACTTCACCGTCATCGACGTGCCGCTCTGGCGCAGAACCTTCAGGCCGACGCCGACGGCCGGCAGCTTCACGCCCGCGCCCGGCTGCTCGGCGAACCAGAACTGCTTCGTGTCGTCGAACGTGGGCTGGGCCGCCGCGCCGCGGACGTAGGACGCCTTGCCGTTGACGTGCAACGTGAAGGAGTCCGACTTCTGCAGGCCGAACGGCGCGTCGTAACCGCTGACGGTCACCGACCAGCGCTGGCCCTCCAGGTTGTAGAGCGGCGCCGGGTTGGCGTCGATCGGGAGGATCAGGCCCTCGCCGGGGTGCTCGCTCGTGTTGTTGTCGAGGAAGCTCGTGTTCCACAGCGAGACGAGCAGGCCGTCCTGGTACGGGAAGTGCTCCACGAAGTCGGGCCTGTCCGGGAAGCTGTAGCGGTACGGGCCCGTCTTGTTGTACTTGCCGTACGACTCGTAGGTGCGGTTCGACGCGATGTAGAACTGGTCGAACGCCTTGGTCTCCTCGCCCTCGGTCGCGCGGAAGCCGCGGGTGGCCCACAGACCGGCGGTCTCGGCGCCGTCCGTCAGCACCGGCGCGCCGTCGGCGGTCACGGTGATCTGGTCGGCGAAGAAGCCGTCGAGCACGTACGCGCCGTCGGTCCGGTACGCGAGGCGCAGCTTGGTGCTCTTGCCCGCGTAGGCGTCGAGGTCGACGCTCAGGTCGACCCACTGCCCGCCGGAGGACGAGCTGAGCGCGGGCGCGTCGGCCGAGTCGCGCTGGAACGGTGCGCCGTTCGCGACGCCGTCGAGCTGCGTCCAGCTGCCGTCCTCGTTGGCCGCCTCGACGTAGAAGTAGTCGTAGTCGACCTCGATGTCGTAGCGGGCCTTCATCGTCAGCGACGCCGACGTCTTGCCGCGCAGGTCGAGCGGGACCGTCATGGAGTGGTCGAGGTCGTTGCCCTTCTCGCTCCACCACATCTTCGTGCCCGCGAAGGGGGCGCCGTAGTCGAACGACTTGGAGATGTCGGGCAGCACCACGACGAGGCCCTGGGCCTTCGCCGAGTTGTACTCGTGCGGGCCGAGGTCGAAGACGCGTTCCTGGCCGGCGACCGCGACCTCGTAGTCGAGCCAGCCGAGCTGCAGCTTGTCCCACGCGGAGAACTCGTTGGCGCGCTCACCGGGAGCCTCGCCCGGCGCGTTCACCCGGTTCTGGGCCATGATCGACCACCAGTTGACGCCGTTCGTGCCGCCGTTGGTGTCGTAGTGGTCGGGCAGGCCGAGGTCGTGCCCGTACTCGTGCGCGAAGACGCTGACGCCGCCGTTCTCGGGCTGCACGGTGTAGTCGCCGACCCAGATGCCGGTGTCACCGATCTGCGCGCCGCCGAGCTTGTTGGTGCCGGGGCCCGTCGAGTAGTTCTTGAACGCGTAGCCGCGGTGGCTCCACAGCGCGTCCTCGCCCTGCGACTGGTCCCCGTCGGCCTGGTCGCCGCCGGCGTGCACGACCTGGAAGTGGTCGACGTAGCCGTCGGGTTCGTTGAAGTCGCCGTCGGCGTCGAAGTCGTAGCGGTCCCACTGGTCGTACTCGGCCAGCGCCGCCTTGATCTGCGCGGCGGTCCTGCCGGCGGCCTGCTGGTCCGCGACCCA
>NZ_DATLEC010000256.1:0-8413 GCF_035525475.1 Lentzea sp. | reverse complement strand
CTTACCCACCCTCGGTGGTTACGCACCGCGCCCCGGGAAAGCCGGCTCAGCTCGTTCTGGTCGAAGCGCCCACGCTCCGCACGACTCCCCGGAGCTTGATCGGTGAGCACTTGATCGACTTCGTGCGTGCCGACCGGGACGCCTGTTCGCACCGCGCCGCCGGTGCTGCGCTGGTCCCGACGCGGGCAACTCGTGTGCAGGCATGCGCCGGCCATGAGGACCAGCACCCCGCGTTCGATCCGGCGGAGCCGGTGGTGGACCAGGAAGGTGCCGTGGAACCCGGGGAACGTGGTCCAGAAGTGCGGTTCGCCCAGCGGTTGGCTCATATCCTGCCGGTGATCTTCGGGAACCAGAAGCAGGTGGCGAAGACGATGGTGCCGAGTGCACGTAGCGGAAGTGGGCGACGACGAAGTGGGTGTCGGTGACGTGGAAGTCGAGCGGCGGTGAGGCGAGCAGGATCCCAGGCAGGCCGCCGAGCAGGACCGTGACGATGAAGCCGAAGGCGTTCAGGCGCGGAACGCGCCGTCCGGCGAGCCGATCCGCAGCGGTACGACGAAGAACCCGAACGACGTGATCATGTACATGATCCGATCAGCTCGCGATCCGTGGTGTTCGGCAACTCCAGGAAAGCCGAGCCCTTGCGACCTCGAGCGCTCCTGGCCGGGTGCGGTACCACCGGTGCAGGCTTCAGCGTGGTCATGACTCCCCTTCGCCGGCGCACGGCGGCGCGGGTTACCCCGCAGAACCGGTGCGACACCTGTCGAACCGCCTCCGCCCTGGCGGATCTGCCTGCCGGGGGAGCATGTGCCTGCCTGCGGTTTCGGCGGGTCTCGCAGGGGAAGTTCGTTGCGGGGGCGCTGGGAGGCTGATGTGCGCGTGGTGAACGACGAACTGCACGAGCTCGCCGATGCCTACGGGGTGGCGACCTGGTACCGCGGCGCCGACCAGGAGCACGTGGTGGTCGACCCGTCGGTGGTGCGCGCGGTGCTGGCGCAGTTCGACGTGGACGCGTCGAGCGCGCCCGCGGTCCGTGACGAGCTCGCGAAGGTCCGGGATCGCCGCGCCGCCGGAGTTCTGCCGGACACCGTCGTGCTGACCGGACGGCAGGTTCTCGCACTGCCGGGTCGTGGTGTCGTGCACCTCGAGGCCGGCAGTCAGCTGCCGGTGGCCGATCGGGTGCACGCGGACCAGCTGCCGCTCGGCGTGCACCGGCTGGAGGTGGGGCAGCGGCGGGTCGCGTTGCTCGTGGCGCCGCCGCGCCTGACGGTGCCCCCGCAGGCATGGGGATGGATGGTGCAGCTCTACGCGCTGCGCTCAGGAGAGTCCTGGGGCATGGGCGACTTCGGGGACCTCAGGTCGTTCGTCCGCTGGTGCGGTGGTCTCGGCGCGGGCGTGGTCCTGCTGAACCCGCTGCACGCCGTCACTCCCGTCTCGCCGATCGAGCGGTCGCCGTACTCGCCGTCGAGCAGGCAGCACCTCAATCCCCTCTACCTGCGGGTGGAGGACACCGCCGCCTACCGTTACGCGCCGCCGCAGATCCGTGAGACCGTCGACGAGCTCAGGCCGTTCGCGGGGGATCTCGTCGACCACGACGCCACCTGGCAGGCCAAGCTGTCGGCGCTGGAGCTGCTGTGGTCCTGCGCGCCGCCGGAGGACCGGCTGCCGGAGCCGGCGACGGCGCGGTTCGCGACGTTCTGCTCGCTGGCCGAGCGGCACGGCGCCGACTGGCGTCGATGGCCCGCCGCGTTGCGGCGTCCGGACTCGTCCGCGGTGGCGGAAGCGGCCGCGCAGCTGGCGCCGCGCATCGCGTTCCACTCGTGGTTGCAGGGGCTGTGCGCCGAGCAGGTCGCGTCGGCCAGGGACTCCGCCGATCTGAACGTCGGCCTGATCGGTGACCTCGCGGTGGGCGTCGCACCGTCGGGCGCGGACGCGTGGGCGTTGCAGGACGTGCTGGCGTTGAAGACGACCATCGGGGCTCCTCCGGGCACCTTCGACCACCGGGGCCAGGACTGGGGGGTGCCGCCCTGGCGCCCTGATCGGCTCGCCGCCTGCGGTTACCAGCCTTTCCGCGATGCGGTGCGCGGTGTGCTGCGCCACGCCGACGGCATCAGGGTGGACCACGTGGCCGGCCTGTGGCGGCTGTGGTGGATCCCGCCGGGTGAGCCGCCCGGCCGGGGCACCTACGTGCGGTACGACGCCGAGGCCATGCTCGGCTCCCTCGCCCTGGAGGCTCACCGCGCCGCAGCCGTGGTCGTCGGCGAGGACCTGGGGACGGTCGAGCCGGAGGTGACGCGCGCCCTGCACGACCGGGGGATGCTCAGCTCCGCCGTGATGTGGTTCCAGCGCGAGCCCGGTGACCCCGAGCACCGGCCTGTGACGCCTGAGCGGTGGCCGGCTCAGGCGATGGCGAGCGTGTCGACGCACGACCTGCCGACCGCGACCGGGTTCCTGCGGGCTGAGCACGTGCGGGTGCGGGCCGAGCACGATGCGCTGGACCTGCCCGTCGGGCAGGAACGTGCGCGGGCGTGGATCGAGCGCGACCAGTTCGTCGATCTCCTGACCGAGCAGGGACTGCTCGGTCAGGACGCGTCCGAGCAGGAGATCGTGGTGGCGATGCACGAGTTGCTGGCCCGCACCTCGTGCCGGTTGCTGCTGGCCGCACCACAGGACCTGCTGACGGAGGCGCGGCAAGCCAACCTGCCGGGCGCCGCGGGCAGCTACCCGAACTGGCGCATCCCGTTGCCCGTGTCGCTGGAGGAGTTCTGCGACAACCCGGTGGTGCAGGTCGCCGTCCAGCCGCTGAGGCGAGCCAGGCCTTCACCGCGGTGAAGGCCTGGCTCGTGCCTACCAGGCCGGATGCGCGGCAACCGTCGTGGCGGCCACCGCTCCGGCCCGTTCGTAGACGCGCAGGACGTCCGCTGCGACGCGGCTCCACGAGTACCGTGCGGTGACCCGGTCGCGACCGGCAACCCCGAACTCGTTGCGCAGCGTGTCGTCCAGCAGGAGCGACCGCAGGGCCCATGACAGGCTCTCCGGCTCACCGGGCGGAACGAGCAGGCCGGTCACACCGTGCACCACCACATCGGCGAGCCCGCCGACCCTGGTGGCGACGACCGGGACGCCGCACGCCATCGCTTCGAGCGCGAAGGCACCGGACGGTTCGTACGACGAGGCGCAGACGGCAGCGTCCGCCGACCTCAACAGAGCCGGCATCGCCGAGTGCGGCACCGCGCCGGCGAACACGACCCTTTCTCCGACGCCGAGGTGCTCCGCGTGGCGCTTCAACCTCGCGACCTCGGGATCGTCGTGCAGTCGTCCGCTCTCCGGAAGCCCGGCGACCACCAGTTCGGCCTCATCCACTTTGGACAACGCCGTGATGACGGCTTCGACGTCCTGGTGCGGCAGCAACGGCCCGGCGGTGACTACGCGGTACAGCCGGTCACGCCTCGTCCGCGACCCTTCGGGGATGAACGCGTCGATGTCGACCCCGCCCGGCACGAGGGTGATCTTCGCCCTGCTCACGCCCGCCTTGATCAGCTCGGCCACCTCGTCCGAGTTGACCGCCGCGACGTGGGCGGCCTCCTTGCCGACCAGCACCTCGACCTTGCCCCGTTGTCCCAGCCCGGTCTCACCCGCCGAATGACGCATCTCGGCCGCTGCCAGGGAGTGAAACGTCTGCACCACCGGAACTCGAATCCGCCGCCCGCCGAGCACGCTCACCATGCCGGACGCCCACAGGTGCCCGTGCACCACGTCGGGCGGGGCGGCGGCCCATTCGTGCAGGAGGAACTGGGCGAAGGCGCCGATGTGCGGCAACGCTTGCTCTTCCGCGAGCGGCCTCGCCGGTCCAGCGGGGACGTGCACCACGTCGTAGCCAGAACCCGTGCGCACTCGCCCGGGCGTGGCGCTGCTGCTTTCGCAGCGGGTGTACACCGTGACATCGTGCCCGCTCCCGCACAAAGCGGACGACAGCCGGGCGACGTGGGCACCATGTGGATCCGACGCTTCGTTCAACGGACTTGCTTGAGCAGACACCATCGCGATTTTCACTTGATCACTCCACCTGGCGACTTCGGCATGCTCATGGCACGAGCTGCCTGTTCAACTCGGAGTCATCGGTCGCCCGCTCAGGGGCTGTTCGAGTCGGGTACCCGCACCAGAGCCGCGGAACCGCCATCGGCGTCGGACGTTCGGCGATGTCACCGATCGGGTGGTGATGAGCCCCGCGCGGGTGAGCACGCCGAACGCGGCGGTCCGGCCGGAGCGGACGCCGAGGGTGCCACAACGTCGTCTTGCGGAACACCGGTGCCGCCGTTGGCGATCGACCTCGTCCACGTGCCGAGGGGACGCATCGGGAGCGAACACCATCGACTGCGGCGTGCGGTGACGCCCAGCAGGTGCGATGTGAGCTGTTCGGGTTGCGGGGGATGGTCGCGCGGGCTGCGCGAGAGGCCGGATGTCGCGCGATCGCGGTCGGGGCTCCGCCGCTGGCGACACGACGGGCGTGATCACGGATGGTCTGCGGTACCGGCGAATCGCCCGCGCGTTCTCAGAGGGCGGCCACGGGACGGATGCCGTGCCGCTGCACTTCGCAGCGGGCCTTCGAAGACGCCGCACGGGCACGACGGATGCCCACCTGCCTGCCCACGACGCCTGACGCCGTCCTGCCCGTTTGCGGCTCTACCCGCGGGGAAGCCAGGTAGATGAGCCATGATCTGCCGCTGGCGGACGAACTGGCGGCCGTGTCCGCGCGGATGTCGGGTTTGCTGCTGTCGCGGGAGACGGTCCACTCGGCGCTGAGCCTGGTGACGTCGCTGGTCTCGGAGGCGGTCCCCGGCACCGCGGGAGCCGGCGTGACGCTGCTGGACGAGCAGGGCCGCAGGACGACCGCGGCGGCCACCGATCCGGTCGTGGAACAGCTGGACGGGCTTCAGTACGAACTGGGGGAGGGCCCGTGCCTGAGCGCGTGGGAACAGCGCCGCGTGTTCCGCATCGACGACATCGCCGGGGAGGCGCGCTGGCAGCGCTGGATCTCCGTCGCCAGGGAATCGGTGATGCGAGCGGCCTTGAGCGCGCCCATGGTCGCCGGCGGCGACGCGGTCGGGGCGATCAAGGTGTACGGCCGGGAGCCAGGCGCGTTCGGGGAACACGAGGAGTACCTGCTCACGATGTTCGCCGCGCAGGCGGCGATCCTGGTGGCCAACGTGAGGTCGTTCGACAACGCGCGGAAGCTCAGCGACGCGCTCGTCGAGCAGCTGCGCGGCCGAGATGTGATCAGCATGGCCAAGGGCATCGTCATGGCGCGTGAGCACGTCGACGAGGAAACCGCATTCGCCATGCTGGCGCGTGCCTCCCACGAGGAGAACAAGAAGATGCGCGACCTGACCGGCGCGCTCGTCCGTTCCACCGTCCGACGTGACCGCTGACGACGATGTCCTCTGATCAGGATTCGACACAGCAGGACGAGCAGCGCCGGGTCTTGTCGCTCGCCTTCGACCGATCCGACCTGACGTTGCAGCAGCTGTGGACGCGGTACTTCGCCTTGGGCGGAGACGCGGGGCCGGTCGAGGTCGAGGCCTTCCTGCACGGACTGATGCCCCTGCCCGCGTTGCAGCGCGATGTGCTGGCACACGCGGTCAACGAGCGTCTCGACGAGCTCACCTGGCCGCATCGGGTCCCCTACACGTTCCGGTCGCGCGGAAACAGCCCCCGCACCGGCCCCCTGGCCGGATTGGTGAAGTTGCTCGACGGCATGCACCAGGCACCGCCGGAACGCCTGCCGGCCGTCGCGGCGTGCGCCGGCCGTGCACTGGGCCTGCGGATCGCGATCTACCTCGTCGACTACGAACAGCGTGCGCTGCACCCGTTGGGCGGTTTCGGAAGCTCTGATCTCACTTCGTTCGGAGTGGATTCGACCCTGCCGGGCCGGGCGTTCCGAACGGTGCGGACGGTCCCCGCCACCACTGGCGGGCACCCTCGGTTGTGGGTACCTCTGCTCGACGGGGTGGAACGCCTCGGCGTTCTCGAGGTGACCCCTCGGGAAGGAGCGGACCTGCACGACCCCGACCTGCACATGCGGTGCCGCTGGCTGTCCGCCCTCATCGGTCGTCTGGTCACGATCAGCACGCACTACGGCGATGGCCTGGACGCCGTCCGCCTCCAACGTCCGAGGACCCCGGCCGCCGACCTGATCTGGCAGCTGCTGCCGCCGCTGACCGCCGCCACCGACAACTTCGCCATCACCGGCTTGCTGGAGCCCTGCTACGAGGTCGGCGGCGATGCCTTCGACTACGCGTTGTCGGCGGACATGGCGTCGCTGGCGATCTTCGACGCCGTCGGGCACACCATGCGCAACGGGTTCGTGGCGGCCGCCGCGCTGGCCGCCAGCCGCAGCGCCCGCCGTGCCGGGCACGGTCTGTTCGAACAGTCCCGAGCCGTGGACGAGACCATCGCGGGCCAGTTCCCCCACGGCGCGTTCGCGACCGGTGTCCTCGCGGAGCTGGACCTGGCCACCGGCCGGCTGCGGTACGTCAACGCAGGGCATCCGCCGCCGCTGCTGATGCGTTCCGGCAAGGTCGTCAAACGGCTCACCGGCGGACACCGGCCGCCCTTCGGCCTGGGAACCGGTGAGCTGACCATCGCCGAGGAGGTGCTGCAGCCCGACGACTGGCTCCTGCTCTACACCGACGGAGTCACCGAAGCACGTGATGACAGCGGAGAGCCCTTCGGTGAGACGCGGCTGGCGGACTTCCTCGAGAGAGAGGCAGCGGCGGCGCACCCACCACCGGAGACAGCGCGCCGGTTGGTCAAGGCCGTGCTGGCACACCAGAACTGCGTGTCGCAGGACGACGCGTCCGTCCTGCTCGCCCGGTGGATCAAGCACGACGAGCTGAGGTTGTGAGCGGTGCGACGGGTATCCGGCCGCGTAGACCTTCTTGCCGTACCCCGATTTCTCCGCCACCGTGAGGCCGTGGCGTCGCCCGTGCGGTGAAGAGGTTCGTGCCTGGGGCAATCGAGATCGACAAGGCCCAGTACGTCGTCGGCGAAGGGCTGTGCCGGAGGCCTGGCGAACGGCGCAGGTCGTGCGCGCCGGGCTCCGTGCTGCTGTCCCGTGCATCGGATCCGGGTCGCCGGTAGGCGCGTTGCGTCCAACCGACGCTGGTGATCTAGTTGGGTGGCCCGACTGCTCGGAGGTTGCCGTGGACGGTGAGGCAGTGCGACCAGGTGATGTGCTGGCGGCGGCCGAGAGCGCACCGCCGGTGGAATCGATCGACGTCGTCGCGCGCGACCTGGCGAAGCGGTTCGAGGCTTTCGACGTGTCGTTCCTGCTGATCGACGTCGGTGACGAGCAGCTGGTGCGCCTGGTCTCGACCACGCAGGACCTCGGCGGGAGTGGTGCGCAGTGCGTCGATCTGGAAGGCAGCGTCTATGACGAGGTGCTGCGCACTCAGCGGCCGTGGCAGGAGCAGGACGGCGACGGCGTGAGAGTGGTGCTGCCGGTGACCAACCGGGGCGACTGCATCGGCTTGCTCGAGGTGTCCGTGCCTTCAGCCGACGAGGAGATGCTGGCACAGCTGGGCGACGCAGCGCACGCGCTGGCCTACGTCATCGTCACCGACCGCCGCTTCACCGACCTCTACCACTCGGGCCGGCGCACCACGATGATGACCCTGGCCGCGGAGATCCAGCACCAGTTGCTTCCCACGGCGTCCTGCTGCGAGGCCGCGCAGTTCACCGTCGCCGGCGCTTTGGTGCCCGCCCACGACATCGGTGGTGACACCTACGACTACGCCCTGGACCGTGACGCCCTGCACCTGTCGATCACCGATGCCGTCGGTCACGACGTGGCCGCGGCGTTGACCGCCACCCTGCTGGTCGGAGCGCTGCGCAGGGCCCGCCGGGCCAGCGACGATCTGGCCGAGCAAGCGGTGCAGGGCAATTACGCACTGCTGGACCACGGTAGGGGATCGCTGGCAACCGGACTGCTCGCGCGCCTGGATCTGCACAACGGGGCGGTGGATCTGGTCAACGTCGGTCACCCCGTACCGCTGCTGCTGCGCGACGGGGTGGTGGAGCCGCTCGAGCTGAAGGTCGACCTGCTCTTCGGCGTCAAGCCGTATCCCTACCGGGTGCAACATCTCGACCTGCGCCCCGGAGACCGGCTGGTGCTGTTCACCGACGGCATGTACGAACGCGACGCCGAAGCCGTGGACCTGCCCGCGCTGCTCCGCGCCACCGAGGGGCTGCACCCCAGGGAGGTGGTCCGGGCGGCGACGAGGGCCGTGAGGCGCGCCTGTGGTGATCACCTTCAGGACGACGCCACCGTGCTCTGCTTCGACTGGCATGGGTTCGGCCGCACCGAACGCCATGCGGACACCGGTGCCGACACCGAGTCCGCCTCGCCCGCCTCGCG
>NZ_DATLEC010000255.1:0-20270 GCF_035525475.1 Lentzea sp. | reverse complement strand
GGCGGACCACCCGGACGCCAAGACTACGAGGTCAGCCACGTTCCTGGTGCGGTGTACGTGGATCTGGACATGGAGTTGTCAGCTCCACCTGGCGTCGGCGGCAGGCATCCGCTGCCGGATCCCGAGCGGTTGCAGGAGGTGCTGCGCCACGCGGGCGTGCGCGAGGGCGGTCAGGTTGTGGCGTACGACGCGGCGGACGGCTCAGTCGCCGCACGGGTGTGGTGGCTGCTGCGGTGGGCCGGGTGCGGCGACGTCGCGGTGCTGGACGGCGGGTTCGCCGCGTGGGAGGCGGGCGGGCTGCCCGTTACCGCGGAGGAGCCGGCGGCTCTCACGGGCGACGCGGCCGGTGACGTGGTGGTGCGCCCAGGGCAGATGCCGGTGCTGGACGCGGACAAGGCGGCGGCGCTGGCTCGGGAGGGCGTCCTGCTCGACGCTCGGGCGGCTCCGCGGTACTGCGGGGAGACCGAGCCGGTGGACCCCAAGGCCGGGCACATCCCGGGGGCGCTCAACGCGCCGACGACCGGGCACGTCGGGCCGGACGGGCGGTGGCTCGGCCCGGAGGAGCTGGCTGACCGGTTCGCCGCGCTCGGGGTGTCGGGTGACGCGGCGGTGGGGGCGTACTGCGGGTCGGGCGTGACCGCCTCGTCCGTGGTGCTGGCCCTGGAGGTCGCCGGGATCACCACGGCCGAGAGGCCGGCGGCGTTGTACGCCGGGTCGTGGTCCAACTGGTGTGCGCTTGACCGGGAGGTTGCCACCGGCGGCTGACGCCGGTGTGGGCCCGACCGGGTGGTCAGGCGTTCGGGATGCGGTCGAAGCCCTGCTTGGCGAGCTTCAGGGCGGTGGCGCAGGTGTCGATCTCCTCGATCGCCAGCACGCTCACCGAGAACGCCTGGGTGATGACGGCCGGGTCGTCGGTCAGCATGACGGTGACCTGGCAGTCCTCCTCGGAGGCGGCCACCTGCCACGCCGTGTTGCCGCCGATCTCGATCTGCTTCTTCTCGCCTTCCTCGTCCACCGCCTCGGGAACCGTGACCATCTGGGTGATGACGGTCGACGGGCCGGTGGTGGTGTGGATGCAGCCGCCGTCCGCCGAGGACTTGCCGCCGGTCGCGGCCTCGATGTCCGCGGCCTTGAGGACGCCGCAGGTCTCCAGGCCGGTGGCCTTCTTCTTCGTGGTGATCTTCACGTCGCCCGGCTTCTGGCCGGTGGGATCGGCGGGCTTCGTGGACGCGGTGCTGGTGGGCGCCTTCTTCGAGGTCCCGGTGGGTGCGGTGGGTTTGGTGGTCGTCGCGTTGGTGTCGGCCGTCGCGGAGCCCTTGACCTGTTCGCTGCAGCCCGTGACGGCGGCGAGGGCCAGGCCCAGGGTCAGGCACAGCGCGAGTCGGGTGGCCGCTGGTCGCAGATGCATGTCGCCTCTGACCCCTGTTCGGTGAGATCGGTTCCGGTTCGGAGCCCGGACAGGCGGGCCGAGGGGTGCGACTGTAGGCGGCGCTCCGGGCTCGGGCACGCGTGTCGGGCCGGTGGCGGCCAAGCCGTGATCACCGGGTGGGCGGATCGGTGGGTAGGTTGCTGGGCATGGGTAAGTCGGCCGCTGTTGTCTGGGACAGTTCCTTCCTCGCGTACGACCTCGGTGGCGACCATCCGCTCAACCCCGTCCGGCTCGACCTGACGGTGCGGCTCGCCACGGCGCTCGGGGTGCTGGAGGGCGTCGATCTGCTGGTGCCCGAGGCGGCCAGCGACGAGGAGATCGAGCTGGTGCACCGGCCCGGCTATCTGAGCGCGGTGCAGGCGGCGCCTACGGCAGGGTGGGACGTCGGTCACGGGCTGGGGACGCCCGACAACCCTGTGTTCGAGCGGATGCACGAGGCGTCGGCTTTGGTGGTGGGCGGGTCGCTGGCGGCGGCTCGGGCCATCGCGTCGGGCGAGGCGGATCGGGCGGTCAACATCGCCGGTGGGCTGCACCACGCCATGCCGGACAGCGCGGCCGGGTTCTGCGTCTACAACGACTGCGCGGTGGCCATCGAGTGGTTGCTGCGCAGCGGAGTGGAGCGCATCGCCTACGTCGATGTCGACGTCCACCATGGGGACGGCGTTCAGACGGCGTTCTGGGACGACCCGCGGGTGCTGACGATCTCGTTGCACCAGCATCCGATGAGCCTGTGGCCGGGGACAGGCTGGGCCAACGAGGTCGGCGGCGCCGGGGCCGAGGGGAGCGCGGTCAACGTGCCGTTGCCCGCGGGGACGCGGGACGGCGGCTGGCTGCGGGCGTTCCACGCGACGGTGCCGGCGCTGGTGAAGGCGTTCCGGCCGCAGGTGCTGGTCACGCAATGCGGGGTGGACACGCACAAGGAAGACCCGCTCGCCGATCTGTCGCTCAGTGTGGACGGGCACCGGGCGATCTACCGGGCGTTCCGGGAGCTGGTGAACGAGAACGACTACAAGTGGCTCGCGCTCGGCGGCGGCGGGTACGAGCTGCTCAGGGTGGTGCCGCGGTCGTGGACGCACCTGCTGGCGACGGTGCTCGACCGGGACGTCGACCCCGCGAGGCCGCTGCCGGCGGACTGGGTGGCGCATGCGACACGCGTCGCACCGGGCTGGCCCTTGCCCGCGTCGATGACCGATGGATGCGACCCTGGGCATCAGCCGTGGGGCGGGGACACGGAGGAGCCGGTGGACAAGGCGATCCGCGACACGCGTCGCGCGGTGTTCCCGCTGCACGGACTCGACCCGGACGACCCCAGGGACTGAAGCCGACATGGGCGCCAGAGATCCGTTCGACTTTCCCCGGCAGTGGGAGGCGGACGTCGTCCTCAGCGACGGCGGCACCGTCCACCTGCGGCCGATCACGCCCGACGACGCCGAGAGGCTGCGCGAGTTCCACGGCAGGCTTTCCGAGCGGACGCGGTACTTCCGCTACTTCGGGCCTTATCCGCGGATTCCGCAGCGCGACCTCGAGCGGTTCAGCACCGTCGACCACTACGACCGCGTGGCGCTCATCGCGCTGCTCGGCGACGACATCGTCGCCGTCGGCCGGTTCGACCGGCTGAACCACGGGGACGTCCCCGGACAGAGCGCCGAGGTCGCGTTCGTCGTCCAGGACGGCCACCAGGGACGCGGGCTGGGCAGCATCCTGCTCGAGCACCTCGCGGCCGCGGCCAGGGAGGTCGGGCTCACCCGGTTCGAGGCCGAGGTGCTCGCCGAGAACGGGCAGATGGTCCGGGTGTTCCGCGACGCCGGCTACCAGGTCAGCAGGGCGTTCGAGGAGAGCGTGCTGCACCTGGAGTTCGCGATCGACCCCACCGACGAGTCCGTCGCCGTCGCCAGGGCCCGCGAGCAGGCCGCCGAGGCCCGCAGCGTGCACAACCTGCTGCACCCGCGCAGCGTCGCCGTCATCGGCGCCTCCACCGATCCCACCAAGATCGGGCACGCGGTCCTCAAGAACCTCCTCGAGGCCGACTTCAACGGCCCCGTCTACCCCGTCAACGCCGAGCACCGCTCTGTCCGCGGCGTCCGGGCCTATCCGACCGTGCTCGACATCCCCGACGACGTCGACCTCGCCGTCATCGCCGTTCCCGCCGCCAGCGTCGACGAGGTCATGGACGGCTGCCTCGCCAAGGGCGTGAAGGCACTCGTCGTCGTCAGTTCGGGCTACGGCGAGACGGGGCCGGATGGTCTGTCGGCCGAACGCAGGCTCGCGGCTGAAGCGAGAGCGCACGGCATGCGCGTCGTCGGCCCGAACGCGCTGGGCGTCATCAACCTCGACCCCAAGGTCCGCCTCAACGCGACCCTTGCCCCGAAGCTGCCGTCACGGGGCCGCACGGGCTTCTTCAGCCAGTCGGGCGCCCTCGGCACGGCCATCCTCGCCAACGCCGCCGGGTGGGGCCTGGGGCTGTCCACATTCGTCTCCGCCGGCAACCGCGCGGACGTTTCCGGCAACGACCTGCTGCAGTACTGGGAGACCGACCCCTCCACCGACGTCGTGCTGCTCTACCTGGAGTCGTTCGGAAACCCGCGCAAGTTCGCGAGACTCGCGCGCAGGCTCGGCCGCACCAAGCCCATCGTCGCGGTGAAGTCCGGCCGCCACGCCGTCGTCCCCGGCCTCGCCGCCACCGCCGCGAAGGTCGACGAGGCGAGCGTCCAGGCGTTGTTCGAGCAGGCCGGCGTGATCCGCGTCGACTCGCTGGCCCAGATGTTCGACACCGCGCTCCTGCTGGCCCACCAGCCGTTGCCCACGGGCAAGCGCGTCGCCGTCGTCGGCAACTCCACCGCGATCAGCCTGCTCGCCGCCGACACGCTCCTCGCCCAGGACCTCGACCTCGCGGGCGACCCCGTCGACGTCGGTGCCCAGGCCACCCCCGAGGAGTTCGCGAAGGCCGTCAAGGAAGCCCTCGACCGCCCCGACACCGACGCCCTCGTCGTCGTGTTCGTGCCGCCGATCGCGGTTCCCGGCAGTGCTTACGCGCGGGCCATCAAAGAATCCGCGCACCGCACGAAACCGATCGTCTCGACGTTCCTCGCGGTCGAGGGCATTCCGGACGAGCTGAAAATGCCCGGCAAGGGCTCGATTCCGAGCTATTCCAGTCCCGAACGCGCGGTGCTGGCGCTGGCCCGAGCCATCCGTTATGCGCGCTGGCGCGCCGCACCCCAGGGCAACTTCACCAGACCGGACGGCATCGACACCGAACGGGCGCGTTCCATTGTGGACAACCCGGTGAGCGAACGCCGGCTCGACGACCACACGGCTATCGAACTGCTGAAGTGCTATGGCATCGACGTCGTGCCGTTCCGCATGGCCAACAGCGCCGAAGAAGCCGTGGAAGCCGCGTCCGAACTCGGTTATCCGGTCGCGATGAAAGCCACCAGCGAACGTTTGCGCCACCGCACGGATCTCGTCGGCGTGCGGCTCGACATCGCCCAGCCGGAATCGGTCAGAGCCGCCTACCACGACCTGGCGGCGCTGTCCGGCAAACCGGGCGTGTACGTGCAACGCATGGCGCCCAAGGGAGTCAGCTGCGTCCTCGGCCTGCAGGACGACCCGAGCTTCGGCACGCTGATCTGGTTCGGACTGTCGGGTCTGGTCAGCGACCTGCTCGGCGACCGCGCCTATCGGGCGGTACCCCTCACCGACACCGACGCGGCGGAACTCGTTGCGGCGCCGAAAGCAGCGCCTCTGCTCACCGGTTACCGGGGTGACGAACCAGCGGACCTGAAAGCACTTCAGGAATTGGTACTCCGTTTGGCGGCCCTGGCCGAGGACCTTCCGGAGGTGCGGTCGTTGAAGCTCGAACCGGTACTCGCTTCTGCCGCAGGCGCTTTCGTCAGCAGTGCGCGCATAGTCGTCGGCCCGCCACCGTCTCTGCACGACGCCGGGCCCCGCCGCCTGCGCTGACCCGGTTACCGCAACGATTCCGTACGTTTCATTCGCGTCGAGGTATGGACATGCGTCCCACGGCCGCTTAGGTTTCCCGCATCGCCGACCGAGCACCACCGTGATGGGTCGGCGCATGCCCGTGGATCGAACCCGTGGATCGACGCTGTAGAGGGACGAATGACACCGAGAGCGCTCCTCCGCCTGGTCGCGACAACATTCGCCGCCGTTCTTCTCCTCGCCTCGTGCGGAGGTGGTGACGAGTCCACCATGGCGGGAAAAGTCAGCGCGAACGACCGCATGACCATCGCGGTGTCGTACGACCAGCCTGGTCTGTCGGTGCGCAGGCTCGACGGCAGCTACCGCGGTTTCGACGTCGACGTCGCCAAGTTCATCGCGGGCGAACTGGGCGTCAAGGAAGAGGGCATCACCTGGATGGAGGCGCAGCCCGGCAACCGGGAGACGCTCCTGACCAGCGGTGAGGCCGACATCGTCGTCTCCACCTACTCGATCACGGACAAGCGCAAGCAGATCGTCGACTTCGTCGGCCCGTACTTCGTCGCCGGCCAGGACCTGCTGGTGCGCTTGAACGAGACGCGCATCGACGGCCCGAAGTCCCTCAACGCCAGCCTGCGGCTGTGCTCCACCGCCGGCTCCACGTCCGCCGCGTACGTCAAGGAGCAGTTCGCCAAGGACGTGAACCTGGTCGAGTACGCGAAATTCAGCGACTGCGTCACCGCGCTGCTGGCCAACAACGTCGACGCCGTCACCACCGACGACGTGCTGCTCGCCGGTTACGCCGCCCAGAACCCCGAACTGCTGCGTGTGGTCGGCGATCCGTTCAGCAAGGAGGAGTACGGCGTCGGCCTGCACCGCAACGACCCCAGCAGCAAGGCGAAGGTCCAGGCGGCGTTGCAGAAGATGATCGACTCCGGTGCCTGGCGGAAGTCGCTGGAGACGAACATCGGATCTTCCGGCTACAAGATCCCCGACCCGCCGAAGCTCGCGGGCTGATCACACAGGCCGTGACGTAGGCTCACGCCACGTGAACCGCGTCCCGCCGCACCGCGCTGATCGACCCGTTCGCGCGGGCATCCCAGAACACGGCCGTGTCCCGCGCTACTACGCGGTCAAGGCAGAACTGTTCGACCTCGTCGAGACCCTCGGCGAAGGCACCGTCCTGCCCTCCGAGCGCGAGCTCGCCGAACGGTTCTCCGTCTCGCGCGTCACGCTCCGCCAGGCCGTCAGCGAACTGGTTCTCGAAGGCAAGCTCATCCGCCGCCAGGGCAGCGGGACGTTCGTCGCGTCACCCAAGCTCGTGCAGCCGTTGTCGCTGGTCAGCTACACCGAGGGCATGCGCCGTCAGGGCGTCCGGCCGAACCGCACCGTGATCACGGTCGAGCAGCTCGGCGCCGACGAAGGCCTCGCGCGCGACCTGATGGTCGAACCCGGCGACCCGGTGGTGCACCTCGAACGCGTGCTGCTCGCCGACGACGAACGCATCGGCCTCGAATCCACTTACCTCAGTCTCGGGCGGTTCCCGGAGCTGCTGGACAAGCTCGACCCGGCCGGGTCGCTGTACGCGTGCCTCACCGAACGTCTCGGCGTGCGGTTCGCGGAGGCCGAGGAGCGCGTGGAGACGGTGCTCGCCACACCCCGCGAGGCGTTGCTGATCGGCACGAACCCGGCGCTGCCGATGCTGTTGCTGCACCGGGTCTCCTACGACGTCGACGGCCATCCGATCGAACGCGCCCGGTCGCTGTACCGGGGTGATCGGTTCAGCTTCGTCGCGAGGCTGCACGCGGACCGTTAGCCGGGGGCATTATCCACAGTGGACTCAAATTCCTTTCGGGCCCCAACGGACGCATTTATCCGGTGACTGCGGGTTACCGGATCCCGTGCGGGTACAGGAAGAGACCGCCCGTTCGCACTCGTTTCCCGTTCAAGCCGCGGCTGTACTGTTGACGGCACGAACTCAGGATTTCCGCGATGGCGCGGAAGGAGCGGGGGTGTGCCGTGTCGTTCAAGGCGGAGTTCCTCGCTGAGCTGGAGGACTGCCTGCGCGGCTACGGCGCGGTCCCGGTGAGCAATCCCGACGCGCTCGCCCTGTTCATCGAGTTCGTGCGGGCACTTCCGGAGAGCGATCAGAAACTGCGCTCTCTCGAAGGCGTCGACCAGGGTTCCGGTTCGTTCTGGAACAACCCCGCGGTGTGGTGGGAGCAGGTGCCGCGGTTCGGTGCTGGGCTGCCGCGATGTGGGTCGGCGGAGTGCCGCACGCTGCTGGACGCCATGCTCGACGAGGCCATCAGCGACGAGATCGACGTGCTGGAGATGGAGATCCGCGAGCTCCCCAGCTAGGTCCGCGCCGTCTTCTCCGAATTGATGCGGACATGCCTGCCGGCGCCGTCGCCTGTTACGGCCACGACGCCGGGGCTCCAACTCCTATTTGACGGCGACGAGCGACTTGAACAGTTCCCGATACCGGTGGAGAGCGAGTCGCAGGTCCTCGGTCTGTGGATCACCGTTTCCCTTGAGCTGCTCGGTGAGGGAACGGTGCCGGTTCGTGAGCTCCTCGATGGCCCGCGTCACGAGCTCGTCGGCCTTGCGGACAGCCGCTTTCGGGTCGTCCACGAAGTCGTACTGCACCGACTGCCACTCGTCCTCGAGCTTGCTGGACTGGCGCTGCTCCGCGGCGTCGTGCGTCCGCTGCGACGTCGTCTGCTGTGACTTGTGCTGCGACGGCGCCTGTTCGGACTGGGTGTGCTGCGAAGGGATGTCCTGCTGCGACCTGGTCTGCTCCCGCTGGGCCTGCTCCCGCTGGGCCTGATCCCGCTGGGCCTGATTCCGCTGGACCTGGTCCGGCGCGCGGTCGGCGTTCTGAGTGCGTTCCGCGTGCCGGTCAGTCTGCTGCGCCCGTTCCGACTGCTGTGCGCGCTCGGATTGCTGCGCCCGATCGGACTGCTGCGCACGCTCGGACTGCGAGGCGCGATCGGTCTGCAGCGAGCCCTCACTGTGCTGCTGCGGCCTCGCCGGGGTCGGCGTGGGAACCGCTGCGTGGGTGGGGGTCTCAGACATCAGACTTCTCCTTCCGCACGGCTTCCTCGTCCTTGTGCGATCCGGTGCCGTGTTCGAGCAGGTCGGTGAACAGCTCGCGGTAGTGCACCATCGCGGTGCGCAGGTCTTCGGTGCTCGCCTCGCCGATCTCCTGGCGCTCCGAGATGTCGTGCGCCTTGCGGTAGTGCTCGAGAGTGCGGGCGTGTTCGACGGACAACACGCTCAGCTGCGCCTCGTACCCCTCGGTGGGGTAGCCGCGCTCGGCCATCAGGTCGGTCACCAGCCGGTCGGCGTCGGCGATCGCGCTCTCCGGCGAGTCGACGAACTTGGCCTGGACGGTTGCCCAGTGGCGGCGGTAACTCTCCTGTGCCGACGGGGAAAGCGGCTTCAGGTCGAACTCGCTGTGGCGGTGCTCCCGCTCGGCGAGCTCCTTCTCGGCGGCCGTTCTGCTGTCGCTCTGCGAGACCGCGCGGTCGTACTCGGGGCCGAAGCGGTCGCGAAGCTTCTTGCGCTGCATGGCGGGCCTCAGCAGGAACGCGAGTACCGCCAGCACCACAACAACCGCGACCACCAGGCCGATGATGGCGCCCGTTGACATGGAAAACCTCCAAGACAGGCTGGATTAGCTGTCCGGAGGCTTTCCGTTGTGGGGCAGGGGCAAACATCAACCCTTGATACAAACCACCTGCTTGAGCCTGGCGACCACCTCGACCAGGTCCGACTGGTTCGCCATCACGGTGTCGATGTCCTTGTAGGCGCCCGGGATCTCGTCCACCACACCGGAGTCCTTGCGGCACTCGACACCACTTGTCTGAGCGGCAAGATCCCGCGTCGTGAACGTCTTGCGTGCCTTGTTCCGGGACATCCTCCGGCCGGCGCCGTGCGACGCCGACTCGAACGAGTCCGGGTTCCCGAGCCCGCGCACGATGTAGGAACCGGTGCCCATCGAGCCCGGGATGATGCCCAGCTCGCCACGTCCGGCACGGATCGCACCCTTGCGCGTCACCAGAACGTCCTCACCGAAGTGGTTCTCCTCGGAGACGTAGTTGTGGTGACACGAGATCGGCTCCTCGAAGGCGATCTGCGGGAACTCGGCGCGCAGCACGTCGCACACCAGACGCAGCATGACCGCGCGGTTGCGCCGCGCGTAGTCCTGCGCCCAGTAGAGGTCGTGCCGGTACGCCACCATCTCGGGCGTGCCCGCGAGGAACACGGCGAGATCGGGGTCCGGCAGCTCGGCGTTGTGCGCGAGCGTGCGCGCCACCGAGATGTGGTGCTGCGCCAGCTCGTTGCCGATGCCGCGCGACCCGGAGTGCAGCATGACCCACACCCGCTGGTCCGTGTCGAGGCAGACCTCCAGGAAGTGGTTGCCGCCACCGAGCGTGCCCATCTGGTGCATCGCCTTGTCGGCGCGCGCCTTCACGGCCGGCGTCAGGTCGTCGAACCGCCTCCAGAACGGCGCCCAGTCGGACGCGTCCCTGTCGGTGAACGCCGTCGCCCTGTGCTGCGCGAAACCGACGGGGACCACGGCCTCCATGCGGGACCGCAGTCCACGCAACGTCTCCGGCAGGTCGCTCGCTGTGAGCGAAGTGCGCACGGCGGTCATGCCGCAGCCGATGTCCACGCCGACGGCCGCGGGGGAGACGGCGTCGCGCAACGCGATCACCGAACCCACCGTGGCACCCTTGCCGTAATGCACGTCCGGCATCACGGCGATGTGCTTGACGGCCCACGGCAGCGCGGAGATGTTCTGGAGCTGTCGCATGGCGAACTCCTCGACCTCGTCCGGTCGAGTCCACATGCGGATGTCCACGTTCTGACCGCGGACCACGGTTGCTGCCATGTCTGCGAGGTTAGGCGGCGTTTCGCTGGTACGACAAAAGGGTTTCCGGCGAGGTCTCCTCCGAACCCGATACGAACTCCCAGGTTCCCTTGCGCACCTTCGCCTTCCTCCAGTCGCCGCCGATGTTCGCGACGAACGCGCGCACGGTCGGGAGGTCGTCGACGCCCGCGATGAGGATCGCTTTGTTCTGCAACGTGACGCTGCCGCCACCGAGCTTCTCGCGCGCGACCGCGTCGTCGAGCAGGCCTTGGCGGACCTGCTGTGCGGTGATGCCCTCGACCTCGACCTGGACGGCGTCGACCTCCGGCGAGTTCGCGGGCAGGAAGCGGAACGTGAGCACCGACTCCTGCCGGAACTGCTTGCTGATCGTCGAAGCGGTACGGCGCAGGCTTTCCTCATCGAGCGTGACGTCGAACTTCCGGGAGCGTTCGAACGTCGTCTGCTGCTGGTCGCTCGACCAGAACGCGCCGTCGAGCAGCGTGGAACGGGTCGTGACGCCGCCGTTCGCACGCACGATGCCGCGGACCTCGCGGTCGAACGCCACCAGTCTGTCCTGAAGACGTGGGTCGGCGGGATCGGTGATGATCGCGGTGTTGTTCGTCGCGAAGATCTCCGGGAACGGCAGCGGCGCGCCCGCCGCCGTTCCTGTGGAGACCGCGAACGCCAGTACGGATGTGACTGCCACGAGAAGCTTTCGCATGCGGCACAACGTATTGGCCTGGCGGCGCCGTGGACACCCCGTTCCAGCTGGCGGACCACCGCGCTCGTCCTGCCGATGCCGGGTCATTGACAGGCGCAGAGAACGTGAAAATACTTCAGTGCCATGGATCGCGTGTGCGTCATCGGGGCGGGCTCCTCCGGCATCGCCGCATGTCAGGTGCTCAGTGCCCGCGGCATCGAGTACGACTGCTTCGAGACCGGGTCTGAGATCGGTGGCAACTGGCGCTACCTCAACGACAACGGCATGTCGTCCGCTTATCGGTCACTCCACATCAACACCTCGCGGCAGATGATGGAGTTCAAGTCGTTCCCGATGCCGTCGCACCTGCCGGCCTACCCGTCGCACTTCCAGATCGCGGAGTACTTCGACGACTTCGTGAAGCACCATGGGTTCCTCGACCGCATCCGGTTCCGCACGGAGGTCGTCACGGTTTCCGTAGCACCGGGTGGCTACTCGGTCACGACGCGCGATCGCGACACCGGTGAGGAAACCTCGGCCTCCTACCGCTCGGTGATCGTCGCGAACGGCCACCACTGGTCGCCGCGGTTTCCCGAGCCCGCGTTCCCCGGCTCGTTCGACGGCGAGGAGATGCACGCGCACTTCTACAAGACGCCCGAACGCTTCGCGGACAAGAAGGTCCTGGTCCTCGGTATCGGCAACTCCGCCTGCGACATCGCCGTCGAGTCGTCGCGGGTGTCCGCGCGGACGTTCCTGGCGATGCGCCGCGGCGCGCACATCATGCCCAAGTACCTCTTCGGGATGCCGACCGACCACCTGACGACCTCGCCGCTCGCCCGGTTCGCGCCGAAGTGGCTGCAGGCGCTGTCGCTGCGGGTGATGCTGAGGCTGGCGCGGGGCAAACTCTCCGACTACGGGCTGCCCGAGCCGTCGCACGGCATCCTCGCCGCGCATCCGACCGTGTCCGACGACCTGCTGACCCGGCTCGGGCACGGCGACATCACGGTGAAGCCGAACGTGTCGCGGCTGGACGGGTCCGGTGTCGTCTTCGAGGACGGCAGCCGCGAGGACGTCGACGTGATCGTCTACTGCACCGGGTACAAGGTCGAGTTCCCGTTCCTGGACGCCGCCGAGTTCCCGGCCGTGACGTCGGCGGACAACGAGGTGTCGCTGTACCGGCGGGTCGTGGACCCGGCGCATCCGGGGCTGTACTTCCTCGGGCTGATCCAGCCGCTCGGGGCGATCATGCCGCTGGCCGAGGCCCAGGCCGAGTGGATCGCCGACCTCCTGTCGGGACGGGCGGCGCTGCCACCGGTGCCGGAGATGAAGGCGGAGATCACCACTTACCGGGAGTCGCTGCGGAGCCGGTACGTGAAGTCGAAGCGGCACACTCTGGAGGTCGACTTCCTCGGGTACCAGCGCGAGCTGCAGGAGGAGCGACGGGCGGGCGCGGCACGCGTCTGACGCGGGCGTCGCGCCATGATCGACCTACCGCACGAGACCTTTGCAATGAGTCTTTTGACTTCGTCCGCAAACGTCTTTTGCATCCGGGTGGTTCGCGGAGGCGATATATCAGTCGCAACAACAGCGTGACCTGCGTCTTAGCAATGACTCTTTTGACTTCGATCGCAACCCACCCGTTGCCAAGGGGCGAGCGGGTGGGTGGCACGGGCTTGGAGACGGTGGCGCGTGGGTACGGTCGGAGCGTGTCGTCGACTGCTCAGGTGATCGTTCTCAACGGCGGGTCGAGCTCCGGCAAGTCGGGGATCGTGCGGTGTTTGCAGGCGTTGCTGCCGGAGGCCTGGCTGGCGATCGGGGTCGACACGTTGATCGACGTGATGCCCGCGCGGTTGCAGCTCGGGTCCGAGGGGATCGGGTACGCGGACGACGGCGAGGTCACCATCGGGGCCGAGTTCCGGTTGCTCGAGGACGCGTGGATGGCGGGGGTCGCCGCGATGGTGCGCGCCGGGGCGCGGGTGATCGTGGACGACGTGTTCCTCGGCGGGACCGAGTCGCGGCAGCGGTGGGCGAAGGCCCTCGACGGGCTCGACGTGGTGTGGGTCGGGGTGCGGTGTGCAGCGGCCGTTGCCGCGGGTCGGGAGCTCGCGCGTGGTGACCGGGTCGTCGGGATGGCCGAGGTGCAGGCCGATCTGGTGCACCGCGGCATGACCTACGACGTCGAGGTCGACACCGAGGTCGCCGAGGCGGTCGAGTGCGCGAAGGTGATCGTCGAGAGCGTCAGGGAACGGGGATCCGGCGGGCGCCTCGCCGGATCTTCGGCTACCGACTAGAGGGTCAGCAGCAGTCGCAGCACGTGCAGCACTCGTCCATCCCGATCACCTCCCCTCAGGTGGGCACCACGGCGTACAGGTCCCGACCATGTCCGCCAGGTCCGAACGGAGTCGCGCGAGCCGGGCCATCTCGGCGTCGATCTCGGCCATGTGCCGCCGCAGCAGCTCCTCGGCCGGCTCGCACGGGCACTCGCCGGTGTCGCGGACGGCGAGCAGCGACGAGATCTCCCGCAGCTTCAGGCCGAGGCGCTGGCAGTCGCGGATGAACCGGATCCGGTCGGCGGCCGACGACGGGTACTGCCGGTACCCCGAGGACGTGCGCGGCGGCGGCTTCAGCAGACCCGCGCGCTCGTAGTAGCGAACGGTGTCGGGCGGCACCCCGACCTCACGCGCCAGCTCGGCGACTCTCATGCGTCCCACGCTAAACCTGTGAGCGCACTCCAAGGTCAAGCGTCAGGAACACCGAGTCCGACGAAGAACGGGGCTGCCGGCGTCACACCGGCAGCCCCGTTCTCCACAGAACCAGGTCAGTGCACGCCGAGAACGCCGTCCACGCGGCGCGGAATCCCGAGCGGGTTCGCGTCCTGCAGCTCCACCGGCAGCAACGCGTCCGGCCACGACTGGTACGTCACCGGCGCGATCCAGCGGCGGATCGACGTGGCGCCCACCGAGGTGTGCAACGGGTTCGTCGTCGACGGCCACGGACCCCCGTGGTGCTGGCCCCACGCCACCGCGACACCGGTCGGCCAGGCGTTGAAGATCAACCGGCCCGCGACGTGCCGCAGGATCTCGGCGATCACGCCTGCTTCCTCGTGGTCCGACTCCGCGGCGTGCACGGTGCCCGTCAGCGTGCCGGGCAGCTTCGCCAGCACCGAGTGCAGTTCGGACGGCGACGAGTACGTCACGACCAGGGCCGCCGGGCCGAAGTGCTCCTCGGTCAGCTTCTCGAGGTTCTCCTCGAACACCGACACCGGAACGCGGAACAGCCGCGGCGACACCGCCCACGCCTCGTCCGGGCGCGTTCCCGTCGACACGACGGACACGAGGTCCGACGCCGCCAGCGCGTCAGTCGAAGCCGTGTAGGAGTCGCACATCCGCTCGTTCAGCATCGCGCCACCGGCGGTCGCCGCGACGGCCTCACCCAGCGCGGGCACCAGCTCCGCGGGCGCGAACACCAGACCGGGGTTCGTGCAGAACTGCCCGACGCCCATCGTCAGCGACGCCGCGAACCCGGCCGCGATGTCCTCGCCCAGCGCCGCACCCGGCAGGATCACCGTCGGGTTCACGCTGCCCAGCTCGCCGTAGAACGGGATCGGGTCCGGCCGTCCCTGGGCGAGGTCGAACAGCGCCCGACCGCCGGCGGTCGAGCCGGTGAAACCAACCGCGCGAATGGCGGGGTGCTTCACCAGCGCCACGCCGGCCTCGGTGCCGTAGACGATGCCGAACACGCCCTCGGGCGCACCGGCCTCGCGCAACGCGTCCACGACGACCCGCGCGGTCTCGCGCGATGTCGACGGGTGCGCCGAATGTGCTTTCACCACAACGGGACAGCCGGAGGCCAGGGCGGAAGCCGTGTCGCCACCGGCCACCGAGAACGCGAACGGGAAGTTCGACGCGGAGAACACCGCGACCGTCCCCAAAGGACGCAAAATCCGGCGCAGCACCGGCCGCGGCGGGATGATGTCCGGGTTCGCCGAGTCCAAAGTGGCCTCGACGTAGCTGCCCTCGCGCAACACCTCCGCGAACAGCCGCAGCTGGTTCGTCGTGCGCTTCAGCTCCGTCGTCAGCCTGGGCACGCCGAGGGCCGTCTCGCTGTCGGCCGTCGAGACCAGCAGCGACGACTCGGCGTCCAGCGCGTCCGCGACCTTCTCCAGCACCACGGCGCGGTCCGCCGCGGGAACCACCGACCAGGCCGAGAACGCGACCGCTCCGGCGGAGGCGATGCGGTCCACCTCGCTGTCGGGGGTCTTCGCAACCGGTTCGCCGAACGGCTCACCGGTGCGAGGGTTGTATCCCTGCACGCCGTGGCTCAACGCCCTGCCTCCTTGACTGCCGTGTCGAAATCGGGGCCGCACCAGGCCCCGCCCACGTACCTCGCCGCGTACGACGAGGGGTCGAGCTCACCGTGCCGCGCCAGCACCTCGGCCGCGTGCACCTCGGAGTCGTCCTGCGGTTCGTACCCCAGCGCGCGGGCCTCGTCGAGCGAGAACCAGCCGCGCGTGTTCTTCGAGACGCCCCACACGACCCGGAACCCCGGTGACGCAACGGAAAGACATGCCTCGAACAGGCGCGCGCCGTCGTCCGGCGACATCCACGTCGACAGCATCCGCACGTCACGCGGCTTCTCGAAGCACGAACCGATGCGGATCGCGATCACGTCCATGCCGTACCGGTCGGCGTAGAGCGAACCCAGCGCCTCCATCGCCACCTTGGACACACCGTAGTAGGTATCCGGACGCGGGAAGAGGTAATCCCCGGCTTCGCCATCGGCCCGCTCCACGTACCCCACGGCATGGTTCGAGCTGGCCAAGATGACGCGGCGGACACCGGACCGCCGCGCGGCCTCCAGCACCGTGTGCGTGCCGTCGATGTTGACGCGCAGGATCTTGTCCCACGACTCCTCGAGGCTGTGGCCACCGAGGTGGATCACGGCGTCGACGTCCTTCAGCGCGGCTTCCATCGCGGCCATGTCGGTCACCGACGCCTGGACGATCTCGACGTTCTCGCCGTCGGCGGCCTCGGGGAGCTCCGCGATGTCCAGCAGCCGCAGGACGCGGCCCTCCGCGGCGAGACGGGAGCGCATCAGCGTTCCCACCACGCCACCGGCGCCGGTGATCAGGATTCGTGCGGTCACGGGTAGGACCCTCCGTCGTGTGCAGGTGTTCAGGTGGTGCTCAGCGACCGAACTGGCGGAGGAGTTCGGTGATGGTCCTGGCGGCGTCGAGCAGGGCGGCGACGACCTGGCGCTCGTGGTCGGGGTCGAGCCTGCCCAGGGGGACCGAGCAGCTCATCGCGTCCAGCACGGGGTTGCGGTACGGCAGCGCCACCGCGAAGCAGCCGAGACCCGGCGTGTTCTCCTCGCGTTCGTGGGCGTAGCCGACGTTGCGGAACCCGGCGAGCTGCTCGTGCAACGCCGCCCGGTCGATCACAGTGTTGGGGGTCAGGGGCGCCAGCTGGCCGGGGAGGATCAGGTCGACCTCCTCCGGCGTGCGCGTCGAGAGCACGGCCTTGCCCAGCGACGTCGAGTGCGCGGGCAGCCGGCGGCCGACGCGGGAGACGACGCGCAGGTGGTGCTCGGACTCGCGGCTCGCCAGGTAGACGACGTCCGCGCCGTCCAGGCGGGCGAGGTGCACGGTCTCGTTGATCTCCTGGCGGACCTGCTCCATCACGCGGATCGCCGCGCGCACCACCGGGTCGTGGTCCAAGTAGGACGTACCGACGAGCAGTGCGCGCACGCCGATGCCGTACGTGCCCCTGTCGGAGTCGACCTCCACCCAGCCGCGCGCGACCAGCGTCTGCAGCAGCATGTACAGGCTGGACTTGGGGTAGCTGAGCTCCCGGTGCAGCTCGGTGAGCGTCAGCCTGCGGTCTGACGCGGACAGCACTTCGAGCAGCTCCACCGTGCGGTCGGCGGACTTCACCGCGCCCGGACGAGCCGTGCCCTTGTCGATCGGCGACGCCACCTGGCCTCCTCGAAACAGGAAAGCAACTTGCCCTTGACACGTTGCTGCACTGATTCTTACAGTCCTGCATCAGGTTCACAAGTACGACCCCGGTTCACATATCTGAACGCGAAGGGCTCCGACGATGCGCCGTAGAACAGCCACCACCATCGCCACGCTCGGCGTGGCGGCCCTGCTCGCGGGGTGTGGCAGCGGTGGCGGCACGGCGTCGTCGGCCAAGGACCCGAACAAGCCCCTCGAGGTGTGGACCCGCTCGACGGAGGCGACCGCGAAGGTCTACGAGAAGATCTTCCAGTCCTTCACCGAGAAGACCGGTGTGCAGGTCGACTACAAGCCGATCTTCAACGACTTCGACAAGCAGGTGCAGCAGCGCGCCGCGTCGAAGGACCTGCCCGACGTCGTCATCACCGACACCGGCTCGCTCGGCAACTTCGTCAAGCAGGGCTGGACCACGGAGATCACCCGCGACGACATCGCGGGCGGCGCGGACATCGTCGACCGCGCGTGGAACAACGGGAAGGGCGCGGACGGCAAGTTCTACGCCATCCCCTACTCCACCCAGGCGATGGTCACGCTGATTCGCAAGGACTGGCGCGAGAAGCTCGGCAAGCCGGTCCCCACCACGTGGGAGGAGCTCGACGACCTCGCGAAGGCCTTCACCCGCGACGACCCCGACGGCAACGGGCAGAACGACACCTACGGCATGCTCGTGCCCGGCACGACCGACCGCGGCTACCTCGCCTGGTGGGCGTCGAGCTACCTCTGGCAGGGCGGCGGCGACATCCTCGAGGACGAGGGCGGCGGCAAGTTCTCCGTCGGCGTCGACTCGCCTGAGTCGACCAAGGCGGTCGAACGGCTGCGCAAGCTCTTCTGCGAGGACAAGGTCATGCAGCCGGGTTCGCTCACGCTGGGCACCAACGACGCGCACCCGCTGTTCGAGTCGGGCAAGAGCGGCATCTACCTCACCGGCCCGTACATGATCGGCCGCTTCGACAAGTCGGTCGGCAAGGACAGGTACGAGGTCATCGCCTCCCCGCGCGGCCCGGCCGGCGCCGCGGTGCTCGGCGAGGGCGAGGACATCTACCTGATGGCCGGCTCCGCGAAAACCGCGGACCAGAAGAAGCTCGCCGAGTACCTGATCACGCCCGAGGCGCAGCAGGCCGGCATGAAGGGCGACCCGCAGCCCGTCGTCCGCCTGCCCGTCAACAAGAACGTCGACGTCAACGCCACCTACGACGACCCGCGCTGGGCGACCGTGGCGAGCGTCTACTCCAGCGAGGCCCGGCCGTTCCCGAGCGTTCCGAACTTCGCGCCGTTCCGGCAGAAGACCTCCGAGACCCTGAACTCCATCTTCGCGAAGTGCCCTGCCGACGCCTCGGCCGAGCTCAAGTCCCTCGCGGGCGCGTTGAAGAAGGAGCTCGAGAACCAGAAGGCGTCGCAGTGACGGCAGTCAAGTCACTCGACCACCCAGACGTGGGCTCGACGGCTAGTGGCGGCGGTGCCGTCGACACCCACCCCGTGAGGCGGCGCCGCCGGCGTCGCCTCACGGGAGCCACCCCAGGAGGAAGTGTCTGGGTCCCATGGCTGTTCCTGCTCCCCGCCGCGCTGATCTTCCTGGTCTTCAAGTTCATCCCGATGGCGGAAGGCATCCGGCTCTCGCTCTACGAGGTCCGGCCGTTCCTCGGTGACATCTTCGTCGGGTTCGAGAACTACGCGACGATCCTGCGGGACGAGAAGTTCCTGACCGCCAGCTGGCACACCCTCGTGCTGGCCGGCGGTCAGACCGTCGGCGCGATGCTCATCGGCTTCTGGCTCGCGTTGCTGCTCGAGGGCCACACCAAGTCGCTGTGGTTCGTGCGGTCCGCGGTGTTCCTGCCCGTCGTGGCGGCCACCGCGGTCATCGGCGAGATCTGGCGGCTGTTCTTCTACCCGGCACCCGAGGGCTTCCTCAACGAGGCCATCTCGTGGGTCGGCCTCGGGCCATGGGAGTACATCCACGACACCGACACCTCGCTGGTGTCGGTCATGTTCGTCGGCATCTGGAAGCACGCGCCGTACGACATGGTGCTGATCCTCGCCGGGCTCGCCGGCATCGACCGGCAGCAGTACGAGGCCGCCGCGATCGACGGCGCCTCGACCTGGCAGCGGATCCGGAACGTGACGTTGCCCGCGTTGCGCCCCGTCATCACGATCCTGCTGACGCTGGCCGCGATCCGCGGCCTGCGCGTGTTCACCGAGGTCTACGTGCTGACGGGCGGTGGTCCCGCCGGATCGACGGACGTCTGGATGACGCGCGTCTACACCACGGCGTTCGAACAGTCCGAAGCCGGTCTCGCCTCGGCGGGGTCGGTTCTGTTGTTCCTGGTTACGCTCGTTCTCACGGTCAGCGTGCAGTGGTACCGCCGGAGGAAGGAGGCCCGATGAGCGTCAACTCGAGCCGCTTCGACAGCGCTCTCGGCTGGTCCACCCGTCCGGACGCGTGGGTCAGCCGAGGCGTCCGGTTCCTCCTGTCGGCCCTCGCCGTGCTCCTCTTCTGCGGCCCGCTGCTGGTCATCTTCTCCGGCGCGTTCGACGACAACCCGGACCCGACCCGGCTCTCGGTGTTCCCGGACAACCCGTCGCTCATCAACTTCCGGGTGGCGACGGAGAACAAGATCTGGCACTACCTGACGAACTCGCTCGTCATCGCCGGTGGTGCACTGCTGTTGCAGCTCGCTGTGAGCGTTTTCGCCGCATACGCGCTGGCGCGCAAGAAGTTCCGTGGTCAGGCCATCGCGCTGCTGGTCATCCTCGCCACGATGATGCTGCCGGAGGAGGTCATCGCGATCCCGCTCTCGCTGGTGATCGGAGACCTACCGCTGGTGCACGTGAGTCTCAGGGGCACCCTGCTCGGTGTCATCCTCCCCTTGGGGGCGTGGGGCTTCTCCATCTTCGTCATGACGGAGTTCATGAAGGAGATCCCCGCCGAACTCGAGGAGGCGGCCAAAGTGGACGGTGCGGGGGAGCTGCGCCTGTTCGCGCAGATCATCCTCCCGCTGTGCAAACCCGCGCTCGGCGTGATCGCCGTGTTCGGCTTCAACATGATCTGGGAGCAGTACCTGCTCCCCCTGATCGTCGCCGCTGACCCCTCCGATTACACGCTCACGGTCGCACTTCTCGCCCTCAGGTCCGACGACATGGTCGGGACGGGGATCGTGCTGGCCGGTGCGTTGCTGGCGCTGGTGCCGAGTCTCGTCGTGTACCTGTCGCTGCAGAAGTCCTTCCTGCGTGGGATCACCACCGGAGCGATCAAGGGATGAGTGTGGGTATGCAACTCGATGGTGTGCTGTTCTTTCCGGTGACCCCGTTCGAC
>NZ_DATLEC010000249.1:0-108929 GCF_035525475.1 Lentzea sp. | reverse complement strand
GGCGCCGGCACGGCCAGGGCGGCGACCGCGGTCACGCGGTCCCGCGGGGTTTCAGCAACGCTGGCTCGTGGCGGCAGAGCCCTCGCCGCCCGACCACTCGAGCTGGCCGTAGGCCTTGGTGCACACGTTCAGCGTGTTGGCGCCGGAGGACCACACTTCCTTCTGGTGGTTGCCGCCGCACTTGTAGTCCTCCAGCCCGGAGCTGGTGGAGACGCCGGAACAGGCCCACCACGTGCCGCTGTGCGAGCTGCGGAAGCCCTCCCACACGTAGGTGTAGGACCAGTTCTTGTTGCAGCCCTTGAACTGCTTCACCGACGCGACGGTGGTGCCGCCCGACTTGATGTAGGCGGTGGTGCCGATCTGCGTCATGTCGGACGAGCACGCCGGGTTGGTTTCGGCGTTCGCCGGTGACGCGATGCCGAGCAACGCCCCCATGACGAGCGCGGCGGTGCCGATGGTGCCGGCGATCCTGGTGAACATGCTTCTCCCTCTTGGCGGAACTGTGAATCGGTGCGAGTCAGTCGGTGATGTAGCCGGTCACGGCGAGCCCCTTCAGCAAGCGCTCGACGCGAGGCGGGCGGTGCGGTGCACGCCGCCGGAGTCGACGTAGAGCACCTCGCCGCGGGCGCAGCCGGGCGCGTAGACCATGTTTCCCCAGTGGTTCCCGGGCGTTCCCGGTGCGACGAAGCCGACGTGGTCGCTGCCGGACCACACCGTGATGCGCAGCGCGGAGTCACCGCCGGAGTAGTTCGAGATCCGCACCCAGTTGGTCTTGCAGCCGGGCGACCAGCGCAGCTCCGCGGTGCCACCGGTGTACATGGGCGCGGTGTCGGCGACCGTCGTGCTGCCGCCGCACCCGGCGGCGACCGGGTCCTTGTCGTTGCACCCGCGGCCGCTGCAGGACGCCGCCCGGGCGTCCGGCGCCACCAGGAGCGTGAGCGCGGCTGCTGCGATCAGGGCTGTCGACTTCATGGCGCTGACAATGCCGAAGCGCGCTCACAACGACCTGACAGCTGCACCCGGTCAGGTGTCAGCGGGGTGTCAGAACCGCAGCGCAGCGCTAGTTTCTCCCGGTGTCCGACCACCCGTTGAACGCCGTCAACAACATGCGGCTCCCGGACGTCGCGGCCGGGCCGGGCCCCGGACCGGTTCTGCACGGCCGGGAGCGGGAGCTGGCCGCGCTGCACGAGGTCCTGGCCGACCGCGGCATCGCGGTGGTCACCGGTCCGCCGGGCATCGGCAAGACCACCCTCGCCACCAGGCTGGCGCACGACGTCGCGGACCGGTTCCCCGACGGCGTGCTGCGCGCGGACCTCGCGAGAACGCGCGTGGACGACGTGCGCGCGTGGTTCTCGCGCGAGTTGCGCGGAAGAGGACGGCGGGTCCTGTTGCTGCTCTTCAACGTGCGCGAGGACCACGACCTGGAGGAGTTCCGGAACTACGGCGCGGCGCTGATCGCGACCAGCGTTGAACAGCGGCTCGGCGGCGTCCCGCTCGGGCCGCTGGGCGTCGAGGACTCGCTGGCCCTGCTGCGGACCCACCTCGGTCCGCGCCTCGACGAGGACCCCGGCCAGGCGCGGGCGCTGGTCGAGGCGTGCGGGCGGCACCCGCTGGCGTTGACCGTCGCGGCGAAGCTCGCCCACATGCGCAGAACGGCCCGGCTGGCGACCCTGGTCGAGGAGATCCCGGTGGAGCTGGGTGAGGTGCGCTCGACGTTCGCATGGGCGTACGGGCAGCTCTCCGCAGCCGACGCGGAGGTGTTCCACCTGCTCGGCACCGGCTTCGAGGACGAGTTCTCGATCGACGCGTTCACCGCGCTCGCGGGTGGCGACGCACGGCCGTTCCGCAACAGGCTGCTGGAGCTGCACCTGCTGGAGGACGGCCCCGACGACCGGATAGTCGTGCACGGGCTGGTGCGCGAGTACGCGAGGACGCTGGCGCCACGCGACCCGGAGGCACTGGGCCGGTTGCTCGACCACTACGTCGAGGTCGCGGACTCCGAGCCGGTGAACGCCGCGGCCGCCGTCTTCCTGGCCGACGACCGGCGCCGGGTCGCTCTGGCCGCCCGGCTCGTGGACTCGATGTCGGTGGAGGTGCAGACGGCAGCGGTGGCCGCGGCACGCGCGATCGGCGACAGGGACGGGGAAGCGCTGGCGTTGGCCCATCTCGGGCACGCCTACCTCGACCGGGAGAGCTTCGACGAGGCCGAGGAGTGCTTCGTGGACGCGCTGGAGATCCGCCGGGAACCGCGGGCGTTGAGCGGGCTGGGCAACCTGTACCTGGAGGACGGCGGCGTCGAGGAGGCGACGGCGCTGTTCGAGGAGGTGCTGTCGCTGCGGGTCTCCGAGAGCGACGAGGTCCGCGCGTGCCTGAACCTGGGCCGCGCCACCGGTGAGCTGTCGTGGTTCGAGCGGGCCCGGGACGTCTGCGCGCGGACCGGGGACGCCGAACGTCTCGGACGGGCGTGGAACGGCATGGGCGTCGTCCACCACAGGGCAGGCCGGTACGCCGAGGCGATCGCCTGCTACTCGACCGCGTTGAAGACCTTTGTGGACGGTGACTGCCTGCTCAACCTCGGCCAGGCGCAGGACGCCTGCGGAGAGTCGTCGCTGAGTTCGTACTCCCAGGCGGCCGAGTGCGCGATCCGCTCACGAGATCTCGTGCTGCTGGCCGACGCCGCGCGGTTGCTGCACGAGGCCGGGTACACCGAGGAGGCGCTGCGGCGGATGAAGCAGGCCGAGTCGCTGCATCAGGGGCTGCGCAGGTAGGCCAGCGCGAAGTCGGCGTCGGCCTCCGCCCCGTTCTGGTCGTAGCAGCGCACCTGCACCAGCACCTTCGGCGGGGAGGAGTAGCCGTTCCACGCCCAGATCCGGCAGTACCTCGGCGCCGGACCGGCGGCGCTGACCAGCACGGCGTCGGCCGGGTAGGTCCTCGGGTTGCCGATGCCCTGGTACCAGACGTCGTAACGCCCCAGCGCCGTCCTGGTCACGGCCGGGGTCTCACCGTTGCTGCTCCAGTGGTTCCTGCCGGTGGTGAGGTAGGCGGCCGACGCGGCCGGGTCGTGGTGGATCGCGGCGCCCTCGGTGTAGGTGAGGTTCCAGTCGGTGTCGGCGTCGCACTCCACCCTGGTGCGCGTGGCTTCGACCGTTGTGCGGCACCGCGCCTGGCTTGCACCGACCGCGGAAACCATCGCGAAACCGTTGCCCTTCAACGACGTCACGTCGTACTGGCCCGGTCCCGTGCGCGTGACTCCCGCCGCGCCGCCGCGATAACGCACGGCAGGACCGTCGCTGACGAACACGATGGCGAACGGGAGGTTCTTCCTGCTGCCGTCGGGACTGAAGCAGGCGACGTCGACGAGCAGGTCATCGCCGTCGCCACGGGTGTTCTGGCTCTGGCAGGAAAGAGCCTGCGGGTAACCCCAGCCGTTGCTGATCGCGACGTGCACCGTGCCGTTGGTGCCGCCGAGTTCCGGCAGCCGCACCTCGTACGCGCCCTCGCCCCTGCGGATCACCGTGATGAACCGCTCGACGCCGTTGCGGCGCCAGGTTCCCCACTGCCAGTCGCGGTGCAGCTCGACCTGCTGTCCGACCGGCTGGTCGTACGCGAAGTCCGGCGTGCTCGCGTAGGCCCAGCCGCGCCTCGCCGGGACGCTCGGGTCACCGGGCGCTCCGTTCACCGTGGACGTTCCCGGGATCGGCTGCTGCCCGTTCGTCGTGGTGACGCCGGGAACGGTCGAGCCCACGCTGACCGCCGGTGCGGTGCTGCCCGGTGACGCGGACGGGCCCGCGCCCGGCGGAGTGCTGGCGGGAGGCGTGCCGGACTCGGGAGACGGCGTGTCGTCCAGCGCGGACACGACGTCCTCCTGCTCCGGCAGCGCCTGGGAGCTCGGCAGCGCGAACAGCAGGGCCACGAGTCCCACCACGCCGACCCCGAGCTTGACCACGTTGGGATCGGACAGCACGGGGTGGTCCCTGACGAGGTTCGCCAGCGTCCTCAACGGTCTGGTGACGGCTTCGGGCACGGCGCGCACCGGACTCTGGAAGAACGCGACCCACCTGCGTTCCTCGTCGTCGTCGCGCGGCACCCCGACCAGCCCCGGCGCGGTGTACTCGGCGCGTTCGCGCAGCCGCCGCCAGCTGCGCGGCCGGCAGGCCCTGCACCGGGGCACGTGCTCCTGCAACGCGTCCCAGTCGTCGCTCGTGATCGCCGCGAGCCGCGCGCAGGCGGCCTTGCGCCGCGCCTCGAACACCGCCACCCGCCGCGCGAGGGCGTCGAAGGTCTCCTCGGTGGCCTGCCCGGCGGCGATGGCCTGCCGTTGCTCCGGCATGGTGTCGAGGGCGGCGGCCACCGACGACTCAGGTGTCACTCCGCCAGTCTGGCGCCGGCCGGGCACGCGCGAAATGACCAATCCCTGGACAAATCATGGACGTCAGCGAGCGGTGCGCGAGCGGTAAGCGCACGTTGCGATCGTCGGCGCATGACGTGGTTGCGCAAGCCTTGGGTGGGCCCGTTGGCCTTCGTGGTGGTGGCGTTCGTGGCGTTCTCGCTGCCGCCCTACCTGACCGGTGACCGTCTGCAAGCCCGCGTGCAGTCGGACTGGGGACCGCACTATCCCTTGCTCGTGGTGCACGTCGTGTGTGCGTCGATCGCGATTCTCACGTGTGTGGTGCAGATCTGGCCGTGGTTCCGCACGCGCTTCCCCGCGTGGCACCGCCGCATCGGCCGCGTGTACGTGTGGGCCGGTGTGCTGCCGTCCGGACTGGCCGGTCTGGTGATCGGCTGGATGACCCCGTTCGGCCCGGTCGCGCAGGTGAGCAACGTGCTGCTGGCCGTGCTGTGGCTGACGTTCACGTGGCTGGCGTGGCGGGCGGCCCGCACCCGCCAGTTCCGCGACCACCGCAAGTGGATGATCCGCAGCTTCGCGCTGACCGTCTCGATCATCACGAACCGGATCTGGGGCGTGGTCGCGTTCCTGCTGGTGGCCGGCAGCGTGCCGGAGGCGGAGTTGCCTCAGACGATCGCGGGCATTTCGACGTGGACCGGGTGGACAGTGCCGCTGTTGATCGCGCAGTGGTGGCTGGAGCGCAGGCCGGTGAAGCGCCGTGCCGCGGTCGAGCAGCGTGAGACCGTTCCCGTCTGACGGTTCGGCGACTACGGTCGGCTCGCATGAGGCTACTGCTCGCAGTTCTGATGATGGTCGTCCTCGCGCCGGTCGCGTCCGCGTCCCCGGTCACCCCGACCGCGCGGTGCGAGTTCATCCCGACGCCGGAGAACCCGGCCGCCCGCCCGGTCCAGCCGCCCGGGGCCGTCGTGCCCGCCCGCGGCACCGTCAAGGTCACCATCGTGACGAACTACGGCGTGGTGGTGGCGGACCTCGACCGCGCCAACGCGCCGTGCGGGGTGGAGAACTTCGCCCACCTGGCGCGGAGCTGGTTCTACACGATGTCGCAGTGCTGGCGCCTGACGGACACCACGCGCCTGGGCGTGCTGCAGTGCGGCGACATCTACCGGGCGGAGGAGGGCGGCCCCGGTTACCGGTTCGCCGACGAGGTGACCGGCGAGGAGACCTACCCGCGCGGCACGATCGCGTACGGCAACCAGGGGCCCGGCACGAACGGCAGCGAGTTCTTCATCGTGCACTCGTTCGCCAACATCAGCCCCGTGTACACCGTGATGGGCCATGTCACCTACGGCATGGACACGCTCGACCGGATCGTGAAGGCGGGGATCGTGCCGCGGCCCGACGGTCTGCTCGACGGCGCCCCGAAGAAGCCCGTCAGGATCCTGCACGTCCTCGCGGGGTGACGAGCACCATCCCGGACGGCCGCGTCCCGAGCCGTCCGGGACCGCGTTGTTAGTGTGGCGCGGTGCGGAAGATCCTGGTCATCGGTATCGGCGCGGGCAACCCCGACCACCTGACGGTGCAGGCCGTCAAGGCGTTGCAGACGGTCGACGTGTTCTTCGTGCTGGACAAGGGATCGGTGAAGCAGGAGCTCGTCGACCTGCGCGCGTCGATCCTGGCGGAGCACGTGACGCGGCCGTACCGGTGGGTCGAGGGCCGCGACCCGGATCGCGACCGCACCCCGTCCGACTACGAGGCCACGATCGAGGCCTGGCGCCGGGCCCGCGCGGACGTGTGCCTGGGACTGTTGTCGGAGCTGGGCGAGGACGAGGTCGGCGCGTTCCTGGTGTGGGGCGACCCGTCGCTGTACGACTCGACTCTGGCGATCCTCGACGACCTGCTGGGCCGCGGCGAGGAGTTCGCGGTGGAGGTCATCCCCGGCGTCACGTCGGTGGCGGCCCTGACTGCCGGCCACCGCGTCGCGCTGAACCAGGTCGGCAAGCCGGTCCAGATCACGACCGGCCGCCGCCTGGCCGCCGGGTGGCCGTCCGGTGTGGACGACGTGGCCGTGATGCTGGACGCGTCGTACTCGTTCGAGGGCGTCGACCCGGACACGTGGATCTACTGGGGCGCGTACCTCGGCATGCCGGACGAGATCCTGGTGTCCGGACGGGTCGGCGACGTGGCGGCGGAGATCCGCGCGGTGCGCTCCGAGGCCCGTGAGCGCAAGGGCTGGATCATGGACACCTACCTGCTGCGCAGGCACTGACCCCTACTGCCCCACCAGGCGCCGCACGGAGCGTTCGACGAGCTCGCGGGTCGCGTTCGGCGTGGTGAACGCGAGGATCGACAGGTGCACGACCATGCCCAGCAGGTCGGACGCGCTGAACTCCGCGGAGACCCTGCCCTCCCGCTGCGCCTTCGCGACGGCCTCGACGTCCGCCTTCGGGACGTCGCCGGAGCCGTTCCCGAGACGGTGGTAGGCCACGAGCCTGAGCAACCGCGGCTCGCTCGCGTACGCGTCGAAGAGCCGGCCCGCGTAGCCGGGCAGGTCCTCCGGGGTGACGGGGGCCGACGCGACCAGGCGGTCGACCTGGATCTTCAGCAGCGCGTCGAACAGCCCTTCCTTGCTGCCGAAGTAGGCGTAGATCATCGCCTTGTTGCAGCCGGCCCCGGCCGCGATGCGATCGACCCGCGCACCGGCGATTCCGTGCTGGGCGAACTCGTCCATAGCCGCGTCGAGCAGCCTGGCCCTGGTCGCTTCCCTGTCCCTCACCACTCCCCGCACTTTAACCAACCGGTTGGTTGACAGCGGGCCGCTGAGCCGGAGATCGGCCAGGTACCTTCGGTTCAGAACCACCGAGGGGAGTCGTGTGCACGAGGGGCTGTCGCCGGAAGCCGAGAAGCTGTACCTGGCGATGCTGCGCGGGGGTCGTGTGGAGCACGGCGCGGCGCACGACGAGCTGGAGCGGCTCGGGTTGGTCCGCGACGACGAGGTGCGCCCGCCGCGGTCGGCGCTGGCGGCGATCGCCTCCGGCCACGAGGTCGCTGCCGTCCGGGCCAGGGAGACCGCCGAGGTCCTGGCCGCCGCCTACGCCGAGCACGGTGCGAACGACGTCGACTTCGTCGAGGTGCTCAAGGACGCGGGCGAGGTGATCAGCACCTTCGAGGAGATGCAGAGCCAGGCCAAGTCGGAGATCCGGGCGCTCGACCCCGGCTCGTACCTCAGCCCGCAGCCGGAGGCCAGTTCCGCGCAGCCGCCGGCGTTGGCGCGTGGCATCGGCTATCGGGTCGTGTACGACTCGGAGCTCCTGCAGACGGAGCTCGGGTTCGCGTCGGTGCAGGGGAGCATCGCGGCGGGCGAGCAGGCGCGGACGTTTCCCGGGGTGCCGCTGAAGCTCGTCATCGCCGACTCGGACCGGGCGTTGATCGCCGTGCCGACGGTCACCGGCGGGAACGTCGTGGCACTGCTCATTCACCCGTCCGTGCTACTCAGCGCGTTGATCGAGTTGTTCGAGGCGTTCTGGCGGATGTCCGTGTCGATCACGCCGGGCGGCCACGACGACAGCCAGCAGGAGCCGACGACCGCGACCAGGAGGTTGATGGCACTGCTCAGCGCCGGTCTGACCGACGAGTCGATCGCTCGCGAGCTCGGCGTGAGCGAACGGACCGTGCACCGCCGGGTGAGCAGGGTGCAGCAGCTGCTGGGCGCGCAGACCCGGTTCCAGCTCGGCGTGCAGGCGTCACGGCGCGGGTGGCTCTAGCTACCCAAAGTCACTACCGCACGAACGTTCATCACTCTGTGAACATCTTTCGTGACGGTTTTCAGACATGGCGACTTTCTGCCACCACCCAGGAGTGTTAATCGAGCGTTTTCCCCTTTCTCCTCTGTTGCAAGCGCGGCCTCACACGGCCGTGCGGGGGCAGGAAGGGATCCACAAGTGAGGAAGTACTTCAGAGGCGGCATGGCCGCGGTGGCAGGGGTGTTGGTCGCCACCAGCGTCGTGCTCACGCCGACGGCGAGCGCCGCCGCCAAGGCCGACCCGGACACGCAGGCACTCGCGGGCGCGCTGGCCACCCAGAAGGTCACCTGGGAGGAGTGCGCGTTCCCCGGCGTCGCCGAGGAGACCGTCAAGCAGTTCAAGACCGTCAAGGGCCTCGCCTGCGCGACCGTCCAGGTCCCGCGCGACTGGCACGCCCCGGCCGACGGCAACACGATCGGCATCCGGGTCTCCAAGACCCAGACCGCGTTCAAGGGCACCAGCCGCCAGGGCATCGCGCTGGTCAACCCCGGCGGTCCCGGCGGCTCCGGCCTGCCGTGGGGCGCGGCGATGGCCCTGCGCGCGCCGGTCCTCGCGAGCCAGTACGACTTCATCGGCTTCGACCCGCGCGGTGTCGGCCTCTCCACGCCGCTCACCTGCAGCTACACCGTGCCCGAGAGCACGGACGTCAACGTGCTGAACAAGGCGAAGGTCGACGGCTGCCTCGAGAACCCGCTCACCAAGTTCATCACCACCGAGCAGACCGCTTACGACATGGACTTCATCCGTGTCCTGCTCGGTGAGAAGAAGACCAGCTACATCGGCTACTCCTACGGCACGTGGCTGGGCACCTGGTACGCCTCGACGTTCCCGTCGAAGGTCCACCGCATGCTGCTCGACTCGGCCGTCGACGCCTCGCAGTCGACGCTCGAGAACACCTGGGACCTGCAGCCGCGCACCCGCGACCGCCAGTTCCAGGAGGCGCTGCTGCCGTTCATGGCGCGCCACGACGACAAGTACGGCCAGGGCACCGACCCGATGGAGATCCGCCGCAAGTGGGAGAAGGGCGGCGGCACGCGCGAGTTCGTCGGCCAGCTCTTCGTCGCGTGGTTCGTGATCCCGGCGATGTACGACACCTCGCAGTACCACGCCGCCGCGTCCGCGGTCGCCTCCGTCATCGACGCCACGAACCCGGCGGGCACCGACTCGGAGAAGGTCGAGCAGATCGTCGCGAAGATGCTCACCTACCCCGGCCTCTCCGACGAGAACAAGGCGTTCATCGCCAAGGCCAGGCAGAACGCGCTCGCCGCGGTCGCCAAGAAGGAGCGCGTCGCGGTGAAGGCCACGACCGCCGCCGCCGAGGTCGAGACGTGGGACGCGACGTTCGAGGCGATCCGCTGCCAGGACGGTCAGTGGAACCAGAACCTGCACTACTGGAACTACTGGCTGGCCGACCTGACCGTGAACGCGCCGTTCATCGCGCCGTTCATGGAAACGCCGCTGTGCGCGTACTGGCCGGCCACGAACTCGATGCCGAAGCCGGACAAGAAGACGTTCCCGCGTCTGCTGGTCGCGCAGGCCGAGCTCGACGCCGCCACCGCCTACGAGGGTGGTCTGGCCACGGCCAAGGCCCTGCCGAACGCCAAGATGATCAGCGTCGACAACGAGGGCTCGCACGGCCTGTTCCCGTACAACACGGACTGCGTCGACGACCCGATCACGTTCTACTTCCAGACCGGTGCGACCCCGCGCAAGCAGTTCACCGGCTGCCAGGCGGTCCCGCTGCCCGGTGAGGACACGACGTTCGACGTCGGCGGCAAGCTCACCAACGGCAAGGTGAAGATCAAGATGATCACGCCGGCCGTCAAGCAGGCCAACAAGATCGTCAAGGACCTGCTGAGCGGTTCCTCGACGGCGGCGGCCGACGAGTCGGGCATGCCGGCGAACCTGTAACACCTTTCAGAGCCGCGGCCCTCGGCACGTTCGTGCCGGGGGCCGTTTCCATTCGCCCGTTCCGGGGTTGCCCTTCAGCGCTTCCACCACTTCTTCTTGACGACGTCGGTGATCACGCACGTGATGTTGTCCGGGCCGCCGTTGCCGTTCGCCAGCGCGACCAGCTGCCAGGCAGCCTCCCTGCCGTCCTCTGTGGACAGCAGGATCTCGTGGACGTCGTCCAGGTCCGTGTAGTCCGTCAGGCCGTCGCTGCACAGCAGGTAGCGGTCGCCGATGTACGCCTGGTGCCACGTCAGGTCCGGCTCGTGCGAGTTGCCGGACTGCAGGGCGCGCAGCACGTACGCGCGGCGCGGGTGGACCAGTGCCTCCTCCGGCGTCATGCGGCCCGCGTCGACCAGCGCCTGCACCATGGTGTGGTCGTGGGAGATCTGGCGGAGCTCGCCTTCCCTGAGCAGGTACGCGCGAGAGTCACCGATGTGCGCGAGCTCGAACTCCAGGCCCTCCCAGCGCATCGCGGTCAGCGTGGTGCCCGCGTTCTGCGGCACCTCGACGTCGAGCCTGCGCGCGATCTCGGCCACCGCGGGGCCGAGGTCGGCCCGCCACGTCGCGAGGACGTTCACCGCCAGGGCGCTCGCGAGCTCGCCGTGCTCGTGACCGCCCATGCCGTCCGCCACGGCCTGCAGGTCCGCGCGGACGTAGACCGAGTCCTCGTTCTGCTCGCGTACGAGCCCGGGGTCGGTCGCCACCGCGATGCGCAGCTCGTATGTCATCTCTCCAGTAGATCAGTTGTGAAGTGAGTTCACAAGCAATACGGTTGTGAACATGGATGAGACGGTCAACGCCGGCGACATCGCCCGCCTCGCCGAAGTGGGGCGGGCGGCGGTGTCGAACTGGCGGCGGCGGTTCGAGGACTTCCCGTCGCCGGTCGGCGGGACGGCCTCCAGTCCGTTGTACCTGCTGCGCGACGTCGAGTCATGGCTGCGGAGAAACGGCAAGCCGTTCGAGGTCTCCCCCGCCGAGCGCCTGTGGACCCAGCTGCGCACGACCGACGACCTGAAGCTCGGCGAGGCGCTGGCCCACGTCGACGCGGACGCGGAGACGTTCGAGTTCCTCCACGCGAGGTACGCGGAAGCGCACTCACGACTGCTCAACCCCACTCCGCCCGAGGTCATCGAGGTCGTGCTGGCCACGACGGACGGCGACACGGTGATCGACCCGGCGTGCGGCACCGGTTCGTTGCTGAAGGCGTCCAGGGGCCGCACCAAGATCGGCCAGGAGCTCGATCCCGTGTCGGCGGTCATCGCCCGGCGCCGGATGCCGGACGCGCAGGTCATCACCGGCGACTCGTTGCGGCAGAACGGGATCGCGCACCACGCGGACGCCGTCGTGTGCGACCCGCCGTGGCACGACCGGGCGTGGGGGCACGAGGAGCTCATCGGCGACGCGCGGTGGACCTACGGCCTGCCGCCGCGCGGCGAGCCGGAACTGGCCTGGCTGCAGCACTGCCTGTCGCTGGCGAAACCGGGCGGGCTGGTCGCGGTGCTGCTGCCGTCGGCGGCGGCGTCGCGCAGGCCGGGCAAGCGGATCCGCGGCAACCTGCTGCGCGCCGGTGCCGTGCGCGGGGTGATGACGGTGCAGCCGGGCCGCGACCTGTGGCTGCTGCGGAACCCGGTGGGCCGCGCGCCCGAGCACATCGCGCTGCTGGACGGCCCGGGCCCGGTCGAGCCGAACACGCGCGTCATCGACCTGCTCGACGACGACATCGACCTCAGCCCGGCCCGGCGCGGCGGCACGGACGTGTCCGCCTACCTCACGGCACAGCCGACGTTCGCGATCCCGAGCCTCCCCGAACTGCGGAACCAGGCCGCGCCCCCGATGACGACGATCGGCGAACTGGTCCGAGCCGCGCCGGGCACCCACGTCGTCACGTCCCCCACCGGCGCGACCTACGAGGTCGACCCGGCACGACTGGACCCGGACTTCCTGGAGGGCGCGCTGCGCGCGGCGTTCGCCCGCACCCCGACCGGCTCGACACGGCTCGACGTCCGCCGGACGCAGGTCCCGTCGCTGCCGATCGAGGAACAACGGCGGTACGGCGAGGTGTTCGCGCAGCTCAAGAACCTGGAAGCGGGTCTGCAGGAGGCGGCGGAGCTGGTCCGTTTGGGCTATTCTGGACTCCTGAGCGGGCAGACCAGGCCGGCATGATCGGACCGGATTCACCCGATCGGGATGTCCTGAAACGCTGTTACGGCCGCCTCGCCAACGAGGAAGCGCGCGGGACCAGCGACCCGGACATGGCGGTTAGGCTGCGCTGGTGCTGATCGCCGACCGCTACGAGATCGACGACCTGCCGCTGGGGCGGGGTGGCATGGGCGCCGTGCACAAGGGCCGTGACCTGCGCCTGGATCGACGGGTGGCGGTCAAGCTCCTGCGGCTCCCCGGCAGCGACGAGGAGGTGCGGCAGCGGTTCGCGCGCGAGGCGAGGATCGTGGCCGGGCTGGAACACCCCGGCGTGCCGGTCCTGTACGACTTCGGCACCTACGAGCAGCGCCTGTTCCAGGTGATGCAGTTCGTGGACGGCGTCACGGTGGCCGACCTGGTCGGTGAGTTCGGCCCGCTGCCGGAGGCGTGGGCGGCGAACATCGCCGCGCAGACCGCCGCGGTGCTGGCCACGGCGCACGAGCGCGGCATCTGCCACCGCGACCTCAAGCCCACCAACCTGATGCTGTGCCCGGACGGCGCGGTGAAGGTGCTGGACTTCGGGCTGGCGCTGTTGCGGGAGAGCGACGTCGCGCCGTTCAGCCGGGCCGGCCAGATCCTCGGCACGCCGTCGTACATGGCCCCCGAGCAGATCCAGCGCGGGATCGCCGAGCCGCGCAGCGACCTGTACGCGCTGGGGTGCGTGCTGCACGAGATGCTGACGGGCGAGCAGCTCTTCACCGGGCCGACGGCGTACGCGGTGTTCGACAAGCACGTCAAGGAGCCGCCGCCGCGGGTGGCGGGCGCGCTCGACCCCGTCGTGCAGCGGTTACTGGCCAAGGATCCCGGTGGGCGGCCCGCCACGGCGGTCGGGGTGTTCGGGGATCTGCGGGGGTTCGCGCAGGATCCGCCGCCGTTGCCCGGTTTCGTGCGGGAGGGGTCGACGGGCGCGATGTACGCGAGCGTGCAGATCACCCCTAAATCGAGCGTGCAGATCACGCCGGGATCCGGTTCACCTCGTGATCGCCTGTCGCCCACAGGTGCTGCACCGCGTACGCACGCCACGGCCGCCACGCCTCCGAACGCCTGACCAGCGCCGCGGGCGTCGTGGGCAGCCCCAGCGCCTCGGCCGCCAGGCGGATTCCCAGGTCCGTCGGCAGGAACGCGTCCGGGTCTCCCAGCGCCCTCATCAGGATCGTCTCCACCGTCCACGGGCCGAAGCCGGGCAACGAACCCAGCTGTTCCCGCGCCATCGTCCGGTCCGCGCCCGGCGAGAGGTCCACACCGGACTGGAGCGCGTCCAGCAGCGCGGCCATCGTGCGGCGGCGCGACTCGGGCACGGCGAGCTCGGCGGGGTCGAACTCCAGCGGGAACAGGAAGAGGTCGCCTACCGGAGTGCCGTAGGCCGACACGAGACGGGCGGCGTGCGTGCGCGCGGCTTTCGTCGACACCTGTTGGCCCAGCACGGCGCGGATGGCGAACTCCGCGCCGTCGACCGTGCGCGGGACACGGCGTCCGGGCGCGGCGGACACCAGTGGTGCCAGCAGCGGGTCGGCCGACAGGGCGTCGTCGACCGCCACCGGATCCACGTCGAGGTCCAGCAGGAAACGGCAAAGGTCTAGAGCACTGGCCAAATCGCGAGCATCGGACAACTCCACAGTGCACGCCACGTGGTCGGGAAACGGTGTCAGAGCAGCGATTCCGCATCCGTGGGGCAATCGCAGAGTGCGGCGGTAGACACCGTTCCTCCACTCCTCCACGCCGGGGACCGCGGTGGCGATGAGGTGGCCGAACAGGTTGTCGGGGCACAAAGGTGCTTGAAACGACAACCTTTCCGAGAACGTTTCCAGCCGCATGGGATCCCAGCATGCCCCGATTCCCGCCGGGACGCTGGCGGAAATGAGACATCACATTGGACGGGGCCAACCGGGTGACCTGCTTCGCGGCGCGAAAATCCGTGGCTAGTCTGGCTCCTGCGCCGTGCAACGAGAACAGGTTTCAGCAGGGAAGGGCGGCGTCGCGTGCGATGAGAGCGGCTTGGACGCGGTTGTCGCACCGCAGTTTCGTCAGCAGTCGGCTGACGTGGGCCTTGATCGCCCCTTCTGAGAGGTACATGAGCCGAGCGATGCGCGCGTTCGCCATGCCCTGTGCCAGGTACACCAGCACTTCCTGCTCCCGCCGAGTGAGCAGGCTGATGCGGCTGCGCGCGGCGTCGCGCCGTTCCGAGTCGGCGCCGGTGAAGTGGTCGATCAGCGCGCGCGTCGCGGACGGCGAGAGGATCGCCTCCCCGGCGGCGACCGCGCGCACGGCGCTCACCAACGAGTCGGGTTCGCCGTTCTTGAAGAGGAATCCCGCCGCGCCGGCGCGCAACGCGGGGAAGAGCATCTCCTCGGTGTGCGGCGTGCACAGCATGATCACCTGGGTTCCCGGCACGTGCCTGCGGACCATGCGCACGGCCGCGAGGCCTTCCATGCCGGGCATCGCCGCGTCCATCAGCAGCACCTGCGGGCGTTGGCGGCGGGCTAGCTCGAGGGCGCCGCTGCCGTCACCGGCCTCGCCGACGACCGCGACCCCGCGGGTTCGCTCCAGCACGCCGCGGACTCCCGTGCGGACCAGGGCCTCGTCGTCGGCGATGCCGACGGTGATCGTGCGCGGCTTGTCCACCAGCTGCAGACCCCCAGTCGCCCACGAGGTGCTCGGTGTCAACGTCATGCGTGCTCCCTGTCAGACCGGACCAGTCACCAGTTTGTTCCCGAACGAGAGCCGTCGGAAGGCAGGCATAACGACGAGGTCGCGAACCGTCTCGCGCACACAGGGGCGTAACGGGTCGCCCCGCGCACACCACCACCCACTACCTGCGCATTCGCCGGGCCGGGACGGGAACGCCCTGCCGTTACGGCTGGAGGAGAAGGACTCATGACCAGCACCGGACGTTGCGCGTTGTGCGCCGGCGAGCTGCCTCCCTCCGAGCAGCGCAGGTCCTACTGCTCCAACGCCTGCCGCCAACGGGCCTACCGCCGCCGTGCCACCGTGGCCGCGCCCGTCACCAGGCAGAACCCGCGGGTGCTGTCGAACCTCCCGGCCGCGCGCGACACGTTCGTCGGGCGCCAGCAGGAGCTCACGAAGCTCGACCAGCTGCTGCGCAGGCACCGTCTCGTGACGCTGGTCGGCAGCGCGGGCGCGGGCAAGACGCGGCTCGCCCTGGAGACGGCGGGGCGGTTGCGGCGCGGGCGGACGGACCGGGTCCTGCTCGTCGAGCTCGGCGAGGTCACCGACCCCGGCGACGTCCTGCCGGTGCTGGCGGCCGCGCTCGGCGTGCTCGCCCAGCCCGACGAGCCGTTGCGCGACACCGTCGTCGAGACGCTCGTCAACATGAGGGTGGTCGTGGTCCTCGACAACTGCGAGCACCTCCTCGACACGTGCGCCGAGCTCACCGACGTGCTGCTGAACCGCTGCCCCGGCGTCCGGGTGCTCGCGACCTCGCGCGAAGCCCTGTGGATCACCGGGGAGGTCAGCTTCCACGTCGGGGGTCTGCCCGTTCCCTCGACGGATCGCGACCTGGTCACCACCGCGGCGCCGCGGTCCGAGGCCGTGAAGCTGTTCGTGGAGCGGGCGCGTGAGCGCAAGCCCGACTTCCGGCTGACGGCCGGCAACACCGCCGCGGTCGCGCTGCTGTGCGCGCGCCTGGAGGGCATGCCCCTCGCGATCGAACTGGCGGCGCGGTGGGTGCAGTTGCTGCCGGTCGCGGACATCTGCGACCGCTTGGACGAGCCGCTGGAACTGCTGACGCTGGGATGCCGGAAGTCGCCGTCGCGGCAGCGTTCGCTGCGTGAGGCGATCGACTGGAGCTACCGGCTGCTGGCGCCGGACGAGCAGTTCGCGCTGCGGCGGCTGTCGGTGTTCGACGGCGGTTTCGACCTGGCCGCGGCCACCGAGGTCTGCTCGTCGGAGCGGTCGGCGGAGCCCGTGCTGGACGTCCTCTCCCGGCTGCAGGCGAAGTCGCTGCTGACGGCCGTCACCGGCGCGACGCGGTTCCGGCAGCTGGAGTCGATCCGGTTGCACGCCAGGGAGAAGCTGCTGGCGGCCGGCGAGCTGGACATCGCCTACGAGGCGCTGGCCCGCTGGTTCACCGATCTGTCGGACGTGCTGCTGACGGCGCCGCTGTCGGTGCCCGCGGACGTCCAGCACAGGCTCGACAACCACGTCGACAGCCTGCTCGGGACCGTCGAGTGGGCGGCAGACCGTTCTGACGAACGACTGCTGCTGCTCACCACGGCCCTGGCGGACTGCGCGGCCAGGAGCGGGCGTCTCGGGCAGGCGCGGGTGATGCTGCGCGACGCGCTGCGGCGACCGTCCACTCGCGACGACTACCGCTGCGTCGCGCTCAACCACGCCGCTCGTTTCGCCGCGGAGCAGGGCGACAACGCCGAAGCCGCCGAGCTGTCCGCCGAGGCGTCACGGCTGGTCCGCGCGCTCGGGCAGCCGGCGTTGCTGATGAGCTCGCGCAGCACGCTGGCGGCGGTGCAGCAGTCGTCGGGCGAGTGGGAGGCGTCGGCGAAGAACAACACCGAGTGCCTTCGGGTCGCCGAGCTGCTGGGTGAACCCCTGGCCAGGGCGAAGTGCCTGGTGGACCTGGCGCGCACGTCGTTGTCGCTGGGCAAGCACGAACGCGCCGAGAAGGACGTCATGAAGGCGTTGCCGATCTCGCGCGCGTCGGGCATGCCCGCGCGTATCGCCTCTGCCCTCAGCACACGCGGTGTGGTGGCGTTGGTGCAGAGCGACCTGGACGAGGCCGAACACGCCTTCCAGGAGGCGTTGCGGATGGACGGCATCAACCCGCTGAGCGCGCCGGACGCCTTGGAAGGTCTGGCTGTCGTCGCGTTGATGCGCGGTCAGGCGGAGCGCGCGTTACGGCTCGAAGCGACGGGTCGTGCGCTCAGGCGGTCCGTGGGCGTCGTGCCGGACCCGTTCTGGGCGGGGAAGGTCGCCGGGGCGATGCGCACCGCGCGTCTGATGCTGCCGATCGCGCGCGCCGAGGCCGCTTCGACGCCGCTGACCGCCGCGGAGACCGAGGCGTTCATCCAGGACGACGTGTGGCTGGACCGCACGGCGGGCGAGGCGCTGGACGACCACGAGCGGCGGGTGATCGCGTTGCTCGCCTCCGGCCTGACCAACCAGCAGATCGCGAACCGCTTGAACGTCTCCGTGAGGACCGTGGCCTCGCGGGTGCGGCGGCTGCGGGACAAGCTCGGGTTGCGGAGCCGCGAGGACGTCGTGGCCTGGGGCGCCGACCGAGCGATCGGCTGAATCCCCTCGCAGGGGAATGCTTTGGCACTGAACGACGATCGGGGCATTCGACACCGTTGTCGTACTACTCCATTCGAGTGACGGCAGAGGTCTAGACCTTGACCGGGAAGTGGTCTAAACCACATGGTTCCGGTACCCCCTGCGACTGAGGAGACCGATGTCCAAGTTCCGATGGCATCTAGCTGCTCTCTTCGCGGCCGTGGCCGCGATGGTCCTCGGTATCGTCGTCGTGCCCGCTGCTAGCGGTGCCGGTGGCGTGTCCGCCACGTTCTCCAAGGGTTCGGACTGGGGAACGGGCTTCGAGGGCAAGTACACGATCACGAACAACTCCACGACGGCCCTGACGTCGTGGACCGTCGAGTTCACCCTGCCGGCCAACCACCGCGTCACGTCGCTGTGGGACGGCTCCTACACGGCGAGCGGTCAGACCGTCACGGTCAAGAACACCTGGAACGGCAACGTCGGTGTCGGCGGGTCGGTGAGCTTCGGCTTCAACGGCGCGTACACCGGCACGTTCGGTGCTCCGACCAACTGCAAGCTCAACGGCGCTTCGTGCGAGGCGGGCGGGACGAACCCGACCACCACGACCACGACGTCGACCACCACCAGCACCACGACCACCACCACGACGACGACCACGACCGGTCCGCCGCCGCCTCCCGGGAAGATCAACCTGGGCTACTTCGCGGAGTGGGGCGTCTACCCGGCTCGCAACTACCAGGTGAAGAACATCGACACCTCGGGTTCGGCGAGCAAGCTGACGCACATCAACTACTCGTTCGGCAACGTGAGCAACGGTCAGTGCACCATCGGTGAGTCGTACCCGGCTCTCGAGAAGGCCATGACCGCGGCGGAGAGCGTCGACGGCGTCGCCGACGCGTGGGACCAGCCGGTGCGCGGCAACTTCAACCAGCTGCTCAAGCTGAAGAAGAAGTACCCGCACCTCAAGGTCCTGTACTCCTTCGGCGGCTGGACCTGGTCCGGTGGCTTCGGCCAGGCCGCGCAGAACCCGGCCGCGTTCGCCGAGTCCTGCTACAAGCTGCTCGAGGACCCGCGCTGGGCGAACCTGTTCGACGGCATCGACATCGACTGGGAGTACCCGAACGCCTGTGGTCTCTCCTGCGACACGAGCGGTCCGGCCGCCTACAAGAACCTGATGCAGGCGCTGCGCAGCCGCTTCGGCCAGAACTACCTCGTCACCTCGGCGATCACGGCCGACGGCTCGGCCGGCGGCAAGATCGACGCCGCTGACTACGGCCCCGCGTCGCAGTACATCGACTGGTACAACGTCATGACGTACGACTACTTCGGTGCGTGGGCGGCTCAGGGCCCGACGGCTCCGCACTCCCCGCTCACGTCGTACAGCGGCATCCCGACCGCCGGCTTCAACTCCGAGGCCGCGATCTCGAAGCTGCGCAGCAAGGGCGTTCCCGCCGGCAAGCTCCTGCTCGGCATCGGCTTCTACGGCCGCGGCTGGACCGGTGTGACGCAGGCGGCGCCCGGCGGCACCGCGACCGGCCCTGCTCCCGGCACGTTCGAGCAGGGCATCGAGGACTACAAGGTCCTGAAGACGAAGTGCCCCGCCACCGGCACGATCGCCGGCACCGCCTACGCGTTCTGCAACGGCCAGTGGTGGAGCTACGACACCCCGCAGACGATCACCAGCAAGATCCAGTGGGCTCGCAGCCAGGGCCTCGGTGGAGCGTTCTTCTGGGAGCTCACGGGTGACACCGCGAACGGAGAGCTGATCACCGCGATGAAGAACGCCCTCGGGTAGTCCTTCACCAACGCCGGGAGGGGAGCTGGTCAGCCCAGCTCCCCTTTCGTTTGCCCGAACTCAGCAGAACACCGCGCCGAGGAGCTTCACGTAGGCGTCACCGGGGTCGCCGGGAGCCGGCGCGCTGGTCGCCGACAGCTCCAGGCGCGTCTTGCTGTCCGGCGTGGTCAGCATGTCCGACGAGTAGCCGGGAATGCCGCCGCTGTGGCCCCACACCTTGGTCCCGCACGGCAGCGTCTGCACCGCCAGGCCGAGACCGTAGCCCGGACTCACCGCCGTGGTCCTGCTGATCTCCTGCTGCTGCGCGGGCTTGAGCAGCTTGCCGCTCGACAACGCGACGATGAACGTGTCCAGGTCGCGGGTCGTCGAGACGATCTCGCCGGCCGACCACGCGACGGACGGGTTGAGGCGGGTGATGTCGGACGGCTTGCCGTTCGCCGTCCAGTAGCCGTGCGCGTGCGGGCCCTTGATGTTCGGGTTGTCGCCGGGCACCTCGGTGTCGTCGAGGCGCAACGGCTTCAGGATCCGCTGCTCGACGGCCTTCTCGTACGGCTTGCCGGTCAGCTTCTCGACCAGCAGGCCCGCGACGACGTAGTTGGTGTTGGAGTAGTTCCACCGCGTGCCCGGCTCGAAGTCCAGCGGCTTGGCCGTCGAGATCGCCAGCAGCTCCTGGGGCGTCCAGTGCTTGTAGCGGATCTTCTCGAACTCCTCCGGGCTGAGCGGCAACGCGTCGGTGTAGTTGAACAGGCCGCTGGTGTGCTGCAGGACCTGGCGGACGGTGATGCGGCCGTCGACCAGGCCGGGCAGGTAGCGGACGACCGGCGCGTCCAGGTCGACCTTGCCCTCACCCGCGAGCTGCAGCACCACCGTCGACACGAACGTCTTGGTGATGCTGCCGACGCGGAACCGGCCGTCGAGCGGCACGGGCCTGTCGCTGTCCAGCTCGGCCTTGCCGGAACGGGCGGCGAAGCGCTGCCGCCCGTCCGTGACCCTGGCCTGCACGCCGAGCGCTCCCCCGCTCTGCGTGATCTGGTCCAGGGCCTGCTGGACGACCCCGCGGTCGGCGCTCGACGTGTCCGCCGTGGCGACGCCCGCGGTGGTCAGGGCCAGGAGGCTTGTTGCGGTGACGGTGGCTGCTAGTCGAATCCCCATGCCCCCACCTTGGCCAGGTGCGGCACCGGCCGCATCCCCCCTGAGTAGCAACGCATCTCAGGGTTTCCCCTGGGGCGTTCAGCAGAAGATCTCGTCGAGCACCTGGAAGTAGGCCTGCGTCGGGTCACCGGTGCCGAGGCCCGCGGTGCCGGAGAACTCCGCTCGGGTCTTCAGGTCCGGGCTCGCGTAGGCGTAGCTGGAGAAGCCGGGAACGCTGCCGGTGTGGCCGATGATCGTCGCGCCGCACGAGGCCCTGTCCACGAAGACGCCGAGCCCGTAGCCGGGACTGACGGCCGTGGTGCGCGTCAGTTCGCGCTGCTGTTCCGGTTCGAGCAGGTCTCCGCCGAGCAACGCGGCGTAGAAGGTGTCGAGGTCCCTGGTGGTCGAGACGATGTCGCCGGCCGCCCAGAAGACCGTGGTGTTCCACCTCGTCGTATCGGTCGGGCCGCCGTCGACAACCCCGTACGAGCGGGCGTGCGGCCCGTGGATGTCCAGGTCGCTGCCGGGAAATGTGGTGTCGTCGAGGCGCAACGGCTTCAGCACGCGTTGCGCGACGGCCTCCGCGTGGCCTTGGCCGGTGATCTTCTCGATCAGCAGGCCGAGGACCACGTAGCCGGTGTTGTTGTACTCCCACCGCGTGCCGGGCTCGGACTGGAGCGGCCTGCTCGTGGAGAGCGCGACGAGCTCCTCCGGTTCCCAGTGCCGGTACCGGATCGGCTCGAAGCCCTGCGGGTCGAAGTCGAGGGCGTTCGTGTAGTTGAACAGGCCGCTGGTGTGCTGCAACAGCTGGCGGACGGTGATGCGGCCGTCGACCAGGCCGGGCAGGTGGCGGGCGACGGGCGCGTCCAGGTCGACCCGGCCCTCGCCGGCGAGCTGGAGCACGACGGCCGAGGTGAACGACTTGGTGATGCTGCCCGCGCGGAACCGGCCGTTCAGCGGCACCGGACGCGGGTCGTCCAGCTCGGCGGTGCCGGAACGCGCGGTGAAGCGGTCCCGGCCGTCCGCGACGCGCAACTGCACGCCCTGCCCTGCCGTGCGGACGATCTCGTCCAGCCCCTCCTGAACGATCTGGCGGTCGATCCGCTGCTCACCGGCTGCGGCGGCGCCGGTGAAGAGCAGGGTGAATGCGGCGGTGGTGGCGAGCAAGCGTGTCCCCATGCCCCTGCAACGATCAAAAGGGGTGTTTTGCTGCCTTCATGGCCGAAACGAGCATGGGGCGCACTTTCGGCCAATGCACGTCCGTCTGGCACGCGAACGGCGGCACGAACCCGCCGCACCTGCCGGACGAAGCACCGATCTCCCACACGAAGCTCGGCACGCCCAGGGCGTCGTACAGCCAGTCGTCCGTGGCCCCGGAGGAGTTGTAGAGCAGCTCACCCGGCTGACCGGCGCTGAACCCGCTCAGCGACGCCATGTCCTGGGCGATCCTGCGCAGCGCGGCGTCGTTGCCGGTCTTTTGCGTGCTCCAGCCCCACGGGAAGAGCACGTAGTCGCCGTAGCTGTGCATGGAGATCACCGCGCCGGTGGTGTCCTCGGAGGCGGCCGCCGTGTCACCGGGAGCACGGGTGTCGCGGTAGAGCTTGCGCCACAACGACTCCAGCGCCCGCACCTCCACCTCGGAGTCGGCGCGCGCGCCCTGGTAGACCTCGCTGCACCTGTCCGTGGACGAGCCGACCTCGCCCCAGTGCGAGCCGGCGTTGCGGTTGAGGTCGACGCCGCGCGGGCCGTTCGAGCAGGTGCCGTTGGCGTTCTTGCGGTGCAGGACCGGGGTGTCGCCGCCGGACTCGACGATCTCGACGCCGTCGGGGTTGGCGATCGGCACGACCCAGACCTCGATCTCGTCGAGCAGCGCGGTGAGGTCGGAGCCGACCAGGTCGTCGACGAACCGCCACGCCATGTCGCCGGTGGTGATCTCGCGGGCGTGGAGCTGGCCCATGACGAACAGGCGCGGTTTCGGCGCGGTCGGCGTCAGCTCGCAGTCACCCGCGCTCTTCCGCGTGATGCAGATGGCTTTCAGGTCGTACCCGCCGCTGCCCTGCGTCTTGCGCCAGGAGTCGCCGTAGTCGACGACCGTCGCGAGGTCGGGGTGCGCCGCGGCGGTCTCGTCGAGATGCGCGAGGTGCGCGGTGACGGTCCGGTAGCCGCCGTAGTACGTCTCGTCCCCGAGAGACCGCGGAGCCCACGTGGACGGGGCCTTCACCGTCTCGACGGAGGAACGGAACCCGTCGGCGCCGAGCTCGCCGGCGGTGTGCGCGTCGCCGATGACGAACAGGTCCTCGCCGTCGCGCTGCTCCAGCACGTCGTAGCCGAGGGCGAGCAACCGTTGCGCGGACTCGCCCTTCGGGGCGGGCACGCGCAGCACGTACGTCGCTTGTGGACCGTCGGCCGGTGCCGGCGCGGGGCTGGAGAGGAGGGCGAGGCAGGCGAACAGGGCGAGGGCGGACCGCATGATCGACGATCATCGGCCGTTCGGCCGAGCGGCGCCAGGTCGTTCGACCGACCGGATGATTACCGTCCGGTCCTTGGGACACCAGGAGGGGCTGCTTGGCGCGTTGTGACGAAAATCAATACCATTTGGACCAGCACCGCAGCGGTTATTGTGCAGTGAAGCCGAAACCGACTCGACGGACAGCGAGGTTCGCACACATCCGGTCTTGAGAAGAAGCGGGGGCGCAAGCCGTGGACCACCTCTACAACGACGGCGTCGCTGAGATCTCGTTCCCCTGGCGCGGCTCCCCCGCGGACGACGACGAGGGACTGGAACCGACCATCGTCCGCAGCATGGACTGACAAAACCCGGGGGTCCCGCATGACCGGCCTGGCCACGCTCGTCAAGGGCGCAGGCCCTGCTCTGCTGCTCGTGCACGGCGCAGGAGGCAGCGTTCAGGCCAACTACGGACCGGTCCTCGCGCCCCTCGCCCAGCACTTCACCGTCGTGGCACCGGACCTGCCGGGCTCCGGCGGCTCACCGGTCGCCGCGGGGCCGCTCGACCTGGAGGAACTCGCCGACGACCTGGTGGACGCCGTGGTCGGGGCCGGGCACGAGTCGTTCTCCGTCTCCGGCTACTCGATGGGCTGCGCGGTCGCCGTCACGGCGGCCGTCCGGCATCCGGAACGGGTCCGCGGGCTGGTCCTGAGCGCGCCGTTCGTCAAGATCGACGCGGCGACGAGGGCGAAGATCGACCACTGGGAGTCGTTGCTGGACGGGTCGCGGGAGGTGCTCGCGCGGTTCATCCTTTCGGTGATGTGCGGCGAGGCTTACCTGGCGCGGCTCACACCGGCCCAGTCGGCGGGCCTCGCCGAGCTGATCGGCGCGAGCGTCCCGCCCGGCTCGGCCGCGCACGTCGACCTGCTCACGAGGATCGACCTGACCGGCGTGCTGCCGCGGGTCACGCAGCCGACGCTGGTGGTCGGCGCGTCCGGTGACCGGCTGCTGTCGCACGACCTCGGCAAGCAGGTCGCGGACCTCGTCCCCGGTTCGAGGTACACCGACATCGCGTGCGGCCACGCGATTGCGCTGGAGGCCGCGGCGCCGTGGGCGCGGCTGATCACTGACTTCCTGAAGCCGGCGTAGTGCGGAGGCGGTGGGCCAGCGCCGTGTGGCGGCGGCCCGCCCCGACCGTTCTGACGGCCTGCCCGATGGCGCGTTTGCTGCCCACCAGCACGACGAGCTTCTTCGCGCGCGTGACGGCGGTGTAGAGCAGGTTGCGCTGCAGCATCATCCACGCGCTGGTCGTGATCGGGATGACCACGCACGGGTACTCGCTGCCCTGCGAGCGGTGGATGGTCATGGCGTACGCGTGGCTGAGCTCGTCCAGCTCGGAGAACTCGTAGTCGACCTCCTCGTCCTCGTCGGTGCGGATCGTCAGCTTCTGCTCGACGGGGTCGAGCGCGATGACCACGCCGAGGGTGCCGTTGAAGACGCCGTTGCGGCCCTTGTCGTAGTTGTTGCGGATCTGGGTGACCTTGTCGCCGACCTTGAACACCCTGCCGCCGAAGCGCTTCTCGGGCAGGTTGTCCCTCGACGGCGTGAGCGCCTCCTGGAGCACGGTGTTGAGCGCGCCCGCGCCGGCGGGGCCGCGGTGCATCGGGGCGAGGACCTGGATGTCCTTGCGCGGGTCGAGCCGGAACTTGCGCGGGATGCGGTTCGCGACCACGTCGACCGTCATCGCCGCCGCCTCCTCGGCCTCGTCGGTGCTGAAGAGGAAGAAGTCCGGCAGGCCCTGGACGAGCGGGTAGTCGCCGCTGTTGATGCGGTGGGCGTTCGTGACGACGCCGGACTCCTGGGCCTGGCGGAAGATGTGCGTGAGCCGGACGTTCGGGATCGGGCTCCCCTGCGCCAGGACGTCCCTGAGCACCTCGCCCGCGCCGACGCTCGGCAGCTGGTCGACGTCGCCGACGAGCAGCAGGTGCGCGCCGGGCGGAACGGCCTTCACGAGCTTGTTGGCGAGCAGCAGGTCCAGCATCGAGGCCTCGTCGACGACCACGAGGTCCGCGTCGAGCGGGTGGTCGCGGTCGTACGCCGCGTCGCCGCCGGGCCGCAGCTCGAGCAGTCGGTGCACCGTGCGGGCCTCGTGGCCGGTCAGCTCGGTGAGGCGCTTCGCGGCACGGCCGGTGGGCGCGGCGAGGACGATCTTGGCGCGCTTGGCCTGGGCCAGCCGGACGATCGAGCGGACGGTGAAGCTCTTGCCGCAGCCCGGTCCGCCGGTCAGGACCGCGACCTTCTTCGTGAGCGCGAGCTTCACGGCGTCGGCCTGGTGCCGCTCCAGGTCGGTGCCGAGCCACGCGAAGGCCTTGTCCCAGTCGACGCCGGCGAAGCCCGGCATCCTGTCCTCCTCGCAGCGCAGCAGCCGTTTGAGCTGCGCGGCCATCGAGATCTCCGCGCGGTGGAACGGGACCAGGTAGACGGCGATCTCGTCGTCCGGCAGCTCCTCGCGGACGACGCCCTCCTCCTCGACGAGCTCGGCGAGGCAGTCGATGACCAGGCCGGTGTCGACCTGGAGGATCTTGATGGCCTCGGCGATGAGGGCCTGCTCCGGCAGGTAGCAGTTGCCGTTGCCGGTGGCTTCGGAGAGCGTGAACTGCAGGCCTGCCTTCACGCGCTGGGGGCTGTCGTGCGGGATGCCGACGGCCTTCGCGATCACGTCGGCGGTCTTGAAGCCGATGCCCCAGACGTCGCTCGCCAGCCGGTACGGCTCCTCCCTGACGACCTCGATGGCCTTGTCCCCGTACTGCTTGTAGACGCGGACGGCGAGGCTGGTCGACACGCCGACGCCCTGCAGGAAGACCATGACCTCCTTGATGGCCTTCTGCTCCTCCCAGGCGTCCGCGATGAGCTTCGTGCGCTTGGGGCCGAGCTTCGGGACCTCGACCAGCCGCTCGGGGGTGTGCTCGATGACGTCCAGCGCGTCCACGCCGAAGTGGGTGACGATCTTGTCCGCGAGCACGGGCCCGATGCCCTTGATCAGGCCGGAGCCGAGGTAGCGGCGGATGCCCTGGATCGTCGCGGGCAGGACCGTCGTGTAGTCGTCGACGTGGAACTGCTTGCCGTACTGCGGGTGCGAGCCCCAGTGGCCGCGCATGCGGATCGACTCGCCCGGCTGCGCGCCGAGCAGCGCGCCGACGACCGTGACCAGGTCACCGCGGCCCGTGTCGACCTTGGCGACGGTGTAGCCGTTGTCCTCGTTGGCGTACGTGATCCTCTCCAGGACCGCTTCGAGGACGTTCATGCTGCGAACCTACATCGAGGTCTGCACACGATCTTCACAACTTGTCCCGGCGTCCTCCACGACATACCCATAAAGTCGCCGCCATGACAGGTCAGCGCCGGGTTCTCGTCGTGGAGGACGACATCACGATCGCCGAGTCCGTGGCCGTGCGGCTGCGTGCGGAGGGGTTCGTGGTGGCGGTGGCCCACGACGGGCCGTCGGGGGTGGCCCAGGCGGCGTCGTTCCTGCCCGACCTGGTGGTCCTGGACGTGATGCTGCCGGGGTTCGACGGCCTCGAGGTGTGCAGGCGGATCCAGGCGTCGCGGTCGGTGCCGGTGCTGATGCTGACCGCGCGGGGGGACGAGACGGACCTGCTGGTCGGTCTCGCCGTGGGGGCCGACGACTACCTGACGAAGCCGTTCTCGATGCGCGAGCTGGCAGCACGTGTGCACGTGCTGCTGCGACGCGTCTCACGGGCGGTGTCGTCGCAGTCGCTGGAACTGGGCGACCTGGTGATCGACCTGGCCGCGCGCCGGGTGCGCAGGGCCGGCGTCGAGGCGCACCTGACGCCCACCGAGTACGACCTGCTGGTGTTCCTCGCGGAACGGCCCTCCGCCGTGCAGGCACGGGAGCGCCTGCTGGCGGAGGCCTGCGGGTGGCACGAGGGGGCGTCGTCGCGGACGGTCGACAGCCACGTGAAGGCGCTGCGGCGCAAGCTCGGGGCCGACCTCATCCGGACCGTGCACGGCGTGGGGTACGCGCTCGAGGTGCCCCGCAAGCAGGTGGCGCCGTGAAAAGGGCTCTGGAGCTGCTGGAGCTGCTGCCGCGTCCGCTGGACTCGGTGCGGTCGATCAAGCTCAAGCTCGGCATCGTGATCGTGGTGTCGGGGTGCGTGTCGTTCGCGTACTTCCGCTACGTGACGGGGTGGCTGCCGCCCCGGACGACCCTCATCGCGCTGGTGCTGGGCCTGCTGACCTCGCAGCTGCTGGCGCACGGCATGACGTCGCCGCTGCGCGAGATGACGTCCGCGGCCCGGTCGATGGCGTCCGGCGACTACTCGCGCTCGGTGCGGGCCACGTCGTCGGACGAGGTGGGGCAGCTGGCGGAGGCGTTCACGGTGATGGCGGCCGACCTCGCCGCCGCCGACCGGCAACGACGTGAGCTGATCGCGAACGTGTCGCACGAGCTGCGGACTCCGATCTCGGCGTTGCAGGCCGTGCTGGAGAACGTGGTGGACGGCGTGGCCGTGGCCGACGCCGCCACGATGAGGACGGCTCTGGCGCAGACGGAACGGCTGGGGCGGCTCGTGACGGAGCTGCTGGACCTGTCGAAGATCGACGCCGGGGTCCTGTCCCTGAACCGCGAGACGCTGTCGGTGTCGTCGCTGGTCGCCGACGTGGTGGCCGAGGCAGCCGTGGCCGCGCCGTCCGCGTCGTTCTCGATCGACGTCGACGGGGACCTCACCGTCCTCGCCGACGGGGAAAGGCTCCACCAGGTGCTGGTGAACCTGGTGGACAACGCCGCCCGGCACGGACCCACCGGGGGGTTGGTGTCCGTGGCCGGGTTCGCGTGCGGTTCGTCCGTCGTGCTGGAGGTCAGGGACCAGGGGCCGGGGATCGCCCTGGCCGACCGGTCGCGGATCTTCGAGAGGTTCACCCGCGGGGAGAGGGCGGGTGGCGGCGGTACCGGGCTCGGGCTCGCCATCGCCCGGTGGGTGGTGGACCTGCACGGCGGGACGATCGCCGTGGTGGACCCCGGGTCGTGCATCCGGGTGACCCTGCCCCGCTGACTTCCTTTCGCTGACTTGGTTCTTGTTCGCACCGCATGGCGGTGTGACGGTGACGCGCGCCCTTTTCGGGCTTGGGAGAGAGACATGACTGACTCTGAACGTGGTTCCGGCTCGACGCCGGACCCCACCGGCTCGCCTCGCGGGAAGGCCGTGGGGCGGAGGTACCGGCAGTTCCGGAAGGTGGGGTACCGGCCGGTGGAGGAGGGCTCGCCCGAGCGCAAGCCCCGGCCTGTGCCCGCGGCGGCGTCCGCGTCCGAGAAGAAGGCTCCTGAGGCACAGCCCGCGGACAGCGCGAGCATCGCGGGCGAGAAGCCGGCGGACAGCGCGAGCATCGCGGGCGAGAAGCCGGCGGCCGAGGCGCCACGCCACCTCGCCGCCGACGAGGCAGGCTCTCGCAGGGGTACCCCCGAGCCGGGAACCCCTGCATCTCAACCTACTCAGGAGGTCCGACAAGATCAGCCGGCGAGTGTGGCGGCAGCCGCGGCGTCCGAGCCCGCGGGCACACCGGCGGCGAAGGCCGCCGACCGGCCCGCAACGCCGACACCGGCGGCCCCCACGGCCCCGGCCGCAACGTCGAAGGCCGCCGACCGGCCCGCTTCGCCGACACCGGTGCCCCAGCCCGCCCAGGTCGCCACCGCCACCCTCCCGCCGTCGTCCCCGTGGCAGGGCCCGTCCCGCTACCCGAACCCGTCGGTGGTCATGTCCGCCCCCGGCGTCCCCTTCATGCCCTGGTGGAAGCCGCCCACGAGCGGCGCCCCCGCCCAGGTCATGCTCGTCGGTCTCATCGCGGGCCTCGCCGGGGCGTTCCTGGCCCCACCGAGCAACGGCATCGGCTGGTTCCTGGCCGGCCTGTGCTCCGTCGGCGCCGTGCTGTTCTACGCGGGCAAACCGACCATCGAGCGCGCGCTCTGGCTCGCGGCGGCGCTGGCGTTCCTCGCCATGGGCTTCCTGAGGGCGGCCGAGTGGATCTTCCCGCTGTGCGTGCTGGCCTCGATGCTCTGCGGCTCGATCGCGATGGCGGGTGGCAGGACCGTGCGGGGGCTGATCTTCGGCGCGGTCGGGCTCGGGCTGGCCGGTCTGCGGTCGATCCCGTGGGTCGCCAAGGGGTTCAGCCGGCGCGGGCCCATCGGGATCCGGCCGTTCCTCTCCGCCGGTGTGGCCGGGCTGCTGTTGCTGGTCTTCGGGTCGTTGCTGGCGGGCGCGGACAAGGGGTTCAACGACTTCCTCGAAGGTCTGGTGCCGGATCTCGAAGTCGGCGTCTACGTGCGAATGGGGTTCTTCGGGGTCGTCGCGGCGCTCGGGGCGTTGGGTGCGTGCTACCTCGTCGCGGCGCCGCCGGAGATCAACGAGGACGCCGAGGCGAAGCCGGGATCGTTGCGGCTCAAGGATTACGGGCTTCCTGTCGGTGTGCTCGTGTTGCTGTTCACCGGGTTCGTGGGAACGCAGCTCGCGGTTCTGTTCGGTGGCGAGGCTTATGTCATGAAAACCGCGGGCGTCACGTTCGCCGAGTACGCGCGGTCGGGCTTCTGGCAGCTGCTGTGGGTGACGATCCTGACGCTCGGCGTCATCGCGGGTGTGGCGCGGTTCGCCGTCAAGAAGACAGCGCGGGACCAGTTGTGGCTTCGGGTTCTGCTGGGTTCACTGGCTGTTCTCACGCTTGTCATCGTGGCGAGTGCCCTGAGCCGCATGTGGTTCTACCAGCAGGCGTACGGGTGGACGGTGCTGCGGATGCTCGTCTCGTCGTGCGAGGTGTGGCTGGCCGTGGTGTACGTGATGGTGATCGCGAGCGGGATCTCGTTGCGCGCCAACTGGTTGCCGAAGGCCGTCATCGCGACCGGGTCCGCGTTCTTCCTCGCGGTCGTGGTGATGAACCCCGAACGCGTGGTCGCCGACTACAACGTGTCGCGGTTCGAGGCCACGCAGAAAATCGACACGGTCTACCTGTCGCGGTTGTCGGAGGACGCGGTGCCCGCGCTCGTGAGGTTGCCCGAGCCGCAACGGTCGTGTTCCTTGCGGTGGTTGAAGGATCGCTACTCCGAGCAGGACTGGCGGGACTTCAACATGGCGCGGTACACCGCACGGAAGTCACTCGAAAGTGTTGCGGTGACTGAGGTCACCTGTGAGTCCACCTACTCCGAAGAGCGATAGTCCGTTGAGCGCAGGTAAAGTTGTTTATCTGCATGTTTTCCGAGAGGGTGAGAAGTGACGCTCAAGTGACCATTGCGGCCGAACCCGTTGTCCTTCGATCGATGTTCACGGCAGGCGAGGCGCCCACACCGCGCACGCTCCTGGACATCCTGCGCACGAGTGCCGAACAGCACCCGGAAGCGCCGGCCGTCGACGACGGCACCACCGCGCTGAGTTACCGCGCACTGCTCTCGGAAGTACTGGAGCTCAAGGAGAAGCTGACCGCCGGCGGTATCGGGGTCGGCGACCGGGTCGGCATCCGCGTGCCGTCCGGGACCGCCGACCTCTACGTCTCGATCCTCGCGACCCTCGCGGCGGGCGCCGCCTACGTGCCCGTCGACTTCGAGGACCCCGACGAGCGGGCGGAGCTCGTCTTCGGTGAGGCGCAGGTGAGTGCCGTGCTCGGCGAGGGCCGTTCCCTCGCGCTGCACGGCCCCGCGCTCGGCGCGCCCGGTGAACCCGGTCTCGACAACGACGCGTGGATCATCTTCACGTCCGGTTCGACCGGCAAGCCCAAGGGCGTCGCCGTGACGCACCGGTCGGCGGCCGCCTTCGTGGACGCCGAGGCGGGGCTGTTCCTGCGGGACGAGCCCATCGGGCCGGACGACCGCGTGCTGGCGGGGCTCTCCGTCGCGTTCGACGCCTCCTGCGAGGAGATGTGGCTCGCGTGGCGGCACGGCGCCTGCCTGGTGCCCGCGCCGCGGTCGCTGGTGCGCACCGGGATGGACCTCGGCCCGTGGCTGGTCGAGCAGGAGATCACCGTCGTCTCCACGGTTCCGACGCTGGCCGCGCTGTGGCCGGTCGAGGCGCTGGACGACGTGCGGCTGCTGATCTTCGGCGGCGAGGCCTGCCCGCCCGAGCTGGCCGAGCGCCTCGCCGTGCCCGGCCGCGAGGTCTGGAACACCTACGGGCCCACGGAAGCGACCGTCGTCGCCTGTGCCGCCCGGATGACCGGTGAGGGTCCCGTCCGCATCGGACTGCCGTTGGACGGCTGGGAACTCGCCGTCGTCGACGCCAGGGGCGAGGTCGTGCCGATGGGCGGGTCCGGCGAACTGGTCATCGGCGGCGTCGGCCTGGCGCGCTACCTCGACGAGGCCAAGGACGCCGAGAAGTACGCCCCGCTGCCCTCCGTGGGCTGGGACCGCGCGTACCGCAGCGGTGACGTGGTCCGCGCCGAGCCGGAGGGCCTCGTCTTCCTCGGCCGTGCGGACGAGCAGATCAAGCTGGGCGGACGCCGCATCGAGCTGGGCGAGGTCGACGCGGCGCTGGCCGCGCTGCCCGGTGTCGCCGGTGCCGCCGCCGCCGTGCGCACGACGCGGGGCGGCAACCAGATCCTCGTCGGCTACGTGGTGGTCGACGGCGAGTTCGACCAGGAAGCGGCCGTCGAGCAGCTCCGCGCCGAACTGCCCGCCGCCCTCGTGCCGTTGATCGCCGTCGTCGACACGCTGCCGACGCGCACGTCCGGCAAGGTCGACCGCGCGGCGCTGCCGTGGCCACTGGCGTCCATGGACACCGCGGGGGTGGTGTTCTCCGGCCTCGAGGGCTGGCTCGCGGAGCAGTGGGCCGCCGTGCTCGGTTCCGGGCCCGCGTCCGAGGACGCGAACTTCTTCTCGTCCGGCGGCAGCTCGCTGGGCGCCGCCCAGCTGGTCTCGATGGTCCGCACGCGGTACCCGAGCACGTCCGTGTCGGACGTCTACCAGAACCCGACGCTGTACAAGCTCGCGCGACGCCTGGAGTCGTACGGCGCGGCGGCCGAGGTGCACGAGGTCGCGCCGACGCCGCGCTGGACCGGCGTGCTCCAGTCGTTGCTGATGATCCCGCTGCTGACGATCTCCGGCGCGCGCTGGGTCGTCGCGCTGACGGCGCTGTCGAACGTGCTGGGCTGGACCTCCGTCTCGTGGTGGTGGGTCGCCGCCGGGGCCGTGGTGTTCCTCAGCCCCGCCGGACGCCTGGCGATCTCCGCCGGCGGCGCGCGGGTGTTGTTGCGCGGCGTGAAGCCCGGCGAGTACCCGCGCGGCGGCTCCGTCCACCTGCGACTGTGGACGGCCGAGATGCTGGCGCGGATGTCACGCGCCACCGAGCTCTCCGGCTCGTGGGTCACGCACTACGCGCGGGCGCTGGGCGCGAAGATCGGCCCCGGCGTCGACCTGCACTCGTTGCCGCCGGTCACGGGCATGCTGAAGGTCGGGCGCGGCGCCGCCGTGGAGCCCGAGGTCGACCTGTCCGGCTGGTGGCTGGACGGCGACAGGCTGCGCATCGGCCGCGTCCGGATCGGCGCCGGCGCGACCGTCGGGGCGCGCAGCACGCTGTTCCCCGGCGCGCGGATCGGCAAGCGGGCCGAGGTGGCGCCCGGTTCGGGTGTCGTCGGGTCCGTGTCCACCGGTCAGCGCTGGGCAGGCGTCCCCGCGGTCCGCGAGGGCAAGGCGGCGCGGTCGTTCCCGTCGTACCGTCCGGAACGGTCGCGCTTCTGGAACCTCATGTACGGCGTCTCGTCCGGCCTGCTGGCCGCGCTGCCGCTGCTGGCGGCGGCTCCGGCCGTGCTCTACGTGCTGCGGCGGCCGGTGACGCCGACGTCGGCGCTGTGGGACGTCCCGGTCGCCTCGGTGATCTGGTTCGGCTCGTACGCGCTGCTGGTGCTGGTGGCCGTGCGGCTGCTGGGCATCGGCATGCGCGAGGGCCACTACGCCGTGCACAGCCGCGTGGCGTGGCAGGCGTGGACGACCGAGCGGTTGATGAACAACGCGCGCTCGGCCCTGTTCCCGCTGTACGCCTCGCTGTTCACGCCGGTGTGGTTGCGCCTGCTGGGCATGAAGGTCGGCCGCGGCGTCGAGGCGTCCACCGTGGTGGCGCTGCCGAAGATGACCCGTGTCGGCGACGGCGCGTTCCTGGCGGACGACACGATGGTCGCGTCCTACGAGCTCGGCGGCGGCTGGCTGCGCATCGCCACCGCCCGCGTGGGCAAGCGGGCGTTCCTGGGCAACTCGGGCATGACCGCGCCCGGCAGGAACGTGCCGAAGGGCGGGCTCGTCGGCGTGCTGTCGGCGGCTCCGAAGCGCGCCAAGGCCGGCTCGTCGTACCTGGGCATGCCGCCGATGAAGCTGCCGCGCGCCGCCGAGGTGTCGGACCAGTCGCGCACGTTCGACCCGCCGAAGCACCTCATGTGGGCGCGGGCGCTGGTCGAGCTGTGCCGGTTCGTGCCGGTGATGCTCAACGTGGCCCTGGTCGTGCTCGTGCTGTTCGCGCTGAAGGAGCTCGGGCTCTGGTGGTCCGGAGTCGTGCTTCTGGGTGCCGGCGTGGCCGCGTGCCTGGTGGCGGCGGCCGCCAAGTGGCTGCTCGTGGGCCGGTTCAAGGTGCGCGAGTACCCGCTGTGGTCGGCGTTCGTGTGGCGCAACGAGCTGGCGGACACGTTCGTCGAGGTGCTCGCGGTGCCGTGGCTGATCGGGTTCTCCGGCGGCACGCCGATCATGAACCTCTGGCTGCGCTCGCTGGGCGCGTCGGTCGGCCGTGGCGTGTGGTGCGAGTCGTACTGGCTGCCCGAGGCGGACCTGGTGTCGCTGGGCGCCGGCGCGTCGGTCAACCGCGGCTGCGTCGTGCAGACGCACCTGTTCCACGACCGCATCCTGCGCATGGACCGGGTGACGCTGGCCGAGGGCGCCACTTTGGGCCCGCACGGCATCGTCCTGCCCGGGGCGTCCATCGGGGCTCACACGACCATCGGACCCGCCTCGCTGGTGATGCGTGGAGAGGATGTACCGTCGGGAACCCGTTGGCTGGGCAACCCGATCTCCGCGTGGACATGAGCTTCTCCGTACACCATTACGCGCTAGAGCTTGACTACAAGCCGCACTCCGCGCGCCTTTCCGGGCGCGCGGTGCTGCAGGCTTCCTGCGCCTCGCTGTCGTCGTTCTCGCTGTCCTTCGGCTCCCTGCGGATCTCGAAGGTGCTGGTGAACGGCAAACCCGCGCGGTACGGGCACGCCGGCGGCGTCCTGAACGTCCGCGCGGCCGTGCGGGGGTCCTTCTCGGTCGAGGTCCGCTACTCGGGCACGCCGGTGCCGATCGCGACGCCCGAGTGGGGCGACCTCGGCTGGGACCACCTGACGGACGGATCGCTGGTGGCCTCGCAGCCGATCGGCGCGCCGTCGTGGTTCCCGTGCCTCGACGAGCCGTCGTCCAAGGCGTCCTACCACCTCGAGGTGACCGCGCCTTCCTCGTACGCGGTGGTGTGCAACGGGGTCCTGGTGGACGGCAAGGTCTCCGGCAGCACCACGCGGTGGACGTACTCGATGGCCGCCCCGATGGCCACCTACCTGGCGACCGTCCAGATCGGACAGTACGTCGAGGCGTTACCGGGCGTGTGGGCGCCCTCACGGCTGCGCAGGGCCGTGACGCACGACTTCGCACGGCAGAACCAGATGATCTCGCTGTTCTCGTCGCTGTTCGGGCCCTACCCTTTCGCCACCTACTCGGTCGTGGTGACCGACGACGCGCTGGACGTCCCGGTCGAGGCGCAGGGGTTGTCGACGTTCGGCTCCAACCACGTCGACGGGCGCCGCGGCTCCGAACGGCTGGTGGCGCACGAACTGGCCCACCAGTGGTTCGGCAACTCGGTCGGAATCGCCGCCTGGGAGCACATCTGGCTCAACGAGGGCTTCGCCTCCTACTCGGAGTGGCTGTGGTCCGAGGCCTCCGGTGGCCGGTCGGCGGACGCCTGCGCGGCCGGGGCCCGGGATCTGTTGCGGCGCCTGCCCCAGGACGTCGTGATCGGACGGCCCGAGCGGGCCGAGTGGTTCGACGACAGGGTCTACAAGCGCGGTGCCCTGACGTTGCACGCCCTGCGCCGCGAGATGGGCGACGACTCGTTCTTCGCGCTGCTGCGGGAGTGGTGCGCGCGCAACCGGCACGGCGTCGTGACGACCGAGGACTTCCTTGCGCTGGCAGGACATCGGGACCTGCTGACGCGCTGGCTCTTCGAGCCGGAACTGCCGATCTAGTCCGTCCACTTCCACACCAGTGGAGGACGGCCCCCCTTGGGCAGCGCCGCGGCGTGCTCGCTGGTGCGTTCGAGACCGGGCACGCGGTCCATCGTGCGACCGAGGTTCGCCGGGTAGGGGCGGTCGCCGGTCAGGGACTCCGTCACGTCGAGCGCCTGCGCCGTGGTGAACTCACGGCCGAGCAGACCCGCGGTGAACGCCACGTCGCGCCACAGCTTGTCCGCCAGCAGCGGCCGGCAGTCGGCGACGATCCGGTCGTGGTCGAACGCCAGCGGCGGCACGTCGGCCAGGGGCGCCCACACGGTCAGGTCGCCGGTCGGGCGGGCGACCGTGGCCCACAGGGCGATCGAGAGGGTCGGGCCGCGCGGGTCGCGCGACGGCTCGTCGAACGTGGCGAGCTGGCCGGTCGCCGTCACGGACTCCTCGGCCAGGCCCAGCTTCTCCGTCACGGCCCTGGTGGTCGCCTCGCGCAGCCGCTCGCCCCTGCCCAGCAGGACACCCGGCAACGCCAGCTCGCCCGCGAACGGCTCCTGTGCGCGGGGCGCCACGCCCACGAGCACCGCGCGTGCGTCCGGGTCAAACCGGAGCGCGATCACGTCCACCGACACCAGCGTCGACTCGATCATGGCGTGGATTCTCCCGTACCGCGTAGTCGGCCCTGGACGGGCCCGCCCCGGTGACCAGCACCTCGACGCCGAGCAGATCTTCCAGGTGTGCCAACGGATCGGGCATGTCCTCCAGGACTCCGCCGGTGGCGACCTCCAGGCCCTGGGCGTCCAGGTGCGTCACTGCCAGCCCGTCGACGCCCCCGCAGCACCGCACGGAGTAGCGCAGCAGATCGGCGTCCAGGTGCCCGGCCCGCCACGCGCCCTGGTACTCCCCCGTGCCGTTGTGCGCCTCCGGGAACCGGTCGAGCACGGCCTGGTCCTCCGTCGGCAGCGGGCCCGCGCCGTGCCGGGTCTGGTAGGTCCGGGTCACGCCCAGCACGCGGGCCGGACGCCCGCCGAGCAACGTCCGCGCGTTGCGCGGCGTGACGGTCGACCAGGTCGTGTGCGGGTGGAACCCGTAGGTCTCGTCCAGCAACACGCCCTGCGCGCCCTCGAAAACGAGCCGTCCGGCATCCGCGAGGCGCCCGCACTCGTCGCCGGTCGTGATCCGCACGGCGTCCGCGAACGACCGGTAGAGCTCGACCAGCTCGTCCACGCCCGGTCCGTCGCCGATCAGCGGCTCGTAGAACCTGGCGAGCACGTCCAGCTTCTGCCGCAGCACGCGCGGGTCCAGGCAGTCGCCGACGGTCGGAGCCGGGCCCGGCTCGCCGAGCACCCGTTGTCCCTCGACCACCTCGCCCGGCGCTGCTCCCCGTTCGCCGAGCAGCCCGTACCAGACGGTCTCGCCGATCCCCTTGCCGCACGACCCGTGCCGGTCCTCGCCCCTGGCGTTCTCGCGAGCCCGGTTCGCGGCCACGTGGAACGGCGTCGTGAGGAGTGCGCCGGCGTCGATCGACACCAGCGACAGCGGGTCGGCGACGCCGACGGCCTCCAGCTCGCGCGACTCGGTCGCCAGCGCGATCGGCTCGACCAGCACGAAGCGGGACAGCCAGGTCGGCACGCCCGCGAGCGTGCCGGACCCGAACTGGCTGAACGTGTGGTGCCGTCCGTCGACGACCACGTTGTGCGCGGCCTGCGCTCCCCCGTTGAACCGCACGACCGCGGACACCGATCCGTCGGCGCACAACGCGTCGACCACCGCTCCCTTGCCCTCGTCGCCGAACCCGAGCCCGACGACGATGACGTGGTCCTCGTTCGTCATGTCAGCTCAGCGCCACGTCGTCGGGACCGTCGATGCCCAGCGGGGCGGCAGAGGCCGTGAGCGACCGCGCGCCGCCGACGGTGGCCAGTGCCTTGCCGACGGCCCTGCTCTCGGCGACCGAGCCGATCTCGGCGAGGTCGACCAGGGCCTGGTCGAGGTCCACCACGCTCTCCTCCACGCCGATCGTCGCGGCGATCAGCTCGCACACCGCGCCGGGGTCGTCGAGCTTGAGGAAGTTCTGCCCGAGGATCGCCCGCCAGTGCTCACCGATGCTGTCGTCGTGGAAGTACGACGACTGGTTGGGCAGGATGAAGTAGACGTGCCACTTCTTCGCGAGCTCGCGGTACACCGACACGGGGTCGATGTCCTGGGTGACCTCGTCACCGATGACCCGGCGGATGTGCCGGGCCTTCAGCCGCGTCTTGTTCAGCTCGTCGCCGATGATGAACAGGTACCCCTTGCGGCCGCGCTTCTGCCAGGCGTCGGTGACGACGTGGCGTGCGACGAAGTACGCGGCCAGCTCGTACGACTCGCTCTTCTGGCCACCGCCGTTGCCCTCGAGGAAGATGTCCCGCAGCTGCTCGTCCATGCGGTTGTCCGACTCGAACTGCCCGACCTGCAGCGGCACGCGGTCGCTGTCGGCGTCACCGATGCCGCCGAACATCAGCTGCGGGTCGGCGAGGTATCCCTTGCGCTGCAACAACCCGTGCAGCTTGCCGAGCTTGCCCTGCATGATCCGCGGCACCGCGCCCATCGACCCCGTCACGTCGAACAGCACCGCGATCGGTGTCGAGTCGGCGTGGTCGGGCGAGTCGCGGCACTCGCGGAACCCGACGTTCAGCGGGTCCAGTGCCGGGGCGGCCTTCCAGCTCGACGACGGCTGCGACTTGACGGAGGCGGTGTAGCCGAAGTCCGCGATCCCCTTGGCCGCGCGGAAGGTCTTCGCCGCGGCGTAGGCGTTGTCGTCCCACTTGCCGTGTCCCATGGTCATTCTCCTGTCTTGGGGAGGGCGAACGGGCGGAAGCGCCGTGCGCCGTAGAGGTCTTCGAGCAGGTCGTCGTACTCGCCCAGCAGGTCGGCGGCGTCAGGCCGCCCGCCCGGCTGTTCCTGAAGGCATCCGTTCGCGAAGGCTCGTTGCCGGTGTTCGTCGTGCGCCAGCAGGTCCAGCATCAGCGTGTGTGCCATGTGGACGTCCGTGGCCGCGGTGACCGGCCGGCCCGCTTCGACTTCCGGTGGGTAGGCGATGGCGCGGCTGGTCGCGAGGAGCCGCTGTCCTTCCTCGACGGCGAACGACCAGCCGGCCAGCACGATCCCGTGCTGCTCCGGGTGCACCATGACGTTGTCGGCGGTGACGGCACCGTGGACCAGGCCGATCCGGTGCGCGCCGGCCAGTGCCTTGAGCAGCCTGCGGTGCATCCACGCGTAGTCGCGCCCGTCCAGTCCGTCGGGGAACGCCCGCCTGACGTCCGCGAGCGTCACGAAACCGTCCCTCAGCGGGTCGAGCACCGTGAAGGCGCGAGAGCCCTGGGCGACGTCGCCCGAGGTGTCGAGCAGGCGCGGGTAGAAGGGCCGCAACCACTGGTTGACGTCGGTGAACCGTTCCAGTTCCCGCAGCGCCTGCCACTCGCCGTGCAGCAACGGGTTGAGGGCGGGGTTGCGCACGACCTTGACCACGTACGGCCCGTCCGCCTCGTACAGGTTGGCGATGCTGCCGACCGCGAACGGCTCCCCGACGCGGTAGACGGCGGTCCTGGTCCTGAGCTCGACGGTCGTGCCGTTCGACCACTCGTGGTGCAGGCGGGTCAGGGTCGCCGACGCCGCGTGCGCCCGTGTGTCGTCCGGGCCGACCGCGTCGGGGTGCAGAACGGAGGCCAGCGCGTGGTACAGGCGTCGCGCCTGCTTGCGCTGGTCGGGATCGGTGGTGCGGGGACCGAACAGCGCCTCGGCTGTCGCGGCGCGTTCCACCAGGTCCAGGGCCTCCGCTGTCGTGAACATGGTTTGAGTCTATGCAACTCAAACCTGGATGGCAAGCATGTTCTGGTTCATGTGACTCAAACCGCGTCCGCAGGCCCCGTGAGCCGCCTCATGGTGTTCCTTCACCCGAACGGCGGGTATCCGTTCTCGACACAGGAAGGCGGAAACCGTGCTGTTCGTCGTCATGGGCTGCTCCGTGGCCTTCGCACTGCTCGCGGTGGAGGTGATCCACCGGCTGGTGCGCCGCTTCACCCACAGCGGCAAGATGTACCGGCCCGGCCAGGTGTTCGGAGTGCTCCTGGCCGCCCAGATAAGCCTCACCGCCTACCCGATAGACGTACCCGTCGCCTCACACGCGCTGGGCGTCGCGTTGATCCTGGGCGGGGCGTGGCTGCTCTCCGCGCTCATCAGCACCCTTGTGGACGTTTCCCTGTCGCGGATCCGCACGGACGTCACGGACAACCGGCACGCGCGGCGCGTCCACACCCAGATCACACTGGTGCGCAGGCTGACGCTGGTGGTCATCGGCGTCCTGGCCATGGGCGCCATCCTGATGACGTTCCCCGGCGCACGCGCGGTCGGGTCGACGGTGCTCGCGTCCGCGGCCGTCATCGGTGCGGTCGCGGCGTTCAGCGCGCAGTCGTTGCTGGGCAACCTGATCTCGGGGCTGCAGATCGCGTTCAGCGACGCGGTGCGGCTCGACGACGTCGTGGTGGTCGAAGGTGAATGGGGACGGGTCGAGGACATCACGCTGACGTACGTGGTGCTGCACCTGTGGGACGACCGGCGGCTGGTGCTGCCCACGTCGCACTTCCTGAAGACGCCGTTCGAGAACTGGACGCGCACGCGGTCGGCGTTGCTCGGGACCGTCGAGCTCGATCTCGACTGGACGGTGCCGGTCGAGGCGATGCGGCAGGAGATGCGGTCCATGCTGGAGGGCAGCGACCTGTGGGACGGGCGGGTGTCCGTGCTGCAGGTGACGCAGGCGACCCAGGGGTTCGTGCGGGTGCGTGCGCTCGTGAGCGCGGCCGACGCCGGCAAGCTGTGGGACCTGCGCTGTCTCACGCGCGAGCACCTGGTGGACTGGGTGCACCGCCAGCACAGCGGCGCGTTGCCGCAGATCCGCACGAGGGCCGTCACGGGTGTCAAGAAGGCGCAACCGACCTCTGACCAGCACACGGACGCTCGGGTGTTCGGTGAGAGCGTGGACGGGACGCTGCGGGAGCAAGCGTTTGCGGGACCGAAGCAGTGATCGGCCGCGAAATTCGTGCAACCGGCCGCGGAGGCCGTTCCGTCCTCTGATCATGAGAAGACCGCTCGCCGTCGCGTTTTGCGCGCTGGCTCTCGGTGGCTGTGGTACGAACGGGACCGACACCGTGCCGTACGCGGAGGGTTCTGTCATGTCATCAGCCAAGCCGGACAAGAACCGGATCGAGCAGGCGAAGCGCGACGGCCACCTCACAGTGCCACTGATGATCTCCGTGCGGCCGGGCCGCGACGAGGAGGTCGAGCAGGCGCTGACGAGGCTGGGCGCGACCGTCGAGTCGCGGGATCGGAGAATCGGCTACCTGCGCGCCGAGATGCCGGTCGACAGGGTGGAAGACGCGAATCTGATCAGCGGTGTGTCCAAGGTGGACGTGGACGAGCCGCTCGGGAACAAGCTGCCGGAACCGTAGAAAGCCCCAGGATCTCGTGGACCCTGAGGCTTTCTGCGTTCCAGCGGTTGCTAGCTGACTGCCTGGACGATCACGGCGCCGCGGCCGACGACGTTCTCGTCCGCCGTGCGCACCTCGAGCTCACCGCGCAGCACGCGGCCGGCACCGGGCTGGCCCAGCGGCGTGATGACGCCCGACGCCGTCCACGACGCACCCGCGGCGCGGGCGGCGTTCGTGTCGGTCACGGACAGGGTGCCGAGAGCGGCCGAGGTGTAGACGTCGAAGTAGTCGTACTCCGTGGTGCCCGCGGGCACCGCGTAGCTGTCCACCAGGACGAGCCACGCGCCGGCTGCCGGGTTGGGGATGGTCACCGACTCCTCGGAGTCCGCGTCCGCCGACGAACCGGCCTGGACGCAGGAGCCCGTCGTGCAGTTGTACACGTACAGGTCGAGGTCAGCGCCCTGGTCGGCGGTGTTGCCGATGGTGGCGGTGAGGCTCGACGCTCCGGCGCCGACGACGACCTGGTACTGCTGGCTCGCCAGGTTCTCGATCGTCGGACGGGCCGACTTGGAGCTGCCGACGGCACCCGCCGCGAGCCGGCCGGTGAAGGCCGCCTGCGCGTTCGTGACGGTGTAGCCGCGCTCGACCGGGGTGCCCAGCGCCGCGGACGGGATGACGTCCGGGTTCGGGCTGATGGTCGTGCCCAGCACGGACGCGGTCACCGAGTACGGCGCCACGTCGGCGTCGGAGGTGCGGCGAGCCTCGATCACGATCTCCCACACACCGGCCATCGGGCTGGTCACCGTGCGGCTGGTGGGCGAGCCACCGGCACAACCGGCACCGGCGTCCGGGTTGTAGCAGTTGGTCGACGTGTTCGAGTCGTAGCCGACGCCCTGCGGGGTGTAGCGCAGGAAGCGGACCTGGCCCTTGCCGGCCTCGGTGCCGCCAGCGGTCAGGTCGACCTTCAGCGCGGTCGTGCCCTTGGGCACGTTCACGAAGAGGCTGGTCGACTGGTTGCGCGCGATCGTGCCGGACTTCGTGACCGAGAACTTGTTGGCGGCGTTGAAGTTCTCCGCCGCGAACACCGCGTTCAGGGTCTGCGCGTCGACGCCGGGGGTCTCCGGGTTGTCGAGCTGCAGCACGGCGCTGTGCGCGCCCGCCGTCTTGGCCTTGACCTTGACCGGGAACAGCACCGGCGTGTTCAGCGGCAGGCGGACCTTCTTCGCCGCCGTGAACGTGCCGTCGTTGCCCTTCCACGACACGTTGTACGTCTCGTCGTCGTGGCCCGTGGTGCGGGTCAGCGTGTAGGTGCGGGTGTACTCCTGGCCCGCGGTCACGCCTTCACGGTCGTGGATGCCGACACCGACGTTCGGGGTGGCCAGCAGTCCACTGAGGACGGTGTTGACCTGGACGGCCGTCGTGACCTTGTCCGGCACGGAGTGCTTGTCCAGCAGCTTCCACGCGGCGTTGGTGTTGAACAGACCGGCACCCTGCTCGTAGGCGCCGAGCGAGTCGACGTAGTTCGCGCTGCGCTGGATCGCGTAGCGCAGCTCGGCGCTCGTGGGGCGCTGGCCGTTGTGCGTGGCCTTGAACGCGCTCACGAGCAGAGCGGCGGCACCGGTCGCCTGCGGGGCGGCCATCGACGTGCCGTTGAACTGCGAGTAGCCGGCCGGGAGGGCGTAGGTGCCCGCCACCGGGCCACCCGGCTGCCAGCGCGGCGTGGTGGAGATCGCCGAACCGGGCGCGATGATGTTCGGCTTGAAGCCGCCGTCCTCGGCCGGGCCGCGCGACGAGAAGCCGTGCAGGTTCTGCTTCTGCGCGGTCTTCGAGCCGTAGTTGGAGAGCCAGGTCTCCTTGGTGATGTACGAGCCGACGCTCACCGCGTCCGTGGCGACCGACGGGTCACCGACGGTGTTCGAGCCCGCGCCGGAGTTGCCGGCCGAGATGAACAGCTGGACGTTGTACTCGTTGATCGTGCGGTTGTAGAGCTCCGCACGGGCGTTGTTGCCGTCGTTGAGCGCCGGGAGGCCACCGATGGAGATGTTCACGACGTCGGCGCCGTTGCGCGCGGCGTAGAGGACACCGTCGACGAGACCGGAGCTGGTGCAGGACGGCGTGGAGAGGCACGCCTTGATGGCGATCAGCTTCGCACCGGGGGCGGCACCGGCCATCTTGCCGTCGAACAGCTTGTTGGCCGAGGTGATGCCGGCGACGTGCGTGCCGTGCGCGGCGCCCGAGATGCCGAGGTTCACGTACGGCGTGCCCGCGTTGTCGTAGATCGAGCGGTCGGTCTGCACGACGAACGCGACGCGGTCGATCACAGGGGTGGCGGGGTTGTCGGCGCCGACGAAGCCGACGTCCTGCTTGACCTTGTAGTCGATCATGCGCTTGTTGTTGGTGAAGTTGCCGTCACCGTCGGTGTCGACGAAGACTTCCTTCGTCGTGATGTCCTGGAGGACGCCGAACGTGTCGAGGCGGTCACCGTCGCGGTTGATGTCACCGCCGGTCTCGGACGCCGCCGTGCCGAGGTCGCCCGCGGTCTCGGCGAAACGGCCGAACGAGTACGGGCCGCCGGTCGCCGGCGCGGTCCACTCGCGACCGCCGTCGGTGAACTTGCCGACGCGGCCGGTCTTGGTCATGGTGACCCAGGTGCCGTCGCCGGAGTTCGTGGCGTTCGCGTTGTACCAGTCGATGATCTTGCGCTCACCGGTGGTGGTCGTCTGCAGGGCCGGGGTGTCGAGGTCGATGCCGGAGTCGATGACGGCGATCGTCGCGCCGCGGCCGTCCCACTTCGGGTGCGCGGTGGCGAACTGCGCCGCCTGCGTGTCCTGGGTCGGCATGTACGGGTTGGTGCGCGGGGTCTTCGAGTCCGGCGCCTTCTGCGGCGCGGGCTGCTCCATGCCCTGCGGACGCGGGTCGTCGAGCGCGATGAGCCCGTCGACGTCCACGGTGCTGACCGAGGCCAGCTTGGCGGCCTTCTCCGCGTTCTCGCGCGGGATGGTCACCTTGACGTAGTCGACGTCCTTCTCGGTCTTCTGGACCGTGGCGCCGAGCGCCTTGAGGTCGTTGACGGCGGCGTCGGTCTTGCCGTCCTCCGCGGCGACCAGCAGGTCGACGGTCGGCTTGCCCTCGCGGCCGGCCTGCTCGACGAGCTCGCGGTCCTTCTTGTCCAGCTGCTTGTCAGCGGCCGGCTGCTCTTGCGGAGCGTTCTGCGCGTTGGCGGGGGTGGCGGCGAAGCCGAACCCGGCAGTGCCCAACACCGCGGTCAACAAGACCGTTCCGGTGCGGCGTCTCCAGTTCTTCACGGCGCATGTGCCCTTCGTGGGGTAAAGAGTGCTCCGAAGCACATCTCTTCGCCTGGCGAGGGGCAATCGTCGAATCGGACTATTCTCGCGCTCCACATTGGACTATTCAGCGTCTTGTCCGGACGCGCTTTTAGTGCTGCGTGTTTCTTTTCGTCCGTGGAACGAGCAGATGCCTTCCAGTCAAGAGCTGATGGAGGGGAATGTCAAGGCTGTGTCAACGGTGAACGACGTTGGCGTGTAACAGGTTCCCGTCACCGGACGATGGACCGATCACCATTTCCGCGCAATAGCGAACGCAATCGCGATCGCACCCTCGCGCCGAGGCTCCGGCCGGTCGCGACCGCTTTCGGCTGCGCACCGCACGCCGGGCAGCCGGCGCGGTGCTTTTTCAGCGCCTGCTGCAGTTCCGTCACAAACTTCTGGGTCCGTCCGGGAACGACGTCCTTCTTGACCGACAGCAGGCTCAGCTCGGTGAGCGCCTCCCTGCCGGAGCGGAGCACCACGACGGGCGCGACGGTGTGGAAGAAGATCAGGTTCCGGCGTCGCGCGGGCTCGATCGCGCGGACGTCGCACCACTCGATCGTGGTCTGGCGGTCGATGCCGCCGGACGTGATGCCCCGGGCGGTGACCTTGGTGCCCATGCCCAGGCAGCGCCACGCCACGGTGCCGCCCATGAGGAACCACAGGCCGCCGAAGACGTAGCCGTACCACGGGCCGCCCGCCATCGCGATCGGACCGCAGGCGGCCACGGCGGCGCCGAGGCCGAACAGGACCCATCTCCACCTGGTGTGCATGACTCCCTCCTGCGTACCCGAACCGTTCACCTCTCCAACGCCCGCCGCTCCCGGTTCGTTGAGCCGATTCGGCAGGACTGGAGACTGATCAGGCGCTACCTTGCGCGCATGGACCTCGAGTCGGTCGCCGACGAGCTCTACGGGCTGCCCCCGAAGGAGTTCACCGCCGCCCGCAACGCCGCGGCCAAGCAGGCGGGCGACAGGGACCTCGCGAAGGCCATCGCCGACCTGCGCAGGCCGACCGTGGGGGCCTGGGCGGTCAACAGGCTGGTCAGGGACGCCCCGGACGGCCTGGAGGAGGCGCTCGGCCTCTCCACGGCGGAGCTGACCATGCGGCAGCTCGGGCACCGGCGCAAGGAGCTGGTGGAGGCCCTGGTCTACCGCACGCTGGAGCTGACGGGACCGCTGGCCGACGACGCCGTCTCGCAGGTCCGCTCCACGCTGACCGCCGCCATGGCCGACCCGGACTCGGCCGCGCAGGTGCGGCGGGGACACCTCACCAAGCCGCTGGAGTACTCGGGGTTCGGGTTCGCCCTGCCCGCGCCGGAACCGGCGGGCGACGACGGCGAGGACGCGCTGGCCCGCAAGAGGCGCGAGCGGCAGGAGCGCAAGCGGGCAGAGGCCCAGCAGGCGCTGGACGAGGCCGAGCAGTCACTCGGGGAGGCCCAGGCCGACCAGCTGGCGGCGCAGCGCGCGTTCGACAGGGCCGCCGAACGGCTGGAGGACGCCAAGCGGGTCACGGCGGCCGCGGAGAAGGCCCGCAAGTCCGCGGAACGCAAGCTCAGCGATCTGAGCTAGGGCCGGCCTTGGAGCGGTCGAGAGGGCCCCACTCCTCCGAGTGCTGGGCACCGACCAGTTCCGAGCACTCGTGCAACGCGCTGTCGGCCACCCACGCCAGCGGTTCGGTGCAGCGGACCAGGGGCTCGTTGTCGGGGCCACGGCCCACCTCGTCGCCGCGCAGCACCCACGCGCGGACGTCCGGGCCGCGCAGGTCGCGCAGGTGCTGGTAGTCGAACAGGCGGCGCGCCACCCACAGCTCGTGCGAGCGGTCGCCCCACCAGGGCTCGATGCGCAACGGGCTCGCGGACAGGCCCGGCAGTTCCACGCCGGTCAACGAGTCGCGTGACTTCGAGGCGGCGTCGGCCTCCGGTCCTTTCGACCAGCGCACGTAGACGTCGTCACCCATGAGGCCGACCAGCTCGGCGAGGTTCGTGATCGTCGGGAGTCCTGCTGTCACGCCCGGTGACGTACCCGGCCGATCCTGAAGGAAACCTGAAGGAGTTGAGCCTGGTCACAGTGAAAACCGACCGGAACACCACGGTCCGGTTGTACGTTCAACGAAGTGGTTGGCCGCCGGCGCTCGAGCTGCGCGCCAGGGCGATCCGGCACCCCCAGGCCGGAAAAGCCCTTCCGCAGGCGTCGCGTGCTCGCGCCGCGGTCAGCCCGCCGTCGACCGGCACTCCGGAAACCCCCTCACCGGTAGTGGCGGTCGGCGGCACCCTCAACCCGATCGAGTTCCTGAAGGCGAAGCTCTTTCGGCTCTCGTGCGGTGCCAAGTCACGAAGGCGAGGTTCTTTCGGCTCTCGTGCGGTACCGGCGGCGGGTCGCGCCACTAAACTCGGCCGATGCCACATGACGCGGATGTCATCGTCGTCGGCGCGGGCCTCGCCGGTCTCGTCGCGACCGCGGAGCTCGCGGACGCGGGCCGCAAGGTCGTCCTGCTCGACCAGGAGCCGGAGGCGACGCTCGGCGGACAGGCCTGGTGGTCGTTCGGCGGCCTGTTCATGGTGGACACCCCCGAACAGCGCAGGCTGCGGGTCAAGGACTCCCACGACCTCGCGTTGCAGGACTGGATGGGCTCGGCGGCGTTCGACAGGGACAGCGACCACTGGCCGCGGCTGTGGGCACAGGCCTATGTGGACTTCGCGGCCGGCGAGAAGCGCTCATGGCTCTACAACATGGGCATGCGCTGGTTCCCGTTCGTGCAGTGGGCCGAGCGCGGCGGTTACCTCGCCGACGGGCACGGCAACACCGTGCCGCGCTTCCACGTCACGTGGGGCACCGGGCCGGGCGTGGTCGCGCCGTTCGAGCGGCGCGTGCGGGAGGCCGTGGCGAAGGGGCTCGTGACGCTCAAGTTCCGCCACCGCGTCACGAACATCAGCGTCACCGACGGTGTGTGCGACGGCGTGTCCGGTGAGGTGCTGGAGCCTTCGGCGGCCGGCAGGGCCGAGCCCAGCTCGCGCACCGTCGCCGGCGACTTCTCGCTCAGCGCGCAGGCCGTGATCGTCACGTCCGGCGGCATCGGCGCCAACCACGACCTGGTGCGGAGGAACTGGCCCGAGCGGATGGGCACGCCGCCGAAGTTCCTGCTGTCCGGCGTCCCCGACTTCGTGGACGGGCACATGCTGGAGGTCGCGCGGAAGGCCGGCGGCGCGATCATCAACGCCGACCGCATGTGGCACTACCCCGAGGGCATCGCGAACTACGCGCCGGTGTGGAGCGGGCACGGCATCCGCATCCTGCCCGGCCCGTCGCCGCTGTGGCTCGACGCGGACGGGAAGCGGTTCCCGATCCCGCTGTTCCCCGGCTTCGACGCGCTGGGGTCGTTGCAGCACATCACGACCCACGGTCACGAGCACTCGTGGTTCGTGCTGAACAAGAGGATCATCGGCAAGGAGTTCGCGCTGTCGGGCTCCGAGCAGAACCCCGACCTGACGGGCAAGGACACCCGTGCCGTCCTCAAGCGCGCACTGCCCGGTGCGGTCGCGCCGGTGGAGGCGTTCGCGCGCAGGTCCAAGGAGTTCATCCAGGCGGGCACGGTCGCGGACCTCGCGCGCGGCATGAACGCGCTGACCGGCGACTCGCGGATCGACGCGGCCGCGCTGGAGAAGACGATCATCGAGCGCGACCGCCAGGTGACCGCGGAACTCAGCAAGGACATGCAGGTCAACGCGATCCGCTCGGCCAGGCACTTCCTGACGGACAAGCTGATCCGCGTGGTCGAGCCGCACCGGTTGCTGGACCCGAAGGCCGGTCCGCTGATCGCGGTCAGGCTGTCGGTGATCACGCGCAAGACGCTGGGCGGCCTGCACACCGACCTGTCGTCGCGGGTGCTCGACTCGTCCGGTGAGCCGCTGCCGGGGCTCTACGCCGCCGGTGAGGCCGCCGGGTTCGGTGGCGGCGGCGTGCACGGATACCGCGCGCTGGAAGGCACCTTCCTCGGCGGCTGCCTGTTCTCCGGCCGGGTGGCCGGGCGTTCGGCCGCCGGCGCGGTGGCGTAGCGCAACGGTTCTCGCGTGGTGGACGCGGGTTGACGGTGCCTGGCCTTGCGGCTGTGCTGGGGGCATGACGCAGATCGGTGTTCTGGTCGGCAACCCGCGGCCCGCCTCGCGCACTCTGCAGGCGGCCCTGGCCCTGCGCGAGGCGCTCGCCGCCGCGCTGGGCGTGCCCGTCGACGGTCCCGTGGTGGACGCGGCGACGCTGGCACCGCAGGTCTTCACGGAACCGGCCGCGGTCAAGGCCGCGCTGGAGGCCCTCGGTCAGGCAGGGGTGCTGGTCGTGGCCACCCCGACGTACAAGGCCGCCTACACCGGGCTGCTCAAGGCCGTGCTGGACCAGGCGCCGTCCGGCTGGCTCCGCGGCAAGGTCGTCGTGCCGCTGCAGATCGCCGCGTCGGACAAGCACGCGCTCGCGGTCGAAGTGCACCTGCGGCCCGTGCTCACCGAACTGGGTGCGTTGGTACCGCAGGCGTTGTTCCTCAACGAGGCGTCGCTTCCCGCTCACGTCACGGACTTCGCGCTCGACACCGACGTGCTGAAGGCGTTGGTCCGATGAAGGAACAGCTGCGCGACGCGTTGAGACACCACGCCCAGGCCGTGACGATCGTGACGGCCACCGGGCCGGAAGGTCCGGTGGGCACCACGGTGTCGTCGTTCACCTCGGTCTCGTTCGAACCACCGCTGGTCGTCGTGTGGATCGGCGAGGGCGCCTCAGTGTGGCCGGTGCTGCGGACCGCCCCGCTGTTCGCCGTGCACCTGCTGAACGCCGCCCAGACCGGTCTCGCGGACCTCTTCGCGACGAAGGGCGTCGACCGGTTCGGTCCCGGCACGCGGTGGCGGCAGGACGACGACGGCGTGCCGTGGCTGCTCGACGCGCCGGTCCGGTTGCGGTGCAGGACCTCGCGGCGGATCGCCGTCGGCGACCACATCGCGCTGGTCGGCGAACCGCTCGACATCACGCACGCCGACATCCCCTCGCCCCTGGTGCGGCACCAGGGGCGCTACACCTCAGTCGCCTAGGAGTCTCAGGATCTCCCTTGCCAGCGCGTCGTTCTGCCGGAACGCGGGAGCGTTCGTCCTCGGCCTCGCGAACGCCGCGTAGGCCTTGCCGGTGACGTAGGGCCCGACCGCGAACCGGACCGGGTCCTCCTCACCGCGCTCGTTGACCAGGTTCCCCAGCGGCGAGACCCGGACCAGGCCGGCGGCGTCCTCGGAGACGTCGCCGGTCGCGCGCAACGACCGCAGCACCGGATCCGCCGTGCGCGACAGCGAGTGCGCGGGAAGGCGGGCTTCCACCAAACCGTTGGCGCGCACCACGTCCGATGTCGTCGCACTGCCGGCGAGGAACGCGCCTTCGACCGCCTCCACCCACATGTCGGCGCCGAGGAACCGCACGACCCCCGCGCGGGACAACGCGAGCAGCTCCTCCAGGCGGTCCGGCGGCGGGCCGGAGGCCAGGTAGCTGAAGTAGCCGTGCCACCAGCCGTCGAACGGCATCAGCCCCGCCAGCTGGCCGTAGACCGAGAGCAGGGCCAGGAACGCTCCCAGGTCGGCGCTGTAGCGGGGATCCGAGCGGCGGGCCACGTCCGCCTCGACGTAGGACCGCAGGTAGGTCTGGAACTCCTCCGCCGAGCCGAACGTGACGTGGGTCAGCGGGCGGTCGAGGCGTTCGAAGTCGATGCGGTCGGCCGGATCGGGCACCGCCAGCAGCTCCAGCTCGCGCATCTCCTCGCTGTACCAGGGCAGGGCGGCGAACGAGACGGCGAACTCGGTGAACGGCATGCGCACCAGTCCTGGGTGCCCGGTGAAGAGCTCGTGGTAGTGGCCCCAGGCGATCTCCTTGGCCATCAACGGCCACACGTCGTCCCGGAAGTCCAGTTCCCGCCCCTTCAGCTCCTCCGCCACGAAGAAGCGCGGCAGCGCCGGCCGTGTCCCCTGCAACCGGTAGCCGGTCTTCGAGTGGTACGGGACACCGCGCCGCGATCCCACGTGCAGCGTCGGTTCCGCGCCGGAGGGGATGTACGTGAGCTGACCGGACGAGCGCACGTACCTGCCGCCGCGCCCTTCGGTCAGCAGCACCATGAGGTCGATGAACGCGAGCCCGAACCCGCGCAGCACCACGTCACCGGTGACGGCGGACAGGTCCGCGTCTGCGGAGTACAGCGGCGGCACGTAGACCAGCCCGTGCTCCGCCGCGTGCTCGGCGAGCTTGCGGTGCTCGGGTTCGAGGTCGGCGTCGAGGTGTCCCAGCGCCAGCACGAGGACGTCGGCGTGCAGGCGCTCACCGTTGTCCAGCCGCACGGTGTGGCCGTCCACCTTCTCCGCCTTCGCCTGATGCACGGTCACAGAGATGTTCGGAGGCAGAGATTTCGTCGCGTGGTCGAAGAACCACGCGAGATACCTGCTCTGCACCTGACGTGACGGGAACGACACCGGGTCGATGTCCGTCCACTCCGCGAGCGACGGGCCGGGGCGGACAGGACCCTCGCCGTCGAAGGACTCGTCGGTGAAGACCGTCACGTCCTCGGCCATGGAGTTCATGCGCAGCAACGGGGACTGCGCGTGCCGCCACACCCGGCCCGCGCCGGGCGGGAACGGGTCGACGACGTGCACGGCGAACCGGACGGTGGGCGACTGGGCTGCGATGCGTTCCAGCAGGCCCGCGGTGCGGGGGCCGCCGCCGATGACGACGAGTGTGCGCATGCGCGTCTTTCCGTTGGAGGGCAACGAGAAACGAGCCGCGCCCCTCAACGCGAACACCACCACAGTACCCCGCGCGTGCAAGCAAATCCCGCACTGTGGACGTCGTTGCACCCGCCGGGCCCGAGGTGTGCACTCGAAGAGCGTCTCCCTCAACGCACCCACTCCCACTACCAGTTCTGGGGAATCGGTCATGCCAGTTGAGTTTCTCGGGATCGCCGCCACGAACGACGGGTCGGAGACGACACCGCGGTCGTCCCCCGGCGCGTTCGACAAGGACTACACGCTCAGGCTCGCCCGCGCGCACGAGGACCACGGGTGGGACCGCGTGCTGTTCGCGTACGGCTCCGGCGCGCCCGAGCCGGCGGCGGCGGCCGCCTTCCTCGCCGGCAAGCTCGACAAGCTGCAGATCCTGCTGGCGCACCGGCCGAACGTGTCCTACCCGACGTTCGCCGCCAAGACGTTCGCGACGCTCGACCAGATCAGCGACGGCCGGATCACGGTGCACTTCATCACCGGCGGTACCGACCACGAGCAGCAGCGCGAGGGCGACTACCTCACCAAGGACCAGCGCTACAGCCGCACGCGCGAGTACATCCAGATCGTCAAGAAGGCGTGGCTGAGCAGGGAGGCGTTCGACCACGACGGCGAGCACTACCACTTCGCGGACTTCGTGAGCGACGTGTTCCCCGTCCAGCAGCCGCGTCCGGACGTCTCGTTCGGCGGCTCCTCGCCCGCCGCCTACGCCGCGGGAGGCGCGGAGGCGGACATCTTCTGCCTGTGGGGCGAGCCGCTCGCCGAGACCGCGCAGCAGATCGAGTCGGTCAAGCAGGCGGCGAAGGACGCGGGCAGGACCGACGTGCCGAGGATCCAGGTCGCCTTCCGGCCGATCATCGCCCCGACCGAGGAGCTGGCCTGGGAGAAGGCGCACCGCACGGTGGAGCGGATCGAGGCGCGCAAGGCCGGCGGTCCGCTGAGCCGGCGGCACTCGCTGACGAACCCGGAGAACACCGGCTCGCAGCGGCTCCTGGCGGTCGCGGAACGCGGTGAGCGGTTCGACCGCGCGCTGTGGACGCCGACCGCCAAGGCCACTGGTGGCGCGGGCAACTCGAACGCGCTGGTCGGCACGCCGGAGACGGTCGCGCAGGCGTTGCTGGACTACTACGACCTCGGCGTGGACATCCTGTCGGCGCGCGGCTACGACCTGCTCGGCGACGCGATCGACTTCGGCAGGTACGTGATCCCCCTGGTGCGGGAGGAAGTCGCCAAGCGGGACCGGGCCAAGGCCGCATGACGACTCTCGAAGTGCGCCGCGTCCGCCAGTCAGATCCGGACGCGGCGCCCCTGGTGGCCGAGCTGACGTACGAGTACACATCGCGTTACGGACCGATGGGTGCGGAAGAGATGAGACGGCCGGCGGACGTTTTCGAACCGCCGCACGGTCAGTTCCTGCTTTTGATGGAGTCCGGTGTGGCGGTCGCGGGCGGGGCGTTCATGCGGCACGACTCGGAAACCGCCGAGTTGAAACGAATCTGGACCCATTCTCAGCACCGCCGGCGAGGACTCGCGCGCCGCGTGCTCGTGGAGCTGGAAAACGAAGCACGTGCGTTTGGGTACAACCGGATTTACCTGACCACGGGCCCGCGCCAGCCCGAGGCCAAGGGGCTCTACCTGGCCACCGGTTACACACCGTTGTTCGACGTGGGGGCAGACCCGGCGGCAATTGGCCCGCTCGCCTTCAGCAAGGTGGTTCATTAGTTCAAACGAGTGAATTCGCGGCCGAACCGCCGATTTCTGAACGGGATCGGGGTTTGGTTGGACACGTCGTGACTGATCAGTAAGCTTGACCGCCGGACCCGTTTGCACCTCGTTTGGTGTCCGACGATCGACCAGCAGATCACCCCGGTCCCCACGAATGGCCACCCGAGCTGAATGAACATGGTCGACAGCCCTGAGCGCGCCGGTCACTGGGCCGCGGCGATCTCCAACACCCTTCTCGCGGACCTGACGCGCGAGAAGCTCGAAGAACTGCTCGGCGGTTACGTCGAGCAGCTCCTCGGCGGTGGCGTCCACGAGGCGCGGCAGGTCGGCCGTTCCATGGTGGAGAACGACTTCATCTCCTCGGCGACGCTGGAGCGGACCCTGTCCCACCTCGGCGAGCACACGCCGGTGACGCAGGCCCAGCTGGCCGCGCTCGCCGCCGGGTACGCGGAAGGGCTGCGCGACCGCACGCTCGACCAGCAGGAGATCAGCCGCACCGCCGCGATCAACGCGATGCGCCTCGCCGAGAGCGCGGTCAGGGTGAGCGAGGCCAAGTTCAGGGCGGTCTTCCAGAGCGCGGCGTTCGGGATCATCGTGAGCGGCCTCAAGGGCGAGATCATCGACGTCAACGAGGCGCTGCTGACGATGCTCGGCTACGCGCCGGGCGAGCTCGGCAGGATGAGCGGCCGCGACTTCGTCCACCCCGAGGACAGAGCCGGGCTGAGAGAGCTCGCCAGACAGCTGATCGCGTCCGACTTCGACAACATCAGGGTCGAGAAGCGGATGGTCCGCAGCGACGGCGAGACGATCCAGACCCACATGGCGATCTCGCTGGTGCGCGAGGCGGAAGGCGCGCCGCCGTACTTCGTCACGATGGTCGAGAACATGAACGAGATGCGCGCGCTGCAGTCGCAGCTGGTGCGCCAGAGCCTCAACGACATGCAGACCGGGCTGCCGAACCGCGCCCAGTTCCTCGGCTGGCTCGAAGGGGCCGTCGGGACGAAGGGCCCGGACGAGCTCGCACTGGTGCAGGTCGACATCGACGGCTTCCGCGGCGTGAACGACGCGTTCGGGCACGACGCCGGCAACCGGGTGCTCATGCGCGTCGCGACGCACCTGCGGGCGGTGTTCACCGACGAGGTCGCCAAGGTCGCGCGCATCGGCGAGGACGAGTTCGGTGTCCTGATCAGGAACCCGCGCGGCGTGCCCGCGGTGATCGCTCTCGTCGACGAGTTCACGTCACGGCTGGAAGAAGCGACCTGGATCGACGGCCACGGCATCGGCGTCACGGCCAGCATCGGCATCGTGGCGCGGCCGGCGCGCGGCGGTGACGCGGCGGACCTGTTGCGCGCGGCGGACGTCACGGTCGGCTGGGCCAAGCGCGACGGCAAGGCGCAGTGGGCGTTGTACGACAGGGAACGCGACCAGCGCGACAAGGAGCGGTACGCGCTCGCCGCGTCCATCCCGGGCGCGCTGGAGGAGGGCCAGTTCCGCATCGCCTACCAGCCGGTCCGGTCGCTGACCGACGGCTCGGTGCTCGCGCTAGAGGCGAAGATCGCCTGGGACCACCCCGTCCGCGGCCTGCTGTGCCCGGACGCGTTCCTCTCCCAGTCGTCGGACAACGGCATGATCGTCCGGCTCGTCCACTGGGCGCTGTCGGAGGCGTGCCAGCAGGCAGGCGAGTGGTACGCGGCTCTCGGGTCGCGCACACCCGTGCTGTCGATCGACCTGCCGCCGCGGCTGTGCCAGGAGCCCGAGCTCGTGGCCGAGGTGTCGCGCGTGCTGGACCGCGCGGGCCTGCCGGCGTCCCGGCTGCGCTTCGAGCTGCACGAGCGGGTGCCCGTACTGCTGACCGACGAACACCTGGAAGAGCTGACGATCCTCGCCGAACGCGGCGTCGAGCTGGTGCTGGGCCAGCTGACCGGCGGCAACGCGGGCGTCGAGCGGCTGCGGATGCTGCCGTGGAGCGGCGTGAAGTTCGCTCCCGCCGTCGTGCACGGCTTCGGCACCGGGGCGAACCGCGTGGACGAGACCGCGTCCGCCGCGTTGCTGGAGTGGGCGTCGGTCCTGCGGCTGCCGATGTACGCCGAGGACGTGCGGAGCGAGGCCGAGGCGACGCGCCTGGCCGCACTGGGCGTGACCGGCGCGCAGGGCTCGCACTTCGGCCCGGCGCTGTCGGCGGCCGAGGTCGCGGCACTGCTTCTCATCTGATTCTTATCAGGGTTTTCCCGGCTTTCCCCACAGGTTGTTCACAAGGTTGCGGCCCATCGTGGAGCCATGACCGAGCAGAGCTTCCCCGCCATGGGCGGGTCACTGGTGGAACCGCAGCCCGCCGTCACCCCGGCGCCGAAGTTCTGGCGCCGCACGGCCCCGGTGCTGACCGCCGCGGCGCTCGTCGCCGGGCTGTTCGGAGGCGTCACCGGAGCGGTGGTCGCCTCACCGGACTCGCCCGCGGCGTCGTCGTCCGTGGTGGCGCAGACGGTCTCGAACACGTCCACACTGGACTGGAGCGCCGTCGCCTCGACGGTGCTGCCCTCCGTGGTCCAGGTCAACGTCGGCGATGGCCTCGGCTCCGGCGTGATCCTCACCGCCGACGGCAGGATCCTCACCAACAACCACGTCGTGGCCTCGGCCGGCGGCCAGGTGACCGTGACGCTGAACGACGGCCGTGAGGTCCCCGCCACCGTCGTCTCCACGGACCCCACCTCCGACCTCGCGGTGCTGCAGGCGACCGGCGTCTCGGGCCTGACGCCGATCAAGTGGGCGGACTCGGGCTCCGTGAAGATCGGTGACGCGGTGATGGCCATCGGCTCGCCGTCGGGCCTGCAGGGCACCGTGACCACCGGCATCGTCTCGGCGCTGGACCGCAAGGTGACCGTGCCGGGCGAGACGCGCCGCTCGCAGCCCGTGTCGTACCAGGCGATCCAGACCGACGCGTCGATCAACCCCGGCAACTCCGGCGGCGCGCTGGTGAACGCGGCCGGCGAGCTGGTCGGGATCAACTCGGCGATCTACTCGCCGGCGTCGAGCAGCGGTGAGGCCGGGAGCGTCGGCATCGGGTTCGCCATCCCGTCGAACACGGCCAAGCAGATCGTGGGACAGCTGGGCTAGGAGATCACGTCGAACGTGCACTTGGCCCCCGGAGCGGAGGCCAGGCGCACGTCGCACGTGATCAGCGTGGCACGGAGCTGTTCGGCGAGCGCGACATACGCTGCGTCGTAGGGCGTGATGTCGTCGCGCAGGTCCCACATGCGGGACAGCAGCGGTGCCAACGGCATTCGCCTCACCGGCAGACCTGCCAGGTGTCGCAGTGCGGACGGTACCGATGCCGCCAGCGCCGCACTGCGCCGCGCCATTGTCCGCAGGGCGGAGACAACTTCCACGTCGAGATGCGCAGGCGCGAACAACGCATGGCCTGCAGCCATGCGATCGACCGTTTGCTGACGTCGATGATCGTCAGCTGAGTAGAACACCGCCAGAACGGACGCATCGACCACTACCAGGCTCACGACGCGTCCCGCACCTCGCGCACAGCCGCTGTCGCATCCTCCAGCGTGACGCCTGTTCCTCCTGGCGGCTCGTAGGTCGCCAGGTAGTCGCCGATGTTCAGCACCTGTGCGACCTCGGTCAACCTTTCGACGACGAAGGCGTTCAGCGACTGGCGGCTTGCCGCGGCGCCGTCGGCCAGCGCCGCGTAGACCTCGTCCGGCACATCTCTCAGGTTCATCCGCTTCATGGTGCCATGATGGCACCAACCACCCCGATCGGCGCATCCCGAACAGATCACCGCAGCTCAGGGCCGCGACCGGGGTCGCGGCCCTTCACCGTCCTACGACAGCCAGTCCGGGCGCAACGGCATGTGCGACGTCGTCCCGTCCAGCTTCACCCCGAGCACCTGGTGCAGCTGGATGCTGTTGCGGTCGAACCCGAGCCGCGACGCCGCCAGGTAGAGCCGCCACACGCGGGCGCGGGCCTCCCCGACCTCCTCCACGGCCTCGTCCCAGTGCTCCTCGAGGTTGCGGCTCCACGCGGCGAGCGTCAGCGAGTAGTGCTCGCGGATGTTCTCCTCGTGCCGCACCTCGAAGCCGGTGTCGTGCATCAGCGACACCAGGTGCCCCGGCCCGACCAGCTCGCCGTCCGGGAACACGTACCGGTCGATGAACGGGCCGGACAGCGCACGCTGCTTGTTGTCCGGCCGGGTGATGCAGTGGTTGAGCAGCCGGCCGCCCGGCTTCAGCTTGCGGTAGAGCGAGGAGAAGTAGCCCGGCAGCTTGGCCTTGCCGATGTGCTCGGTCAGGCCGATCGACGACACCGCGTCGAAGCCGGTCTCGCGCACGTCGCGGTAGTCGAGGTAGCGCACCTCGGCCAGGTCGGACAGGCCGGCCTCGACGATCGCCTTCTGCGCCCACTCCGCCTGGTTGCGCGACAGTGTCACGCCGATCGCGCGCACCCCGTACTCGCGGGCGGCGTGCATGACCATGCCGCCCCAGCCGCAGCCGACGTCCAGCAGCTTCATGCCGGGCTTCAGGCCGAGCTTGCGCGCGACCAGGTCGTGCTTCTCGTGCTGCGCCTGTTCCAAAGTGGACTCCAGCGTCGGGTACACCGCGCAGGTGTAGGCCATCGACGGGCCGAGGATCCACTCGTAGAACTGGTTCGAGACGTCGTAGTGGTGCGCGATGGCCTGCTGGTCGCGGGCCTTGGAGTGGCGCAGGCCCCGCAGGCGGGTCTCCTGCGGTGGCGGGCTCACCTTGTGCGACAGCCGGACCTTCCCGAGGAAGCGCAGCAGCTCGACGCGTTGCAGCCACGGGAGCTCGCGCAGGGAGAACTCGGAGAGCTGGGAGAGGCCGGCGTGCACGTCGCCGAGGATCTCCAGGTGGCCGGTCACGTAGGCGCGGGCCAAGCCGAGCTCACCTGGCGCGGAGGCCAGGTAGGACAGGGCTTCCGGTGTTTTGATGTCGATGGCGACCGGGGCCGAGTCAGGCCCGGCGGCACTGCCGTCGTAGGCCTTGAACCGAACGTCGTTGCCACCGGTGATGCTCTGGAAAATGGAGGCCAACCGCATTCATCGTCCCCTGACACACTTGGCGTACAGATCAGGCAGTCGGTTCGCCTTGTCGTACCGGCTCTTCACGGACCGGTAGTGCGAACCGTTGTAGTGCCGCCAGAACTCGTCCTCCTCGTAGTAGGAGTCGGAGTACAGCGACTTGTGACCCCCCAGCCGCGCCACCTCGCGCTCGATCAACCGGTTGCGGTCACCCATCTTCTCCCCCGGCCGGACCGGGACCTCCGACCAGAACCCGACGTTGACGTAGAGGGTGTCCTTGTCCATCGGGTACAGCGGCCAGCCCGTGGTGTCGCGCAGACGCACTGGGCACAGCCACACCGGCGAGATGCCGATCTCGCGGTCGAAGAAGTCGAGGAAGTCGGCCAGCCCGGCGACCGGGATCTCGACGTCCTGGATCACCGGCTCGACGTCCACCCGCGGCCTCAGCTGACGGTGCTTGGCCACGAGCTTGCGGTACACGTCCGACCGCAGGTACCTCTTGGGCCACAGGCGGCGCACGACGGGGTTCTGCGCCCCGAACGCGCGGGAGCACCAGAACCAGTCGGTGTCCCAGCGCCACAGGTAGTCGTGGATCGTCAGGTGGTCCGTCCGTCGCTTCTGGATGGACCGGTAGTAGATCTGGTTGCCGGTGTAGTCGGACGTGTACGGCGCTATGTCGGCGTAATGGCCCAGCGTCAGGTACATCTCACCCCGTGAGAACACCGTGCCGTCGACGAAGTCCGCCGAGCCGTCCGCGCAGACCTCCTCGATGACCGCGGCGCACTCGGCGAACGAGCCGAACGGCACGTGCCGCAGCCGGACGTACTGGCGCACCGGCTCCAGCTCGATCTCCAGCCGCAGCGCGTAGCCCAGCGTCCCGTAGGAGTTGGGGAACGCGCGGAACAGGTCGTCGTCCGGCTTCGCGACGACGACCTCGCCGTCACCGGTGAGGATCTCCAGCTCCCGCACGGACTCGTGCGGGAGGCCGTTGCGGAAGGACGTGGACTCGATGCCGAGTCCTGCCACCGCACCGCCGATCGTGATGGTTTTGAGCTGCGGCACCACTAACGGCATCAAGCCGTGGGGAAGTGTCGCGGCGACGAGGTTCTCGTAGGTGGTCATGCCCTGCACCTGAGCGGTGCGTCCGACCGGGTCCACGGACAGGACCTGGTCGAACCTGCCGACGTCGAGCCCGCCGGCCTGATCTGCTCGGAACCGGAAGAGGTTCGACGTCTTCTTCGCGAGCCGCACCGGCGCACCTTCGCGCATCGCGGCGTACTGCGCGCTCAGCGCAGCGACGGCCGAGCTGTGCCCATGGTCACTCACGGGGACGACGTTATTCCTCGTCAGCGCCGTTGGCACGCCCAAAAGCCGGATGGCCCAGTGATCTTTTCGCCACACCCTGCCGAAAGTTACTACTGAGTAGTAACGTGCGGGCATGGCAACGCACGAGGTGACCAACCAGGTTCCGCCGTTGACCGGTCACGACGTCGCGGACGACCCGGCCCTCCTGAGCTGGGTCGACGACGCCGAACTGCACGCTCTGGGCAGGCTCGCGGGCAGCGAGGAGTGGCAGGAGCGCGGCAGGCTCGCGAACGCCTACCCGCCCGTGCTGCGCACGCACGACCGCTACGGGAACCGAATCGACGAGGTCGAGTTCCACCCTGCGTGGCACGATCTGATGAACGTCGCCGTTTCGCACGGTTTGCACGCCTATGTCGACGGTGCGCATCTCAACAGGGCAGCCAAGTTCTACGTCTGGTCGCAGACCGAGGCCGGTCACGGATGTCCGATTTCGATGACTTATGCGGCTGTGCCCGCATTGCGCGTCTCGCCGGAACTGGCCGGGTCCTACGAACCCCTGCTCACCTCGCGGACCTACGACTTCGGCCTGCGGGCGCCGCTGTCCAAGCAGGGCCTGATCGCCGGCATGTCGATGACCGAGAAGCAGGGCGGCTCGGACGTCCGGGCGAACACCACGGTCGCGAGGCCGGTGGCTGACGGATATGTCCTGACCGGCCACAAGTGGTTCACCTCGGCCCCGATGTCCGATGTGTTCCTGACGCTCGCGCAGGCGCCCGGCGGCCTGACCTGCTTCCTCGTGCCGCGGGTGCTGCCGGACGGCACGCGCAACCGGTTCTTCCTGCAGCGGCTGAAGGACAAGCTGGGCAACAAATCCAACGCGTCCGCCGAGGTCGAGTACGACGAGGCGTTCGCGCTGCGCGTGGGCGACGAGGGTCGCGGCGTGCGGACGATCATCGAGATGGTCAACACGACGCGGCTCGACTGCGTGCTCGGCAGCGCCGCGGGCATGCGCGTCGGGTTGAGGCAGGCCGCCCACCACGCCGCGCACCGCAAGGCGTTCGGGAAGTACCTCATCGACCAGCCGGCGATGCGCAACGTGCTGGCGGACCTCGCGATCGAGTCCGAGGCGGCCACGACCGCCGCGATGTGGCTGGCGGAGCACCGGCCGCGGCTCGGGCTCGCCGTCACCAAGTACTGGGTCTGCAAGCGCGGACCGGCGCACGCGGCCGAGGCGCTGGAGTGCCTGGGCGGCAACGGCTACATCGAGGACAGCGGCATGCCCCGGCTGTTCCGCGAGTCGCCGCTGATGTCGATCTGGGAAGGCTCCGGCAACGTCGCCGCGCTCGACGTCCTCCGCGCGATGAGGAAGGAACCCGAGTCGGTGCAGGAGTTCCTGGCCGCCGTCACCGGCGTCGACCGGCGGATCGACGAGGCGTTGAACGAGCTCGGCGCCGCTCTGTCCGATGTGGACGAGTCGCAGGCGCGCAGGATCGTCGAGAAGATGGCGCTGATCCTGCAAGGCGCCTTGCTGGTCAAGCACGGGCACCCCGCCGTGGCCGACGCGTTCCTCGGCTCACGGCTCGGCGGCGACTGGGGAGTCGCGTTCGGCACGCTCCCCCGCTCCACCGACTTCGCCGCGATCATCGACCGCGCCGTCCCGAAGGTCTAGTGGTGCGGCCCGGAACGGTGCCGGGCGAGTTCGCGCCACTAACTCGCAGGGCAGCCGTTCGGCTGCCGCGGTGAGTCCGGGCCGTACAGGTCGCCGGTCAGGAACACGCACGTCGGCTGCTGCCCGAAGTCGTGGATGTCGGTGAGCTCCAGGATCGTGAAGTTGCGCTGCTCGCCGATCCGCGACGTGCTGAAGTCCGTGCGTCCCGTTGCACCGAAGAACTCCAGCTCGCGCAGCTCCCCGCCGACCGCGCCGCGGTGCGGGGTGTGCACCGGCAGCCCGGCCAGGCGCGACTGCGCGTTGCGCACGGCGTCGAGGAAGAGTCCCGCCGCGTCGTAGGCGACGCCCATGTGCTCTCCCGGCCACGGCTTGACCGGCTTGTCCTCCGGTGGCAGCGCGGAGTCCTGGATCTCCTGGTTGAACCTGCTGTAGCCGGCGCAGAACGCGTCCAGCGGCAGACCGCCGCGTGCCTTCGGATCCGGTTTCCCCTCCACGCACGACTTCCCCGCCAGCACCACGAGCCCGGCCATGCTCACGTACGACACGCGCATGCCGGCCAGCGAGTCGTGCACCCGGCTGGCCTTCTGCGCGATGAACCGGATGATCGCGTCGTCGGCCACGATGCGCGGCAGCCGGTTCTTGTCGTAGCAGTCCCTGCCGATCGCCCTCAGGAACTCGCCGAAGTCCTCCTCGCGACCCGCGAAGAACACCAGCTCGCCGGAGTGGTCCTCGACGCACTGCGACGGCACCTCCTGCGGGCTCCGCGACCACGGCACGGCCTGGTACCGCACCCCCGTGGTCGCCAGCTCCTTGCCCAGCACGTTGACCAGGTCGTCGAGGTAGACGTCGCCCTTGCCCAACGGCGGGTGGTGGATGGTCACCCTGGTGGCGCCGACGTGCTGCGCGTACCGCCGGACCAGGTCGGCCTGCCGGACGTTGCCGGGGATGAGCTGGAAGTACATCGACGACCTGATCGGCAGCGACGCCTCGGTGAGCGTGGTGCCGATGGTCGGCACGCCCAGCGCGCCCAGCTCGGTGATGACGTCCCTGGTCTCCTCGACGCTGCGGTCGAGCCCGACCACGCCGATGATGCTGGAGTCCTCCTCCAGCAACGGCGTCAGCATGTCGCGCAGGACGTCCGGCGACCTCTTCATCATCGCGCCACCGTTCGCGATCACGATGCGCAGCAACGGTTCCGAGCGCGACCTGTCGTTCTGCTGCCGTTGCTTGAGCAGCATCCCCTCCAGCTCCTCCGCCCTGGAGTGGTCGGCGTCGGGGTTGGTGTCCTTGTGCGTGAGGCTGGAGAAGTAGACCAGCGAGACGAACGGGCGGTTCGGGTCGGCGTCGCGCAGCCGCTTCGCCTCCTCGTTCTGCGCGAGCACCGCCTGCTGCGTCCAGCGCAGCCGTTCGTTCGAGCCGAACACCTGGCTGCTGTTGTCGCTGTAGCCCACGCACTCGACGTTGCCCTCGACGTCCATCAGCCGGGTCGACACCCCGGGCGAGGTCGCAGAGCCGATGATCGAGCAGTTGGCCTGGATGTGGTTCTGCACGGTCACGAACGCCGGCAGCAGCAGCACCACGACCACCGCCGCGATGATCGCCTCCAGCCGCCGCGACCGCGCGAGCCACCGCACCGGCGCCGCCCGGAACGCGGGCGTGCCCTTCCACTTCTTCTTGTCGGGGCTGGGGAACGGCAGCTTGATCATCAGGTAGCGGGCGTCCGGCGCGAGCATCTGCCGTTTGCGCGGCAGCTCCTCGCGCCAGGTCGTCAGCGCGTCCGCGGTCTCGTCCGGCGCCACCGGGGTGGTGCCGAGCCGTTGCGAGAGCGCCGGTTGGACCGAGCTGGCCGCGATGACCAGCAACGGGTCCAGCTCGCCGGTCTCGTTGCGGACGTCGTTGATCAGCTCCAGCAGCTCCCAGCCGCCGTTGTCCTGCGTGACGCCGTCGAGCAGCACCGGGATGTACGCCGTGCGCCGCCAGCCCGCCCTGCGCGGCAGGAACCGGCTCCGCCGCCGGTAGGCGATCCGCAGGTCCTCCAGGAAGGCGTGCACGAGCAGCAGCTTGATCTGCTCGGTGTTCTCGGACTCGCGCCGGCCCAGCGTCAGCCGCTCGGCGAACCCGAGGAACTCGATCGAGTGATTGGGCAGCGCGAAGTTCTGCCCGCGCATGAACCACTTCGACTCGCGCGCGAGCCCCGGCACCCGCTTGCCGAGCCACCGGAACCCCGCCTTGCTGCCGACCCACGCGACGAGCCCGAGCCCCAGCCGCGTCACGAGGTTGGGGATGAACGCGTCGACCGCCCGGTTGAGCGCCTCGCCGTTCTCGGTGGTCCTGCCCGTCCACTGCCGCAGCAGCTCGATGACGCTCGCCCTGTCGTCACGGCCGGGTTTGCGCGGCAGGCGTTTGCTGGTGAGCCAGTCGACGAGCCGGTAGTGGTCGAACCGCGTGAGGCGCTCGCTGCCGACGTGGACCTCGGACAACTGGTGGCTCAGCACGTCCAGCAGCGGCAGCAGCGGCGGGGTCTCCCGCGCTTCCGGCGGCCACCTCTTGTCGACCTCGGCACGCACCGAGGACACGTCGACGTAGGCGTGCGGAATGGCGGGCCGGCCCTCGTCGAGCTTGTGCTCCAGGGCGCGCAGGAAGGGCGCCGGACTGGCTTCGCTCTCCAGGTAGAGCAGCGGTAGCGGCTGGTCGCCGACCACTTCCTCGGTCTTGCTCCGGTAGAAGAACCCCGGCCGGTCGCAGAGACCGTGGATGACCTCGAGGAGAACTCTTACCCCCGGAAAGACCGGTTCTGCCCGGCTACCTGTCATCTGCACCCTCACACTCGTGCGGAATGGCAGGACGGTAGCCGGACAGATCGATTCGAGCCGGTGGTTTGACCCTATTTAGATGGAACGGCCTAGAGGCCGAGCTCGCGCGCGATCAGCATCTTCTGCACCTCGGACGTGCCCTCGCCGATCTCCAGGATCTTGGCGTCGCGGTAGAAGCGGCCGACCGGGTACTCGTTCATGAAGCCGTAGCCGCCGAAGATCTGCGTGGCGTCGCGGGCGTTGTCCATCGCCGCCTCGGACGACACGAGCTTCGCGATGGCCGCCTGCTTCTTGAACGGCTCGCCGCGCAGCATCCGGGACGCGGCCTCGTAGTAGGCCAGCCGTGCCGTGTGGACGCGGGCCTCCATCTCGGCGATCTTGAACTGGATCGCCTGGTACGTCCCGATCTTCGCGCCGAACGTCTCGCGCTCGTGGGCGTAGCGGACCGACTCGTCGACGCAGCCCTGGGCCAGGCCGACCGACAGCGCGGCGATGGCGACGCGGCCCTCGTCGAGCGTGCGCAGGAACTGGGCGAAGCCGCGTCCGCGCGTGCCGAGCAGGTTCGCGGCGGGCACCCGGCAGTCCTGGAAGGACAGTTCGCGCGTGTCGGAGGCGCACCAGCCGACCTTGGAGTACTTCTTCGACACCGTGAAGCCCGGGGTGCCGGACGGGACGATGATCGACGAGATCTCCTTGCGGCCGTCGGGCTGGGTGCCCGTGACCGCGGCGACCGTCACCAGGCCGGTGATGTCCGTGCCGGAGTTCGTGATGAAGGCCTTGGTGCCGTTGATGACCCACTCGTCGCCGTCGAGGCGCGCGGTGGTGACCAGCGCGCCCGCGTCGGAGCCGGAACCGGGCTCGGTGAGGCCGAACGCGCCGAGCTTCTCGCCCGACGTCAGGGACGGCAGCCACTCGGCCTTCTGCTCGTCGGTGCCGAAGCGGTAGATCGGCATGGCGCCCAGCGAGGTGGCGGCCTCGACCGTGATCGCGACGGACGAGTCGACGCGGGCGAGCTCCTCGAGGGTGAGGCACAGGGCGAAGTAGTCGCCGCCCATGCCGCCGTGCTCCTCGGGGAACGGCAGGCCGAGCAGGCCCATCTGCCCCATCTTCGCGACGATCGGGTACGGGAACTCGGCGCGCTCGTAGTAGTCGCCGATGACGGGGGCCACCTCGTCGCGGGCGAACTCCTCGACGGTCTTGCGCAGGTCCTCGTACTCGCTCGGGAGCCTGAAGTCCAACATCGGTGTCACTCCTCGTGAGAGACGACGAGGGCCAGCACCTGGTCGAGTGCGACCTGCTGGCCTGCTTGCACGTTCACTTCGGCGAGCACGCCGTCGACCGGTGCGGTCACGGTGTGCTCCATCTTCATGGCCTCGACCACGAACAACGCTTGACCGGCGGTCACTTCCTCGCCCTGCTGGGCTCGCACCACGAGCACGGTGCCGGGCATCGGCGACTTGACCGGACCGCCCTGGGCGGCGGCTCCGCCGGCGGCGCCCACCAGGAACTCGGCCTCGACCAGCGCCCACGAGGCGCCGTCGTGGCCGAGCCACAGCACGTCGCCGTCGCGGGCCGTCGCGTACCGGCGCGAGCCGACGAGCAGGTCGGAGCCCTCCCGGCGGGCGCGCGCCCTGACCGGTTCTCCCCCTCCGACGACGACTTCGTCCCCGCGCACGCGCACGTCGACGTCGTTGATGCGCCAGGTCGTCCACGCGTGCTCGCCGACGCGCCACCCGCCCAGCTGGTCCCACGGGTCGTCGCCCCGCGGCTCCAGGGACCGTTCCAGGCCGGCCGCCACGTACACGTCGTCCGGGATCTCGGCCGTGGTCAGCGCGTCGAGCTTGCGTTCGACCAGGCCGGTGTCCAGTGCGCCGGCGCGCACGTCCTCGTCGCGCAGGAGTGCGCGCAGGAACGGGATGTTCGTCGTGACGCCGAGCAGCACCATCTGGCCCAGCGCGTGGTCCAGGCGCCTCAGCGCTTCCTCGCGGGTGCGGCCGTGCGCGATCACCTTGGCGAGCATCGGGTCGTAGTCCGAACCGACGACAAGTCCTTCGTACAGCCCCGAGTCCACGCGGACCGACGTGGGCTCGCTGAGCTTGAGCACCCGGCCGCCGGTGGGCAGGAAGCCGCGCGCCGGGTCCTCGGCGTAGACGCGTGCCTCGACGGAGTGGCCGTTCAGCCCGACGGTCAAATCCAGCTCTTCACCGGACGCCACGCGGAGCTGCCACTCGACGAGGTCGACGCCCGTGACCATCTCGGTCACCGGGTGCTCGACCTGCAGCCGGGTGTTCATCTCCATGAAGAAGTAGTCGCCGGAGGAACCGTCCACGATGAACTCGACGGTCCCCGCGCCGACGTAGCCGACGGCCTTGGCCGCGTCGACCGCCGCGGACCCCATCGCCTCGCGGACCTCGGGCGTGAGGAACGGCGACGGCGCCTCCTCGATGATCTTCTGGTGCCGGCGCTGGAGGCTGCACTCGCGTTCGCCGAGGTGGATGACGTTGCCGTGGGAGTCGCCGAGCACCTGGATCTCGATGTGGCGAGGGTTCGTGACGAACCGCTCGATCAGCAGCGTGTCGTCACCGAACGACCCGCGCGCCTCCCGCCGCGCCGACTCGATCGCCTCGCGCAGCGCGGACTCCTCGTGCACGAGCCGCATGCCCTTGCCGCCACCGCCCGCGGAGGGCTTGAGCAGCACGGGGAAGCCGATCTCACCGGCGGCCTCGACGATCTCGTCGTCCGACATGTTCTCGCGAGTGCGGCCCGGCACCACGGGGACGCCCGCGGCCGACACCGTCAGCTTCGCGCGGATCTTGTCGCCCATCGCGTCGATCGCCGACGCCGGCGGGCCGACGAACACGATCCCCGCCTCGGCGCAGGCCGCCGCGAACGCCGTGTTCTCGGCGAGGAAGCCGTACCCGGGGTGGATCGCCTGCGCGCCGGTGGACACGGCGGCCGCGACGATCTTCTCGATGGACAGGTAGCTCTCGCGGGCCGCGGCGGGCCCGATGCGCACGGCCTCGTCGGCCAGCCTGACGTGCAACGCCTCGGCGTCCGCGTCGGAGTACACGGCGACGGAACGGATCCCGAGCGACCGCAGCGCGCGGATCACCCTGACCGCGATCTCCCCGCGGTTCGCCACCAGAACGCTGTCGAACATGATCACATCCGGAAGACGCCGTAGGAAACATCGTCGATGGGGGCGTTCGCCGCACTGGACAGCGCGAGCCCCAGCACCACGCGGGTGTCACGCGGGTCGATGACGCCGTCGTCCCACAGCCGCGCGGTCGAGTAGTACGGGTTGCCCTGGTCCTCGTACTGCTGGCGGATCGGCGCCTTGAACGCCTCCTCGTCCTCCGCGGACCACTCGTCACCGAGCTGGTCGCGGCGGACCGTCGCCAGGACCGACGCCGCCTGCTCGCCGCCCATCACGGAGATCCGCGCGTTCGGCCACATCCACAGGAACCGCGGCGAGTACGCCCGGCCGCACATCGAGTAGTTGCCGGCGCCGAAGCTGCCGCCGATGATCACGGTGAACTTCGGGACGCGCGCGCACGCCACCGCCGTCACCATCTTGGCGCCGTGCTTCGCGATGCCGCCCGCCTCGTACTCGCGGCCGACCATGAACCCGGTGATGTTCTGCAGGAACACCAGCGGGATGGACCGCTTGTCGCACAGCTGGATGAAGTGCGCGCCCTTCACGGCGGACTCGCCGAACAGGATGCCGTTGTTGGCGACGATCCCGACCGGGTGCCCGTGGATGCGCGCGAAGCCGGTGACGAGCGTCTGCCCGTACTCCTTCTTGAACTCCTGGAACTTCGACCCGTCGACGATCCGCGCGATCACCTCGCGCACGTCGTAGGGAGTCCGGGAGTCCGTCGGCACGACACCGTAGAGATCGTCCGGGTTGACCTCCGGGGCCTCGGTTTCGGTGACGTCCCACGGCCGTTGCACGCGCGGCCCGAGCGTCGAGATGATCGAACGGACCATCTTCAGCGCGTGCGCGTCGTTCTCCGCCAGGTGGTCGGTGACGCCGGACGTGCGCGAGTGCAGCTCGCCGCCGCCGAGGTCCTCCGCGCTGACGACCTCCCCCGTCGCCGCCTTCACCAGCGGCGGGCCGCCGAGGAAGATCGTGCCCTGGTTGCGGACGATGATCGCCTCGTCGCTCATCGCCGGCACGTACGCGCCACCCGCGGTGCACGAGCCGAGGACCGCCGCGATCTGCGGGATGCCCTTGGCGGACATCGTGGCCTGGTTGTAGAAGATCCGCCCGAAGTGCTCGCGGTCCGGGAACACGTCGTCCTGCTTCGGCAGGAACGCGCCACCGGAGTCGACGAGGTAGATGCACGGAAGGTTGTTCTGCAGCGCCACTTCCTGCGCGCGCAGGTGCTTCTTGACCGTGATCGGGTAGTAGGTGCCGCCCTTGACCGTGGCGTCGTTCGCGACGATGACGCACTCACGGCCGGACACCCGCCCGACGCCCGTGATGATGCCTGCGGCAGGCGCCTCGTCGTTGTACATGCCGTCGGCGGCCAGCGGCGACAGCTCCAGGAACGGCGAGCCGGGGTCGACCAGCGTGTCCACGCGCTCGCGCGGCAGCAGCTTGCCGCGGTCGACATGACGCTGACGTGCCTTCTCAGGACCGCCGAGTGCGGCGGTGGCGAGCTTGCCGCGCAGCTCGTCGACGAGCGCGGCGTGCTCCTTGGCGTAGCGGTCCGACGGCTCGGCGGCGCTGCGCAGGACAGGTGCGTCCATGCTCCCCAGACCTCAGGTTAGCGGGCGTTAACATCCTCATGTTAGCGCCCGCTAACCTACCGGTCCACCAGCACCGCTCGAGAGTGACCCGAATGCAGGTCAAAGCCCGTTTCAGGCACTCTCACGTTCCGGAATACCCTCAGCCGACGACGCTGCGGAGCGCGGGCAGGTAGCCGCTGGCGTGACCAGCCCGGTTCGGGTGGTACGACTCCTCGACCGGCCAGCTCAGGCTGTTGAGCCACCAGCTCGACGAGCAGATCTCGTGCCCGGTGAACGCCCCGCGCACGTCGACGTAGGTGAACCCGGCCGCACCGGCGCGAGCGCTGATGGTGGCGTGCAGGGCGTCGCTACCGGAGTTGATCGCGGCCCGCTTGGTGTCGCTGAGCCCGACGTTGCACGTACCCGGCACCTTGTAGATGCGCGGATACCCGAGCACGACCACGCGCGCCGACGGCGACTTCGCCTTGATCGTGCCGTAGACGTTGTTGAGCAGCCCGGGAAGCGTGTTCGCGGCGTAGGCCTTGGCCGTGTTCACCCGGTTGGCGCAATCCTGGTCGGACCCGAACGTGCAGGTGGTGATGACGTCCGTGAAGCCGGCGTCGTTGCCGCCGACCTGCACCGTGACCAGGTTCGTCGCTGTTGTTAGGTTGTTGGCCTGGGCGATGACGTCGTTTGTCCGCGCGCCTGAACACGCGACGGACTTGAAGGTCGCGGGCGCTGTCGCCGCCGCGTACAGGGCCGGGTAGGCGAGCGGACCGCGCTTGCAGCTGCCGCTCGCGCCGTCGTAGCTGCCGGTTCCGAGACCACTGGCGTACGAGTCGCCGAGGGCCACGTAGTTGACGGGGGCCGCGCTCGCGGGGTTGGCGAGGGCGATTACCGCCGCGGCGGCGGTGATCGCCGAGGCGATGAGGTGAGCAGGACGCATCGAAGACTCCCGAAGGGGCCGCAGGGATTTGATGCAGTGCGGATCAATGGTTACCCATGGGTAAGACCTGTGTGAAGTATTGGTCAATAGTCAACATTTGGGGCTTGTACCTGCGGAAATTCCACCCATCGGAGGACGCGCGGACAGACGAGCGGCGCGCGCCCAAGCTGCGCCAATCTCGGCGATCCCCGGCCTCACCACACCACCGCTTCCCAAGCCCACTACGGGCCCGTTCCACCCCCGCCGGACCCGGCGGATTTGCCCGCCGAGCCGCATGTGAACGGCTGCTAACCTCCTCCCGTGGCCGAGAAACCCTCACGTCGGGACCAGATCCTCAACGCCGCGGCCGAGCTCTTCGCGCGGCACGGCTTCCACGGGGTGGGCATCGACGACATCGGTGCGGCCGTGGGCATCTCCGGGCCCGCCCTCTACCGGCACTTCCGGAGCAAGGACGCGATGCTCGGCGAGATGCTGACGTCGATCTCCGAGCGGCTGCTCGACGGCGGGCAGAAGAGGGTCGACTCCGCGTCCAGTGCCGAGGAGGCCTTGCGGGAGCTCGTCGGGTGGCACGTGGACTTCGCGTTGGACGATCCGGCGCTCATCACCGTGCAGGCTCGCAACCTGGCGAACTTGACGGATCCCGACCGGCGGCGGGTGCGGGCTTTGCAGCGGCGCTACGTCGAGGTGTGGGTCGAGGCGATCCGGCGGACCGTGGCCGACTTCGACGAGCCGACGGCTCGGGCCGCGGCGCACGCCGTGTTCGGGTTGATCAACTCCACGCCCCACAGCGCGCATCTCGACAGGGACCAGATGGCCGCTCTGCTGTCCCGGATGGCGCTGGCCTCGCTGCGGCCCGCCGTTGTGACCTCGTGAATTGGCGGCCGACCGAGATCCTTCCGTAACCTTGCCCGTTAATGGGCGCGCGCGAACTCCTCCTCCGGCTGCCGGCCTGGTTCCGGTTCACGGTGATCACGCTCGCGGTGTTCGTGTGCGGGGTGGTCGCCTCGCGGCCGGCCACCGGTGTCGACGGCGTGCCGCCGAGCGCCGATGTGATCGCCGCGGCCAACGCCGTCGAGGCGTTCGCGGCGCCTTCGGGGACGCACGACCCGCACATCAACCTGCCGCCGGACTTCGCGCGGGAGATGGGACGCGAGCCCGTGACCGTGACGGCTCCCGACGGGACGTTGCGGGTCGTGGACGCCTCGGGTGGGTGCTCCGGGCCCGCCGGCGACACGGAGTGGGACTTTGGCACGGCGTGCCGGGCGCACGACCTGGGGTACGACCTGTTGCGCTACGCGGAACACAAAGGTGACCCGCTCGGGCCCTCCGCGCGCAAGGCGCTGGACGACAGGCTGACGATCGACCTGCACGCGCAGTGCCGGCTGAACCCCCGCGGCGCCGAGCAGAGCTGTCACGCGGTGGCCGAGACCTACGTGCTGGGGCTGAAGTTCAACTCGTGGCGTCAGAGGTGGGGGCCGCCCGGCCACGAACCCGTCGTGGCGTGGGCGTTCGGCAGTGCGGTCGTGGTCTTCCTGCTCCTGGCGCGGCTGCACGGGCGCAAACGTGACGAGCTGCCCGCCCCCAAGCCCGTCGAACAGGACCGGTACGCGACGTTCCTGCGGTTGTGCAGCCTCGCGCTGCTGGTACTCGGCGAGACGGTGGCGACGCTCGCGCACCTCAAGAACGTCGGCACGCCGTGGTTGTGGGCGTTGCAGGCCGTGCCGTTGTTCTTCTTCGCGGGCGGGCACGCGAACCTGCGCAGCTGGCAGGCGCACGAGGGTGGTTTCGGCTGCTGGGTGTCGAGCCGGACGTCGTGGCTGCTGCGGCCGGTGCTCGCGTTCGTGCTGCTGTGGGTGGTGGTGTTCGCCGCGCTGAACCTGCTCGACGTCGAGGTCGACGCGTACAGCCGGCTGATCACGCACCCGTTGTGGTTCCTCGGGGTCTACCTCCTCGCGGTGGCCGCCACGCCCGCCGCCGCGTGGCTGCACCGGCACTCCCGCCGGACCGCGCCGTTCGTGCTGACGCTCGTGACGCTCGGGGTCGAGGTCGCGCGCACGTCGACGGACTGGAAGACCGGCGGGTACGTGAACCTGATCGTCGGCGCGTTGCTGATGCAGCAGATCGGGTTCTTCTACGCGGACGGCACCCTGCAGCAGGTGTCGCGGCGCGTGCTGGCGGCGCTGGGCGCGATCACGTTGCCCGCGCTGGTGTTCTTCAGCGGCTACCCGCGTTCGATGATGGTGCTCGGCGTGGCGCAGGTGTGCCTGGCGCTGCTCGCCCGCGGCCGGGTCACGGCGTGGCTGAAGGGCCGTTCGTGGCACGTCGTCGACTTCGCCCGCCGGGCGCCGATGACGGTGTACCTGGCGTACCTCGCCGGTGTCGGCGCGCTGGTCGGGTTGCTCGGGCTCACGCAGGCGCCGATCTGGCTGGTGTTGCTGCTCGTGCCGCTCACCCTGCTGTTCCACCGCTTCGAACGACGGCTGGTCCGGTTCCCGCGGCTGTCGCACGAGTCGCACCGGACCCGGCTCGCCACGGCCGCGGGCGTGGTGTTCGGGACGCTCGGCGTGCTCGGGTTCGTGGTGAGCGGGTTCCTCGGCGACGGGGTGCTGGTGCTGCTGCCGGTCGATCCGCTGCAGAACCTCATCCACCTCCTGCTCGGCTGGTACCTGATCCACACCGCGCGCACCGGCAGCTGCGACACGCGGTTGCCGTGGCTGCTCACGGCGCTGGCGTGCGTACCGCCGATGCTGGCGCTGGACCCGGCACCTCCGGTGGTGGCGCTGCACGCCGCGGCGATCGGGCTCGCAGTGCTCGCAGCCATCCCCAGGTCACGGCCGCGCACACCGGCAGCCACAGCACTCGCTGCCACACCCAGTCCGGACCCTCTGGTGGTTGCTGGAGTCCCGGCAGCGGTCCCCACGCGCTGAGCGCCAGCGTCACGGTGATCAACGCGCTCTGGTGCGCGAGGAAGATCCCCAGCGCCCGCTTGGTGAGCCACGCCACGGGTTTCGTGGTCCCGAGCCTGGTCAGCACCGGCGCGATCGTGAGCACCAGGCCGATCTGGGCGAACGCCAGCGCGAGCGTCGCGTAGTTCGGCGGGTTGAGGTTCGAGACCGCCTCGCCCGGAATGCCGACGGCCGACACCGGGTAGCCGCCGAACGACGTCAGCAACGCGTACCCGACCACCCCGGCCACCAGCAGCGGCGGGCCGGGAACCCTCCTGCGCGCCACCGAGTACCCGAGCTGCCAGGCCGCCCACCACACCGCGTACGGGACCACCAGCACCAGCGCGATCGGGACGAGCACACCCCACGAGTACTCGTCCAGCTTGCGCACCAACGGTTTCATCCCCAGCAGGACCAGGTACACGACGAAGAACCACAGCGGCGTCATGACCAGGAACCCGATGTTGTAGGCGGTTCCCTGGTCGACCCCGCGCATCACCAGTCCGAAGAGGACAGCCGCCCAGGCGCCGAGCATGAGCACCGTCGGCACGGCGAGCTGCTTCAGCCGCACGACGAAGGACGTCTTCGAATGAGCGGCCGCGTATCCGCCCGCGAAGAAGAACAACCCGAGCGTCTGCAGCACCCAGGACACCGGCGCCAGGTCCGGCAGGTGTTTGAGCGGACTGTCGATGTACATGCCGGTGGGCGTGTCCACCAGCGCGGTCACCAGCCAATGCCCGAGCACGACGGTGACGACCGCCAGAGCACGAACGGCGTCGATGAACGGATTCCTCACAGCTCCTCCCCCGAAGCGATCCGGACGAGCGCGGTCAACGTCCCGCTGCCCGGCTCGTAGTAGGTGTCGTGCTTGCCGCCCTCGAACCGCAGCACGGTCGCGCCGAAGCCGTCGGAGGCGGGATCCGTGCCGTGCCCGAGGTCGAACAGCCGCGCGTTGGGCACGAACCGCATCCAGTCCCCGCTGGACCGCAACGCCCAGACCTTCGCCGGCGTCCCGAGCTCGGCGGCGGAGCTCACCCGGACACCCGGACTCCCGGTGAACACGATGTTCTGGACGTCCAGCTCGTGCGCCGCCAGCGACACGACGACCGAGCCGTAGCTGTGCCCGAAGACGTGGATGCGTGCGTTCGTGTGCAACGCCCGCACGAAATCGACCAGCTCGACAGCACCCTGACGCGCCAGCGAGCCGGTCATCGCGTCCACGCCGAGCCCCTGCGGCGTCCGGTACCCGAGCCACGCGATCACCGCGAGGTCGTCGCGGTGGGCCTGCTCGTACAGGTTGGCCGCCATCTTCCCGACGGTCCGGTCGAACCGGTCGACGTCCACGTCGGACCCCGGCACGACGACCACGACGTCCCGCGCGGTGGCGAGATCACCGACGACCGCCACCCGGCGGGCGACGTCGGCACGCCACTGGGCGATCGACGGCGCGACCGCGGGAACGGCGATCAGCAGGAGGAACAGGAAGGCTCTGCGCATGAACCGAAACTAGGAAGACCACGCCCCTCGGATCGTCACACCGCAGAGCCGTTTCCGCGGCCCTACCCCGGTACCACGAGCCCGCTCTCGTACGCCGCGATGACGGCCTGGGCGCGGTCGCGCAGGCCCAGCTTGGTGAGCACGCGGCTCACGTGCGTCTTGACCGTCTGCTCCGCGAGCACGAGGTGCGCGGCGATCTCCAGGTTGGACATGCCCTGCGCGACCAGCACGAGGATCTCGGTCTCGCGCTCGGTCAGCACGCCGAGCTGCGCCGGCCGCACCCGGTCTCCGCGGCGGGACTTCACGAAGTCCTCGATCAACCGCTTGGTGATCGACGGCGCCAGCAACGCCTCCCCGGCGGCCACCACGCGCACGGCGTTGAGCAGCTCACGGGCGGGCGCGTGCTTGAGCAGGAACCCGCTCGCACCGGCCTGCAACGCCTCGTAGACGTAGTCGTCGAGGTCGAACGTGGTCAATACGAGGACCTTGACGTCGTCCGAACCGCCCAGCAGCAACCGGGTGGCGGTGAGACCGTCCATCTCGGGCATGCGGATGTCTATCAGCACGACGTCGGGTCTGACCGTGCGTGCCAGCGCGACACCCTGCACGCCGTTGCCGGCCGAGCCGATCACGTCGATGTCGTCCTGAGCGTTCAGCAGCGCGGAGAAACCCTCGCGCACCATCTCCTGGTCGTCCACCACGACCACCCTGATCACTTGTCCCCCAACGGAATTCTCGCCCTGACCATGAACCCGCCGTCCTCGGTCGACTTCACGGTCAGCGTGCCACCGTGCACCGCGACGCGTTCACGCATTCCCACCAGACCCTGCCCGCTGCCGCCACCCCGCGACGGCCCTCCGGGGGTGTTGATGATCCAGATGTCGAGCCGGCCGTCGTTCTTGTGCACGTGGACGGACGCCTTCGAGCCGGGAGCGTGCCTGGTGGCGTTCGTGAGCGCCTCCTGCACGACCCGGTACGCGGTCAGCCCGACCGCCTCCGGGACGTCGTCCACGTCGACCTCGGCCTCGTCACCCGGCCTGACGAGCTCCGGGATGCGGCTGATGCCGGGCTGCGGTTCGCGTTCCGGCGCCTGGCCGTTCGTCCTGAGCACGCCGAGCAGGCGTTGCATGTCGGTGATGGCCTCCCGCGCCGCCTCACCGATCTCCGCGAGCTCCTTCTCGGCTTCCTCGTTCAGCCCTTTGAGACGGTAGGGCGCGGTCTCGCACCTGACCACCACCATCGACATGTGGTGCGCCACGACGTCGTGCATCTCGCGTGCGATGCGCGCACGTTCCTCCAGCGCGGCCTTGGCGTCGCGCTCTTCCTCGAGCTCGCGTTCGGCCCGGCCGCGCGCACCGAGCAGGTAGACCACCGCGGCGATGATGGGCACGAAGAGCGCCATGTCCGCGGCCTGCGGTTCGGAGGCCACGATCAGCGCCATGCTGAGCAGGGTGACCGCGATGACGATCCCTCGCGAGTAGAACGCCACGACCGCGACGAACAGCGGCACCGCGGTCCAGTACTGGAAGGCCCCCGCCCCCTCGCCCACCGCGAGGAGGCTGACGAGGTAGAACCCCGGCGCCGCCAGCCGCCAGGCGTAGAGCGGGGACCAGAGCAGCAGCACGTACGGACCGAGCGTGGCCACGAAGACGAGGACCCACCAGCCGTCCGAATCGGCCTGGCGCACGTACGAGGCGCTGGCGACGACCGCCCACACGAACGCGTAGACGACCAGCGCGGCGAAGACGGGCAGCCACAGCCGGCCGAGCGCCTGGGGGAGAACCCGCGTGCGATCGGGACCGAGGACCGTCCTGTACAACGTGCGGAACACCACCCGATGCTAGGTGGATCCGCGTAATCGCACAGTGACCTGCGGAGTGACATACCCCGGTAGCACTCTGATCAAGATGGGGCATTGCGAACGCGTCACGCCGCGCGGTAGGCAGTACCTGTGAGACCACCACAGGATCCAGATCGCTGGTCACGGCTGACGGCCGTGGCCGGTGAGGCGCTGGCCGCGGCCAGGGCCGGTGAGGACGCTGTGGCGGTGGACCTCGTGACCGGGTATCTCAGCGGTTCCCCCGAGGGCGACGAGGAGATCCGCGAGCTGGTGCTGCTGCTGTTCGCCGAGTGCAGCAGCATGGTCGGCGCGCTCGGGTCCGGCGGTGCCACACCGGTGAAGATGCAGGTCTTCGACGAGGAGGGCAACGAGGTCCAGATCGACGACGCCGACCCGCCGGTGCGCACGGCGATCCGCGCGTTGCTGGCGGAGGTGCACGGAGATCAGGACGCGGCCGCGGAGCAGATCGAGATCGCCCTGGCCAACGGCCGGCCGCAGGAGCTCGCGACCGTGGTGTTGCAAGCCCTGCGGTGGACCCTGAAGCTGGCGATCGAGTGCGAGACGCGCGACCTGCCCGTCGCGCCGTGGATCACCGCGTCACTGGACGACCAGCCCTGACGTGCAGCAGCGCGTCCACACCGTCCATCAGGTGCTGGTCGAGCGGGAAGTAGCCCATCTCCAGCCCGGTGTCGGTGCGGCTCGGGCCCCGCGGCTTGTCCGCGGTGATGCCCCAGGTGGTGAACCGGCTCTGCAGTTGCCCCTCCGGGGTGGCCTCGTCCGGTTCGCCCAGCCCGAACGAGTCGTTGCGCCCGAGCGTGCCCGCGATGACCGTGTACTGGTCACCGAGCAGCGGCGCCACGAGCGCGCCCGCGGAGAACCACTCGATCCGTTCGCCCGCCATCTCCATGGAACTGTTCGTGCGCTGCAGGTGGGCGTTGTGCGCGAACACGAACGTCGGCCCGCGTGAAGCCTCGGCGCGCCGGATCTCCAGCAGGTTGCGGGCCATCACGCCGTCCCGCATCTGGCAGAGGCGGTTCAGGCGCACGCCCAACGGGTTCGGCTCGGCGCACTCCCGGTGGTACCGGAGCAGGCTCAGACCGGCTGTCAGGTGCGTCTCCGCGCGGTACCAGGCGGCATCGGCGGTCCTGCGCTCGTGCAGCCGCTTGAGCATGCCCGTGCCGATCTCGCGCAACCTCACGGCTTCCCCGGACTGCCCTGGCGACTGGGTGAGGTCCATGACGGCCTCGACGCGGCTCCACTTCCCGTCGTCGGTCGTCAGGTCGACGTCCTCGCCGAGGTAGTCGCGGGCGTGTTCGAGGTAGGGGCGCGGGCTGGGCGCGCTGACGGTCTCGGTCTGGAAGTCGAAGCCGTGGAACGCCAGCCGTTCCGCCTCGGGTTTGTCCTCGTTGTACTCGCGCATCCACTGCACCAGCTCGCGGTTGGCAGGCCACCGCCCGAAGGAGTGGGAGAAGCCCTCCTCCATCACCGTGTCGAGGTCACCGGGTCCGCCCTGGACGTAGTCGTCGACCAGGAGCCCCCGGACGCGGCAGGTCTCCAGGGCGATCGACCGGTAGCCGAGTCCGGCCAGCTGCTCGACCAGCTCGTTGCGGATCCAGGTGTGGGCGTGCTCGAGGTGCGTCGGCTCGCCGAACGCCAAGAGCTCGGTGAAGGGGCTGATGAACTCACGAATGTCCTGGCTCATGTGGTTCAACCGTAACATTGAAAGCGCCGTTGAGACTTTCTCGCGATAAACGCTGTCACCTGCGGCTAAAGTCTCAACCGTGCGTCCATCCGACCTCGCTGACGAGCATGGCATCTCGACCCAGGCCGTGCGCAACTACGAGCAGTCCGGGTTCATCCCGCCCGCGGCGCGCACCCCGTCCGGCTACCGCGTCTACACCGAGGTCCACGCCGCCGCGTTGCGCGCGTTCGTCGCGTTGGTCCCGGCGTTCGGGCACGCCCGTGCCGGGCAGATCATGAACGCGATCCACGCCAGCGACCCGGACGAGATGCTGCTGATCATCGACCGCGGCCACGAGCAGCTGCTGCGCGACCGCGAGACCCTCGGCTCGGTCAGCAGGGCCGTGCAGGACCTGACCGACTTCGAACCCGTCCTGGAACCACGCACGATCGGCGAGCTGGCGCACCGTCTCGGCGTCACCCCGGCGACGCTGCGGGCGTGGGAGGAAGCCGGGATCCTCACGCCCGCACGCGAACCCACCGGCTATCGCGTGTTCCGGGCGGAGGACGTCCGGGACGCCGAGCTGGCACACCTGCTGCGGCGCGGTGGCTATCCGTTGGCGCGCATAGCCCTCGTGGTGCAGCAGATCCGCACGGCGGGCGGCACGGAGACGCTGGGCGCCGCCCTGGCCGACTGGCGCCGCCGTCTCACCGCGCGGGGCCTGGCGATGCTCACCGCCTCCGCGCGGCTCAACGACTACCTGAGTGCGCGGGCACCAGCTCCCTGACGAGAGCGCCGACCTGCTCGCTCTCGATCAGGAACGCGTCGTGCCCGTACGGCGACTCGATCACCCGCAGCTCGTCCGCTCCGGGGATGCCCGCCGCCAGTTCCTCCTGCTGCCCCAGGGGATACAGCCGGTCCGAGTCGACACCGGCCACGATCGTGCGGGCCTCGACGCGTTCCAGCGCCGCCTTGACACCACCGCGCCCGCGCCCGACGTCGTGCGAGTTCATCGCCTCCGTCAGCGTCACGTAGCTCTCCGCGTCGAACCGCCTCGTGAGCTTCGCCGCGTGGTGGTCCAAATAGGACTCGACCTCGAACCGCCCGTCCTCCCGCACCTGCCTGCCGAACCGCGCCTGCAGCTCCTGCTCGCTGCGGTAGCTGAGGTGCGCGATCCGGCGCGCGATCCCCAGTCCTTCCACGGGATCCGCCCTGATCGCGTGCAGCTGCACCGACGCCAGCCCGATCTGCTCGGCCGACGCGGCGGCCGTGGTCGCCAGCAGCAGCAACGACTTCACCCGGTCCGGTTCGCCGACGGCCCACTCCACGGCCCGCATGCCGCCCATCGACCCGCCGAGCACCGAGGCCCACTGCCGGATGCCCAGGAAGTCGGCGAGCCGGACCTCGGCGGCGACCTGGTCGCGAACGGTGATCGCGGGGAACCCGGGGTACTGCCACGGCCCGGTGCTGCCCTGACAGCCGCCCAGCACGTTCGGCGCCACCACGAAGAACCCGTCGAGCGGCCGGCCCTCGCCGATCAGCGCCTCCCACCAGCCAGGCGTCGGGTGGCCCGGCTCCACGCCCCCGGCGACATGGCTGTCACCGGTGAGGGCGTGGAGCACGAGCACCGCGTTGGAGGCCTCGGCGTTCAAGGTCCCCCACGTCTCGTACGCGAGCTGGAATCCCGGCAGTCCCGCGAACGGTTCGGCGTGGCTGAACCACTTCCGCCGGCCGTTCGGATCACCGAACCTCCAGCCGCCCACTACAACGCCGACTTGGCCGCGGTGAAGCCCGCCTCCAGGTCGGCCTTGAGGTCTTCCAGCCCCTCCAGCCCGACCGACAGCCGCACCAGCCCGGGCGAGACGCCCGTGACGAGCTGCTCCTCTGGCGTGAGCTGGCTGTGCGTGGTCGAGGCCGGGTGCACGATCAGCGACCGCACGTCCCCGATGTTCACGAGCTGGCTGAACAGGCTCGTCCCGTCCACGAACGCCCGCCCGGCCTGCACACCGCCGCGGAGTTCGAAGCTCACGACCGCACCGGCCCCCTTGGGCAGGTACTTCTGCGCGTTGGCGTAGAACGGCGACGACGGCAGGCCCGCGTAGTGGACCTTCTCGACCTCGTCCCGCCCCTCCAGCCACTCGGCAAGCGCTTGCGCGTTCTGCACGTGCCGCTCGATCCGCAGCGACAACGTCTCGATCCCCTGGATGACCAGGAAGCTGGTCAACGGCGCGATGGCCGCACCCGTGTCCCGCAGCCCCTGCACCCGCAGCTTGGCCGCGAACGCCCCGTGCCCGAGCACCGGCCAGTACTGCAGCCCGTTGTAGCTGGGGTCGGGCTCGTGGAAGTCGGGGAACTTCTCGGCCCCGTACTCGAACTTGCCGCCGTCCACCACCACACCGGCGATGGCGGTCCCGTGCCCGCCGAGGTACTTGGTGGCGGAGTGGATGACGATGTCCGCGCCGTGCTCGAGCGGCCGGAGCAGGTACGGCGTGGGCACAGTGTTGTCCACGACCAACGGCACGTCGTTGGCGTGCGCGACCCCGGCGACCCCCTCGACGTCGAGCACGTGACTGCGCGGGTTGGCCAACGTCTCGGCGAAGAGCAGCTTGGTGTTGGGCCGCACCGCCGCCTGCCAGGCGTCGAGGTCGTCCGGATCGTCCACGAACGACACTTCGATGCCCAGCTTCGGCAACGTGTAGTGGAACAGGTTGTACGTTCCGCCGTACAACGAGGCGCTGGACACGAGGTGGTCCCCGCTCCGGGCGAGGTTCAGGATCGCCGCCGTCCCCGCGGCCGATCCAGAAGCGAAGGCAACAGCCGCCACCCCGCCCTCGAGAGCGGCGACCCGCTGCTCCAGCACGTCCTGCGTGGGGTTGTTGATGCGCGTGTAGATGTTCCCGGGCTCAGCGAGCGAGAACAGGTCCGCCCCGTGCTGCGTGTCCCGGAAGACGTAGGAGGTGGTCTGGTAGATCGGCGTGGCACGAGCACCGGTGGTGGGGTCGGGCGCGGCACCCGCGTGGATCTGGGCAGTCTCGAAGGACCAGGACATGGCTGTGCTCCAGGTTTGTGCGTTGAGTGGGCTCGAAGTCAACGGGAGCGGCGACAAGCCATGCTGGTGACGCGCACGTAGTCCACGTGGCGTCGGCTAACCAGCAGCATGGTCATGGGGACGAAGGTAGGGGTCCGGACGGCCCACCGATACCCCGTCCACCAGGTGGGAACGCTTAGGCTGATCGCATGCGCACAGCTCTGGTCGGCTACGGACTAGGTGGGGCGGCCTTCCACGCCCCGTTCATCGCGGCAACAGAAGGCCTGGAACTCTCCGCCGTGGTCACCGCGAACCCGAAGCGCCAGGCAGAGGTAGCGTCCCGCTACCCGGACACCCGCCTGCTGTCCACTCTGGACGAGGTCTGGACGGGCGACTTCGACCTGGTCGTCATCACCACCCCGAACCGCTTCCACGCCACCCACGCCCGCCAGGTGCTGGAACACGGCCTGAACGTGGTGGTCGACAAACCGTTCGCCGGCTCCCCGGCAGAAGCGAGGGCCCTGGCCTCCATAGCCTCCTCCAGGGGCCTGATGCTGGTCCCGTTCCACAACCGCCGCTGGGACGGAGACTTCCTGACGGTACGAAAACTCCTGGACTCCGACACCCTGGGCAAGGTCCACCGCTTCGAGTCCCGCTTCGAGCGCTACCGCCCAGAGATCAAGGACTCCTGGAAGGAGTCAGGCGACCCGAAGGACCTGGGCAGCATCCTCTACGACCTGGGCACCCACCTGGTGGACCAGTCAGTAGCCCTCTTCGGCCGCCCAAGGACAGTCCACGCGGAAATCGCGACAGTCCGCCCGGGCGCCAAAGCGGACGACGACGTCTTCCTGGCCCTGACCCACGACAACGGCGTCCGCTCCCACCTGTGGATGAGCGCCCTGGCGGCAGACCAGGGCCCGCGCTTCCGCGTGCTGGGCCACGACGCCGCGTACGTCAAGTACGGCATGGACCCGCAAGAAGAACGCCTCAAGGCAGGCGAGACCCCAGCAACCCCGGGCTGGGGCGAAGAACCAGAAGAAGCCTGGGGCACCCTGAACGGCGAGCCGCATAAAACAGAACCAGGCGCCTACCAGAACTTCTACAAGGCAGTGGCAGCAGGTAAACCCGAGGTAACCCCGCAAGACGCACTGACGGGCCTGGAAATCATCGAGGCGGCAAAGCAGTCAGCAACAACAGGTGACGCAGTAAGCCTCTGACACCACGCCCGAAACGCTACGGACGGGCCAGCGGCGGATACAACATCTCAGCAGTCCCCCGACGGAACAGGGCAGCCGGCCGCCCCCCGTCCCGAGAGGTCGTCTCCCCGGTGGGCACCAGCAACCCCTCCACCCCGGTCACCTTCCGGTGGAAGTTCCGAGGATCCAGAGAAACCCCCCAGACGATCTCGTAAACCCGCCGCAACTCGGCAACAGTGAACTCGGCAGGACAGAACTCGGCCCCCAACGGCGTGTACTCCAACTTGGCCCGAGCCCTCTCCACCCCGTCCTCAAGGATGCGCGAGTGGTCAAAGGCCAACTCCGAAACCTCAGCAACGGGAACAAAGGCAGCCGAAGCGGCATCGGTCCCGGCAACAGGCACGGGCAACCCGGCAGCCAACGCCAGATAGGCGACAGACACCACCCGCATCCGAGGATCACGCGAAGGCTCCCCATAGGTCCCGAGCTGCTCGAGATGCAACCCTGAAACCCCGGTCTCCTCCCGAAGCTCCCGAACAGCAGCAGCATCCACGGACTCGGAAACCTGAACGAACCCCCCTGGCAAGGCCCACTGCCCGAGAAACGGCGACTCCCCCCGCCGAACCACCAGCACACACAGCTCATCCCCCCGAACGGTCAACACCACCAGATCGACCGTGACCGCGAAGGGAGGGAAATCACTTGGCGAGTACACCACCGGAGTATAGGCTTATCGTCAACACGACGAAAAGACCGGACCAGCCCTCCGAGAGGACCCCCACGATGGCCGACATCAGCACCTACCCCGGACTGCGCCACCTGAGGGGAGCCCCCACAGTCCACATCAGACACATCAGGAAGGGCGAGCTGGTCCACGAGGGCACGGGCCTGAGCTTCTGGTTCCGCCCCAGAACCGCAGTCCTGTCAGAAGTCCCGGTGGACGACAGAGAACTACCGATGCTCTTCCACGCCAGAACCGCGGACTACCAGGACGTGACGGTCCAGCTGACGGTGACCTACCGCTGCACCAACCCGGAGACAGCGACAACCAGGATCGACTTCTCGATCGACCCGGACACGGGGACCTGGCGCCAGGACCCGCTGAGCCAGATCGCCACCACCCTGACCGAGAGCACCCAGCAGCACGCCCTCAAGATCCTCGCCACCCTGGACCTGGACCAGGCCCTCAAAACCGGCGTGGAGCAGGTCAAGACAGCAGTCCAGGCCAACCTGACCGCACACCACATCGGCATGGAGATCACGGACGTCAGGGTGGTGGCCATCCGCCCGGACGCGGCCATGGAGAAGGCCCTCCAGACCACCATCCGCGAACGAGTCCAGCAGGAAGCCGACAAGGCCACCTACGAACGCCGCGCGATGGCGGTGGAACGCGAACGAGCGATCAGCGAGAACGAGCTGCAGAACCAGATCGAGCTGGCGAAGCGCGAGGAACAGCTCGTGGTGCAACGAGGCGCCAACGCCCTCAAGCAGGCCGAGGACGACGCCAGGTCGGCCAAGATCGCCAACGAGGCCAAGGCGAACGGCATCCGCCAGCTCGCCGAGGCCGAGGCCGCGGGCGAGAAGGCGAGGCTGGACGCCTACCGGGAGGTCCCGGAGTCGACCCTCTACGCCTTGGCTGCGAAGGAACTCGCCGGCAACCTCCCGGAGATCGGCAGCATCAACCTCACCCCCGACCTCCTCCAGCCGATCCTGACCAGGCTCGCCAGATGAGCCTGGCCCCGAGAATCGTGCTGGTGCACAGGCGCACCGAGCTGACAGAGTTGCTGGCGAGACACGGGACGAGAGGTCAGGTCGAGTTCTTCCTCAAGTCCCGTGACAGGACCTTGGACGAGGTGGTGGACCGTGACCAACAGGCCCGCGCAGCGCTGGGAGAGGTCAGCGCCGCGATCCCGCTGGACTGGCGCCGCGGCGTGGTCGAGAGGGAAGACCTGTCGCGGTTCCTGTTCGCGCCCGAAGACGTAGTGGTCGTCGTCGGCCAGGACGGCCTGGTGGCCAACGTCGCCAAGTACCTGGACGGCCAGCCGGTGATCGGCATCAACCCGGACAGGGGCGTGCTCGCCACGCACGCCCCGTCCGAGGCGTCCGACCTGCTGCACAACACCGCCGACACCGAGGACCGCACGATGGTCGAGGCCAGGTCGGACGACGGCCAGACCCTCCACGCCCTCAACGAGATCTACGTGGGCCACCCGAGCCACCAGACCAGCCGCTACCGCATCCGGAACGAACGCCAGGCGTCGTCCGGCATCCTCATCGGCAGCGGCACCGGCGCGACGGGCTGGTGCAGCTCCGCCCACCGGGAACGGAAGAGCCGGATCCCGCTGCCGGCCCCGGCCGAACGCAGGCTGGTCTGGTTCGTGAGGGAGGCCTGGCCGTCCCCGAGCACCGGCATCGAGCACACCGAGGGCGAGATCACCGGCGAAGACCTCGCCATCGACGTCGAGTCCGACGGTCTGGTGGCGTTCGGCGACGGCATCGAGAGCGACGCGCTACGCCTCGGCTGGGGTCAACGACTGACCGTCGGACTCGCCGCCCGCCGGCTCCGCCTCGTGCGCTGAGCCGATCACCAGCAGGCACACGGCGGACAGCACCGCACCCGCGACCAGGTACACCGCGATCGCCCAGGTTCCGGTGCGCAGCAACGACTGCGCGATTAGCGGGGCGAGCCCGCCACCCAGCACGGCGCCGAGCTGGAAGCTCAACGCCACACCGCTGTAGCGCACACGGGTCCGGAACAGCTCGGCGAAGTACGCGGCCGACGGGCCGAACAACGCCGCCGAGCCCACGAACCCGAGCACCATCGCGAACGTGAACCAGCCCGAGTTCGTCAGCCAGAACAACGGGAACGCGAACGCGGCCTGGAAGATCGCGCCACCGAACATCACCGGCAGGCGCCCGACGCGGTCCGACAGCAGACCGAACGCGGGCACCGCGACGACCTGCGCCACCGACCCCACCACGGTCGCCACGAGCAGGTCGTCCGCGGAGATCTTCAACGCCGTGCGCCCGTAGCCGATCATGAACACGCTCAGCACGTAGATGAAGATCGTGAACCCGAGGTTCACGCCCGCGCCCAGCAGCACCACCCGCCACCGGTCGCGCAGCACCTCGGCGATCGGCAGCCGCGACTTCCCGGCGCGCGCGAACCGCGGGCTTTCCGAGACCCGCAACCGGATGTAGAGCCCGATCCCGACCAGCACGACCGAGAACAGGAACGGCACCCTCCAGCCCCACGACAGGAAATCCGGCCCGGAAGCGCGTGACGACAGGTACATCGCGAGGTTCGCCAGCACGAGACCGACCGGCGACCCGATGAACACCCAGCTGCCGTACCAGCCCCAACGGCCCGGTGGCGCGTGCTCGACCGCCATCAGCGACGCACCGCCCTGCTCGCCACCCATGAAGAACCCCTGCACGAGCCGCAGCAGCACGAGCAACAACGGCGCGAGGATGCCCGCCTGCGCGTAAGTCGGCAGCAGTCCGATCAACGCGGTCGAGACGCCGGTGACCGACAGGGTGATCACGAGCATCGCCCGGCGGCCGACCCGGTCGCCGAGGTGGCCGATCACCGCGCCGCCGAGCGGACGGGCGAGGAAGCCGGCGCCGAACGTGGCGAACGCGAGCAGCACCCCGACCCGCGAGTCGAACTGCGGGAAGAAGATCTTGTCGAACACGAGCGCAGAAGCGGTGCCGTAGAGCAGGAAGTCGTACAGCTCGATCGTGTTCCCGACCGCGGACGCCACCGCCGCTTTCCGTACCCCCGTCATCGTTCCAGCCTGGTGGAGGGATTGACACCGCGCAATGGCCCGGTCACCCTTCGACTACGTTCCTACTGCTCAGTAACGAGGTAGCAATGACGCGCCGAGTCACTGTTGTTTCCCTGCTCACAGCCATGATCGCGGCCCTGCTGGCTCCGCACGCCGGCGCCGCGCCCCGGTACCGGAACTACGTCTCGCTCGGGGACTCGTTCGTGTCCGGGCCGTTCATCCCCCTGCAGCGGCTCGACCCGCTGAGCTGTTTCAAGTCCACGCAGAACTACCCGTCCGTCCTCGCGAAGAGGCTCGGCGTCGCGAACTTCACCGACATCTCCTGCGGTGGCGCGCAGACCGAGCACATGGCGGGCGTGCAGAGCGGCATCCCCGGCCAGTCCGTGCCGCAGTTCTCCGCGCTGAAAGCCGACACCGACCTCGTCACCCTCTCCATCGGCGGCAACGACATCGGCTTCTCCGACATCATCCTGACCTGCGCCGGCAAGAGCGTCTCCGACCCGACCGGCGCGCCCTGCGCGGCCACCTACGGCGACTCCCTCTCCCAGCGCGTCGCCGCCACCGCTCCGAAGGTCGCCGAGGTGCTCGCCGGCATCAGGCAGCGCTCCCCCAACGCCAAGATCGTCGTGGTCGGCTACCTGCGGATCCTGCCGCCGTCGGGCGGGTGCTGGCCGGTCGTGCCGATCTCCCGCGGCGACGTGCCCTACCTCGACACCGTGCAGCAGCAGCTCAACGGAATGCTGGGCGCCCAGGCGAAAGCGGCCGGAGCCACGTTCGTGAACCCGTACGACATCAGCCTCGGCCGCGACACGTGCGCGGCGCCGTGGGACAAGTGGGTCGAGGGCATCATCCCGACGAGCCTGGCTTTCCCGGTGCACCCCAACGCGAGGGGCATGGCCGCGGTCGGCAACCAGGTCGCCGGGGCGCTCGCCTCGACGGAGTCCGCGGGACTCCAGGGCCCAGAACGTCGCACGCGGTGATGGCGGTGTACACGATCCGGTGTTACCGCTGAGTTGGTTGGAGATCCGGGTCCTCGTCGCGCCACAGTGGTGGCATGGCAAGGACCCGACTTCTTTTTGCCTGTCTCGCGCTCGCCGCACCGCTCTTCCCCGCGACGGCCCAGGCAGCGACTCTCGTCCCCGAATCCGGGCTGGTGCTGTCGTTGCAGCCGAAGATGGGCGCCCTCAGCACCACGCAGCTCAACTGCGAGCCCGCCGGCGGCACGCACCGCCACGCGCAGCAGGCGTGCGACCAGCTCATGCCCGTCGAGGGCGACTTCCGCCGGCTCGAGGAGACCGGCGCGATGTGCACGATGGAGCTGAACCCGACCAAGGCGACGCTGCAGGGCAAGTGGCGCACCAAGAGGATCAACTTCCAGCAGACGTACTCGAACCCGTGCGTCGTGCGCGCGCTCACCGGCAAGGTCTTCGACTTCTAACCCTCAAGACCGCGTCACCGGCGTTCCAGCGCACCGCCGTCGCGCTGGAACACCGGTGGCGTTCCGCACACACTCTCAGCTCGGTCGCCCTAGGCTGCCGGGCATGGGGGACTTCCTCGTCTACTGGATCGGCTTCCCGGTCACGTTCCTGCTGCTCGTGCTGGGCATGTCCCTGGCAGCGCGGCGAATCCTCGGCCTGCGCGTCGGCCTGGTCCGCACGGCGCTGGCGTGCCTGCTCGCGATGTCGATCGCGACGGGCGTCTTCGGCGAGACGACCGCGCCGACGGCCTCGCTGGCGACCATCCAACTGGGACTGTCGCTGCTGGTCGTGATCGGACTGCTGGCGTTCGCCGAGGTCATCGTGCCGACCGGCTCGATCCCGCCGCCCACCGAGTGGTGGGGCATGCTGCGGCGCCGGATCGCCCGCACCCGCCGCTACTCGCGCATCACCGCGATCGCGTTCCGCCACGGCCTCGGCCCCTACCTGCGCGGCCGCGAACGGTCCGGCACCGACCTCGCGCGGTCGTTGCGGCTCGCGTTGCAGGACGCGGGCGTGACGTTCGTGAAGCTCGGCCAGGTGCTGTCGACCCGCGCCGACCTGCTGCCGGAGGACTTCGTCGACGAGCTGAGCCTGTTGCAGGACAAGGTGCCGCCGGCGGAGTGGGACGAGGTCCGCGCCCTGCTCGACGACGAGCTCGGGCCGGACGCGTTCCGGGAGGTCGACCCCGAACCGCTGGCGGCGGCCTCGATCGCGCAGGTGCACCGGGCCGTGCTGGCGTCGGGCGCCGAGGTCGTGGTGAAGGTGCAACGGCCGGACGTGCGGGCCGTGGCCGAGGGCGACCTGGACATCGTGTCGAGGCTGGCGGAGACGTTGCAGCGCACGCGGTGGGGGTCTGCGCTGGGCGTGCGCGACCTGGCGGCCGGGTTCGCCGCGGCGTTGCGCGAGGAGCTGGACTTCCGCGTCGAGGCGCGCAACATCGCGGCCGTGGCGGCGGTGTCGGACTCCTCGGTCGAGCTGCCGCAAGTCCACATGTCGACATCCCGCGTTCTCGTCATGGACCGGCTCGACGGCGTTCCCGTGCGCGGTGCCGCCGAGGACGAGGGGCTCGCGCGGACGTTGCTGCGGTTCGTGCTGCGGCAGGTGATGCTCGACGGCGTCTTCCACGCCGACCCGCACCCCGGTAACGTGCTGCTGCTGTCCGACGGACGGCTCGGCCTGCTCGACTTCGGCTCGGTCGGGCGGATCGACTCGAACCTGCGCTCGGCGTTGCAGAGGCTGCTGCTGGCCATCGACCGCGGCGACCCCGCCGGGCTGACCGACTCGCTGCTGGAGCTGACCTCCCGCCCGGAGGAGATCGACGAGCAACGGCTGGAGCGCGCGCTCGGCCAGTTCATGGCACGCCACCTGGGCGCGGGCATGCGGCCGGACGTCGAGATGTTCGGCGACCTGTTCCTGCTCGTGTCGCGGTTCGGGCTCCGCGTCCCGCCGGAGATCGCGGCGGTGTTCCGGGCCCTGGCGACGCTGGAGGGCACCCTGGGCGTGCTGTCGCCGGGTTTCAACATCGTCGTGGAGTCGCGGGCGTTCGCGGCCGAGCAGATCACCGAACGGCTCACGCCCGAGTCCGTGAAGCGCACGGTGGCCGAGGAGCTCCAGGCCGTGCTGCCGATGCTGCGCAGGCTGCCGCGGCGGATCGACCGGATCACCGGCGCGGTCGAGCAGGGCCGGCTGAGCATGTCGATCCGGCTGTTCGCAGACGAACGCGACAGGTCGTTCGTCACCGGCCTGCTGCACCAGGTGATGCTGACGGTTTTGGGCGCGACCGCGGGCGTGATGGCGGTGCTGCTCCTCGGGTCCAGCGGCGGGCCCGAGGTGGTGCCGGACGTCGGCCTCCACCAGGTCTTCGGCTACAACCTGCTGATCGTCAGCGTGCTGCTCGGCCTGCGCGTCGTGGTCGCGGTCTTCAGGCCGCGTTCCTAGTACTGCCTGCGGTACACCGACATGTCGTCACGCCACACGGCCTCCCTCGAAGCTCAGGACGTAATGACCACTTCGGGGCGGGGTGCCGCCCGTGTACGCGGAACGCGCCGGATCGAGCACCCAGTGGCCGAGGAACGGCACGAGGTCGTCACTCATGTGTGTCTCCTTCGCGGAACCTGCGCCACTGGCGGATTGTCCGGCGCATCGACGTGGGCGACCATCACCCGATGAGTTATGAGACGGGCGTCCGGTGGAAGTGGATACCGGCCGTCGTGCTCGGCTTCGTGCTGCTGAGCTGGATCGTGTTCGAGGCACTCGACCTCGTCGACTTCGAGGGAGTCGTTGCGTGGGTGCGCGGCATCGACCCGCTGTGGGCCGCGGCGGTGATCTTCGCCCTGCTGGTCGTGGACGTGCTGCTGCCCGTGCCGTCCACGCCGCTCATCGTCCTGGCGGGAACGGCACTCGGCCTGCCGCTCGGGCTGGCACTCGCGATCGTCGGATCCCTGGGCTCCTCCGCCGCGGGGTACGCCCTGGGCAGGTTCGCGGGCCCTGTTCTCGTGCGCAGGGTCGTCACCATCGAGGAACTCACCGAAATGCGTCGGTGGGGCCGTCAGTTCGGGCCGTGGTTCTTCGGGGTGGCACGCGGAATCCCGATGATGGCGGAGACGGTGTCGGTGTCCGCGGGGGTGTCGAGGGTGTCGTTCCGCAAATTCATGTTCTTCACCCTCGCCGGAACCATTCCGATCTGCGCCGCCTACGTGTTCGCGGGCTCGCAGGCCGACTCGGTCGAGCAGATCGTGATGATCAGCGCCGCCGGGTTCCTGCTGACCGTCGGACTCTTCTACCTGCTGCGCAGGCTCGTGAAGGCGGTGCCGTAGGAAAAATCGCTGGCGCGGCGTGGTTGTATGTATTCGCGCCCGGTGCGCAGCGGAGGGTTACTTCCGGTGATCACTCAGGTTCGACTCCTGAGGCCGGCGAAAGCCGGTCTCGCTCACCCCGGTGAGCAGTCACCTTCCGCGACTTGACCTCGGGCGCACCACATCAGCCGGAATCAATTCACCGGCGCGATGCGGTTTATCCAGGGAGCACACAACTCCACACGTGTCCGGTGCGCAGCAGAGGGTTACTTCCACTGTTAATGGGCGGGTTGCGGGTTCGAGTCCCGCCAGACGAGAAATCGGCTGTAGCTCAAACGGCAGAGCAGCAACGTACCTTCCGCGACTTGATCTCGGACGCGTGTGGGGTGTGGGCTCCCCTTCTTTTGCTTCGAGGGGGAAGAGCCGATGGCGAAGTTCAACATCTTCCGCGCACGTCCGGCGGGTACCAGCCCGGTCGCCACGGCAGCGGAGCCGTCCGGCCGCACCTACGAGGGCGGCGACGGCTACGCCCGTGACACGAAGTCCGAGCTGTTCCTGCTCGCCGTGTCCAACATGGGCGGCGAGGACACCTTCTACGAGTCCGCCGACCGGCGCGACAGCCGCTTCGCACAGCTCGTCCACGACGCCGCGCTCGCGGATCCCGAGTGGACCGCGCGCCTGCTCAAGTGGCTGCGCGGCGAGGCGAACATGCGCACGGCGTCCCTGGTCGGCGCGGCCGAGTTCGTGCTCGCACGGCTCGTGGCCTCCTCGGACGCGGGCGTCACCAACCGCGCCGTCGTGGACTCCGTGCTGCAGCGCGCGGACGAGCCGGGCGAGCTCCTCGCCTACTGGACGGGCCGGAACGGCCGGCGCGTGCCGAAGCCGGTCAAGCGCGGCATCGCGGACGCGGTCCGGCGCCTGTACGACGAGCGCGCGGTCCTCAAGTGGGACAGCGACGCCCGCGGCTTCCGCATGGCCGACGTGCTGAACCTCGCCCACCCCTCGCCCGCCGCTCCGTGGCAGGGCGCGCTGTTCCAGCACGTGCTGGACCGGCGCCGCTCGGCCGAGGCGGCGGTTCCCGCCGAGCTGCGGGTGATCGCGGCCCGTCGTGAGCTGATGGCGTGGCCGCTGGACGAGCGGCGCGCGCTCTTCTCGCGTCCCGACGCGGCCGATGTGTTGCGGCGGGCCGGGATGACGTGGGAGGCGGTGGCCGGGTGGCTGCAGGGTCCCCTCACGAAGGAGGTGTGGGAGGCGCTGGCGCCGTCCATGGGTTTCATGGCCGCGCTCCGGAACCTCAGGAACTTCGACGAGGCCGGCATGTCCGACGAGGTCGCGGCAACCGTCGCGGCACGTCTGGCCGATCCCGGCCAGGTCGCGCGCTCGCGGCAGTTCCCGTTCCGCTTCCTGTCCGCCTACGAGGCGGCGCCGAGCCTGCGCTGGGGCCACGCCCTGGACCAGGCGCTGCAGGCGTCGCTGAGCACCCTGCCCGCACTGCCCGGCCGGTCGCTGGTCCTCATCGACACCTCGGCGTCGATGACCGGCACGACGGTCTCGGCGCGCTCGAAGGTCACCCCGGCCAAGGCCGCGGCGGTCTTCGGCGTGGCGCTGGGCGCGAAGGGCGAGCAGGTCGACGTGCACGGGTTCGCGAGCGGTGTGTTCCGCCACGACATCCCGCGCGGGGCGTCGGTCGTCCGCGAGGTCGACCGGTTCCTGAAGCGGATCGGCGAGGTCGGGCACGGCACCGACGTCGTCGGGTCGTTGAAGCGGACCTACAACGGCCACGACCGCGTGTTCCTCATCTCGGACATGCAGACGATGAGCGGCGGGTACGGGCGGGGCGTCGACGGCGTCGTGCCGCGGCACGTCCCGGTCTACGGGTTCAACCTGGGCGGGTACCAGATGGGTGCGTACGCGACCGGGAAGGGCAACCGCCACGAGTTCGGCGGCCTGTCGGACGCGACGTTCAAGGCGATCCCCCTGCTCGAGGCGGGCCGGAACGCCGACTGGCCGTTCTGAGCGGTGTGAGGGTTCTCCCTGACGCGGAGAACCCTCACACTTACTATCAGTTAGCGTTGTGACCAGGTATGATGCGGTTATGGAGTTCAACGTGTTCGCGAAGGCGTGCCCGTCACGTCCCTTGCTGGAGCACGTCACCGGCAGGTGGGGCAGCCTGACGATGGGCGCGCTCGTGGACGGTTCGCTGCGCTTCAACGAGCTGCGCCGCCGGGTCGACGGGGTCAGCGAGAAGATGCTGTCCCAGACGTTGCAGGCGCTGGAGCGCGACGGGCTGGTGCACCGCGAGGCGCAGGCCACGAACCCGCCGCGCGTCGACTACAGCCTCACGCCGCTCGGGCGCGAGACGGCGGAGCGGCTGCTCTCGTTGATCCACCACCTGGAAGCGCGGATGCCCGAGGTGCTGGAGGCCCAGCAGGCGTACGACGCCCGCTGAGTCAGCACTCGATCACGTTCACGGCGAGGCCGCCGCGCGCGGTTTCCTTGTACTTCACGGACATGTCCTTGCCCGTGTCCCGCATGGTCTTGATGACCTTGTCGAGCGACACGAAGTGCGAGCCGTCGCCGCGCAACGCCATGCGCACGGCGGTGATCGCCTTGATCGACGCGACGGCGTTGCGTTCGATGCACGGGATCTGCACCAGGCCGCCGATCGGGTCGCACGTCAGGCCGAGGTTGTGCTCCATGGCGATCTCGGCGGCGTTCTCGACCTGTTCCGGGGTGCCGCCGAGCACCTCGGCGAGACCGCCGGCCGCCATCGAGCAGGCTGAGCCGACCTCGCCCTGGCAGCCGACCTCGGCGCCGGAGATGGAGGCGTTCTCCTTGAACAGCACGCCGATCGCGCCCGCGGTGAGCAGGAACCGGACGACGCCGTCGTCGTTGGCCCCCGGCACGAACCTCGTGTAGTAGTGCAGCACCGCGGGGACGATGCCGGCCGCGCCGTTCGTCGGTGCGGTGACGACACGGCCGCCCGCCGCGTTCTCCTCGTTGACGGCCAGCGCGAAGAGCGTCACCCAGTCCATGACCCGCAACGGGTCCGTGACGAAGTGCTCGCCCTCCAGCCCCTTGCGCATCTCGGCGGCACGACGGCGGACCTTCAGGCCGCCGGGCAGCACGCCGTGCTCGGTGCAACCGCGTTCCACGCACTCCTGCATGACGTGCCAGATGTGCAGCAGGCCGGACCGCACCTCGTCCTCGGTCCGCCACGACAGCTCGTTGGCCATCATGATCTCGCTGATCGACAGGCCGGTCTCGCGGCAGCGCGCGAGCAGTTCGTCGCCGGTCAGGAACGGGTGCGCCAGCGGCGTGGTGTCCGCCTTGATCCGGTCGGTGCCCGAAGCGTTCTCGTCGACGACGAACCCGCCGCCGATCGAGTAGTAGACGGCGTGCTCGACCGGCTTGCCGTCCGCGAACGCCTCGAAGCTCATCCCGTTGGGGTGCAACGGGAGCGACTTGCGGCGGTGCATGACGAGGTCGCGGTCGTGCCTGAAGCCGATCTCGTGCGCGCCGCCGAGCCGGATCCGTCCACTCGCGACGATCTCCTCGACGCGGGCGGCCGCCACCACGGGGTCGACCTCTTCCGGGAGGTTCCCCTCGAGGCCGAGGAACACGGCCTTGGGGCTGCCGTGCCCGTGCCCGGTCGCGCCGAGCGAGCCGAAGAGCTCGACGTGCACGCGGTCCACTTCGGACACGCGTGCGCCGAGCTTCTCGACGAACATCGCCGCCGCGCGCATCGGGCCGACGGTGTGGGAGCTGGACGGCCCGATGCCGACGGAGAACAGGTCGAAAACGCTGATCGCCACTGATCAGTCCTTCGTGGTGGTGGAGCGGTCAGTCGGGGCCATGTCAGTCGGACTTGGTGAGTTCGGCGTACTTGGCCGCGGTGAGGAGGTTCTCCGCCGACTCCACGCGGACCCGGAACAGCCAACCCTCGCCGTACGGGTCGTTGTTGACGATCGCCGGGTCGTCGACGACAGCGCTGTTGACCTCGATCACCTCACCGGTGACGGGCGAGAACAGGTCGCTGACGGACTTGGTGGACTCCAGCTCGCCGCACACGGCGTTGGTGACGACCTTGGCGCCGACCTCTGGCAGCTGCACGAAGACGATGTCACCGAGGGCGTCCGCCGCGTACTCGGTGATCCCGCAGGTCAGCGGGTCCTGGGTGCCCGGCGTCCAGTCGACCCACTCGTGCTCGGCGGTGTAGAGCAGGTTCTCGGGGAACTGCACGGCGACTCCTCTGGCTGTGACGGATCAGGAAACTTGCGCCCCCTCCGCCGTGCAGAGTTGCCTACCCCGAGTGGTCTTGCTGCCTGAGAGTGTGCGGGAGCTTGCCCCTTCGGCGCCCCGACCTGTGCTCGTCGGGGTCTCTCCCACTCGGGTTCTGGCGCTGACGCGCCGCGGCCGGTCTTCAGTTCTCGGGGGCGAACGCTATGTGCGGCCCCCGCCGGGTGTCAACGCGAGCCGGTCGAGTCACACGCGAGCGCAAACCAAGCCGCTCTGTCCTAGATGAACAACCACACACCTGCTCGATAGTGCGATCAGCACAGTGACATGACCTTCCCACTGCCCCACATTGTGAGATGTCGGCCACCGAACGGAGGAGTCATCGTGCGGATCGCAGTTCCTCGCGAGATCAAGAACCACGAGTACCGCGTCGCTCTCACCCCTGCCGGTGCGCACGAGCTGACCAGCCGCGGCCACGACGTGTTCGTCGAGCAGGGCGCCGGTCTGGGCTCCGCGATCACGGACGAGGAGTACCTCGCCGCGGGCGCCAAGGTCCTCGCGACCGCCGACGACGTGTGGGCAGAGGGCGACATGGTCCTCAAGGTCAAGGAGCCGATCGCCGAGGAGTACCCGCGCCTGCGCGCCGGGCAGACCCTCTTCACCTACCTGCACCTCGCCGCCGACAAGCCGCTGACCGAGGCGCTGCTCGCGTCCGGCACCACGGCCATCGCCTACGAGACCGTGCAGCTGCCGAACCGCGCGCTGCCGCTGCTCGCCCCGATGTCCGAGGTGGCGGGCCGGCTGGCCCCGCAGGTCGGCGCGTTCTCGCTGATGAAGCCCTCCGGCGGCCGTGGCGTGCTGCCCGGCGGCGTCCCCGGTGTCGCCCCCGCCCGCGTGGTCGTCATCGGTGGCGGCGTGGCGGGCGTCAACGCGGCCACCATCGCCGTCGGCATGGGCGCGGACGTGCAGATCCTCGACACCAACGTCGACCGCCTGCGCCAGATCGACGGCCAGTTCCAGGGCCGTCTGCGCACGCTCGCGTCCAACGCGTTCTCCGTCGAGCAGGCCGTCCGCGAGGCCGACCTGGTCATCGGCGCCGTGCTGGTGCCGGGCGCCGCCGCGCCGAAGCTCGTCTCGAACGCGCTGGTCGCCGAGATGAAGCCGGGTTCGGTGCTCATCGACATCGCGATCGACCAGGGCGGCTGCTTCGAGGACTCCCGCGCCACCACGCACGCCGAGCCGACCTACGAGGTCCACAACTCGGTGTTCTACTGCGTGGCGAACATGCCGGGCGCCGTCCCGCGCACCTCGACCTACGCGCTGACCAACGTGACGCTGCCCTACGCCGTCGCGCTGGCCGACAAGGGCTGGGAGAAGGCCCTGAAGGACGACCGTTCGCTCGCCCTGGGCCTCAACGCCCACGCGGGCAAGCTGACCAACGGCCCGGTGGCCGAGGCGACCGGCCTCGCGCACACGCCGCTGGAGTCCGTCATCTGAGGACCAACCCGATGAATGAGGCCCCCGCACGCGATCATGCTGCGGGGGTTTCGCCTACCGCAGGGCTTTGACGCGCGCCTTGATGCCGTCGATCACGCAGTCCAGCCCGAACTCGAACTGCCCCTCCAGCGACCACACCGCCGGATCGTCCAGCATCTCGACGTAGCGGGGGTGCTTCTCCCGGTACAGGTCGGCGATCTTGCGCAGGTCCGGCGGGGGCTGGTCCATCTTGCCCCTGCTCGCGAAGTTGACCTCGGCGATCGCGAAACCCATGACGTAGCTGGACACCGTCGAGGCCGAGAGCGACGCCTCGGCCATCGACAGACCGGCTGCCCGCAGGGGTCCGAGCATGGAATCCGCCATCGCCACGGCGTTCGGGCCGATGGTGGTGAACTCACCGATGCCGCGGACCCACCACGGGTGCTTCTGCGCGAGATGACGCAGCTCGTGCATCATCCCGCGCAGTGCGGGCTCCCACTCGGCGTCGGGCTCCGGCAGGTCGAACTCGCCGTAGACCGCGTCGAGGCAGAGCTCGATCAACGCGTCCTTCGTCGGCACGTGCCAGTACAGCGACATCGGGGCCGCGCCGAGCTGTGCGGCGAGGGTGCGCATGGACAGCTTCTGCATCCCGTGCTCGTCCAGCAGCTCCAGGGCCTTGGCCACGATCGCCTCGCGGCTCAGGCCGAGGGGCTGGCCGCCGCCGGGCCTGGGCTTGCCGAACCACACGCTCTCCACGAGGCGATCCTAAGCACGCCTCAGCAGGATGCTGGCCACCACACCTCCCAGGAACACGGCGATCGCGCCGATCAGCAGGCTGACGCTCATGCCGTTCGAGAACGCCTCGCGCACGACCGCGATGTCCGCGCCGCTGTGCAGGGCCTCGCTCAGCGACCGGCCGGGAACACCGTCCGGCAGCGAGGCCACGAACCGCGCCGACAGCAGCGCGCCGAGCACCGCGATGCCGAACGACGACCCCAGCTCCGTCAGCGTTCCCGACAGCCCGGACGCGATGCCGGCGCGTTCCGGCGGGATCGACCCCATCAGGGCGTTGACCGCGACCGGTTGCGACACACCGACTCCGACGCCGATGAGGACCAGGCCCGCCAGCGTCGGCGGGTAGGTGGTGCCGATCGACAGCAGGGACACGCCGCCCGCGACGATCGTCATGCCGAGCAGCATCGCCCTGCCGGCGCCCAGCTTCACCACGAGCTGCCCCAGGGTGTTGCTGGTGACGAGCAACGCGATCGCCATCGGCGCCACGCGGACGCCGGCCTCCAGCGGGCTGTAGCCGAGCACGCCCTGGAGGTGTTGCGTCAGCAGGAAGAGCGAGCCCGCCATGCCGAACGCGGCCAGCACCCCGGAGGCCACGGCCCCGGTGAAACGACGGTTCTTGAAGAACCCGAGGTCGAGCATCGGCTCCGCGGTGTGCCGTTCCCAGAACGCGAACCCGGTCATCGTCACCACGCCGATGGTGATCGGCACGCCGAACTCCGGCGAGCCGAACCCGTGCTCCGGCACCGAGATCACCGCGTACACGACCGACACCATGCCGACGATCGAGAGCACCGAACCGACCACGTCCGGCTTGCGCACGGTCGGGTCCTTCGACTCCGGCACCAGGAACGCGACGGCCGCGATCGCGAGGACCGCCACCGGCACGTTGATCAGGAACACCGAACCCCACCAGAAGTGCTTGATCAGCGCGCCACCGATCACCGGCCCGGCGGCGAAGCCGAGGCTCGTGACGGCGGCCCAGATGCCGATGGCCTTCGGGCGTTCTTCCTCGTCGAACAACTGCATCAGCACGGCGAGCGTGCCGGGCATCAGCACCGCGGCGCCGATCCCCATGAAGCCGCGGGCCGCGATCAACGCCTCGGACGACCCCGCGTAGGCCGCCACGGCGCTGCCCGCGCCGAACAGGAGCAGCCCGGCCAGAAGCGCTTTCTTGCGGCCGAACCTGTCGCTCAGCGAACCGGTCGTGAGCAGCAGCCCCGCCAGCGCGAGCGAGTAGGCGTTGATCATCCACTGGATGTCCGCGGTGCTGGCGTCCAGACCGGTGGAGATCGACGGGATCGCCACGTTCAGCACGGTGTTGTCCAGCACCACGACCATCACGGACAGGCACAGCACGCCGAGCACGGCCCAGCGCTGCGGGTGCGGGCGCACCCCGACCTCCTCGGTCGTCGAAGTCATCTCGTCCCCCTTACGGTGTACGAGCAACTTACAGCGTACGAGAGTCGTGAGCGCAAGGGGATTTCGCACGGAGCGTGCGCGAGTGGGTGCCGCGGGGTTCCAACGACCTGGCAGGGCGCGAAAGCGCCCAGCGCTTGAGCCTGCGGGGGTGTGGGGGTCGTCCCCACAAAACACTGCGGGCTCTGGCGAAATCGACCGGAGATCGAGGAGCGCCAGAGCCCGCCACGTAAAGGGCGGCCGCGCTCAACCAGCCTGGGGGTCACTGGGAGCGGGGCCGCCGTGACCAAATATAGCGGGCTTCCCGGCGGCGCGCCCAGCACCCCCGCACAAACGCGACCGAAAAGTGTCCCCGACTGGACCACTGCCCCTGTCGGGCTCATCCGGCAAACGAGTGAATTCCCGGTCGCGCGGTGCGGCGAGCAGGGGCGACGGCCGATAAGACGGAGTCGGGTGTCCCCTCGATAGGAGATTCCATGGCTGAACCACAGGGATGGATCCACTGCCACGACCCGTTCGGTCGAGACAGATCGATGACCGTTCTGGTGGAGAACGACCGGGTTCTGCTGGTCACGCCGCCGGGCGAGACGGCTGTGATGTCCGCCACCCAGACCCGCCGGCTCGGCTCCCTGCTCGACCAGGCCACGGCGAAGATGTGATGGACGGGAACCTGCGCGACGCGGTGCTGGAGCGCCTGGCACTGCTGGACAGGGCGGTCGAGCACGGTGAGACCGAGGCGCTGGTCCCGCTGGCCCGCGCGGAGATCCACCGCCTCGCGGACTGCTGGCGCCTGCTGCTGACGGTGCACCAGCCCGGCGAGGACGGCCGCTGCAAGGCCTGTCCCGGCTGGTTGCGGCACCGCAGGTGGCCGTGCCGGGTCTGGAACACGGCGCACCGGCACCTGATCGGTGAAGGGGTGTCGCACCGCGAACGGCGCCGGCCGTTGCGCAACCCGTTCACCCGGCCGGGCGGTGTCGGCCTCCCGGCGGAGACGCCGGCCGAGATGACCGCCGAACTGCCGATCTTCGCGGACGAACCGCGGGTGGTGCACCGCGCGCCCGTCGTGTCCCGGCCCAAGCACGCCTTGCCGGACTGACCTTTCAGGCAGGATGGGCCGCATGCATGACGGCAGCGGCCTCATCGCGGTCCAGAACCTGACCAAGCAGTTCGGTCCGGTGACCGCGGTGCAGAACCTGAGCTTCACCGTGTCACCCGGCAGCGTGACGGGCTTCCTCGGCCCGAACGGCGCCGGCAAGACGACGACCCTGCGAATGCTGCTGGGTCTCGTGAAGCCGTCGGGTGGCACGGCGATGATCAACGGACGACCGTTCCACCAGCTCGGCCAGCCCGGCCGCGTGGTGGGCGCGGTGCTGGAGGCGCAGGGGTTCCACCCCGCCCGCTCCGCCCGCAACCACCTGCGCGTGTACGCGTCGGCCATCGGCGTGCCGGACGCCCAGGCCGACCAGGTCATCGGCCTGGTCGGCCTGGGCAGCGCCGCCGACCGCAAGGTGGGCGGGTTCTCGCTCGGCATGAAGCAGCGGCTCGCGCTCGCCACGGCGTTGCTCGGCGACCCGCAGGTGCTCGTGCTCGACGAGCCGGCGAACGGCCTCGACCCCGAGGGCATCGCGTGGCTGCGCACGTTCCTGCAGTCCTACGCGCGCATGGGCCGCACGGTGCTGATCTCCAGCCACCTGCTGGCCGAGGTCGAGCAGACCGTCGACCAGGTCGTGATCATCTCGCGCGGGCAGACGATGTTCTACGGGCCGTTGCAGCAGTTGCGGCAGTCGCAGCAGAAGCGCGTCCTCGTGCAGCCGTCGGACCACAACGCGCTCGCGACCGCTCTTCGCGCCGAGGGTGTGCAGGCGATCGAGCAGCTGCACGACGGCAGGCTCGCCGTGTCCGGTGTGGACTCCAAGCACGTGGCGGACACCGCGCTTAGGGCGGGCGTCTCGATCTACGGCATCCAGGAGGAGCAGGTCGACCTCGAGCGGCTGTTCTTCCAGCTCACCAGTGGCCAGTACGCCGGGCACGCGCCGGCGCCGTACCAGCAGCAGCAGGGTGGTTGGGCCTGATGGGCAACCTCGTACAGGCGGAGCTCCGCAAGACGACGTCGACCGGCCTGTGGTGGGGTCTGCTGATCCCGACCGCGGTGCTGGCGCTCGGCTGGGGACTCGCGACCGGTCTGCTGGGGCAGTTCTTCGTGGACTTCGCGTCGTCCGGCGACGTCGACGAGGTGTCGGACTTCCTGGGGGTCACGCCCGACCAGTGGAAGATCTCGCTGTTCGGCATGGCGCGGGCGATCAACATCTCCACGATCTTCCCGATGGTCTTCGGCGCGATGGCGATCTCCAGCGAGATCAGCCGCCGGACGATCACCACGACGTTCCTCACCTCGCCGTCGCGCATGCACGCGCTGCTGGCGAAGATGCTGGTCTACGTCCTGTGGGGCGCGATCTACGGCCTCGCGATCATGCTGTTCCTCGGCATCGGCGTGGTGGTCACCAGCGAGTCGGGGCAGCTGCCGGACGCGGGTGGCTGGGCGATGCTGACGCTGGTCTGCGTGCTGTCGTCGATCCTGATGACGATGTTCGGCGTCGGTGTCGGCGCGCTGATCCCGAACGTGGCGGGGGCGATCGTGCTCCTGCTGCTGTACTTCCTGGTGATCGAGAACGTGCTGCACGGCGTGCTCGCGTACCTCGAGGTGCCGGCGGTGATCGGGTTCCTGCCCAACGGGTCGATCAACGGGCTCACCGGGTCGGTCGCGGTCGACCTCTTCCTGTCCGCGGCGGGTGTCGTGCCGCCGGAGATCGAGGACGTGCTGCGGGCCATCGCGGGTGCCGCCGGGGCGCAGGACTGGTGGCTGTCCGGGATCGTGTTCCTCGGCTGGGCCGGGGTCGTCTTCGCGGGCGGCTGGGCGGTCACCCAGGCGAAGGACATCACCTGACCTGCGGCAACTGACGTCACAATTATATGTCGGACCCCAGACGTACTGTGGGTCCCGTGACGAAGGGCTGGATCCGCCGACTGACCGCAGCGTGCTGGCAGCACCCCCGCCTGGTGGTGCTGTCACTGGTCGCCGCGGTCGTCGGCGTGGGTCTCCAAGCGGCGGGACCGTTGCTGCTCAAGACCGCGATCGACGACTCGGCGGGGGGCCGCACGGATCGGCTGTGGCCGCTGATGGTGGCGTTGATCGTGCTGGAGCTGCTCACGTTCGGGTCCGCGTTCTTACGGCGCTACCTGGGCGGGCGGCTGGCGCTGGGCGTGCAGCACGACCTGCGGCTCGGCGTGTTCTCGGCCGTGCAACGGCTCGACGGCGCGAAGCAGGACGAGATGCGGACCGGGCAGATCGTGTCGCGGTCGATCACCGACCTCCAGCTGGTGCAGTCGCTGCTGATGATGGCGCCGCTGGCCGTCGGCACGGTGGTGTTCGCCCTGGCCGCGCTGGCCGCGATGATCTACCTCTCCGTGCCGCTGACGATCATCGCGGTGATCGTGCTGCCGCTGGTGGCGTGGCTCGCGGGCCGCACCCGGCTGACGTTGTTCCCCGCCACGTGGTCCGCGCAGCAGCGGGCGGCCGACCTGGCGCAGCACGTCGAGGAGACCGTCACCGGCGTCCGCGTGGTGAAGGGCTTCGGCCAGGAGGCGCGCGAGGTGGCGCGGCTGGAGAAGCACGCCAAGTCGCTGTTCGCCGAACGGATGCGGGCGGCCGAGCTGTCGTCGAAGCCCCTCGCGACGGTGACGGCGCTGCCGTTGATCGGCCAGGTCGGGGTGCTGGGGCTGGGCGGCTGGCTGGCGTTGCACGGCCAGGTCACGCTGGGCACGTTCCTGGCGTTCACGACGTACGTGGCGAACCTGGTCGGGCCGACGCGGTTGCTGTCGAGCCTGATGGTGTCCGCGCAGCTGGCCCGTGCCGGCGTGGAGCGGGTGTACGAGCTGATCGACTCGCAGCCGGACGTGACGGACGGCCCCGATGAGGTGCCCTCCGGGCCGCTCGGGATCTCGTTCTCCGGCGTGACGTTCGGCTACGCCCGCAGCGAGCCGGTGCTGCGCGACTTCTCGATCTCGGTGGAGCCGGGCGAGACGCTGGCGCTGGTCGGCACCGCGGGGTCCGGCAAGTCGACGGTGTCGTTGCTGCTGCCCCGGTTCTACGACGTGCACTCCGGTGCCGTGCGGGTCGGTGGTGCGGACGTGCGCACGTTGCGGCTGGAGTCGTTGCGCGGTGCGGTGGGCGTGGTGTTCGAGGAGGCGTTCCTGTTCTCCGACACCGTGTACTCGAACATCGCCTACGGCCGTCCGGACGCGTCACGCGAGGACGTCGAACGTGCCGCGAAGGCCGCCGAGGCCCACGACTTCATCGAGGCGTTGCAGGACGGCTACGACACGGTGGTCGGTGAACGCGGCCTGACGCTGTCCGGTGGGCAGCGCCAACGCGTCGCCCTGGCCCGTGCCCTGCTCTCCGACCCGCGCATCCTCGTGCTGGACGACGCGACGTCGGCGGTGGACAACGCGACCGAGGCCGCGATCCACGCGACGCTCGCCTCGGTGACGGCGAACCGCACGACGCTCCTGGTGGCCCACCGGCGTTCGACCCTCTCGCTGGCCGACCGGATCGCGGTTCTCGACGCGGGCCGGGTCGTCGACATCGGCACGCACGAGGAGCTCACCTCCCGCTGCGCCCTCTACCGCGACCTGCTGGCGGGTCCCGGTGAGGCGATCGAGTCGACGCCGCCCGCCAGGACCGGCGAGCTGTGGCCGGCGTTGTCCCAGGAGGACCTGGACCAGCGCCTGATCGACGAGGCCAAGACCTCCTCGTCCGCCTCGGCCGGCCGAGGCGGCGGAACCGGTGGAGGCGCCGGTGGTGGCATGGCCGCGCTGGCCGGCGGCCCGCCCACGCCCGAGCTGCTCGCCCAGGTCCGTTCGCTCCCGCCCGCGACCGAGACCCCGGTCCTGCACGGCGAGGACCCGCGGGCCCCCGACCCCGCCTTCCGGCTGGCACGCCTCCTGCGCCCGGTCCGCTGGGCCCTGACCGGCGTGGCGGCCCTGGTGGTGCTGGACGCCCTGGTGGGCATGGGCCTGCCGGCGCTGGTGCGGCTGGGGGTGGACGGCGGCGTGACGACGGGCGCCGAGTCGTCGCTGTGGCTGGCGGTCGGCCTGGGCATCGGCCTGGTCGTGGTCGGCTGGCTGACCACGGCGGGCAGCACCGTCTACGCCGCCCGTCTCGGCGAACGCCTGCTCTACCTGCTCCGCGTCCGCAGCTACGCCCACCTGCAACGCCTCGGCCTCGACTACTACGAGCGCGAGATGGCCGGCCGCATCATGACGAGGATGACGACGGACGTCGACGCCCTCTCGACGTTCCTGCAGACCGGCCTCGTGACGGCCGTGATCAGCCTGGTCACGGTGGTGGGCATCACCGCGGCCCTGGTCCTCACCGACGTCTCGCTGGCCCTGATCGCCCTGTCGGTCCTCCCGGTCCTGGCGATCGCGACGGTGGTCTTCCAGCGCCTCTCCTCCACCGCCTACGCCGAAGCCCGGGAACGGGTGAGCGCGGTCAACGCCGACCTCCAGGAGAACGTCTCGGGCCTGCGCGTCTCCCAGGCCTACACGAGGGAACGCCGCTCGGCGGAAGCCTTCGCCGAACGCAGCGACGCCTACCGCCGCTCCCGCCTGCGCGCCCAGCGCTACATCGCCACGTACTTCCCGTTCGTCTCGCTGCTCTCGGGTGTGGCCCAGGCCGTCGTCCTGGCGGTGGGCGCCCACCGGGTCGCCGCCGGCACCCTGACCCCGGGCATCCTGCTGGCCTTCCTGCTGTACCTGGGCCTGTTCTTCAGCCCGATCCAGCAGCTCTCCGGCGTCTTCGACGGCTACCAGCAGGCCAGAGTGGGCCTGCGCCGCATCGGCGACCTGCTCCGCACACCGAGCACGGTCGAACCGCCGAAGACCCCGATCCCCGTCCCTGCCCGCCTCCGGGGCGAGGTGGACCTCCGCAACGTCTCCTTCACCTACAGGGGAGCCGACCAACCGGCCCTCTCCGACGTGACCCTGCACGTGACACCGGGCGAAACCGTCGCACTGGTAGGCGAAACGGGCGCGGGCAAGTCCACTTTGGTCAAACTCATCGCCCGCTTCTACGACGCCACGACAGGCACGGTCGCGGTGGACGGCGTGGACGTCCGCACGTACGACCTCTCCGCCTACCGCCAACGCCTGGGCGTGGTCCCCCAGGAAGCCCACCTCTTCGGCGGCGACATAGCCGACAACGTCGCCTACGGCCGCCCCTCAGCCACCAAGGAAGAAATCCAGCAGGCAGTGGAAACGGTCGGCGCCCTCCCCATGGTCGCGACCCTCCCCCACGGCTTCCGCCAACCGGTGGGCGAACGGGGCAACCACCTCTCAGCGGGCCAGCGCCAACTGGTGGCCCTGGCCAGAGCCGAACTGGTCCAGCCGGACGTCCTCCTGCTGGACGAGGCCACCGCAGCCCTGGACCCGGCCACCGAGTCAGCGGTACTGACCGCCAGCGACCACCTGGCCGGCGCCCGCACGACCTTCGTGGTGGCCCACCGCCTGGCCACAGCGGCCAGGGCGGACCGCATAGTCGTGCTGGCAGGCGGCCGCATAGTCGAACAGGGCACCCACGCCGACCTCCTGGCGTCCAACGGCACCTACGCCCGCCTGTGGCGCCACGGAACCTCCGAAGCCGCCTAGCCCAACCCCAACGCCCGCGTCGAAGCGGAGGGACCACCTCGCCCAGGTGGTCCCCCAGACAGCCCGGAGACCCAACGCCCACACCTCGGCGTGCGGCGTCCTGCCCGGCTGCCACGCAACACGCCCGACGAGGCGCCGACAGCCCTTCGCTGCCGGCGCCTCGCCCTCTGCTCCCCACCCCGCTGCCTTCTGGCCCTGGCCGTGGCCCGCACCACGAACCCTCGTCCCCGCCCCGCCCCATGACGTACAAACCAACCCCCAGGTCAGCGACGCCGAGGAGCCCCCGATGCCCCGCCCGAAAGTCCTCTACGTCTCCGACCTCGCCTACCCGGCCAGGGGCCGCCGCTACTGCGACGAGGACATCTACCTGACCTCCCGCCTGCGCGAAGCCTTCGACCTGGCCATCGCGCACCCGAAGGACGCCGCCGGCCTCATGGCGGGCTTCGACACCGTGGTGATTCGCAACAGCGGCCCGGTGATCGACTACCCGGACGCCTACCGGCACTTCCGCGAGCGGGCGAGGGCCACGGGGCAGCGCGTCTACAACCCGCTCACCGGCAAGGCCGACATGGCGGGCAAGCAGTACCTGGTCGACCTCACCGAGCTGGGCTTCCCGGTCATCCCCACCGTCGACGACCTGCGGCACCTCGACCGGCTGCCGCGGGTGGCCGAGTACGTCGTGAAGCCGAAGGCCGGCGCCGACTCGCACGGGCTGGAGTTCGTGAGCGCGGACGACCTCACCGAAAAAGAGGACGTCCTCATCCAGCCCAAGATCGATTTCCGGTACGAGGTGTCGTTCTACTTCGTGGACCACGGCTTCCAGTACGCCCTCAACGCGCCGGACCCCGCCCGGCGCTGGGAGCTCGCGCGGTACGAACCGAGCCGGGAGGACCTGGAGTTCGCGCGGAGGTTCATCGACTGGAACGGCCTGGAACACGGAATCCAGCGCGTCGACGCTTGCCGCACCCGGGAAGGGGAACTCCTGCTGGTGGAGCTGGAGGACCTGAACCCGTACCTGTCGCTGGACAGGACCTCCGACGAGACCAGGGCGGGGTTCGTCGAGGCGATGACCGCGTCGGTCCTGCGTTCACTGGGCTGAACAAGATCAATTCACATGCGGCCGGTGGTGTACCTACCGTGAACTGATCACCGCGTTCGGTGCGTATGCCACTCCGACGGCACGAGAAAGCAGGTGAAAGGATGATGCGCACATCAAGAACTGCTCAACTGCGGGTGACGCCGGGTCCGTCCTGATCGATCCTGTGACAGAGCACTCCTTGCCAGGTACCTCCAGCGTGTGAAGGCCGACGCCGAGGGGACTAGCCTGACTACCGCATGAGTCAACACCAAGAGCGAGATGGATAGAGGCGAGCGCGAGCCGTGTCCAGCAGCAGTCCTGCGTCACAATTCGGGCCGAACGAGTGGCTAGTCGAGGAGATGTACGAGCAGTTCCTCGCTGACCCGTCGTCGGTTGACCCGGCGTGGCACGACTTCTTTGCCGACTACAAGCGTGCGGGTGGCAACGGCAGTGCCGCCGCCACGGCCAGCGCTGGTAGCTCCTCGGCCACCAAGACCGCGACCGTGACGCCGCCGGCGGCCGACAACGGCAAGCCCGCGCCCGCCGCCGCACCCAAGCCTGCCGCGCAGTCGCAGTCCAAGCAGGCGCAGCCGAAGCAGGCGGCCTCGTTGCCGTCCTCCGGCAAGCCCGCGCCGCAGCAGGCCGCCAAGGCCAAGCCGGTCACGCAGAGCGCGCAGCCCGAGCAGAAGCAGCTGCGCGGCGCCGCCGCCGCGATCGCGAAGAACATGGAGCTGTCGCTCACCGTTCCGACCGCGACCAGCGTGCGCGCCGTGCCCGCGAAGCTGCTGGCCGACAACCGCATCGTCATCAACAACCACCTGAAGCGGACGCGTGGCGGGAAGGTCTCCTTCACCCACGTCATCGGCTACGCGGTCGTCCGGGCGCTGCAGGCGTTCCCGAACATGAACCGCCACTACGCCGAGGTCGACGGCAAGCCGTTCGTCGTCACGCCGGAGCACGTCAACTTCGGCCTGGCGATCGACCTGCCCGGCAAGGACGGCAGCCGCACGCTGGTCGTCGCGTCGGTCAAGGGCTGCGAGAACATGACGTTCACGCAGTTCTGGCAGGCCTACGAGGACCTGATCCGCAAGGCCCGCACGGGTGCGCTGACCACCGAGGACTTCTCCGGCACCACGATCTCGCTGACCAACCCCGGCACGATCGGCACGAACCACTCGGTGCCGCGGCTGCAGGCCGGTCAGGGCGCGATCATCGGCGTCGGCGCCATGGAGTACCCCGCGCACTTCCAGGGCACCAGCGAGCAGGCGCTCACCGACATGGGCGTCAGCAAGATCATCACGCTGACCAGCACGTACGACCACCGCATCATCCAGGGTGCCGAGTCGGGCGAGTTCCTCAAGCGCGTGCACCAGCTGCTGCTCGGCGAGGACGGCTTCTACGACGAGATCTTCGCGTCGCTGCGGCTGCCGTACGAGCCGATCCGCTGGGTCGCGGACATCCCCGAGGGCGCCGTCGACAAGACCGCGCGCGTCATCGAGCTGATCGACGCGTTCCGCACGCGCGGCCACCTGATGGCCGACACGGACCCGCTGAACTACCGCCAGCGCAGCCACGCCGACCTGGACGTGCTCAGCCACGGCCTCACGCTGTGGGACCTCGACCGCGAGTTCCCCGTCGGCGGCTTCGCCGGCAAGGAGCGGATGAAGCTCCGCGACATCCTGGGCGTGCTGCGCAACTCGTACTGCCGCACCGTCGGCGTCGAGTACATGCACATCCTCGAGCCAGAAGAGCGCCGCTGGATCCAGGAGCGCGTCGAGGTCCCGCACGAGAAGCCGCCGGCCACCGTGCAGAAGTACATCCTCAGCAAGCTGAACGCGGCCGAGGCGTTCGAGACGTTCCTGCAGACGAAGTACGTCGGCCAGAAGCGCTTCTCGCTGGAGGGCGGCGAGACCGTCATCCCGCTGCTCGACGCGGTGCTCGACAAGGCAGCCGAGCACGAGCTCGACGAGGTCGTCATCGGCATGCCGCACCGCGGCCGCCTGAACGTGCTCGCGAACATCGTCGGCAAGCCGATCTCGCAGATCTTCCGCGAGTTCGAGGGCAACCTCGACCCCGGTCAGGCGCACGGCTCCGGCGACGTGAAGTACCACCTCGGCGCCGAGGGCAAGTACTTCCGGATGTTCGGCGACGGCGAGACCAAGGTGTCGCTGACCGCCAACCCGTCGCACCTCGAGGCGGTCGACCCGGTGCTCGAGGGCATCGTGCGCGCCAAGCAGGACATGATCGACAAGGGCGGCGACTTCTTCCCCGTCCTGCCGGTCGCGATGCACGGTGACGCGGCGTTCGCGGGTCAGGGCGTCGTCGCCGAGACGCTGAACCTGGCGCTCGTGCGCGGCTACCGCACCGGTGGCACGGTCCACATCGTCGTGAACAACCAGGTCGGCTTCACCACGGCGCCGGAGCACTCGCGGTCCTCGAAGTACTCGACCGACGTCGCGAAGATGATCGGCTCGCCGGTCTTCCACGTGAACGGCGACGACCCCGAGGCCTGCTACTGGGTCGCGAAGCTGGCCGTCGAGTACCGCCAGGCGTTCCACAAGGACGTCGTGATCGACATGGTCTGCTACCGCCGCCGCGGCCACAACGAGGGCGACGACCCCTCGATGACGCAGCCGGCGATGTACGACGTGATCGACACCAAGCGCTCGGTGCGCAAGACCTACACCGAGTCGCTGATCGGCCGCGGCGACATCTCCGTCGAAGAGGCCGAGAAGGCGTTGCAGGACTTCTCCAGCCAGCTGGAGCACGTCTTCAACGAGGTGCGCGAGCTGGAGAAGCACCCGATCAAGACCTCGCCGTCGATCGAGGAGGAGCAGCAGGTCCCGGCCAAGCTGCCCACCGGCATCGACCGGTCGATCATCGAGGCGATCGCGGACGCGCACGTGAACCTGCCGGAGGGCTTCACCCCGCACCCGAGGGTCAAGCCGGTGCTGGAGCGGCGCGCGAAGATGGCCCGCGAGGGTGGCATCGACTGGGCGTTCGCCGAGCTGCTGGCGTTCGGGTCGCTGGTGGTGGAGGGTCGCACGGTCCGGTTGGCGGGCCAGGACTCGCGGCGCGGCACGTTCGTGCAGCGGCACGCGACGCTGGTGGACCGGAAGAAGAACGAGGAGTTCACGCCGCTGCAGAACCTGTCGGACGACCAGGGCAAGTTCATGGTCTACGACTCGGTGCTGTCGGAGTTCGCGGCGCTGGGCTTCGAGTACGGCTACTCGGTGGCCAACCCGGACGCGCTGGTGCTGTGGGAGGCGCAGTTCGGCGACTTCGTGAACGGCGCGCAGCCGGTCATCGACGAGTTCATCTCGTCCGGTGAGGCGAAGTGGGGCCAGGTCTCGGACGTGGTGCTGCTGCTGCCGCACGGTCACGAGGGCCAGGGCCCGGACCACACGTCGGGCCGGATCGAGCGGTTCCTCCAGCTGTGCGCGGAGGGCTCGATGACGATCGCGGTGCCGTCCACGCCGGCGAACTACTTCCACCTGCTGCGCCGGCACGCGCTGGACGGCGTGAACCGCCCGCTGGTGGTGTTCACGCCGAAGTCGATGCTGCGCCTGAAGACCGCGGTCAGCCCGGTCGAGGCGTTCGTGGAGGAGAAGTTCCAGTCGGTGATCGACGACCCGACCGGTGTCGACCCGAGCGCGGTGCGCAAGGTCCTGCTGTGCAGCGGCAAGATCTACTACGAGCTGCTGGCCGAGCAGGAGAAGCGGGGTTCCAAGGACGTCGCGGTCGTGCGGATCGAGCAGCTGTACCCGGTGCCGGCGCGCAAGCTGACCGCCGCCCTGGACCGCTACCCGAACGCCACCGAGGTCCGCTGGGTCCAGGAGGAGCCGGCGAACCAGGGCGCGTGGCCGTTCTTCGGCTTGGCGCTGCCCGAGCTGCTGCCGGAGCGGTTCGCCGTGAAGCGCGTCTCGCGCCGCCCGATGTCCGCCCCGTCCGCCGGGTCGTCCAAGGTGCACGAGGTCGAGCAGCGCGAGCTGATCGCGAAGGCGTTCGAGTAAG
>NZ_DATLEC010000248.1:0-14717 GCF_035525475.1 Lentzea sp. | reverse complement strand
CGTCCGGTACAAGAACCGCTACGGCCGCGAGCGCTCCTACTACGCCAACTACGAGGGCGTGATCCCGTTCCTCGAACGGCGCCAGGAGCAGACCGAGTCCGAGTACATGCGGGAGAAGTACGAGGGCTACATGCGCGAGGTCCCGTGCCCCGCGTGTTCGGGCACGCGCCTGAAGCCGGAGATCCTCGCCGTCACGCTGCACCACGGCAAGAAGGGCGACCGCTCGATCGCCGAGGTCTGCGCGATGAGCGTCTCGGAGTGCTCCGACTTCCTCGACGGCCTGAAGCTCGGCAAGCGCGAGTCGATGATCGCGGGCGCGGTGCTCAAGGAGATCCAGGCGCGCCTGCACTTCCTGCTCGACGTCGGCCTCGACTACCTGTCGCTCGACCGCGCGTCCGGCACGCTCTCCGGCGGTGAGGCGCAGCGCATCCGGCTCGCCACGCAGATCGGTTCGGGTCTGGTGGGCGTGCTGTACGTGCTGGACGAGCCGTCGATCGGCCTGCACCAGCGCGACAACCACCGCCTGATCGAGACGCTGACGAGGCTGCGCGACCTCGGCAACACGCTGATCGTCGTCGAGCACGACGAGGACACGATCCGCACGTCGGACTGGGTCGTCGACATCGGCCCCGGCGCCGGTGAGCACGGCGGCAAGGTCGTGCACAGCGGCCCGTACAAGAAGCTGCTCACGAACAAGGAGTCGATCACCGGCGCGTACCTGTCGGGGCGCAAGTCGATCCCGATGCCCGCGAAGCGCCGCAAGATCGACAAGAAGCGCCAGCTGACGGTCGTCGGCGCCCGCGAGCACAACCTGCGCGGCATCGACGTGTCGTTCCCGCTCGGCACGCTCACCTCCGTCACGGGCGTGTCCGGCTCGGGCAAGTCGACGCTGGTCAACGACATCCTGGCCACGGTGCTCGCGAACAAGCTCAACGGCGCGCGCCAGGTGCCCGGCCGCCACACCCGGATCAACGGCCTGGGCGAGGTCGACAAGCTGGTGCGGGTCGACCAGTCGCCGATCGGCCGCACGCCGCGGTCCAACCCGGCCACCTACACCGGTGTGTTCGACCACGTCCGCAAGCTGTTCGCGTCGACGACCGAGGCGAAGGTCCGCGGCTACCAGCCGGGGCGCTTCTCGTTCAACGTCAAGGGCGGCCGCTGCGAGGCGTGTGCCGGCGACGGCACGATCAAAATCGAGATGAACTTCCTCCCGGACGTCTACGTCCCCTGCGAGGTGTGCAAGGGCGCGCGGTACAACCGCGAGACCCTGGAGGTGCACTACAAGGGCAAGACGATCTCCGAGGTCCTCGACATGCCGATCGAGGAGGCGGCCACGTTCTTCGAGCCGATCAACGCCATCCACCGCCACCTGCGGACGCTGGTCGACGTCGGTCTCGGCTACGTGCGGCTGGGCCAGCCGGCGCCGACGCTGTCCGGTGGTGAGGCGCAGCGCGTGAAGCTCGCGTCGGAGCTGCAGAAGCGGTCGACGGGCAAGACGGTCTACATCCTCGACGAGCCCACGACGGGCCTGCACTTCGAGGACATCCGCAAGCTGCTGGGCGTGATCAACGGCCTGGTGGACAAGGGGAACACCGTCATCGTCATCGAGCACAACCTCGACGTCATCAAGACGTCCGACTGGGTCGTCGACATGGGTCCCGAAGGGGGCTCCGGCGGCGGTATGGTCGTGGCAGAGGGCACACCCGAGCAGGTCTCCGAGGTCGAGAAGAGCTACACGGGGCAGTTCCTGCTGCAGGTGCTCCAGAACGAGGAGGTGTCGGCAACAGGGTGATGATCCCACTCGACGCACTGGCGCTGGCCTACCGCGAGGGCGCCCTTCAGGCGTCACGCGGAGAGCCCGCGGCGTACCCCTTCAGCCTCGTAGAGGCGTTCGACTCGTCGGAGCAGGCACTCCGCCGCGTCGTGGCCGTCGGTTGGTTGCGGGCCCTGGAACGGTTTCCTCAGCTCACCGGCAAGTGAACACGGACGGCCTAGTGGGGCGCTCGAGTCCCACTAGAGCCGTAGTACACGCCGTGAGGAATTCGCGGCGCCTGTGAATTCTGTCGAGAACCTGTCACTCGGACGAGGTATCCGGGATGATGGTGGTCGTGTCACTCAACCGCTATCGCTTCCGCAGCGTGTGGCACGTCGACGCGTCTCCTGGCGATGTGTACGAGGTGCTGTCCGACATCGCGAACTACCCGCTGTGGTGGCACGAGGTGCGGTCGGCCACGAAGATCGACGACGAGACGGGTGAGCTCCGCTGCCGCTCGTTCCTGCCGTTCGACCTCGTCGTGCAGGTCCGCCACAGCATCAGGAACCAGCAGGCAGGTCTGCTGCGCGCCACGTTGTCCGGTGATCTCGAAGGCTTCGCGAGCTGGGAGATCATCGGCAGGGACGGCGGCACGGACCTGATGTTCGATCAGGAGGTCGTGGTCAACAAGGCGCTGCTGCGACGCCTGGTGCTGATCGCGAAGCCGTTCTTCCGCGGCAACCACGACCTGATGATGCGCGGCGGGTTCAAGGGCCTGAAGCAGTTCCTCGAGGAGAAGGCCGCCAGTCGCGACTCCTAGCGGCGCGCTCTCACCGCTGGTAGTCGCCGATCTGCACGACCTTGTCGTCCGTGGTCCGCACGCACTTCAACGGCACCTGGGCGTGGGCCAGGCCGTCCTCGTAGGGCCAGGCGCACGACCACTCCGCGGCATCCCAGAACAGTCCCTGCCCCTGGGCCTGACCTCCCTGGACCGCTGTCCAGTAGCGGTCGGCGATGGCGATGGCCGCGGGGCAGCCCACACCGTCGAGGTCGGTCACCTTCCGCTCGCCGTCACGGCAGACGACGGCCTCGAACTCGCACGGCATCTCCCACTGCTTCCAGACCTCCTGCGGAACGGTTCCGCACGGCAGCGACGTGCCCGAGCTCAGGTTCAGCCACTTCTCGTCCTTGAGCTCGAAGACCAGCAGCAGGTCGTCGGACCGCCTCGGGGTCGTGTTCGCCGACGCGAGCACGAACCGGTCCTGCCGGCACTTGATGTCGAAGTACCGCACGTCGGCGCCGAGCGGGTGCGCGGCGGCGAGCGTTTCCGGTGTCACCGAGTCGCACGGTGAGGTCCTGATCTCCTGCGCCACCAGGTCCGCGGGGATCGACACCTCCTTCATCGTGGTGACGAGCTCGGCCGATGTCCTGGTGAGACGTGGTTGCCGGGCGTCGGCGGCTGCCGCGATGTCGTTCAGGGCCTTGACCTGCTCCGGAGTGAGCCGGTGGCCGACGAACCGGAAGTCGATCTTCACGCCTGCCCGGGCGGTGTGGTCGGCGATGATCCTCCGGACCTCGTCGGCGCTCTTGCCGCACGCGTCGGCGCCGCCTCGTGCGACGACCACGACCCGGTTGGTCATGGAGCCGCGGAACGGGTACGTGCGCGCGAAGTCGTCTATCGCCGCGAGGATGCCGCTGAGCAACGTCGCCTTGCCGCTCGGCGTGATCGCACGGACCGCGTCACCGATCTTCGCCGCCTGCCCGGTGCCCGGCGTGACCAGTTCCGAGGTGTTCGCGGAGTCGCACGAGCCGCCGAACTTCCGCAGTGCCAGCGAGTCGTCGGCGGACATGTTCGACGCGGCGGCGCCGACGGCGTCCGCGACCTCGCCGAAGTCCGCCGACTCGGAGGCGTCGACCAGGAACGTCGTGCGGTGGCCGGGAGTCAGGAACACCCACAGCCCACCGGTCACCAGCCCCAGCACCAGGACGACGGCCCCCGCCGCCACCCACCAGCGTTTCATCACGATCCCCCAGGACCCTGCCCGCGCAGTTCCGTCAGCTTCCCCGTCATGCGCCGCGCGACGTCGTTGTACGCGACGGCGGCCCTGGTGTAGACGGCGAGCGGTTCCGCCAGGTTCCGTCCCGAACGGGCCGAGCCCAGCAACCCGTCGGCCGCCTTGATCACCTCCGCCTGCAATGTGCGCAATCGGACCGCCATGTCCCGCAGCAGCACGGCGTCCGGCGAGCTGGTGCGACCGTCGAGGTCCTTGATCTCGATGTCGACGACGGCGTCACGGGCCTCGGCGAGAGCGCCGTCCGCCAGGTCGAAGCGGCCGGCTTTGATCGACTCGGTGGCCGTGTTGAGCTTGTCGACGGTCGGGTTGAGCACGTTGACGACCGACTGCGACGACCGCAGCACGGGTTCGATGGTGGCGAACCACTCGAGCGCGCGCTTCAGCTCGTCCGGAGTCTTCGTCAACGTCGGGTCCTGCGTCTTGAGCTCCGTGGTCAGCTCCTTCAGCGGTGCGCCGTCGGCGACCTGGTAGCCGATGAACCGGAACTCGATGCTCAGACCGGCCGCCGCGACCCGCTCCCGGATCTGGGCCTGGACGAACTCGTCGTCGGTGTCGCAGGCGTCCTCGGCGTGCCGGGTGACGACGATGATCCTGTTGACCTGCCTGGCTTTCAGTGCCAGCGGCGCGGTGAAGTCGCCGACCGCCTCGACGATCCCGCGCTGCAGCGTGGCTTTCGCGCCCTGCCGCACCGAGCGCGCGGCCTCGGCGATCTCCTGGCGGTTGCCGGTGCCGAACCCGACGAGCTGCGCCGTGTTGTCCTCGGCGCCGCAGTCGCCGCCGAAGCTGCGCAGGGACTGGGAGTCGCGCTCGCCGGAGTTGCCGACGACCGTGGTCAACGCGCCGACGACGCCGGCCAGGTCGCCATCGGCGGTGTCGATCAGGAACGTCGTCCTGTAGACGGGTGCGAAGACCAGGCGGTAGGTGACGACCCCGCCGGCCCCCAGCACGGCGACGAGCCCGATGATCAGCGCGATTCGCAGTGCACGTCTGCGATCGGGCCTCTTCAGGGCCTTGTGCGTCTTCTGGATCGCGGTAGACAGCTCGTCGGTGACGGAGAGCCGGAACTCGTCCATGTGCGCAAGGTAGCGAGTCCTGGCCCGCAGGAGACCAGATTCGCGGAAGATCAGGTTCGGCCGGACAGGTGCCGCATCAGCAGGGACAGCTGCTCCGCGTACTTCGAGACGAACTCGGGTGTGGCGGGGTCCTCGCCGGTGATCTGGCGCGCGGTCAGCCGCAGGGTCAGCGGCGCGGCGGCCACCGCCATCAGTGCCAGCATCAGGAAGCCCGGATCGAGGTCGGACGGCAGCTCGCCCGCCTTCTGCCGGTCGCGCAGCTGGTCGACCTGGGAGCGCAGGAACGCCTCGTCGACGGGAGGGCTGTCGCCCGCCAGGTTCGACCACGCCCACAGGCGGCCGTGGTCGGTGAGCGTGGTCTGCACGAAGCCCGCCAGCACCTGGTCGAGCGGCTGGTCGGCGCTCGCCATCTCGGCCGCGGAGCTGTGCCAGCTCGTCGCGAGCTCCTTGTACAGGCCCTCCTTGCCGCCGAAGTAGTACGAGATCAGCTGCTTGTTCACGCCCGCCCGCGCCGCGATGTCCGTCGTGCGCGTGGCCGCGTAGCCCTTCGCGCCGAACTCCGCCGCGGCCGCCTCCAGCAGCAGGGCCCGCGTGCGTTCCGGGTCGCGCTTGCGTTCCGAGGCGCTGGGAGAACGGCGTTGGTCCACCGCCACACGGTAGCCGACGGGTCCTTTATCAACCAATGAGTTGACTTAATCAACCAGACGGTTGAAACTCGGCGGCATGAGAATCGCTGTGGTGGGTGGGGGAATCGGCGGGCTGTGCCTGGCGCACGGGTTGCGCAAGGCCGGCTTGGACGTGGCGGTGTACGAGCGCGACCTTTCGCGCACGGACCGTCTGCAGGGGTATCGGGTGCACATCAACCCGGACGGTGCCGCTGCTCTGCGGGAGTGCTTGCCCGCGGAGAACTGGGCGCGGTTCGAGCAGAGCTCGGGCACCAGCGCCAACGGGTTCGGCTTCCTGACCGAACAGCTCAAGCCGTTGCTGGTGCTGGACCCGGATGGGGAGAAGCACTACTCCGCCAGCCGGATCACGCTCCGGCAGGTGCTGCTGGACGGGCTGGACGTGCGGTTCGGCAAGCGGTTCGAGCGCTATGAGCGCGACGGTGCCATCACCCTGCGCTTCGAGGACGGCACGACAGCCGAGTGCGACGTGCTCGTCGGTGCCGACGGCATCGGTTCCCGCGTGCGCGAGCAGTACCTGCCGCACGCGGGAACCGAGGAGGTGGGCGTGGTGGCCGTGGCGGGGAAGCTCTTCGTGGACGACCACGACTGGGTTCCCCGGAGCCTTCTCGACAGGGCCAACACGATCGTCCCGACGAGCAGGTGCGGCATGTTCCTGGTCAATCACGACGGCCTCGGGTACACGGACGCCGACGGGGTGTTGTTCGACAACGTGCGTCCCTACCTGATGTGGGCGTACGCGGCGAACGACCCCGAGTTACGGGAGGGGCTGCAGGAAACCGTGCTGCGGCGGATCGCCGGATGGAGCCCTGACCTGGTGCGGATCGTCGAGTCGTCGCACCCGGACACGATCAGTCAGTGGCGCATCAGGTCGTCGAGGCCCATCGAGCGGTGGGAGAGCACGAACGTCACGTTGCTCGGCGACGCCATCCACGCGATGACGCCGATGCGCGGTATCGGTGCCAACGTGGCGTTGCGCGACGCGCAGTTGCTGGCACGCAAGCTCGCTGAAAGCGGCATCGACGGCATCAGTGCCTATGAGACCGAGATGTACGACTACGGCTTCGCGGCCGTGGCCGACTCACTGCGCGCTGCCAGGCAGTTCGCGGAGGGAAGCCCGTTCTCGCGGACCCTGTTCCGGACGGTGCTCAGGACGGCCGCGGCGGTGCCCGCGCTGAAGCGCGCGATGTTCTGAGAAGTTCTTTGAACCGTTCCGGCTCCCCCTGCGTGTGGTGTGCATCGAAGGGTACGAGCCAGGAGGTCGGGGATGATCCGCAAGAGCGTCGCGGCCGTCGCACTGGGGTTGATCTCGCTGACCGCCTGCGCCGGCACGCCGGAGAGCAAGCCGGTCGCGCAGCAGCAGGAAAGCGCTGTGGCGCTGAAGATCGCGGAGATCGAGGACCTCGGGCCGGTCGTCACCGATGACGAGGGCTTCACCCTCTACCGGTTCGACGGCGACAAGCCGAATGAGTCCACTTGCGACGGTGAGTGCGCCGCGGCGTGGCCGCCGGCGACCGTCGGCGGGGAGAAGTTCTCGGTCGACGGCGTCGACCAGCAGCTCGTCGGCAGCATCGTCCGCGAGGACGGCAGCCGCCAGCTCACCGTCGGCGGCATGCCGCAGTACCGGTTCGCCAAGGACACCAAACCCGGTGAGACCAAGGGGCAGGGCTTGCAGGGGAAGTGGTTCGCCACCGGCAAGAGCGGCGAACGCACGCAGCTCGCCGCCCGCACCGGAGTCATCTCGGGACTTGGCGCGGTGCTGACCAACAACGCCGGTCTCACGCTCTACCGGTTCGACGGCGACACGGCACAGCCATCGGTGTCCAATTGCGACGGTGGCTGCGCCGAGAACTGGCCGCCCGTCTACGTCGAGGGCGACCAGCCGCGCGTGAAGGGTGTCGACCCGAAGCTGCTCGGCACCATCACCCGCGAGGACGGCAAGAAGCAGCTCACGGTGGCGAACTGGCCGCAGTACACGTTCAAGAACGACGGCAGGCCCGGTGAGGCCAAGGGCGTCACGGTGGCGAAGTGGTTCGCGACGGCCACCGACGGCAAGAAGGCCCAGCAGAACAAGGCGATCGCGCTCACCAGCGCGACCGTGGCGGACCTGGGCGTCATCGCGACCGACAAGGACGGCATGACGCTCTACCGGTTCGACGACGACTCCGCGGACCCGCCCACGAGCAACTGCCAGGGGCAGTGCGCGGAGCAGTGGCCGCCCGCTTTCGTCGACGAGGGATTCCAGGCGCAGGGCGTGGATTCCTCGCTCGTGGGGACGATCGAGCGGGACGGGAGGAAACAGCTCACCATCGCGGGGTGGCCGCAGTACCTGTTCGCAGGGGACGAGGTCTGCGGTGAAGCCAACGGGCAGGGCGTTGGCGGAAAGTGGTGGGCCACCAAGGCCGACGGAAGTCGCGCCGGCCGGTGACAAGGGGAGAGGTGAGCCCCGGCGGGACTTCCCGCCGGGGCTCTGCCCGTTCTTCTACTTCAGGCGCAACAGGACTGCCTGCTCCGGCTCCAGGACCGGCAGCTGGACGCCGACCTCCGACAGCACGGCGCCGGGCAGCTCCAGCGGAGCCCAGCTCGCCGGTGCCCGCTGGGTCAGCCGAGGCCGGCCCGCCGGGGCGTCGAACGACAGCCGGTACGTCCGCCGCGGGTCGAGCCCGGGCAGCCGCACCCGTCGAGGCTTGTTCTGCACCGAGGTCGTGAGCTGCGCGTAGCAGTAGAGCGCCTCGGACCGGTCCACGGCGACGACTCCGTGCACCCAGGCCGCGTCGTCCGGGTGGTCGGAGTGCACGACGACTCCGTTGTGCACCAACGACCGCACGTCCTTGTAGTACTCGATCGCGGCCTGCAGCCCGGCGCGTTCCTCCTCGGTGGCCGAGTCGATGTCCCACTCGATGCCGAAGTGCCCGAACAACGCCGTGGCCACGCGGAACGACAGGTCGTGCACGCGTCCGGTGGTGTGCGACCTCGTGGGGCCGACGTGCGCGCCCATCAGCTCCGGCGGCAGGAACACGCCGGTCCACCGCTGGATCAGCTGGCGTTCCAGGGCGTCGTTGCAGTCCGACGTCCACACGCGGTCGGTGCGGTCGAGCACGCCGAGATCGATCCGCCCGCCACCGGACGAGCAGCTCTCGATCTCCACGCGCGGGTGCCGCAGCCGCAGGTCGTCCAGCAGCCGGTAGTACGCGGCGGTCTGGTCGTGCACGCGCGAGCCGATCAGGTCGCGGTTGTGGTCCCACTTCACGAACGCGATGTCGTTGTCCGCCAGCACGGACGAGACGCGCTCGAGGATGTACGCGTAGGCCTCGGGGTGCGCGATGTTCAGCACCTGCTGGTTGCGCGACGACGGCGGCAGCACGCCGGGACGCGGCCCGAGCACCCAGTCGGGGTGGGCGCGGTAGAGGTCCGAGTCCGTGTTGACCATCTCCGGCTCGAACCAGAGGCCGAACTCCATGCCCAGCGCGCGGACGTGCTTGATCAACGGGGTCAGCCCGTCCGGCCACACGGTCTCGTCGACGTACCAGTCGCCGAGACCCGCGGAGTCGTCGCGGCGGTGGCGGAACCAGCCGTCGTCCAGCACGAAGCGTTCGACACCGATGGCGGCGGCCGTGTCGGCCAACGACGTCAGGCGCGCCAGGTCGTGGTCGAAGTAGACGGCCTCCCACGTGTTGAGCACGACCGGCCGGGGACGCAGCGAGCGCTCCCGCAGCTGCCGGTGGAACGCCGCGCCGATGCCGTCGATGCCCTCGCTCGAGTACGCCGCGCAGAACCACGGCGACTCGTACTCCTGGCCCGGCGCCAGCGTGATCTCACCCGGCAGCAGCAGTTCGCCGCCGCCGAGAACGGGCGAGCCGTCGACCAGGTTCTCCGCGTACGTCACGTGGTTGCCGCTCCACGCCACGTGCACCGCCCACACCTCACCGTCGCGGAACGAGAACCCCGGCGTGCCGGCGAGCAACCCGATCGTCGCGTCGTGCCCGGTGCGTCCGCGACGGCTCTCGCGGACCCACGAGCCGTGGAGGAAAGTCTGCCGCTGCGGTGAGCGCTCCCGGCTCCAGCGCCCGGTGAAGTCGAGGAGCTCGGAGGCGTGCGAGGGGACGGGCAGCGCGGTTTCCAGGCCCTCCAGCGCGTACGGCGTCGCGCCGTCGTTGCGGAGGACGTGCCGGAGGCGGAGCATGCCGGACTCCAGCAGCTCGACGGTGCCGGTCACGGTCAGCTCCGCGGCCTCGTCCGACGCGACGTAGCGGAAGATCGAGCCGTCCTCGCCGGAGAACGACGTCACCCGGAGCGCCGGGGCGAAGTGCTCGCCGCCGCGGTGGCCGCGCAGGCCGGGGCGACCGGCGTACCCGGCGCCGGCGTCGGGCAGCAGCGCGAGCGGGACCGGGAGGTCCGGCGCGTTGTTCGGGTTGGTCCACGAGACGCCGTCGACCAGACCGCGCAGTGCGGCCTGGTCGACGTTTCCGAGTGTTCGTCCCCAGTGCATGACGACCGGGAGGCTCGTGCCCTCGATGGTGATGACGACGCTGGAGATGTCGTCGTGCAGGTGCACGACCTCCGTGTTGCTCATGCAGGCCCCGTTCACATCGAACACAAATGAACAATGGGCCGATCCTCAGGGGACGTTACGGGGATGTCAAGCGGTCGAAAATGTTGATTTCTGTCGGATCACACAACCAGGCTGATGAGTGCCGCGACCGTGAAACCGACGACCGAGAGGATGGTCTCGAGGACGGTCCACGACTGCAGCGTCTCCTTCACCGACAGCCCGAAGTACCGGGACACGATCCAGAACCCGCCGTCGTTGACGTGCGAGGCGATGATCGACCCCGACGCGATGGCCATGACGACCAGCGCGAGCTGCGGCTGCGAGTAGTTCAGGTCCGCCACCACCGGCGCGACGATGCCGGCGGTCGTCACGATCGCGACCGTCGCCGAGCCCTGGGCGATGCGGATGACGCAGCTGATCACGTACGACAGCGCGATCACCGGCAGGCCGAGGCCCGCCAGCTCGCCCGCCAGCGTCTTGCCGATGCCCGTCGCGGCCAGCACGGCGCCGAAGAAGCCACCGGCACCGACCACGAGCAGGATCATCGCGACCGGCTTCAGGGACGCGGCGGACAGCTCCGCGACCTTCTCCCGCGTCATGCCGCGCCGGAAACCCAGCAGCCAGAACGCGAGCAGCACCGAGATCGTCAACGCGACCGCGGGAGTGCCGAAGAACGTCGCCACCGAGTACAGGCGCGACCCCTTGGTGAGCAGGATCGAGCCGAACGTGCCGGCGAGGATCAGCACCAGAGGCAGACCGATGATCGAGAGCACCAGGCCGAGCGACGGCGGTTCACGATCACCGCTGCCGTTCTCCGCGCGCGCCGCTTCCGCCGCCGCCAGCATCTCCTCCGGCACCGGCACGTTGATGCGCTTGCCGATCCAGTAGGAGTACAGGACGCCACCGACGAACCACGACGGGATCGCCACCGCGAGACCCATGATGATGATCCAGCCGAGCGACACCTTCAGCAGCCCGGCCGCCGCCACCGGTCCAGGGTGGGGCGGCATGAACGCGTGCATGACCGAGAGACCTGCCAGCAACGGCATGGCGAACAGCACGATCGACTTGCCGCTGCGCTTGGCCGCCACGTAGACGAGCGGGGCCAGGACGAAGATGCCGATGTCGAAGAAGACCGGCACGCCGAAGATGAGACCGGCGAGACCGATCGCGACCGGCGCCTTCTTCTCGCCGAACGCGGTCATCAGCTTGTCCATCAGCACCTGCGCGCCGCCGGACGCCTCGAGGATCGCGCCCAGCAGCGTGCCGAGGCCGATGATCGCGGTGATGTGGCCGAGGATGGAGCCGAAGCCCTTCTCCAGCAACGAGTCCGAGGCCTTCTGCGCCGAGCCGACCAGCGTCTCCACCGGCACGCCGGCCAAGAGGGCGACCAGCAGGGCGACGACGATCAGCGCGATGAACGGCTCGACCTTGAACTTGATGATGAGCAGCAGCAGCACCGCGATGCTGACTACCGCGAGGGTGAGCAAGCCCCCTGTTGAGTGTTGCAACCAGTCGATCACGGGCGGCTCCTGAGTGAATGGCCTGGCAATGCGCCGGTGGCGGTTCCGTCGTCGATCACCGGTACCCCGTTGCAGAAGACGTACGGGATGCCGGCGGCCTGCTGTCGCGGCTCGTCGAACGTCGCCGTGTCGGCGATCGTCTCCGGGTCGAACAGCACCAGGTCGGCCGCGTAGCCCTCGCGGACCAGACCCCGGTCGGTGAGCCGCAGACGCCGGGCGGCACGGCCGGTGAGGTGCTCGACGCACTCCTCCAGGCTCAGCACGCCCAGCTCGCGGACGTAGCGCGCGAAGTAGCGCGGGAACGTGCCCCACGCGCGCGGGTGTGGCCGGTCGCCGACGAGCAGGCCGTCGCTGCCGCCCGTGTGCGCCGGATGTTTCATGATCGCCTGCACGTTCTCCTCGTGACCCACGTGCATGAGGCAGGAGGTGCCCAGGCGTTCGTCGACCAGCACGTCGAAGTAGAGGTCGGCCGGCGCCCGTCCGAGCCGGGTGGCCGACCGCTGGACGCTCGCGCCGACCAGGTGCGCGTTGCGGTCGTTGCGCACGCCGTTGATCTCGATGGAGTCCCAGTCGACCGGCACGCCGTGGCACCCGTCGGAGCCGGTCTCCTCGATCTCGGCGCGGATGCGCTCACGGGTGTCCACATCGGACAACCTTGCCAGTGCCCTCTCCGGCCCACCCTCCGTGGCCCACGAAGGCAGCAGCGCGGAGAGGTAGGTCGCACCGGGCAGGTACGGGTAGGTGTCCAGCGAGATGTCCGCGCCACCGGCGATCGCGTCGTCGAGCAACGCCAGCAGCTCGGGCGCCTTGCCCTTGTTGACCGGGAAGTTCATCGTCGCGTGCGCCAAATGCAGCGCACAGCCGGAGCGCTTCGAGACGTCCACCATCTCGGCGTACGCCTCCAGCGCGCCCGCGCCGTAGCTGCGGTGGTGCGGGCTGTAGAACCCGCCGTGCTGTCCGACGACCTCGCACAGCCGCACGAGCTCGGACGTGCCGGCGTACATGCCCGGCGTGTAGGTGAGGCCGGACGACATCCCCATCGCGCCCTCGGCGAGCGACTGCGCGAGAACGGCCTTCATCCTGTCCATCTCGGACTCGGTCGGCGGCCGGTCGTCCCAGCCGACGACGAGCATCCGCAGCGTTCCCTGCGGCACCAGGTACGCGGCGTTCACCGCGATGCCCCGGTCGAGCCGGTCGAGGTACTGCCCGACCGAGCGCCAGTTCCAGTCGAAGCCCGGCGGGTCGTCGTTCCACCCGGCGAGCTGGCCGCGCAGCGTCGCGAGCACCTCGTCGTCCACCGGCGCGTAGGACAGGCCGTCCTGGCCGAGCACCTCGGTCGTGACGCCCTGCGAGACCTTCGCCAGGTGGTCGGGTTCGGCGAGCACGCGCAGGTCGGAGTGCGAGTGCATGTCGATGAACCCCGGCGCGAGGACCAGCCCGTCCGCGTCGATCGAGCGGGTGGCCGAGATCCCGTCGCCGATGGACGAGATGACGCCGTCCTTGATCGACACGTCCGCCCGGTAGGCGGGTGCGCCGGTGCCGTCGGCGATCAGTGGTCCGCGCAGGACGACGTCGTCCATCGGTGCACTCCTTCTCAGAAGTAGGTGCGAATCAGGTCGACCACGGTGGTGCCCCGCACGACCGGGATGAGCTGCCACTTGTCGAACACCGTGCAGGGGTGGGACAGGCCCAGCCCCACCCAGTCGCCGACGCGGACCGCGGCCTCGGGGCCGAGCCGCAGGAACGCGTGCTGGTCGTTCAGCGCGGTCACGCCGGCCTGGGTCAGCGGGGCGACCGCACCGTCGCGGCGGCGGAGGAGCTGCGGCTCCGGCAGGCCCTCGTCGAACGACGCGTCGCGCTTGCCGATCGTCAGTAACGCCAGGTCGCGCTGCGGCCGTGAGGTCACCTGAGCCCAAGCACGCAAAGCAGAGCGGAACGGTTCCACGCCGTCGATCCGGGAGAACGGCGAGATCCCGCGGTAGAAGCCGTCGTCGTGCGTGATGTACGCGCCGCTGCGCAGCACCGGGGTCACCGGTACCGGCCACGGCTTGGCCAGCGTCGCCGCCACCTGGTCGAAGTACGCGCTGCCACCGGCGGTGACGATGACCGAGTCCAGTTCGTCGAGCAGCCCGGCGTCGGCCAGCCGCAGCACGAGCGTGCGCAGGTCCGCGAGATAACCGTCCACAACGGACTGAGACGACGCGGAGGCGTCGTGCGCCAGCGCGCCTTCGTAGCCACCCGCGCCGACCAGTCGCAGCACCGGGCTCTGGTCCACCGCCCGTGCGACGGCCAGCGCCGTCTCCAGGTCGCGCGCACCCGTCCGGCCGCCGGGAGCGCCGAGCTCGACGATCACGTCGACCGGACGTGACGGCTGGAGTTCCTGCAGCGTCTCGCTCATCAGCGTGACTCCGGCCTCGGAGTCCGCCCAGCAGCTGAACTCGAAGCCGGGGTCGTGGTCCAGCTCGGTGACGAGCCAGCGCAGCGCGCCGGGGTCGAGCAGCTGGTTCGCCAGCAGGATCCGGCTGACCCCGAACGCCCGGTAGACACGCAGCTGCGACGCGTTGGCCGCCGTGATGCCCCAGACGCCGTGCTCGATCTGCCGCTGGAAGAGCTGCGGCGCCATCGTCGTCTTGCCGTGCGGCGCGAGCTTGACGCCGTGGTTGTCACACCATTTGGCCATCGTCGTCAGGTTGTGCGTCAACGCGTCCGCGTCCAGCACGACGAGCGGGCCGACGAACTCGTCCGCGAAGAGGTCCAGCCGCCGGTCCGCGACCTCGCCGATGGTCGAGCCGAAAGTGCTCGACGGCAGGCCCTTGAACCGCCAGCTGATCCGTTCCGACCTGATGTCCGCGACGGCCGTGAGGTCCATCTCCACCAGTTGTTGCATATTTTGCAACTCCCATTGCGCGATGTGATACTGAGTTGTGTAGCATTCGGGTGCGCCGCCGTCAACGAACACCTCTGGAGCACGCATGCGGTTCGAACACGTCGGCGGTGTCGTGTGTCTCGGCGAAACCATGGTGATGATGGTTCCGGCTGAACCCGGTCCTGTGCATCT
>NZ_DATLEC010000222.1:0-15037 GCF_035525475.1 Lentzea sp. | reverse complement strand
CCGACGGGCTCGTTCCTGTTCCTCGGCCCCACCGGCGTCGGCAAGACGGAGCTGGCCAAGGCGCTGGCGGCGTTCCTGTTCGACGACGAGCGGGCGATGATCCGCATCGACATGAGCGAGTACTCCGAGAAGCACTCGGTGGCCCGCCTGGTCGGCGCGCCTCCCGGCTACGTCGGCTACGACCAGGGCGGACAGCTGACGGAGTCGGTCCGCCGCCGCCCGTACTCGGTCGTGCTGCTCGACGAGGTCGAGAAGGCGCACCCGGACGTGTTCGACGTGCTGCTGCAGGTCCTCGACGACGGCCGCCTGACCGACGGCCAGGGCCGCACGGTCGACTTCCGCAACACGATCCTGGTGCTCACCTCGAACCTGGGCTCGCAGACGATCGTGAACCCGTCGCTGACGGACGTGGAGCGCAAGGACGCCGTGATGGCGGTGGTGCAGCGGCACTTCAAGCCGGAGTTCCTGAACCGGCTGGACGACGTCGTGGTGTTCCACGCGCTCGCCACCGAGGAGCTGACGTCCATCGTGGACATCCAGATCGCCCGCCTGGCCGACCGCCTCGCGGCACGCCGCCTGACGCTCGACGTGACGCCGTCGGCACGCGACTGGCTCGCGCTGAACGGCTTCGACGCGATCTACGGTGCCCGGCCGCTGCGCAGGCTCGTGCAGTCGGCGATCGGCGACCAGCTCGCGAAGGAGCTGCTGGCCGGCGAGGTGCGGGACGGCGACACCGTGCGGGTCGACGTGCTGGACGACCAGACGGGGTTGATCGTCGGCCGCACCGCGTGACCCGCGTGTGATCGGGAAGCGGCCCTGCCGGGTTCGGCGGGGCCGCCACCCGGCAGGGACGCTTTCGCGTGCCGGTGGGCACCCGTGCGGCGTCCTGATCACCTCGAATAGGCACCCGCGGTCACGACGCGCGGAAGTGATCTTCGTTCCTCGCCCTCGACCCACTACGCTTCAGCTGTGGGCATACCGGCGTGGGTCTGGTTCACCGTCGCCGCGGTGGCGGGTGTGGCGGGGTTCGCCCTGCTCGCGACCGACCGGGCGCAACGAACCGCGCGTAATCGTGAACGGCGCCGTTGGGCTGCCCTGCGCGGCTGGCAGTTCGAGGAGACGGACCACGTGCTGCCGACCCGGTGGGAGGCCGGGGCCATCGCGTACTACGGCACGGGGCTCGCCCGTGACGTCGTCGCGGGGTCGACCTTCACCGCGGACGGGCGACGGCAGGTCTACGTGCTCGACCACGAGACCGGGGGCAAGGTCAACTCCGTGCTGGTCGGCGTGCGGTGCCGGCGGGCGTTGTCGGTGGTGGTCGAGCTGTGGCTGTCGACGGTGCCGTTCCAGCGCGACAACGACAAGATGCCGATGCCGGACCTGCTCGGGCCGGTGGGCTCGCGGTACGCGTTCGTCACGGACGTGCCGGCCGCTCGCAAGATCATCACGCCTGATCTGATCGACGCCGCCGAGGAGATCGGGGGCGACGTCACGGTCGTCTGGATGGAGAACGACTGGGTGCTGGCCGCCGCGCCGCCGAACTCGTCGCCCGCGCGCCTCGAACGGCTGCTGCGCGACGTCGGTGAGCTGGCGGACGTCATCGACCCGTTCGACCCGGACCCGTCCGAGGCCGAGGAGCCGGTGGCGGAGGAGGACGAGGGCGGCGAGGTCTACCGCCCGTCGTTCGGCCGCAAGCAGCAGTGACGGCGCGGCGCGAAGTGTGATCGTCGACGGTCTTCGGCCCCGGCGGTTTTCCGACTACCGTTCGGTGGCATGCCAACCGCACTGGTGACCGGATCGACCGTCGGGATCGGGGCCGCTTTCGCCCGCAGGCTCGCGGCGGAGGGGTACGACCTCGTGCTGGTCGCGCGCACCGCGTCCGCGCTCGAGGAGCTCGCGCGGAAGCTGCGTGATCGGCACGGCGTCCACGTCGAGGTCCTGCCGGCCGACCTCAGCGACGCCACCGACCGCGCCGAGGTCGAGGCACGCCTGGCCGAGTCGGCCGTCGACCTTCTCGTCAACAACGCGGGCTTCGCCAGCAGCGGCGAGTTCTTCTCGACCGGCGTCGAGAAGCTGCAGGCCCAGCTCGACGTCAACGTCGCCACGGTGCTGCGCCTGTGCCGGGCGGCTATCCCCGCCATGATGGCCCGCGGCAAGGGCGACGTGATCAACGTGTCCAGCGTCGCGAGCTTCCTGCCCGGCCGCGGCACGAGCTACAGCGCCGACAAGGCGTGGGTGACGACGTTCTCCGAGGGCATGGCGCTCGCCACCGAGGGGTCCGGCGTGCGGATCATGGCGCTCTGCCCCGGTTTCGTGCGGACCGAGTTCCACAAGCGCGCGAACATCGACATGACCAAGACGCCGGGCTGGCTCTACGTCGACGCCGACCGGCTCGTGCACGAGGGACTGCGCGACCTGCGCCGCGGCAAGCTGCTGTCGATCCCCGGCCTGCAGTACAAGGGGATCGTGACCCTCACGCGGCTGATCCCGAGGGCGGTCCTGCGCAAGATGGCCTCGCGCATGGCGGGTGGGCGCGGACGCACGTGACGGCGGCGTGTGCGAAGGTAGCGACCTGTGCGAACTGAAGTGGTCTTGGACGCGAACGCGAAGTCGGAACTCGCCCGTCTGGTGAGCGAGTTGGCCGTCGTGCACGGCAAGGTGACCCTGTCCAGCGGCAAGGAAGCCGACTACTACGTCGACCTGCGGCGGGCGACGCTGCACCACGCGGCGGCTCCCCTGATCGGCAAGCTTTTGCGGCAACTCACGAGCGACTGGGACTTCGTCGCCGTGGGCGGTCTCACACTCGGCGCCGACCCCGTCGCCTACGCGATGATGCACTCCGCCTCTGCCGACGGCGACGTGCTCGACGCGTTCGTGGTCCGCAAGGCGAGCAAGGCGCACGGCATGCAGCGCCAGATCGAGGGCATCGACGTGCGCGGGCAGCGCGTCCTCGCCGTCGAGGACACCTCCACCACGGGTGGTTCGGTGTTGACGGCCGTCACAGCGCTGCGCGAGCACGGGGCCGAGGTGATCGGCGTCGCCACGGTCGTCGACCGAGGTACGGGCGCCAAGGAGGCCATCGAGGCCGAGGGTCTGCGGTACCGGTACCTGCTCGACCTGAACGACCTCGGGCTCTCCTGAGGTTTTATCAAGAGCGCTACGAGTCACCCCGTCCTAGTCTGGAGGGCGGGGTGGTGCGAATGGCCAGGGTGTTCGCAGAAGCAGTTGTCGCGTTGCACTTCACGGTGCTTGCTTTCCTGCTCGTGGGCGGGTTCTTCGCGTGGCGGTGGCGTTGGGTGATCTACCCGCACCTCGCGCTGGGGGCGTGGGCGGTTCTGAGCGTCATCACGCCCACTGTGTGTCCGCTCACGATGTGGGAGAACGATCTTCGCGCGAGGGCGGGGATGCCGGTGCTGGAGACCGGGTTCATCGACCACTACATCGACGGCGTCTGGTACCCGGAGAGCGCGTCGACGCTGGTCCAACTGGTGCTCGGGGCGGTCGTGCTGGCGTCGTGGATCGGCTTCTACGCTGGTGGGCGTGCTGCTCGAAGGCTTTCACACGGTTAAGCACGCGCTGCGCTTCGGCGCGGAGGTGCGGCCGTTGCTCACCACGGACCTGAACGGCGTGGTCAGGCTCGCCGAGTCGCACGCGCCTGACCTGGTGGAGGAGTTCTCGCGGGCTACCGAGGTCGACCAGGCCGCGTTCGTGCTGCGGGTCGGCCGCACGCACCCGACCGGTGTCGCCGGCTTCGCGGAACGGCCGGAGCTGCCGTTCGACCGCGGCGCCCCGGTCGTGCTGCTCGACAACCCGCGCAACCTCGGCAACTTCGGCGCGGCCATCCGGGTGGCCGCCGGACTCGACGCGGGCGGCGTGATCTCCACCGGCGACGTGGACCCGTGGCACCCCAACGTGCTGAGGGGGTCCGCGGGCCTGCACTTCGCGCTGCCGGTGGCCAAGGCGGAGACGCTGGACTTCGCGGGCGAGCTGATCGCGTTCGACGCCGACGGCGACCTGCTGAAGGGCCCGATCCCCGACGACGCCGTGCTGGCGTTCGGGTCGGAGCGCCACGGCCTGTCCGCCGAGGTGCGGCGCAAGGCCTCCAGGATCGTGCGGTTGCCCATGAGGGACAGGGTCAGCAGTTACAACCTGACAACTTCTGTGGCCATGGGCCTGTACCACTGGGCCGTTCATCGAGCTTCTTGATCGGTCAAGCACGCACGATGATCAGATGGTGAACGCGAAACTGCTGGCGGCCCGCGCGGGCGTCGCAGAGCGCGCGGTGTACTCCCGGCACCTGCGGCGGGTCTGGGGTGTGCCGGGCACGCTGCTCGGAGCGCGGGCGTGGCCGCCGCTCCTGCGGGACAAGCTGCACACCAGCTTCAACTACTGGTGGCAGGCGCACCTGCTCGACTGCATGGTCGACGCCTACCTGCGCTCGCCCACCGAGCGGCGCAAGGACGCCATCACCAAGGTCGTCCGCGGCATCCGGGTGCGCAACGTCGTCGGCTGGACCAACGACTTCTACGACGACGTCGCGTGGCTGGGCCTGGCCCTGCAACGCGCCCAGAACGACGCCGGCGTCGCGAAGCCGCAGGCTTTGAGCGCCATCGCCGAACGGCTGCGCCAGGGCTGGACCGACCACGCCGGCGGCGGCATCTGGTGGAAGCGCGACGACGACTTCAAGAACGTGCCCGCCAACGGTCCGGCCGCGATCTTCCTGGCCCGCCGGAACGAACGCACCGATCTCGCCCGTGCGCGGTCCACCGTGGACTGGATCGAGGAGCACCTCGTCGACCCCGGCAGCGGCCTCGCGTGGGACGGCCTGCACGTCCACCCCGACGGCGAGATCCGCGAGATCGAGAAGAACATCTACACGTACTGCCAAGGGGTTCTCATCGGCGCGTGCGTCGAGCTGGCCAAGCACGGCCAGCAGGACAAGTGGCTCGACAGGGCCGCGCGGACGATCACCGCGGTGCACGACGACCTCGCCACCAACGGTGTGATCAAGGGCCAGGGCGGGGGCGACGGCGGCCTGTTCGCGGGCATCCTCACGCGCTACCTGGCACAGGCCGCGCTGACGATCCCCGGCCTCGCCCCCGGCCGGGCGGTGACCGCGGACCTGGCGCGGGAGCTCGTGATCCAGTCGGCCGAGTCGGCGTGGTCGCACCGCGCGATGGCGGTGAGCGGCCCGCTGTTCGGTCCGGAGTGGACGGCTCCGGCGGACGAGGGTGACAACCGCGACCTCTCCGTCCAGCTCGGCGGCTGGATGTGCCTGGAGGCGGCGGCCCTGCTCGAACGCAACGGCCTGGACGTCGCTACGGGGTGAGGTGGCCCAGCAGCGTCTTCGCGTCCTCGCGGAACTGCTCGGGCGAGTCGTCGCGCACGAACTCCAGCAACGCGTTGCGCTCGACGCCGTCGCGCGCCAGCTCGGTCAGCACCGGCTCCCACAGGTCGCGGCGCGCGGCGAGCGGCAGGCGGTCCTGGTAGCCACCCGGACCCCACGAGAAGACGTGCGCCGTCACCGGTTCCAGCGTCCGCACCTCGTGCACGGCCGAGGACACGTCCTGGCCTCCCCGGGGCTGCCAGTACGGCACCACGCCGTCGACCTCGTCCAGCAGCCGCACGGTCGAGTCCAGCGTGTCCGTCAGCGTGTTCCGGTGGTACTCCAGCGCGATCTTCGTGCCCATCACGCCGGCGTGTTCGACGGCGTGCCGCAACGCCTCGACCACCGCGCCGCGATCGGCGCACTCGGCCGACCCGGACGTTCCCGCCCAGACCCGCACGAGCGGCGCGCCCAGCTCGGCCGCGGTCTCCAGGACCGGCACCAGCTCGGACCGGTCGGACACCCCGGCGCGGTAGTACGACCCGTACGCGGCCACCCGCAGTCCGGTGCCGAGGGCCTGCCGCGCCGCCGCGGAGTCGCCGGGCGGCACGTGCACGTCGGCGCCCCACTCCACGGCCCGCAGTCCGCACTCCAGCGCCAGCTCGCCGATCTCGGGGACGGTGAGCTGCCGGAACGTCACCGAGACGAGGCCGGGGATCAGCATCCGCAGGAGCGCCGGTGCAGGAGCGACGGCGCGAGCCGGATGGTCTCCGGCGCCCGTTCCGGGTCGGCGATCCGCGAGAGCAGCAGCTTCACCGCGGTCCTGCCGATCTCCTCGACGGGCTGGGCCAGCGTCGTGAGCGGCGGGTCTATCAGCGTGGCCCACTCGACCTCGTCGTAGGCGACGACGGCCAGGTCGGTGCCGAGCTTCAGGCCGCGGGCGCGCGTCTCGTGCAGCATGCCCACGGTCACGAGGTGGTCGGCGGCCACGACGGCGGTCGCCGGGTCGTCCTGGTCGAGCAGCGGCGCGAGCCAGCCGCTCTGCGACACCATCGCCTCGTCCCACTTGAGGCCCGCGCGGCCGAGGCCGAGGCGGTAGCCGAGGATGCGTTCCTCGGTCGTCGCCACGCCCGTCTTGCCGCAGAGGATGCCGATCCGCCGGTGCCCCAGCTCCGCGAGGTGCGTGACCAGGCCCGACGTGGCCTGCACGTTCTCCGGACCGACCTGGTCGATGTCCTTGGCCATGGTCAGCCGGTCCACCAGCACGGTGGGGATGTTCAGGCGCTTGAGCTCGGGCAGCACGAGGCTCCCGCCGCCCGCCGACGGCGTCAGCAGCAGCCCGTCCACGCGTCTCGAGCGCAGCATCCTGACCGCGGTCTGCTCGGACTCGGGGGTGTCCCTCGTGTCGATCAGCACGAGCGAGTAGCCGTTGCGGGTCGCTTCCGACTCGATGGCGGCGATCAGCTCGGCGAAGTACGGGTGGGAGACCAGTGAGACCGCGAGGCCGAGCGACTTCGTGCCGCCCATGACCAGCGATCGCGCGATGGCGTCACCCGTGTACCCGGTTTCGTCGATCGCCTTCTGGACGCGCTCGCGCGTGTCCTCGGCGACGGGCCTGGTCTCGTTGATCACGTGTGACACCGTGGTGATGGAGACCCCCGCGAGAGCCGCGACATCCCGCATGGTGACCATGACCTGGGACCATACCCGTGTGGAGGAAGCCCTGATGGCAGCCGTCCTGTGTGTCGGGCTCACAACCCTCGACGTGACCCAGCGGGTGGACGAATTCCCGGTTCCGGGGCAGAAGGTCCGGTCGCTCGGCGCGGCGCTCTCGCCCGGCGGTCCGGCGGCGAACGCGGCGCGTGCCGTCGCGGCTCTGGGCGGGCGGGCCGCGTTGCTCACCGCATTGGGTGCCGATGCGCTGGGCGAGTTCGTCCGTGCCTCCTTGGACCCGGTCCAAGTCACCGCCGTGGCCGGCACGACGCCCGTGAGCATGGTCGTCGTCAGAAACGCTGATGGGGAGCGCACGGTCGTGTCGCGCAACGCGTCGGTGCCCGTCGTGGCGCCCGATCTGTCCGATCTCGTGGCCGCCGCGGACGTCGTCCTCTTGGACGGGCACCACGACGGACTCGCGATCCCGGCCGCCCAGCAGGCGAAAGAGGCGGGATTGCCTGTGGTGCTCGACGCCGGGAGCTGGAAACCTGTCCTCGATCACCTGTTGCCGCTGGTCGACGTGGCCGCCTGCGCTTCGGGGTTCGAGCTGTCCGACGCCGAGGTGCACTCCTACGGGGTGCCGCTGGTGATACGCACGCAGGGTGCGGCACCGGTGACCTGGTCGCGGAACGGCTCGACCGGAGAGGCGCCCGTGCCGGCGGTGGAGGTGAAGGACACGAACGGTGCCGGTGACGTCTGGCACGGCGCGTACGCCTATGCGCTGGCGTCGGGGACGGACCCGGTGGCGGCCATCGGCTTCGCGTCGGAGGCGGCCGCCGTTCGCGTCGGTGCGGTCGGGGACTGGGTTGAGAGGCTGGCGCGGTGGCAGGACAGCAGGTCAGGTTCGAGGAGCTGCTAGAACGGGCTCGAGTGCTCGCGGATCAGGGGGAGCGCAAGCTCCTCGGCATCGGCGGGGCGCCCGGCTCCGGCAAGTCGACACTCGCGCGGCGGCTCGTCGAAGCGCTCGACGGCCAGGCCGTGCTCGTCGAGATGGACGGCTTCCACCTCGCGCAGAGCGAGCTGGAACGGCTGCGGCTCGTCGAGCGCAAGGGCGCGCCCGACACGTTCGACATCCCCGGTTACGTCGACCTGCTCGGCCGGATCAAGGCGTGCGGGCCGGACATGATCTACGCGCCGGAGTTCCGCCGCGAGATCGAGGAACCGGTCGCCTGCGCGGTGCCGGTGCACCCGGACGTCCCGCTCGTCGTCACCGAGGGCAACTACCTGCTGCTCAACTACGACAAGTGGAAACGCGTCCGGATCATCCTCGACGAGGCGTGGTTCCTCTTCATCGACGAGGACGTCCGCGTACAACGCCTGATCGACCGCCACCTGCGGTACGGGCGCACCCTGTCGGAGGCGCAGGAACGGGTGCTGCACGGCACGGACCACGTCAACGCGTTGATGGTGAACTCGTCGAAGGGATCGGCGGACCTGCTGATCACCGAGGTCCTCTAGCCGGGGTCCTCTGGCCGGGAAGGTCCTCTAGGACGCGACGTCCACGGTCTCGTCGATCGGCTTCGCCATCTCCTGGCGGTAGCGCCAGAGGCCCCAGCCGGTGCCGCCGAGGAAGAACGCGACGCTGACGACGATGGCCGCCGTCTCGAGCCACGGGAACTGCTGCAGGATGCCCGCGCCGTAGTAGCCGGCGAGCACCAGCGTCGGCACCCACGCGATGGCGCCGAGGGTGGTGGCCAGCGTGAACCGGCGGATGTCCATGCGCGCGGCACCGGCGATCACCGGGGCCAGCGTGCGGATCCACGGGATCCAGCGTGCGAGCACGACGGCCCAGAACCCGCGCCGGTCGAGGAAGTCGCCTGCGCGTTTCAGGTTGTGCCTGTTCAGCACCTTGCCGCCCTTGCGCGCGAGCACGCGCGTGCCGGTCGCCCTGCCGATGTAGTACCCGACCTGGTTGCCGACGACGGCGACGACGAGAGCCGCGAGGGACAGCGCCCACGCCGACAGCTCACTGCTGTGCGTCGCCAGCACCACACCGGCCGCGAACAGCAACGAGTCACCGGGCAGGAACAGCCCGAAGATGAAAGCGCACTCGATGAAGATGAAGCTCAGCACGATGACCCAGACGGCCAGCGGACCCGCGGTCTCCAGCGAGGCGAAAGCATGCGCCACGGTGACCCAGCTTACGTCGTACTACGCCGATGGTGTGGCGACATCAAACTAACGGGTGGACAAAATCTGGGTTGAGCACGCTCAGTCACAACGTGACCTCCTGTTCGTGGGATCACCATCGAGTGAACCAGGCGAATCGGACTAGCGTGGCGAGTATGGAGACGTTGCTCGCCGAACTCCGTGGCGCACTGGGTGCCGCAGGCGTCCTGACCGATGCCGACGTGACCGCGGGCTACCGGCGCGACATGATGCCGCTCGCGCCGCACGGCAGCCCGGTGGCGGTGGTGTTCCCGCAGACCACGGAGCAGGTCCAAGCCGTCGTGCGGGCCTGCGCGAGCCACCGGGTCCCCATCGTCCCCCGAGGCGCGGGCAGCGGTCTCTCGGGTGCCGCGAACGCGATCGAGGGCTGCGTCGTCCTGGTCACGACCAAGATGAACGCGATCGTCGAGATCGACGCCGACAACCGCCTCGCCGTGGTCGAACCGGGTGTGGTCAACCTCGACCTGCGCAGTGCCGTCGAGAAGGACGGCCTGTTCTACCCGCCGGACCCGAGCAGCTATGACTGGTGCACGATCGGCGGCAACCTTTCCACCAACGCGGGCGGCCTGTGCTGCGTGAAGTACGGCGTCACGACCGACTCCGTGCTGGGCCTGGAGGTCGTCCTGGCCGACGGCGAGGTGCTGCGCACCGGCCGCCGCACGGTCAAGGGCGTCGCCGGCTACGACCTGACCAAGCTGTTCATCGGCTCCGAGGGCACCCTCGGCGTGATCACCCAGGCCACGCTGGCGTTGCGGCCCCTCCCGCAGGCCCCCGCCACGCTGGTGGCCGCGTTCAGCAGCACCGCCACGGCCGGCGCCGCGGTCAGCCGGATCGTCCGCGAGGGCCTGGTCCCGTCGCTGATGGAGATCATGGACCGCACCTCGATCGAGGCCGTCGAGCAGTACCTGAAGACCGAGCTGGGCGCGGGACCGGGCTGCGCGGCGCTGCTGATCTGCCAGTCCGACGCGGGCGGCGAGCAGGCCCGCGACGAGCTGCGCAAGATAGAGGAGATCTGCCTCGAGGCCGACCTCGTCTACGCGACCCACGACGTCAACGAGGGCCGCGACCTGCTGACCGCCCGCCGGGCCGTCCTGACCGCTCTGGAGGTCTACGGCTCCTGGCTGACCGACGACGTGTGCGTGCCCCGCACCCGCATCGCCGAGCTCATCCAGGGCTGCGAGGACATCGCGCGGGAGGTCGGCCTGAAGATCGCCGTCGTGGGCCACGCGGGCGACGGCAACATGCACCCGACGATCGTCTACGACCCCACGGACGCCGACCAGTTCGCGCGCGCCCAGAAGGCGTTCGACGACATCCTGGCCGTGGGGCTCTCGCTGGGCGGCACGATCACCGGGGAGCACGGTGTCGGCAAGATCAAGCGCGAGTGGCTGGCGAAGGAGATCGGGCCGGTGGGCCTCCGGGTCCACCGCGAGATCAAACGCGCGCTGGACCCGGAGAACCTGTTCAACCCGGGCTCGATGTTCTACTCGACGTAGAGCCGCGCGGTCCTGGAGACCAGGCCGTCGGCGGTCCGGCCGCGCACCTCGACGTTCGGGAACGGGTGGTCGCCGAAATCGATCGGCAGCGTCACAGCTCCGTCCGGACCGGCCGCGATCGTCTGCTCGTCGCCGAAGTTGACGCGGTAGACGTACTCGGTGACGCCGGTCATGCCGGGCGCGAACGTGACGAGGTCGCCGTTCCTGGTCACCACGGGCTCCGACGGCGCGACGTGGATCTCGCCGACCCCGGACTGCGTGAGGTCACCGTCCGAGTTCTTCGCCCGGACGTACAGCCTGGTCACCCACGGGTCGGTGACCCGCACCTCGACCGCGGCCGCACCGTTCACCGCGGGCACGGTGACGGAGCCCGGCACGCCGGTGATCTCGTAGACGAACTCGGTCACGTCGCGCTCGACCGAACGGAACGTCACGCCGACCTCGGTGCCGAGCGGTATCTCGCCCTGCGGCACGGTCACCGCCGGCCAGGACGGCCGCACCCAGAAGTCGTACCGGGTACCGGCCGAGAGGTTGCCGAGCGCGTCGACCGAGCGGACCTCGATCCAGTGAGGCCCGGAGGTGGGCATCCGCACCGTGAGCGTCGCCTTGCCGCCGGGCTGGTCGGCCTGCACGGTGCCGAACAGCCCGAGGCCCTCGTAGGAGAACGAGACGGCGTCCCGGTCTCCGCCCGCGTCGAAGGTGAACGTGCCGGGCAGCCCGGCGCCGGTCTGCGGGAAGTCCGTCGTCGTCACGACCGGCGCGACGATCGGCCCGCGGAGGTCGGCCGTGAACCGGCACGGCGTGCTGGCAGGACCGCGGTCGTACCCGTCCTCTCCCTGAGCGGTCCACTCATAGGTGTGGCCGTGCTCCATGAACCCGCCGGGCACAACGAACGGCATGGAGTGGCTCACCGTGCCCTCGTGCCGTTTCGCCGCGTCGGCCACATCGGTCACGACGTACCGGACCTGGAAACCGGCAACGGGATCGACGTCGGTGACGACCGCGGACAGCTGCGGTGGCCGGTTGACGAGGTGAGCGGTCCCGGTGCAGGGCTTGGCGTCGACCCGCGGATCGGACGCCGCGCTCGGCGGCGTGTTGTAGCCGACCTCGACGGTCACCGGGGCGTACCGGCGGCCGTAGCCGGTGTCGAACTGCCCGCCGCCCGCCATGCGCAGCGCGAACGTGGCCTTCTCCTGGCCTGCGGCCACCGCCGCGGTGATCGCGCTGGTGATCTCCCAGCTCACGAAGGCCTGGCACTGACCGGTCACGCCGGTCTCGAACCGCGCGAGCTCCTTCGGCGCCTTCAGCCACGTGGGCTGTTCGGCGAGCCTCGTCTGCCACAGCTCGACCGAGCGGGGCTGCGCGCAGTCGGTCACCGCGGTCTCGCGCGAGAAGGCGCGCGCGGCGAAGATCCTGGTGCCCCGCAACCGGGACAGGTCGACGGTGAAGTAGGCCTTCGAGGAGTGGAACCGGTTCTCCTCGTCCCGCCAGGCACCGACCGGCAGGTCCGCGCCGGTCAGCGTCCGCGCCGGGCTGCGCAGGTCGGTGTAGCTCTGGCCGGTGACCGGCATCGGCAGCGACACCGGGTCCGCGGACGCCGGTGCCGCGGCGGACACCGCGACACCGGCAGCGATCAGCAGCGTGCTCAGCGCACGTCTCATGAGCTCGTCCCCCCGAGAACGCCGGCCCCCCGGCCGGACCAGGCGGACGATACGTCAGCAGCACCTCGCCTGAACAGGAGGAAAGGGCTCCTGAGCTGCCTTTTCCACATCGGCGAGCATCTGCCGGCGTTCGGCGGGGCCGAGCACGCGGCCGCGGGTCAGCACGGTGTGGATCCGTCGCGTGTTGCGGATGTCCTCGAGCGGGTTGCCGTCCAGCACCACGAGGTTCGCCTCGGCTCCGGGTGTGAGCGCGCCCTTGCGAGTGCCGGCCTCGAGCGCCGCCCTCGGTGACAGGCCCGCCTCGACCAGCAGCTCCAGCTCGTCGTGCACCGAGAAGCCGGAGAACGAGTACGGGTTGCCCGCGTCCGTGCCGACGAGCACCTCGACGCCGTGCCCGTGCATCTCGGCGACCTGTTCCATGCGGCGCTTCAGGAACTCCGCCTGCTGCCTGGTCTCCTCCTGCGTGACGGGTGCCCACCGCGCGAGCTGGTCGCGCCAGAGGTCCCGGTAGAACGACGGCATGTACTTCATCCGCGGGTCGTTCGCGAACCGGTCCGCCGGGCTCGCGTACACCCGCATCGCGACCATCGTCGGGCACAGCGCGGAGTTGTTGCGCCGCAACCGTTTCGCCAAGACGGCGGCCTTCTGGCGACTGTGGGAGGCGGCGGCCCGACGTTCGAGCTCCAGCACCTGCTTGAACCACGCGAACGAGTCGGCGGGATCCAGCGGCAGGTCCGCGATGGCCTGGCGCAGCTGTGCTTCCCGCGTGCTCGTCGCGAGAGGCAGGCCGTACATGTGCTCGAAGGTGCGCTGTCCCAGGTCGCTCGCGTCGCCCATCGCCACGTGGTCCGAGCAGTGCCCGGCGAACGTGATGGCCTGCGTCGCGCATTCGTCCGCGATCGCCGCGAGCGTCGGACGGTCCAGGTAGGAGTAGACCTTCACGAAGTCCGCGCCCTGCGCCTTCGCGTCCCGCACGGCCTGGCGCCCCTCGTCCGGTGTGGCGACGATGAGAGAGCCGGGCAACGTCGAGTGCGGTCCGTCGATGATCGTGCTGCCGACGACGAGCCGTGGCCCGAACACCTCGCCGCGTTCGATCCGTTGCCGCAGCTCGTAGATCTGCGGGAAGCCCCACATCTCGCGGATGCCGGTCACGCCGTTGGCCAGGCACAGCGGCAACGTGATCCGGTCCAGGAAGGCGCCGTGCACGTGCATGTCCCACAGGCCAGGGATGACGAACTTGCCCGCCAGTTCCAGCGCCGCGGAGCCGCGCGGCAACGGGAGGTCGCGCGACCCGACGGCGAGGATCCTGTTGTCCGCCAGCACGATCGTGGCGTTGGGACGGATGCCGGCGGAGTCGACGAGGGTGACGCCGCGCAGCGCGGTGACGTCGGAGGAGGCGCCGGCCGCGCCGGGTGCGAGCAGGCCCGTGCCCGCCGCCGCGCCGAGTCCGGCCAGCCAGGCGAGCACTGCACGTCGGGTGGTGTCGGTCATGCCGGTCAACCAACACCCTGACGCAGCGGGAGACTCAAGCCCCGGAAAGGCAGAAGACCCGCCTGCGGGGGCAGACGGGTCTTCTGGAAGCTTCGGTCAGCGCTCGATGCGGGGGATGATCTGCGTCGAGTCGTCCTGGATCTGGGCCTCCATCACCTGGGTGATGTCGTCGGCCTCGGTCTCCAGCAGCGCCTTCTTCTCCTTGCGCGCCTTGATCACCTCGATGATGATCGGCACGACCGAGAGGAGCACGATGGCGATCAGCGTGATCTCCAGGTTCTCCTTGATGAAGGTGACCTGGCCGAGGAAGTAGCCGAGGATCGTCAGACCCGCTGCCCAGGCCACGCCGCCGATCGCGGAGTACGTGAAGTACCTCTTCGGGTCCATCCTGCCCACGCCGGCCATCGCCGTGATGAACGTGCGGACGATCGGCACGAACCGGGCGAGGACGATGGCGCGCGCGCCGTACTTGTCGAAGAACTCCTGCGTCTTGTCGACGTACTCCTTCTTGAAGATCTTCGACTCCGGCTTGCTGAACAGTGCCGGACCTGCCTTGCGGCCGATGTAGTAGCCGCAGACGTTGCCCACGAACGCGCACACCGTCAGCAGCACGCAGACGAGCCAGAGCGGCGTCGAGATGTGCCCCGCCGCGACGAAAAGACCTGCCGTGAACAGCAGTGAGTCGCCTGGCAGGAAGAACCCGACAAGCAGCCCGCACTCGGCGAAGATGATCAGGCAGAGCCCGACGAGCATCCACGGGCCGAGCATCGTCAGCAGTTTCTCGGGGTCCAGCCAGTCAGGGCCCAATGCAATCGTCACGGCGACAACGGTACAGGTCAGCTGAGCGTGATCACTGCGGCCACCGTGCCCGCTGCCAGGCCCAACAGGAGTGCGAGGCCCAGCACCAGCCAGGCCGGCATGGGCGTGGGGCGCTCCTCGGGAACCGGGACAGGCACGGCAAATCCGGCGTTCGTGCTGGTCGCCTGCGCGCGCAACGCGTTGGTCACCAACCGCTCCGGATCGTCCGCCATCCACCTATTCCTTGACCCACTCGCCCTTGCTCATCACGTCCCTGGTCTTCAATTCTGCATCGAGCACCACGATGTCGGCCGTACATCCCGGTTGGAGCTTGCCCGTGTCGAGTCCGAGCAGCTCGGCGCCACGGGTCGAGGCGGCGTACG
>NZ_DATLEC010000247.1:0-17098 GCF_035525475.1 Lentzea sp. | reverse complement strand
CCGGGGCACTGGATGGACCCCGGTCCACTCGGGACGCTCGGCGTCGGCATCCCGTTCGTGCTGGCCGCGAAACTCGCCAGGCCGGAGAAGGAGGTCGTCGCGCTCTTCGGCGACGGCGCGTTCAGCCTCACCGGCTGGGACTTCGAGACGCTGGTCCGCTACGACCTGCCGTTCGTCGGCATCGTCGGCAACAACTCGTCGATGAACCAGATCCGCTACGGCCAGGCCGCCAAGTACGGGCTGGAGCGCGAGCGCGTCGGCAACACGCTCGGCGACGTCAAGTACGACCAGTTCGCCAAGATGCTCGGCGGCTACGGCGAGGAAGTGCGCGACCCCAAGGACATCGGCCCGGCGCTGCGGCGCGCCCGCGAGTCGGGCAAGCCCTCGCTGATCAACGTGTGGATCGACCCCGACGTGTACGCGCCAGGAACCATGAACCAGACGATGTACAAGTAGGTGAGCTGACCAATGGGTGAAACTCCGAGCAAGGCCCTGGAGGGCGTCAAAGTCCTCGACATGACGCACGTGCAGTCCGGACCGTCGTCAACCCAGCTGCTCGCCTGGCTGGGCGCGGACGTCATCAAGCTGGAGACGCCGGGCAGGGGTGACATCACCCGCGGCCAGCTACGCGATCTGCCCGATGTGGACAGTCTCTACTTCACGATGCTCAACTGCAACAAGCGGAGCATCACGCTCAACATGAAGACCCCTGAGGGCAAGGAGGTCTTCGAGAAGCTGGTCGCGGACGTCGACGTCCTGGTGGAGAACTTCGGCCCCGGTGTCGTCGAGCGGTTCGGCTACCCGTGGGAGAAGCTGCGGGCGCTCAACGACAGGCTGATCTACGCGTCGATCAAGGGCTTCGGGCCCGGCCGCTACGCCGACTTCAAGGCGTACGAGGTGATCGCGCAGGCGATGGGCGGCTCGATGAGCACCACCGGGTTCGAGGACGGCCCGCCGCTCGCCACCGGCGCGCAGATCGGCGACTCCGGAACCGGGATCCACCTGGTGGCCGCGATCCTGGCCGCCCTGTACCAGCGGACGAACACCGGGCGCGGGCAACGCGTCCAGGTCGCGATGCAGGACGCCGTGCTGAACCTGTGCCGGGTGAAGCTGCGCGACCAGCAGCGGCTCGTCCACGGGCCGCTGGGGGAGTACCCGAACGAGCAGTTCTCCGACGAGGTGCCCCGCTCCGGCAACGCCTCCGGTGGTGGCCAGCCCGGCTGGGCGGTGCGCTGCGCCCCCGGCGGCCCCAACGACTACATCTACGTGATCATCCAGCCGGTCGGCTGGAAGCCGCTGACCGAGCTCATCGGCAAGCCCGAGCTCGCCGAGGACCCGGCCTGGGCGACGCCGGAGGTCCGGCTGTCCAAACTGGACAAGGCGTTCGCGCTGATCGAGGAGTGGACGGAGAAGCACACCAAGTGGGAGGTGATGGACAAGCTCAACGCCCACAACATCCCGTGCGGACCCATCCTGTCCACCAAGGAGATCATCGAGGACGAGACGCTGGCCCAGCTCGGCACCGTCGTCGAGGTCGACCACCCCGAGCGCGGCACGTTCAAGACGGTCGGCAACCCGCTCAAGCTCTCCGACTCGGTCGTCGAGGTCCAGCGCCCGCCGCTGCTCGGTGAGCACAACGACGAGGTGCTCGGCGCGCTCGGCTACAGCGCGGACCGGCTGGCGGGCCTGCGCGCCGCCGGCGTCATCTGACCCGCCCACGACCTCTGAGGGAGACGGAATCCCATGCCGGACAACGGCTACGACCGCGCCGCGGTCGAGAACGTGCTCGCGAGGGTGCGGGCGGAGGGGCGGTCGTCGCTCACCGCACCGGAGGGCAAGCGGGTCTGCGACGCCTACGGGATCGCGACCCCGGCCGAGGCGCTGGCGAAGTCGTCGGAGGGCGCCGTCGCGTTCGCCGAGGAGATCGGCTACCCGGTCGTGCTCAAGATCGTCTCGCCGGACATCCTGCACAAGACCGAGGCCGGCGGCGTGCTGGTGGGGCTCAAGAACTCGGCGGAGGTCGCCGAGGGCTACCGCACGATCATCCACAACGCCAGGAACCACAGGGCGGACGCGGACATCACCGGCGTCCAGGTCCAGCAGCAGCTGCCGACCGGCAACGACGTCCACGAGGTGATCGTGGGCGCCGTCACCGACGAGACGTTCGGCAAGATCGTCGCGTTCGGCCTCGGCGGGATCCTGGTCGAGGTGCTCAAGGACGTCACGTTCCGGCTGGCGCCCACGAGCACCGCCGAGGCGCTGTCCATGGTCAACGGCATCGCGGCCGCCGAGATCCTGCGCGGCGTCCGCGGCGCGCGGGGCGTCGACGCGGACAGGATCGCCGACCTGATCCACCGCGTCTCGGACCTCGTCACGGACTTCCCGCAGCTCGCGGAGGTCGACCTCAACCCCGTCCTGGCGACGCCAGAAGGCGCGACCGCGGTCGACGTGCGCATCTTGGTGGACGAGAACGCCGCCAAGGAGCCGCACCGGTTCACGCAGGACGAGATCCTCGCCTCGATGAACCGGATCATGAAGCCGGCCGCCGTCGCCGTGATCGGCGCCTCGAACGAAGAGGGCAAGATCGGCAACTCGGTGATGAGGAACCTCGTCAACGGCGGCTACCGGGGCGAGATCTACCCGATCAACCCCAAGGCCGACGAGATCGGAGACCGCAAGGCCTTCGCGAGCATCTCCGACGTGCCCGGCGACATCGACGTCGCGATCTTCGCGATCCCGGCGAAGTTCGTACCGGCCGCGTTGGAAGAAGTCGGCGCGAAGGGCGTCGCCGGCGCGATCATGATCCCGTCCGGCTTCGGCGAGACCGGCGACATCGAGTTGCAGAACGAGATCGTCGCGATCGCCCGCAAGCACGGCGTCCGCATCCTCGGCCCCAACATCTACGGCTACTACTACACGCCGGAGAACCTCTCGGCGACGTTCTGCACGCCGTACGACGTCAAGGGCGGCGTCGCCCTGTCGTCGCAGAGCGGCGGGATCGGCATGGCGATCCTCGGGTTCAGCCGTTCCGCGGGGATGGGCGTCTCCGCGATCGTCGGCGTGGGCAACAAGGCCGACATCGACGAGGACGACCTGCTGACGTTCTTCGAGCAGGACCCGAACACCCAGCTCGTCGCGATGCACCTGGAAGACCTGAAGGACGGCCGTTCCTTCGCGGAGACGGCGAAACGCGTCTCGGTCAGGAAACCGGTCGTGGTGCTCAAGGCGGGACGGACCGACCAGGGCGCCAAGGCCGCCAGCTCGCACACCGGCGCGCTGGCGGGCAATGACCGCGTGTACGACGACATCCTCAGGCAGAGCGGGGTGATCCGCGCACCCGGCCTGAACGACCTGCTGGAGTACGCGCGGGGCATTCCCCTGCTGGCCACGCCGAAGGGCGAGAACGTCGTCATCATCACCGGCGCGGGCGGCTCGGGTGTGCTGCTCTCGGACGCCTGTGTGGACAACGGCCTGTCGCTCATGAGCATCCCGGACGACCTGGACGCGGCGTTCCGGAAGTTCATCCCGCCGTTCGGCGCGGCGGGCAACCCCGTCGACATCACCGGCGGGGAACCGCCCTCGACGTACCGGAACACGATCGCGCTCGGACTCGCGGACGACCGCGTCCACTCGCTGATCCTGGGCTACTGGCACACCATCGTCACACCGCCGATGGTGTTCGCGAAGCTCGTGGTCGACGTCGTGGAGGAGTACCGGGCGAACGGCATCCACAAGCCCGTCGTCGCCTCGCTCGCCGGCGACGTCGAGGTCGAGGAGGCCAGCGAGTACCTGTACCGGAACGGAGTGGTTGCTTATCCGTACACAACGGAGAAGCCTGTCGCGGTACTGGGTGCCAAGTACCGGTGGGCCCGTGCCGCCGGCTTGCTGTAGGTAGTCGCTGAGCGGTTTCTGCTGCTCTGGCAGCAGAAACCGCTCATTGGCTGGTAAGGGAGAGATGGCCCGTCCGCGACCGTGACACGCCCACGGTCGCGAACCCGCCAGGGAGGTCAACGAAGACAGCCGGTCCTCTGGAGGTTGTTAACCGTGGATGATCCAAATCTGGCAGCTCGCACGGACGTCAGCACGCCCCCCGAGAAGGAGCGCGTCTGGCCCGCGGGCAAGCTGGAAGCGATGCCCATCAGGAAACTCCCCGACGCACCACCGTCGATCCACCTGCTCGGTCCCACGGTGTTCCTGGTGGCTCTCGGCGTGGGCATGGGCGAGTCGTACATGTGGCCCCGCCTGGTGCTGGTCTTCGGGCCGGACATCAGGTGGCTCTTCCTGATCGGCGTGACGTTGCAGGCCGTCGTCATGCTCGAGATGGCGCGGTACGCGATGGCGACGGGGGAGAGCATCTTCTTCGGCGCCGCACGCGTGTTCAAACCGATCATGTGGTTCTTCTTCGTGGTGGCGATCCTCGTCTACATCTGGCCGGGTCACCTGTCCGCCGGAGCGGCGGCCCTGGAGAAGATCACCGGCATACCCTGGACGGTGTCGGCGTGCGTCGGCCTGATCCTGGTCGGCGTGCTCTTCAGCCTCGCCAAGGTCATCTACAACCTGCTGGAGAACCTGCTGTCCATCCTCATCGGACTGCTCGTCGTCAGCACGGCCGTCGTCGCGGCGATGGTCGGCACGTGGGGCGACCTGACCAGCACGGTGAGCGGCATGTTCCAGTTCGGGTACTTCCCGGCGCAGGCCATGTCGCCGGAGTGGTTCCCGATCATCGTCGGCTCGATCGCGTTCGCCGGCCCGTCCGGCATGCAGCAGATGTGGTACACGCTGCACCTGCGCGACAGCGGCGCCGGCATGGGCGCGCACATCCCGAAGGTCCGCGGGCTGCGGCACGCGGGCGCGGAGGAGAAGATGCCCGCCCGCGGCTTCATGTTCGACACCGAGGACAAGGCGGAGCTCGCCAAGTGGAAGGGCTGGCGGCGCTGGGTCACGTTCGACGCGCTGCTGCTGTTCTGGGGCATCACGATGCTCGTCACGGTCTCGTTCACGGTTCTCGCGCAGTCGGCGAGCCGGACGTCACCCGACGTGAAGGCCCTGATCGAGACCGGCGAGCGCGAGGCGGCGCTGAACGCCATGTCGGACGCCTTCGCCTCGGCGGGCGGACCGGTGCTGGGTGCGGTGTTCCTCGGGTTCATCGCGCTGATCGGCCTGAACGCCACGCTGGGTCTCTTCGACTCGTTCTCGCGCGGCCAGGCGGACATGACGTACCACTTCGTCAAGGGCGCCAAGAAGTTCCGCATGTCGCACCTCTACGCGGGCTTCCTCTGGGGTGTCATCACGTTCGGCATCCTGATCCTGCTGTTCGGACCGGCCGACGGACCGGGAGCGATCCTCGACGTGCTCGCGTTCCTGTCGACGTTCGCCATGGGCGCCTACTGCGTGGTGCTCCTGCTGGTGAACAACCGGATGCTGCCGAAACCCATCAGGCCCAAGCTGATCACGAACATCATCATCGGCTTCGGTGCCGTGTTCTACCTGGGCATGCTGTTCTTCAGCCTCGTCAAGTTCGGTGTGGTGGTGGGCTGATGCGGATCCGCGAGGGAACTCCCGGCGCGTTCGTGGGTCTCGCCGCCGGTCTCGTCGCGGGAGGGCTGGCCGCGCTCGTCGGCCAGCCGCTCGGGTGGGCCCTGGTCACCACGGTCGCGCTCGGCCTGCCGCTGGGCGCGTTCGGTGGCGGTTTCGGGCTCCTGGTGGCGGCGGGCCGGCTCCCCGCCGGACGGTTCGCCCCCGTGGCGCTCTACTGGCTGGTGGCGTTCCCGCTGGCCAGGCTGGTGCACGAGATCACCGTGGGCCTGGTGCTCACCGGTCAGCTCCGGCTTCCCCCGGACCTGGCCGGCTTCCTCGCCTACCAAGGGATCGTGAGCCTCGGCTGGGCCATCGGTTTCCTGTGGCTGCACGAACGCATCGCGGCACGGCTGCGGCAGCGTTCCTCCCCCAGAGCGGCCACCGCCTCCCGCTGACCTTCCGCCGAAGGAGCCAACGATGCTGGATCTTCCCGTCTGGGTGTGGATCGCGACGATGGGCGGCATCGCCGCCGTGATCGCGTTCGACTTCTACCTCGTGGTGCGCAAACCGCACGAACCGTCGTTCCGCGAGTCGCTGTACTGGGTGCTGTTCTACGTCGGCCTGGCCGTCCTCTTCGGACTCGGCGTCACGGTGTTCGCCGGGCCAGGTCACGGCGGTGAGTTCTTCGCCGGCTGGATCACCGAGTACTCGCTGAGCGTCGACAACCTGTTCGTGTTCGTGATCATCATGGCCAGGTTCGCCGTGCCGCGGGAGTACCGGCAGAAGGTGCTCATCGTCGGCATCATCCTGGCGCTGGGGCTCCGGGCGATCTTCATCGCGCTGGGCGCCCAGGCGATCTCGCGGTTCGACTGGCTGTTCTACTTCTTCGGCGCCTTCCTGATCTTCACCGCGTGGAAGCTGGTGAAGCAGGACGAGGCCGAGGAAGCGGACGTCCCGGAGAACGCCGCGTTGCGCGCGGTGAAGAGGTTCCTGCCGGCGACCACGGTCTACCACGGTGCCGCGTTGACGACGCGCGTGAGCGGCAAGCGCGTGGTCACGCCCATGCTGATCGTCATGGTCGCGGTCGGCACCACGGACCTGCTGTTCGCCGTCGACTCGATCCCGGCGATCTTCGGCCTCACCAAGGAGCCCTACCTGGTGCTGACCGCCAACGCGTTCGCGCTGATGGGCCTGCGCCAGTTGTTCTTCCTGGTGGGCGGCCTGCTCGACCGCCTGGTGCACCTGAGCAGGGGCCTCGCGGTGGTGCTCGCGTTCATCGGCTTCAAGCTCATCTTCGAGGCGATGCACCACCACGGCGTCACGTGGGCTCCGGAGATCCCGATCGTGGTGTCCCTCGGGGTGATCGTGGTGACGCTCGCCATCACCACGGTGTGGAGCCTGCACACCTCGCGGCGGGCCGCCCGGTCCGCGGTGGAGGGTGCGGAGAGTGCGCGGGAGAGCGCTCCCGTGAAGGACTCTCAACCGTGAATCGTGTGGCCTTCGGCGTCCTTGCCCTCGAAACCGGGGCGCAGCGTCCTGGCCACGGCCGCGACGGCCTCGGCGTCCTTGCGCTGCTCGTTCAGCGCGGTGGACAGCCCGAGGCCGATCGCGCGGCCGTCGGCGGAGAAGCCCTGGCGGGGACGGGTGAGCGAGCGGGCGAAGTCCTTGAAGCGGGACATGGCGTTCCTTCCTTCGGCGTCGATGGTGGTTCCCGGCGCGCGCGGCGGCCTGGCAGGCGCTGCGGCACGGGAACGCCGGGGCCGTCTCGTCCGGGTACCCACTTCTCGAGCACCCGGCGGGAAACCTCTCGCGGGTCTCCGTCGACTCCGCCCCTGACGCGATTCAGCATACTGCGTTTTGTATGCAATCCATCGCCATCGTGTCGCGGATCACCCGTATGGTATCAAATGACCGATTTGGGTGATCCGCCCGCGACGCCTCAGTCGCTCTCCGGAGCTTTCCGGTCGTGGTAGGTCTGGCGGGTCTGCTCCGCGTGGTGGTGCATGACCTCGCCGGCCCGTTCCCGGTCCCCGTCCGCGATGGCCGCGATCAGCTCGGCGTGCTCGTTCCACGAGTCGCGGCTGCGCGGGCGGGCGATCGGGGTGTAGTACCAGCGGACCCTGCGGTCGACGAGACCGATCATCTCCGACAGGACCTTGTTGCGGCCGATCGCCGCGACGGCCGCGTGCAGGTTGGCGTTCGCCTCGACCAGGCGTTCCACGTCAGCGGCGGCCAGCGCGTCCTCGCCCGCCTTCTGCAGCTTCTTGAGCTGTTTGACGTCCTGGGCGGTCGCGTGTTCGGCGGCGAGCTTGGCGGAGTAGGTTTCCAGCACGCCGCGGACGGCGAGCAGCTGGTCGGCCTCCTCCTCGGTCGGGGTGTGCACGAAGGCCCCCTGGGCCGGTCGCAGGTCGACCCAGCCGTCGGTCTGCAGGCGCTGCAACGCCTCGCGCACCGGCTGCCTGCTCACGCCGAGGTACTCGGCGAGCTCGGCCTCGACCAGGTGCTGGCCGGGGGCGAGGGTGCGGTTGACGATGAGCTCGAGCAGGGCGTCGTAGACGGCCTGCCGCAGCGGAGCCGGTCGCTCGACCCGGCGGCTGGCCGCGGCGCTGAGAGAGCCGCGGGGTGCCCGGCGGCCACTGGGCGAAGAGGTCATGCCGGACAGAATACAGCTTTTGGTATGCAAAAAGCACTTCTGGGGGAAACCTGCGTGTTGTCCGTATACTGTATGCAATCTTGCCGAGAGGCAGAGACGAGCGGGGCGTGACATGAAGATCGCTGTTCTCGGAGCCGGGGCGATCGGTGCCTACGTCGGTGCGGCGTTGCATCGTGCGGGCGTCGAAGTCCACCTGATCGCACGAGGCGCCCACCTGGCCGCCATGCGGGAGCACGGCGTGCGGGTGCTGAGCCCGCGCGGTGACTTCACCGCGCGTCCACATGCGACCTCCGATCCGACCGAGGTGGGAGAGGTCGACTACGTTTTCCTCGGCCTGAAGGCGTACTCGTACGCGTCGTCAGGGGATCTGCTGGCACCGTTGATGGGCCCGGACACCGCGGTGATCGCGGCGCAGAACGGGATCCCGTGGTGGTACTTCCACGGCATGACCGGGCATCCCCTGGAGGGGCACCGGATCGAGGCCGTGGACCCCGGTGGGTCGGTCACCGCCGTGCTGCCCGTGGAACAGGCGATCGGCTGCGTCGTCTACTGCTCGACCGAGATCGAGTCGCCGGGGGTGGTCCGGCACCTGGAGGGCACGCGGTTCTCGATCGGCGAGCCGGATCGGTCGATCTCACCGCGGTGCGTGGCGTTGAGCGAGGCGATGGTCGCGGGCGGGCTGAAGTGCCCGGTGGAGAAGGACGTCCGCGAGGACATCTGGATCAAGCTCATGGGCAACGTGGCGTTCAACCCGCTGAGCGCGCTGACCCGCGCGACGATGGTGGAGATCTGCGACCACCACGACAGCCGCGACCTCGTCGCGCAGATGATGACGGAGACCCTGACGATCGCGCGGGCCGCGGGCTGCGACCCGCGGATCTCCATCGACAAGCGCATCGACGGCGCCCGCCGCGTCGGGCACCACAAGACCTCGATGCTGCAGGACCTGGAGGCGGGCAAGCGGCTGGAGATCGACGCGATCATCGGCGCCGTGGTGGAGATCGCCGAGCTGACCCGCGTGCCGGCCCCGACGCTGCGGCACGTCTACGCGGCGATCGACCTGCTCTCGCGCACGTCGCTGGTGTCGTAAGTTGTTGCTGCGACAGCTGGAGTACCTCGTCGCGCTGGCGCGGGAACGCCACTTCGCCCGCGCGGCCGAGGCCTGCCACGTCTCCCAGCCGTCGTTGTCGGCGGCGATCGGCAAGCTCGAACGCGAGCTCGGGGTGCCGATCGTGTCCCGGGGCCGCCGGTTCGAGTCGCTGACGCCGGAGGGGGAGCGGGTCCTGCTGTGGGCGCACCGCATGCTCGCGGACCGCGACGCGTTGCGGCAGGACCTGTCGCGGATGCGCGAGTCGTTGTCGGGCGTGCTGCGGATCGGCGCGATCCCGACCGCGCTGCCCGCGGCCCCGCTGCTGACCGCGCCGTTCTGCGAGCGCTATCCGCACGTACGGGTGACGCTGGAGTCGTTGTCGTCACGGGAGATCGCGCGTCGGCTCGACCAGTTCGAGCTCGACATCGCGATGACCTACGTCGACGGCTCGGCCGGCATGCTGTTGTACGAGGAGCGGTACGTGCTGCTCACCCCGGCCGACGAGGAGATCGCCTCCCGGCCGGTGGCGCGGTGGGCGGACGTGGTCGCGCTGCCGTTGTGCCTGCTGACCTCGAAGATGCGCAACCGCAGGATCCTCGACGGCATCTTCGCGGACGCCGGTGTGCAGCCGGTGCCGGTGATCGAGGCGGACACCGTGGCGACCCTGTACGCCCACGTGGCCACGCAGAAGTGGTCGAGCGTGATCGCCCACGCGTGGCTGCAGATGTTCGGCACGCCCGACGGGATGCGCGTGGTGCGGATCGAGGAACCCCGGCGCGTGCCGCAGATCGGACTGGTGGCGGGGGAGCAGGTGTCCATGCTGGCCAGGGCGATGTTCGGGCTCACGCGCGGCCTGGACGTGCGCGGGGAGCTGGAGCGGTTGCTGCACAAGAACCTCGATAGACGCGACCTGTGAGGGGAGAGGAACTCTCGCTTGGACGCCAGGGGGTCGCCGCTCCGATGCTGGGGGCACGAAGATCCTGTGCGTCCTCGACCGCGGCACCGGCGTGAAGCTGAGCATCGACTTCACCGCCCAGTGAGGCCCCGGCGCGGTCAGCGCCGAGGTTCGCAGGACAGGCGGTCCTCCCCGTCATGTCCGGACGTCTGTCCCGAAGCAAAAACTGGGGCTAGCGCACATCGAAGATTGCATACAGTATGGACGCAGGAGGTGTCGTCATGAGCAGGCGGAAGAAGACCGAGCCCTACGTGCGGCTGACCCAGCCGTTGGTGCGCGACGCGGGAGTCCTGCGTCCGGCCACCTGGGACGAGGCGCTGGACAAGGCAGCAGAGGGCTTCCGCAGGAACGTGGCCGCCGGGGGCCCGGACGCGTTCGGCATGTTCTCCTGCGCGCGGGCCACCAACGAGATGAACTACATGGCCCAGAAGTTCACGCGGGCGGTGATCGGGACGAACAACGTCGACTCGTGCAACCGCACGTGTCACGCTCCGAGTGTGGCCGGCCTCGCCAAGGTGTTCGGCAGCGGTGGCGGGACCTCCTCCTACCAGGAGATCGAGGACGCCGACCTGATCGTGCTGTGGGGCTCGAACGCGCGGGAGGCCCACCCGATCTTCTTCCAGCACGTGCTGAAGGCGGTCAACAAGGGCGCGAAGCTCTACGTGGTCGACCCGCGGCTGACCAGCACCGGCAAGTGGGCGGACAGGTGGTTGCGGCTCAACGTCGGCACGGACATCCCGCTGGCGCACGCCATCGCGCGCGAGATCATCGTGTCCGGGCTCGTCAACCAGTCGTTCATCGACCGGGCGACCGAGGGGTACGCGGAGTTCGTCAAGGCCGTCGAGCCGTGGACGCTGCCCGTCGCCGAGCTGGAGACCGGTGTGCCGGCCGAGCTGATCCGCGAGCTCGCGCACGCCTACGCCAAGGCGGACCGCGGTCAGCTCAGCTGGACGCTCGGCATCACCGAGCACCACAACGGCACGAACAACGTGCTGAGCCTCATCAACCTGGCGCTGCTGACCGGGCAGGTCGGGCGGTACGGCGCGGGGCTGAACCCGTTGCGCGGCCAGAACAACGTGCAGGGCGGTGGCGACATGGGCGCCATCCCGGACCGGCTGCCGGGGTTCCAGGACATCACGGATCCCGGGGTCGCCAAGAAGTTCAACGACGCGTGGGGCTCGAACTTCAAGGCCGCCAAGGGCTGGAGCCTCACCCAGATGCTCGAGGCGATGGAACGCGGCGACATGACCACCGTGTACATCATCGGCGAGAACCCCGTGCAGTCCGAGGCGGACTGCGAGCACACGATCAAGCGACTGTCCAACTTGGACCACGTGGTGGTGCAGGACATCTTCCTCACCAAGACCGCGCAGCTCGCGCACGTCGTGCTGCCCGCGGCCGCCGCGTGGTGCGAGACCGACGGCACGTTCACCAACAGCGAGCGCCGGGTGCAACGGGTGAGGAAAGCCCTCACGCCGCCGGAGGGTGCCCGTGACGACATCGAGATCATGGGCGAGATCGCGGCACGGCTCGGCGCCGACTGGGAGCACAAGACCGGTCAGGACGTCTGGGACGAGCTGCGCGGCCTGTCGCCGATCCACACCGGCATGACCTACCAGCGGCTGGAGGACCTCGGCGGCATCCAGTGGCCGTGTCCCAGCGAGGACTCGCTCGAACCGAGCTTCCTGCACGGCCGGTTGTGGGAGGACGACCCGGTGAAGCGCGGCATGCCCGCGTCGTTCTCGCCGGTGCCGCACAGCCCGCCCGTCGATGAACTGACGGAGGAGTTCCCGTTCCGGCTCACCACCGGGCGGCGGCTCGACTCCTACAACACCGGTGTGCAGTCGCACGGTTTCGAGTCGCCGTTGCGCATGGGCGAGACGCTCGACCTGTGCCCGCAGGACGCGGCGGCGCTCGGTGTGGTCGCCGGTGAGGAAGTGCGGATCACGTCACGGCGCGGGCAGATCCAGGCGCCGGTGCGGATCGACGACGGGCTCACGCCGGGGCTGGTGTTCATGACCTTCCACTTCCCGGACGAGATCGACGTCAACGTGCTCACCATCGAGGCGACCTGCCCGATCGCGGGCACCGCCGAGTACAAGGCCGCGGCCATCCGCGTCGACAAGCTCCCGGTGAAGGTGGGCTGAGTGGACCTCAAGCTGCTCGACGTCGAGCCGTCAGAAGCCGAACGCGTCGTCGTCGACCTGTTCACCGGCATGGGACGGGACCAGCTCCTGCCCGCCCTGCACGCCGTGAACGACAGGGTCGGCTGGATCAGCCAGGGCGCGCTGAACCACATCTGCCGCGTCCTGCACGTCCCGCCGGCCGAGGCGTACGGCGTGGCGAGCTTCTACTCGTTGTTCTCGCTGACCGAACGGCCGCCGAAGGTCGTGCACGTCTGCGTCGACCTGGCCTGCCAGGTCAACGGCGCGAAGGCGTTGTGCGACAGGCTGACCGACGAGCTCGGCCCCGCGGGGGCCAGGAGCGGCTGGCTGCGCGGCCCCTGTCTCGGGGTGTGCGAGAAGGCGCCCGCCGCACTGGCGTTCGAGGCGGGGGAGGTGGCGAAGGAACAGCTCCTGGCGCCCACCCACGCCGGTGAGGTGATCGCGGTGGCGGCCGCCGGTCCCTCGCACGACCACGGTGGGCGCGCGGAGGTGCCGCAGGCCGGTGATCCCGGCCTGCGGCTGCTCAAACGGGTGGGCGTCGTCGACCCGGAGTCGCTCGACGACTACCGCGCCACGGGCGGCTACTCGGCGCTGCGGGCGGCGCTGGCCCTCGGGCCGTCCGGGGTGATCCGCGAGATCACCGACGCCGGGCTGATGGGGCGCGGCGGCGCTGCGTTCCCGACGGGGCGCAAGTGGGACGCGGCCGCCCGCCAGCCCGTCCGGCCGCACTACCTGGTGTGCAACGCGGACGAGAGCGAGCCCGGCACGTTCAAGGACCGGGTGCTGATGGAGGGCGACCCGTTCGCGGTGGTCGAGTCGATGACGATCGCGGCGTTCGCGGCCGGCTGCTCGCGCGGTTACCTCTACCTGCGCGGCGAGTACCCGCGGGCGTTGCACCTGCTGCGCAACGCGATCTCGAAGGCGCGGGAACGCAACTTCCTCGGCGACGACATCATGGGCCACGAGGGGTTCTCGTTCGACATCGAGATCCGCCGCGGCGCCGGTGCGTACATCTGCGGCGAGGAAACCGCGATCTTCAACTCCATCGAGGGCTTCCGCGGCGAGCCGCGGTCGAAGCCGCCCTTCCCGGTGGAGCAGGGGCTCTTCGGCAAGCCCACCGTGGTCAACAACGTGGAGACGCTGGTCAACGTGCCGGTGATCCTCACGGAGGGGTGCGACGCGTACCAGCGCATGGGCACCGAGGCGTCCACGGGGCCGAAGCTCTTCTGCCTGTCGGGCAACGTGAGTCGTCCGGGCGTGTACGAGGTGCCGTTCGGCACCACGCTCGGGGAACTCCTCGATCTGGCGGGTGGCGTGCCGCCAGGCCGGGAGCTGCGAGCGGTACTGCTCGGCGGGGCGGCAGGCGGGTTCGTCCGCCCGGACGAGCTCGACCTGCCGCTCACCCTGGAGGACGCTCGGGCCGCGGGCACCACGCTCGGCTCCGGTGTCGTGCTGGTGCTCGACGACACCGCCGAGCTCGGCAGCTTCCTGTTGCGCATCGCCGCGTTCTTCCGCGACGAGTCGTGCGGGCAGTGCGTGCCGTGCCGGATCGGGACCGTGCGGCAGGAGGAGGCGCTGCACCGGTTGGTGGGCAAGCGACCGCTGAGCACGTCCGCCGCGGATCTCCAGCTGCTGCGGGAAGTCGGGCAGGTCATGCGCGACTCGTCCATCTGCGGCCTGGGTCAGACGGCCTGGAACGCCATCGAATCGGCACTCGACAGGTTGGGCTGCGTTGAGTCATTCGGGCAGGAGGAGGCGGCGTCGTGACGATCGTCGAGATCGGACTTCCGAAGCGGCTCGTCGAGGTCACGCTGGACGGCGAAAGCGTGCGCGTGCCCGAGGGTGCGACGATCCTGGATGCCTGCGAGGCGGCCGGGAAGTCGATCCCCACGCTCTGCTACGGCGACACCCTGAAGCCGGCGAACGCTTGCCGCGTCTGCATGGTCGAGGTCGAGGGGGCGCGCACGCTGGTGCCGTCGTGCTCGCGCAAGGCCGAGCCGGGCATGGTCGTGCACACCGACTCCGAACGCACGAAGCACAGCCGCAAGCTGGTGCTGGAGCTCCTCGGGTCCGCCACGGACCTCTCCACCACCCCGCACGTGGACGAGTGGATGTCGGCGTGCGGCGCCGACCCCTCCCGGTTCGGCCCGCCGGCGCCTCCCTCGGAGGACCGCGACGAGCGCCGGCCGGGCGAGCACGACGAGATCGACGGGTCGGTCGCCGCCACCGTGCGGCAGCCGACCAAAGTGGACAATCCGCTGTACGTCCGCGACCTGGGCAAGTGCATCATGTGTTACAAGTGCGTCGACGCGTGCGGCGACCAGTGGCAGAACACCTTCGCGATCTCGGTGGCCGGCCGCGGCTTCGACTCGCGGATCTCCACGGAGTTCGCCACACCTCTGCCCGAAAGCGCTTGCGTCTACTGCGGCAACTGCATCGAGGTCTGCCCGACCGGTGCGTTGAGCTTCAAGAGCGAGCACGACAAGCGCGAAGCAGGCACCTGGGACGAAGAGGCGCAGACGCGGACCACCACGATCTGCACGTTCTGCGGTGTCGGCTGCAACCTGACGCTGCACGTGCAGGACAACGAGATCGTGAAGGTCACGTCCCCGCACGACAGCACCGTCACGCACGGAAACCTGTGCATCAAGGGCCGTTTCGGCTGGCAGCACGTGCAGAACCGCTGACTCACGCATCCGGGAGGGCGCTGGAGATGTCGTTGATCCTCAAGCCGGGAACCTCGTGGGACGAGATCTACGCGCAGTGCGTCCGGGTCGCGCCCGAGGCGTTCCACGACGATCGGCTGCTCAACCACTTCGGCGGCGCGTGGAGCCGCAGCGGCGAACCGGTGCCCGCCACCACCCCGGTCGACGGCTCCACCGTCGCGGGCCCGCCGTTCCTCGGATCCGGCGTCGCGGCCCGCGCGGTGGCCGCCGCCGTCGAGCAGCACGCCCAGTGGCGTGAAGTGCCTCTCGCCGAACGCAAACAGCGCGTGTCCGCCGCTCTCGACGCCTTGGTGGAGCACCGCGACCTGCTGTCGTTGCTGCTGGTGTGGGAGATCGGCAAGCCGTGGCGGCTCGCGACGGCCGACGTCGACCGCTGCGTCGAGGGCGTGCGCTGGTACGTCGAGGAGATCGACGCGATGCTCGTGGGCCGGAGGCCGCTGACCGGTCCGGTGAGCAACATCGCGTCCTGGAACTACCCGATGAGCGTGCTGATGCACGCGATGCTGGTGCAGGCGCTGGCGGGCAACGCCGTGATCGCCAAGGCGCCGACCGACGGCGGCGTGAGCTGCCTGACCCTGGCGACCGCGCTGGCCGTGCGCTCCGGGCTGCCGTTGACGCTGGTGTCCGGCAGCGGGGCGGAACTCGCACCGGTGCTGGTCGGGTCGTCGTCCCTGGGCTGCGTGTCCTTCGTGGGCGGTCGTGACGTCGGTGGCGCCATCGCGGCGCGGCTGGTCGACTCGCAGCGCCGGCACGTCCTGGAGCAGGAGGGCCTGAACTGCTGGGGTGTCTGGGAGACCGACTCCTGGGACATGCTCGGCGCGCAGATCCGCAAGGCGTTCGACTACGGCAAGCAGCGCTGCACCGCTTATCCGCGCTACGTCGTGCAGCGGTCGTTGTTCGACAAGTTCCTGTCGGTGTACCTGCCCGCCGTCCGCGAGGTGACGTTCGGGCACCCGCTCGCCGTCGCCTCGCCGGACGACGAGCTGCCGTCGCTGGACTTCGGGCCGTTGATCAACGACGCGAAGGCCAAGGAGCTGGGCGACGCCGTGGACGAGGCCGTGCGGGCCGGTGGCGTGCCGCTGTACCGGGGGCCGCTCGGCTCGGGCCGGTTCCTGCCGGGCCAGCAGACCGCCGCCTACCTGGCGCCCGTCGCGATCCTCGACCCGCCGCGGTCCTCCGTGCTGCACCACGCCGAGCCCTTCGGGCCGGTCGACACGATCGTGCTGGTGGACACCGAGGCCGAGCTGCTGGCGGCGATGAACGCGTCCAACGGCGCCCTGGTCGCTTCTCTGGCCTGCGACGACGAGGCGACCGCCCGGCGGCTGAGCGAGGACGTCCAGGCGTTCAAGGTCGGCATCAACAAGCCGCGGTCGCGCGGGGACCGCGACGAGGTGTTCGGCGGCCGAGGAGCCTCCTGGCGCGGCGCGTTCGTCGGCGGCACGTTGCTGGTGCACGCCGTGACCGAGGGCCCGCCCGACGAACGGCCGTACGGCAACTTCCCCTCCTATTCGCTCTACCCGCCCACGTGACGTACCGGGCGGACCTGATCCGCATCGTGCAGAACGTGGTGGCGCCTTCGGCCGCCCCGGACCGCAGTGGTTGCGCGCGGAGATCGCGGCAGGCCGGCACCTGTCGACGCTGGCGGCGTTCGGTTCGTCGGGTGCGGTGTCCGCGCACGGCGACGTGGTGCGGGTGCGGGCGCGCAAGAGCTGGGTGATCGCGGCCGGCGAGGCGGACAGCTACGTCTGGGCCTGCGGCTCGGGGTTGTGGCTGGTCCCGGCTCAGGCACCGGGACTGCTGGTGCCGGACGACCACGCCGGGATGGGCTTGCGGGGGACCGTCGCGACGTGCGTGGAGGCGGATCCCGTGCGGGTGCCGGCATCCAACCGGCTGTGGCATCCGGAGCAGGCTGATGATCGGGTCCGGTTGCTCGCCGTGACCGCCACCGAGGCCGCTGTCGCGGTGACGGACCTGGCGATGAAGGTGTGCGGG
>NZ_DATLEC010000240.1:0-2861 GCF_035525475.1 Lentzea sp. | reverse complement strand
AACAACCGGTTGAAGCGACTGATCGACCTCGGCGCGCCCGAGATCATCGTCAACAACGAGAAGCGGATGCTGCAGGAGGCCGTCGACGCGCTGTTCGACAACGGCCGCCGCGGCCGCCCGGTCACCGGTCCCGGTAACCGCCCGCTGAAGTCGCTGTCCGACCTGCTGAAGGGCAAGCAGGGCCGGTTCCGCCAGAACCTGCTCGGCAAGCGCGTCGACTACTCCGGCCGTTCGGTCATCGTGGTCGGCCCGCAGCTCAAGCTGCACCAGTGCGGTCTGCCCAAGCAGATGGCGCTGGAGCTCTTCAAGCCGTTCGTGATGAAGCGGCTCGTGGACCTCAACCACGCGCAGAACATCAAGTCCGCCAAGCGGATGGTCGAGCGTGCGCGCCCGGCCGTGTGGGACGTGCTGGAAGAGGTCATCACCGAGCACCCGGTGCTGCTCAACCGCGCACCCACGCTGCACCGCCTCGGCATCCAGGCCTTCGAGCCGCAGCTGGTCGAGGGCAAGGCCATCCAGCTGCACCCGCTGGTCTGCGAGGCGTTCAACGCCGACTTCGACGGTGACCAGATGGCAGTCCACCTGCCGCTGTCCGCCGAGGCGCAGGCCGAGGCCCGCGTCCTGATGCTGTCGTCGAACAACATCCTGTCCCCGGCGTCCGGCAAGCCGCTGGCCATGCCGCGTCTGGACATGGTGACGGGCCTGTACCACCTGACCCGTCACAAGGTCGGCGACATCGGCGAGGGCCACTTCTACTCGTCGCCCGCCGAGGCCCTGATGGCGTACGACCGCAAGGTCCTGGGCCTGCAGGCGATGGTGAAGATCCGCGTCTCCGACAAGAACCCGCCCAAGGGCCAGGAGCCCGAAGGCTGGGAGCCCGGTCAGCCGTGGCTCGCGGAGACCACGCTGGGTCGCGTGCTGTTCAACGAGATCCTGCCGCAGGACTACGCCTTCATCAACGAGGTCATGCCCAAGAAGCGGCAGGCCATCATCATCAACGACCTGGCCGAGCGGTACCCGATGGTCACCGTCGCCCGGACGCTGGACAAGCTGAAGGACGCCGGTTTCCACTGGGCCACCCGCTCCGGTGTCACGGTCGCGATCTCGGACGTCCTCGTGCCCGCGGCGAAGCAGGACATCCTCGAGGAGCACGAGCGCCTCGCGGACGCCGTCGAGAAGCGCTACCAGCGCGGTCAGCTCTCCCACGAGGAGCGCAACTCCGAGCTGGTCAAGGTGTGGACCAAGGCCACCGAGCAGGTCCACGAGATCATGGAAGACAACTTCCCCGAGGACAACTCGATCCGCGTCATCGTCCAGTCCGGCGCCGCCGGCAACATGACGCAGGTCCGTTCGCTCGCGGGTATGCGTGGTCTCGTGACCAACCCGAAGGGTGAGTACATCCCGCGCCCGATCAAGAACTCGTTCCGCGAGGGCTTGTCGGTGCTGGAGTACTTCATCGCGACGCACGGTGCCCGCAAGGGTCTGGCCGACACCGCGCTGCGCACCGCCGACTCGGGTTACCTGACCCGTCGTCTGGTGGACGTCTCGCAGGACGTCATCATCCGCGAGGTCGACTGCGGCACCACCCGTGGTGTGCAGATGACCGTCGGCGAGCAGATGGGCGACAAGGTCGGCCTGCACGAGTTCGCGCAGACCTCCGTGTACGCCCGCACCGTCGCGGAGGACATCACCGACGCCCAGGGCAACCTGGTGCTGAACCGCGGTGACGACCTCGGCGACCCGGCGCTGCAGTCGCTGGTCGAGGCCGGCGTCCTGCGCGTCAAGGTGCGCTCGGTGCTGACCTGCGAGTCCGCGGTCGGTGTGTGCGCGTCCTGCTACGGCCGCTCCATGGCCACCGGCCAGCTGGTCGACGTCGGCGAGGCCGTCGGCATCGTCGCCGCCCAGTCGATCGGTGAGCCCGGCACGCAGCTGACGATGCGCACGTTCCACCAGGGTGGTGTGGCCGGTGACGACATCACGACCGGTCTGCCCCGTGTCCAGGAGCTCTTCGAGGCCCGCGTCCCGAAGGGCAAGGCGCCGATCGCCGACGTCGACGGCCGCGTCCGCATCGAGGACGGCGACCGCTTCTGGAAGATCACGCTGATCCCGGACGACGGCTCCGAGGAGATCGTGTTCGAGAAGCTGTCCAAGCGTCAGCGTCTCGCCAACACGGCCACCGGCCCGCTGCAGGACGGCGACCACGTGCACGTCGGTCAGCAGCTGCTGGAAGGTACTCCGGACCCGCACGAGGTCCTGCGCGTCATGGGCCCGCGCGAGGCCCAGCTGCACCTGGTGCAGGAAGTGCAGAAGGTGTACCGCGCCCAGGGTGTGGCGATCCACGACAAGCACATCGAGGTCATCGTCCGGCAGATGCTCCGCCGGGTGACGATCATCGACTCCGGCGCTACCGAGTTCCTGCCCGGGTCTTTGGTCGAGCGTGCGGACTTCGAGTCGGGTAACCGCGCCGTCGTCGCCGAGGGTGGCGAGCCGGCTGCCGGTCGTCCGGTGCTGATGGGTATCACGAAGGCCTCGCTGGCTACCGATTCCTGGTTGTCCGCGGCGTCGTTCCAGGAGACCACCCGTGTGCTGACCGACGCTGCCATCAACGGGCGTTCGGACAAGCTCATCGGTCTCAAGGAGAACGTGATCATCGGTAAGCTGATCCCGGCTGGTACGGGCATCAACCGGTACCGGAACATCCAGGTCCAGCCGACTGAGGAGGCGCGGGCCGCGGCCTACGCGATTCCTTCTTACGACGACGGGTACTACACGCCTGACGTCTTCGGGACCGGGACTGGTGCCGCTGTGCCGCTCGACGACTACGACTTCGGGCGGGACTACCGCTAGTCGTTCGTTAGTTG
>NZ_DATLEC010000235.1:0-49696 GCF_035525475.1 Lentzea sp. | reverse complement strand
GAGCGACCGTCCCGGGTACCGCAAGAGCGAGTCGGGTGATCGTCCCGGGTACCGCAAGAGCGAGTCGAGCGACCGCGGCGGATATCGCGGCGACCGTTCCGACGACCGTGGTGGCTACCGGAAGAGCGATTCCGGTGACCGACCCGGCTTCCGCAAGGACAGCTCCGGTGATCGCGGCGGTTACCGCGGCCAGGGTTCCGGCGACCGTCCCGGCTACCGCAAGGACGACTCCTCCGGCGACCGCGGCGGTTACCGCGGCGGCGACCGTTCGAGCGATCGTGGCGGGTACCGCAAGGACGACTCGGGTGATCGCGGCGGCTACCGCAAGAGCGAGTCGAGCGACCGCGGCGGCCACCGGGGCCAGGGTTCCGGCGACCGTCCGGGTTACCGCAAGAGCGAGTCGAGCGATCGTGGTGGGTATCGCGGCGACCGTTCGAACGACCGGTCCAGCGACCGTGGCGGATACCGCAAGGACGACCGCCGCGACTCGCGTCCCGCCGACCGCGACAGCTCGCGCAACGACGAGCGTCCCGCCTACCAGCGCGACGACCGTCGTGACGAGCGCAGCCGTGAGCGTGCGGCACGCTTCCAGGAGCGTCTGACCGACCAGGAGAGCACCGGCGAGGGCGCCTCCGAGGCGACCCCTGAGGTGACCTCCGGCGGCGAGCGCGCCGGCTACCGCCTCGGTGACGGTGCGGCGGCCAGCCGTGCCGCGAGCCGCGGGCAGGTTTCCGGGAACGAGGACGGTGAGGACGACGTCGAGGGCGTGAAGGCCACCGACGACGCCGTTGCCGCCGACGTCAACACCGACGCCGATGCCGGCTCCGACGACGAGCCGTCCGGCGGCAAGCCTTCGGACGACGCTCCCTCGGGTGACGAGTCCGGCGACGCCGACGGCCCCCAGGCCGAGCAGCTCGACGAGGCCCCCGCCCCCCGCGGCGGACGTCCCGAGCTGCCGGAGGAGGCCGACCTCTCCCTGCTCGACCCGGAGATCAAGGCCGAGCTGCGCAGCCTCCCCAAGGGGCTCGCGGAGATCATCGGACGGCACCTGGCCGCGGCCGGGCTGCTGATCGACGAGGACCCGCAGCTCGCGCTGGAGCACGCCCGGTACGCGCGCAGCAAGGCGGCGCGGGTCGGCGTCGTGCGGGAAGCGGCGGGTCTCACCGCCTACTTCGCGGACGAGTGGGCCGAGGCTCTCAGCGAGCTGCGGGCCGCGCGCCGGATGATGACGGGGCCGGGCCACCTGGCGATCATGGCCGACTGCGAGCGGGCGCTCGGGCGTCCCGAGCGGGCCATCGACCTCGCCAAGGACCCGTCGGCCAAGGAGCTCAGCCAGGAGGACGAGATCGAGCTGCGGATCGTCGCGGCCGGCGCTCGTCGTGACATGGGCCAGTTCGACGCGGCCGTCATCGCGTTGCAGGGACCGGACCTCGATCCGGGGCAGCGCACTCCCTACTCCGCGCGACTCTTCTACGCTTACGCAGACAACCTGGCCGCGGCCGGTCGTACCGAGGAAGCGGTCAAGTGGTTCCTCAACGCCGCCGAGGCTGACGACGAAGGGGAGACGGACGCCGCCGAGCGCGCGTTCGAGCTGACCCAGGAGGAGACCCCGCAGCAGTGAGCGAGACGTTGGTCGACCGGTACGACGCGTTGCTGATCGATCTCGACGGCACCGTCTACCGCGGCAAAGAGGTCGTGCCGGGTGCGGTGGAAGCCGTCGCCAGGGCAAGAGAGCACGGCATCGGGATCCGGTTCGTCACCAACAACGCCTCTCGCTCACCGCAGGCGGTCGCCGACCACCTCGTCGAGCTCGGGTTCGACACGAGCGTCGACGAGGTGAGCACCTCCGCGCAGGCGGGCGCGGCCATGCTGGCCGAACGTCTGCCGACGCGGTCCACCGTGCTCGTGCTCGGCACCAAGGCCCTCGAGGCCGAGGTGTTCAAGCGCGGTCTCATCCCGACCGACACCGCCGAAGGCGCGGTGGCGGTCCTGCAAGGGCTGTCCATGGACCTCGGCTGGTGCGAGCTGGCCGAGGCCGCGGTGGCCATCCGTTCCGGTGCGCTGTGGGTGGCGTGCAACGTCGACGCCACCCTGCCCACCGATCGCGGCCTCCTGCCCGGCAACGGCTCGCTCGTCGCGGCGCTCAGGACCGCGACCGGCCAGGAGCCGCTCGTCGCCGGCAAGCCCGCCACCCCGCTGCTGCAGCAGGCGGCGAAGGACCTCGGCGCGCAGCGGCCCCTGGTGGTCGGTGACCGGCTCGACACCGACGTCCTGGGCGCGGTCAACGCCGGCATGGACTCGCTGCTCGTGCTCACGGGCGTGTCGACGGAGGAAGAGGCGCAAGCGCTTCCGGATGAGCAGAAGCCCACGTACGTCGGCGCGGACCTGTCGGTACTCCATCGGCTACCGTAGGTCTGTGAACTACCCCCTGCCCGGACCGCCGCCCAACCCGGCCGACGCCATCGACGGCGCGCTGGAGAGGCTCGACGGGCTCGAGAACGTTCCCCTCGCCGAGCACGTGGCGCGGTTCGACGCCGTACATGCGACGCTCACCGACGCACTGTCGAGCATCGACAGGGTGTGACGCACAGTGCCTCGCAGAGTGCGGCTCGATGCCGAACTCGTGCGCAGGGGGCTCGCCCGGTCCCGTGAGCACGCCAGCCAACTTGTCGCGGACGGCCGCGTCACGGTGCGCGGCACCGTCGCGACGAAGCCCGCGACCGCCGTGGAGACCTCCGACGCGGTCGTCGTGAAGGATCTCGACAACGATCCCAATTGGGCGTCCAGGGGCGCGCACAAGCTCATCGGCGCGCTCGAAGGTTTCAAGATCGACCCCACCGGCAGGCGTTGTCTCGACGCCGGCGCATCCACTGGCGGTTTCACGGACGTGCTGCTGCGCAAAGGCGCACGGCAGGTCGTCGCGGCCGACGTCGGCAGGGGTCTGCTCGACTGGAAGCTGCAGACCGACGACCGGGTCGTCGTGAAGGACAAGACCAACGTCCGCACCCTCACGCCCGAGGACATCGGCGGCACGGTTGAACTCGTGGTGGCCGATCTTTCGTTTATCTCGTTGAGGCTTGTGCTTCCCGCACTGGCCGCGTGCCTCGACGAGGAGGGCGATCTGCTGCCGATGGTCAAGCCGCAGTTCGAGGTCGGCAAGGAACGGCTCGGTTCGGGTGGCGTCGTGCGCGACCCGGAGCTCCGTGCCGAAGTCGTCCTCGAGGTGGCCAAGGCCGCGGAGCAGTCGGGTCTGGCCGTGCACGGGGTCGTCGCGAGCCCGCTGCCCGGACCGTCCGGCAACGTCGAGTACTTCCTCTGGCTCCGCAAGGGCGACCCGGTCGACCCCGCGGAGATGGTGCGCACCGCCGTCGAAGAAGGGCCCCAATGAGGGAAGTCCTGCTGGTCGTCCACACCGGGCACCAGAGCAACGTCGATCTCGCCCGCCAGGTGGCCGGCCGTCTCGCGGTCGGAGGCGTCACGACGAGAGTGCTCGACGACGAGGCGCGTGACCTCGGCCCGTCGTGCTGCACCAAGGTCGTGCCCGCCGACGACCATTCCGCCGAGGGCACCGAGCTGGTGCTCGTCCTCGGCGGTGACGGCACGTTCCTGCGCGGCGCCGAGCTGGCCCGTCCGGCGGGGGTGCCGGTGCTGGGCGTGAACCTCGGCCGCGTCGGGTTCCTCGCGGAGGCCGACTCGGACGCGTTGCACGAGGCCGTCGGCCATGTGCTGGAACGCGACTACTTCGTGGAAGAGCGCATGACGCTCGACCTCGTCGCGAAGGTCAACGGCGAGGTCGTCGTGGAGACCTGGGCGCTCAACGAGGTCAGCGTCGAGAAGCTGATCCGCGAACGCATCCTCGAGGTCGTCGTCGAGGTGGACGGGCGGCCCGTGTCGGCGTTCGGCTGCGACGGCGTGCTGTGCGCGACGCCGACGGGCTCGACGGCCTACGCGTTCTCGGCGGGCGGCCCGGTCGTGTGGCCGGACGTGCAGGCGATCCTGGTGGTGCCGAGCAACGCGCACGCGCTGTTCGCCCGGCCGCTGGTCGTGTCGCCGAAGTCGCACGTGGCGTTCGAGATCGAGGCGACCGGGCACCCGGCGGCGCTGTCCGCGGACGGGCGGCGCACGTTCGAGCTGCCCGCGGGCGCGCGGATCGAGATCGTGGAAGGCGAGGTGCCGCTCAAGGTCGTGCGGCTGCACCAGGCTCCGTTCACTGACCGGCTGGTCGAGAAGTTCGACCTGCCGGTGAAGGGATGGCGGGGGCCATCGGCAGGCTGATCGCGCCGCTCGGTGCGTCGGCACTGGCTCGTTATGGTGCCCGCGAGGAAATGTCGGACTCGACAAGTAAGGTTCGCCCTGTGCTGGCCGAGATGCGCATCAATGGCCTTGGCGTGATCGACGAGGCCACCCTTGAACTGGACCCCGGGTTCACCGTAGTCACCGGTGAGACGGGCGCGGGCAAGACCATGGTCGTGACCGGGTTGCACCTGCTCGGCGGCGGCCGTGCTGAGGCGTCCCGCGTGCGCACCGGAGCGGACAAGGCGGTGGTCGAGGGCCGCTTCCAGGCTCCGGCGGGCAGCCCTGCCGCGAAGGTGGCGGAGGAGGTCGGCGGGGAGGCCGACGAGGACGGGTCGCTGATCGCGATCCGCACCGTCGGTGCCGACGGCCGCTCCCGCGCGCACGTCGGCGGTCGCTCCGTGCCGGTCGGCGTGCTGTCCGAGCTGGCGGAGCAGCTGATCGCCGTCCACGGTCAGAACGACCAGCTGCGCCTCATGCGCCCGACCGAGCAGCGCGGCGTGCTGGACCGCTTCGCCGGCGAGGACGTGGCCGAGCCGTTGCGCTCCTACCAGTCCGTGCGCGAGGAATGGCTGCGCGTCTCGACTGAGCTGAAGGAGCGCACCGAACGTTCCCGCGAGCTCGCGCGCGAGGCCGACCTGCTGCGGCACGGCCTGACCGAGATCGACGCGGTCGACCCCAAGCCGGGCGAGGAGTCCGAGCTGCACGACGAGGCCCGCCGCCTCGCCGACGCCGACCAGCTCCGCGAGGCCGCCCAGGGCGCGCAGTTCGCGGTGTCCGGCTCCCTGGAGGGCGACCCGGACAACCCCGGCGCGCTCGGCCTGATCTCCGAGGCCGCCCGCCGCCTGTCCGTCTCCGAGGACCCGAAGCTGCGCGAGATGGAACCGCGCCTGGTCGAGGCCGCCACGCTGCTCGCCGACGTCGGCGCGGAGATCTCCGGCTACCTCGACCACCTGGAAGCCGACCCCGGCCGCCTCGAAGCCGTGTTGCAGCGCCAAGCCGAGCTGAAGTCGTTGACCCGCAAGTACGCGGCGGACGTCGACGGCGTGATCGCCTGGGCCGCCGACGCCCGAGCGCGCCTCGACGGCCTCGACACCTCCGAGGAGGCCCTGACCGGCCTGGCCCAGCGCCGCGACGCGCTGGCCGTGGAACTGGCGGCGCTGGCCGAACGCGTCACCGCCGCCCGCGTCGAGGCCGCCCTCGAACTGGGCAAGGCCGTCACCGAGGAGCTCGACGGCCTCGCGATGCCGCACGCCTCGGTCGAACTGGCCGTGCGCCCCCGCCACGCCGAGTCCGGCGACGCGCAGGCCCTTCCGGTCGGCCGCTCGATCCTGCACGCGGGCGCCTCCGGCGTCGACGACGTGGAGCTCCGCCTGATCTCGCACCCCGGCGCCCCGGCCCTGCCGGTGCACAAGGGCGCGTCGGGTGGCGAGCTCTCGCGCGTGATGCTGGCGCTCGAAGTGGTGCTGTCGCACTCCGACCCGGTGCCGACCCTCGTCTTCGACGAGGTGGACGCCGGCGTCGGCGGCCGCGCCGCCGTCGAGGTGGGCCGCAGGCTGGCCAGGCTGGCCCGCTCGCACCAGGTCATCGTGGTGACGCACCTGCCGCAGGTGGCGGCGTTCGCGGACAGGCACCTGGTGGTGGACAAGTCCGCCGACGGCACGTTCACGCGATCCGCGGTGCGCAGGCTCGACGAGACGCAGCGCGTGGTGGAACTGGCCCGCATGCTCGCCGGCATGGACTCGACCGACACCGGCCGGGCGCACGCCGAGGAGCTGCTGGCGGCGGCGAAGGCGGACAAGTCGTCGGCGCCCGTGGTGAGGCGGCGCAAGAAGAAGGCCTGAGGCTTGTGGCTGGAACAGCGGCGCGGCGCCCTTGGGGGCGTCGCGCCGCTTTCTGTTCCGCGGCCTTCCTGGGCGGCTGTTCCTGTCGGTGATCAGCGGCGGCGAGCGCGGTCGGACCGGTGGGGGGCGTTCGCTCTGCGCTCGTGGGCGGTTGCCGCTCATTCGCGGCGTGCAGTGGGCGGTGGCCAGATTCGCGCGTCCGCTGCGGCGAACGAGGTGCGGGCGGACGTGCCGGTGCCGCGGCAGGCGGTTCGGCGGCGCCGGCACGGTTCGCAGCCGAGCGGTTCCGCGTCACGACGTACCGCCGGCGGCTGGGGCGCGGTGGCCGGGGCGCGCGATGGCCGACAGCCAGGCCGTGCACGCGTTCAACTGGCGCCGCGGACGCTTGCGCAGGGGTACCCCCGGGCTGGGAACCCCTACATCTCAACGTACTCGGCACCACCGACAAGATCGGCGAGCCGAAATCCGGGCCGTGCCCTGGGCCGCTGTTCCCGCCGGCGTTCGGCATGATGGGAGCGTGACCGGGCATCGGTCAGCGGACGCACACGGTGGTGCGGTGGAAGGTGGACCGGATCTGTGACCACGCGCCGGGTGTTCGGGGCGGTGCTGGTGTTCGTCGCGGCCGGGCTCGCGGTGGCGGCCACGTTCCTGTCGGCCTATTCCGTGCAGGTGCCGTTCCGAGGCCGGACGTTGTGGTTCGAGGCCACGCTCTGGGCAGTGGAGCGGGACGACTTCCGCGGCGCGTTCGCGCTCACGCCCCTGGAGCTCGGTGAGCCGGTCGTCGCGGCGGCGCTGGTGCTGGCGTTGTCGGCTGTGGTGGCGTTCCGGGTTCCCGCCGCGCGGGTCGGGTCGCTGCTCGGGGCCGGGGTGCTGGCCGGGGTGGCCTGGTCGGCGGTCATCAGTGTGCGGGCGACCGTGCGGGAGTTGCGGGACCTCGACGTGCCGGCGCCGTTCGAGGTGGAGCAGGGGCCCGGGATCACGCTGCTGGTCGTGGCGGCGGGGGTGGCCCTGGTGTCGGCGGTGCTGCACCAGGAGCTGCCGCGTCGCGACGAGCCCGAGACGGCCGCCGACGGTGTGGTGATCCACCAGATCGACGACGAGCCGGATGACACGGAAACGCCGCCGTACGGGTTCCCGGTGGTCGTGGAGCCCAGGAATGACTGACCGGCGGAAGATCGCGCCGGCGCTGCTCTTGCTGGCGGCTGTGTCGGTCGTCGTCGGGAGTTTCCAGGACACGTACGGGCTCGTCTTCCAAGGGGGTGGGCTCTACCAGTCGGTGTTCACGTCGCTGTGGGGTGTCACCTCCGGCACGCCCGAGGCTGATGGCCAGGACACCGCTGTCCACTACGCGGCCGGGATGCCGGTGGTGGTCTGCGCCGCGCTCCTGGTCGTCGCGGCCGTGCTCGCGTTCAGGGGGAGAGGACGTGCGCTGGCGCTGGTCGCCGCCGGGGCACTGGCCGGGATCGTGTTCTACTACGTGACCCAGGTCCTGCACGAGGAGGAGCTCAGGGCGTCGTGGCCGGGCGGCCCCGAGGCGTTCGAGTTCCACTTCTACGCCGGCACCTACCTGCTGGCCGCGGGCGCGGTCATCGGACTGGCCGGCGCCGTGCTCGCGCAACGGAAGCAGCCCGAGTCCGACGAGGCGGTGGTCGTGCACCAGCTCGGCGCCGACGACGACACGCCACCCTTCGGAATCGACCTGCGGCAGGAGACCCGGTGATCGGAAGACCTACGGCGGTCGCGCTCATCGCGGCCGGGGTGGTGCTGACCGCGACGGCCATGGTGCTGCCGTGGTACTCGACGGTGTACGCGGGTGGCGTCGAGGTCGTGGTCAGGGCGTGGGGCACGGAGGTCGTCAACAAGCCCGGCGACTGGCCCGCCGGTGACCTGTCGCCCTGGTACGGCGTGCCGATCGCCGTGACGGCGGCGTTGCTCGTCGCCGGTATCTGGATCACCAGGGCCGCGCTGGCCGGAGCCGCCGCCCAGGCCGGTGCCGTCGGCATCACCGCGGCGCTGCTGGTCTCCGAACGCGGCCACGCCGTCGAGCAGCAGGGTGACTTCGCGCTCGGGTTCGGGCTGGTGTTCCTCGTCGTGGGAACGCTGGCCGCTCTCGCCGGCGCCGTGGCGGTCCAGCGGGAGGCGGCGTGAAGATCCTCAGCGCGGTGCTCCTGGCGGTGGCGGCCGCGGCCGCCGTGGCGGCGACGTTCCTGCCGTTCTCGGAACTGCTCATCCGCCTCGTTCCCGGCCAGCCGCAGACCTCCTACGTCACCACGGGCTGGAGCACGCACTTCGGTGCCACGAAAGACGAGCACGGACCGCTCTTCGCCATTCCGGTCGTCGCGGCGGCCGTGACGATCCTGCTCGGCATCAGGTGGCGGAAGGTCGCTTATGCCGGAGCGGCGGCACTCGCGGGCGTCACCGGCATGCTGTTCGTCTACCTGCTGAACGCCATCAGCTTCCACGAGGAGGGCAACATCGCGATCGATCCCGCCCTGGAAGCCGGGTTCGGCAACGGGATCTGGGTCCTCGTGGCCGCGGTGGTCCTCGCCTTCGGCGCCGTGGTGGTTCACCCCGACGACTGACCAGCCGCGACATGCCCGGCGTGCCTCACCTGTCGCATGAGCACCGTGAGCCACTATCGGACGCATGAAGCTTTCCGGGCTGCTGAGCCGCACCAACCACGAACTCCCCGGTGTCACGGGTGTCGCGCGGGTGGATCGGCGTGCGAGCGACCTGGTGCGGCGGATCAGCCCCGGCGACGTCGCCGTCTTCGACCTCGTCGACCTCGACCGGCGCACCGCGGAAGCGCTCGTCGCGGCCGAGGTGGTCGGTGTCGTGAACGCGTCACCGTCGATCTCAGGGCGTTTTCCCAACCTGGGACCGGAACTGCTGATCGAGGCGGGCATCCCGCTGATCGACAACGTCGGCGCTGTCGCGTTGCGGGAGATCAAGGACGGCACCAAGGTCCGGCTGCTCGACGGCGTCGTCTACGCCGGGGAACGCGAGCTCGCCAGGGGCACCGAGCAGAACGCCGAGAGCGTCGCCGACGCGATGATCGAGGCGAAGGCCGGCATGTCGGCGCAGCTGGAAGCGTTCTCCGCCAACACCATCGAGTTCCTCCGGCGCGAGAGGGCGCTCGTCCTCGACGGCGTCGGCGTGCCCGAGGTGTACGTGTCGATGCGCGACAGGCAGGTGCTCGTCGTCGCGGGCGGGCCGTCGCACGCCGAGGAGCTGCGCAAGCTCCGCAAGTACATCCGCGAGTACCGGCCGGTGCTGATCGGCGTCGACGCCGGCGCGGACACGCTGCTCGACGCCGGGCTCAAGCCGGACGTCGTCGTCGGCGACCCCGACGGCATCGGCACGGCGTCACTGCGCGCGGCCACCGAGGTGGTCGTCCCCGCGCAGGCCGACGGCCACGCGCCCGGCCTGCAACGCATCCAGGACCTCGGCATCGGCGCGGTGACGTTCCCCGCGTCGGGCAACGCCGAGGACCTCGCGTTGCTGCTCGCCGAAGCGCACGGGGCGTCCCTGGTCGTCACGGTGGGGCTGCGCGCGACGCTGCGCGAGTTCCTCGACCGCGGGCACTCCGGTTCCAACCCCTCCACGTTCCTCACCCGGCTGAAGCTCGGCAGCAAGCTCGTCGACGGGGAGGCCGTCGCGACACTGCACCGCAGCCGGGTCTCGCTGGGAGTGATCGTCCTGCTGGTGGCCGCCGCGATCGCCGCCATGGCCGCGGCGCTCGCGGTGTCCGGCGTCGGTCACGTCTACGTCGACATCGTGGTCGACGGCTGGCAATCCGTCGTCAACTGGTTCAAGGGGTTCTTCTCGTGATCACGCTGCGATACCACATAGTTTCGATCACCGCGGTGTTCCTCGCGCTCGCGGTGGGGGTCGTGCTGGGGTCGACCGCGATCAGCGGACGGCTGCTGTCAGGCCTGAGCGACGAGAAGAACTCGTTGGCACAACAGGTGAACGACCTGCAGAACGACCGCAACGCGTTGAACTCCAAGCTGACGGAGGCGGACGAGTTCGCCGCGTCCGTCGGGCCGCTCGCGGTCAAGGACCGGCTCACCGACCGCACGGTCGTCCTCGTCACGACCGCCGACGCGCGGCCGTCCGACCGGGACGCGGTGTCGGGCCTGCTGAAGTCCGCGGGTGCCACCGTCACCGGCGAGGTCCAGCTGACCGACGCGTTCTCCGACCCGTCCCGCGGCGACCAGCTGCGCGACCTCGTGGCACGGCTGCAGCCCGCCGGCTCGCAGCTGCCCACGGCCGCTGACCCCGGCACGCGCGCCGGTGGCCTGTTCGGGACGTTGTTGCTCCTCAACCCGTCCAACAACGAGCCGCAGGCCACGCAGGACGAGGCCGCCGCCGCACTCGCGGGGCTCTCCAACTCGGGCTTCGTGAAGGCGACCTCGGGAGTGAAGCCCGCGCAGCTCGCGATCGTGCTGACCGGCGGTGCCGCGGCGGGTGACTCGGCCGCCGACCGCGCGTCGACCGTCGCGCGCTTCGCGGCGCAGCTCGACCGCTCCGGCGCGGGCGTCGTGCTGGCGGGGGCGACCGGGTCGGCGAACGGCACCGGTGCCGTCGGCGTGATCCGCGCGGACACCGCCGCGACGTCGATCCTGTCCACGGTGGACAACTCCGACTCCCCGGCCGGCCAGGTCGTCGTGGTGATGGCGCTGCGCGAACAGCTGGAGGGCCGCTCCGGCCGTTACGGAGTCGCGGGCAACGCGGAGGCGTCCTCGCCCGGCGTCGCCGGTTAGCACTCGGTCGTCCAGTCGCCGGGGACCTGCTCGATCAGCAGGTCCAGCGCCTCCGGTGTGCGGGCGCGGGCCCACAGCCACTCGTCGGCGTCCTCGCGGACGATCACGTCGTCACCGGCGAACCACCGGGTGCCGGGACTGCGCAGCGTCAGCGTGGCGAACCGGTCGTGCAGCAGGGAGGTGTCCACCCCGGACATCTCCCTGTCGGCCGTCTCGGCCCCGTCGCGGAACAGCGCCTCCGACAGCACCATCTCCACGCACGCGAGGGAGAACCGGGGCAGCCACGCGTCCCAGCGCTCCTCCCTGCGGTCCACGAGGTCGAGCTTCATCAGGACCTCCGGGTCCTCGCCGTCCAGCGAGGCCCCCCACGCGGCGACGGACTGGTTCTCGTCGCGGAAGACCAGCACGCCGTCCTCGACCCGCAGCTCCGACAGCACGAGCAGGCGGTCCTGGTTGCTGGTCAGATCGGGGCGCTTGCCGAACAACGACAGCGCCTCCTTCACCGCCTCGGGAAGGCGCACCCCGAGCCGGTCCTCGGTCTCGGCGAGCTCCCGGCGGGTCCAGCCGTCCTGCGGCTCCAGCGGGTCCGCCCACGAGGCCGCGAATCCCTCGATGAAACGCCAGGCCGCTGAGCGGTCGTGCACGGCTCGTGCGGCTTCCCCTGCCACGTCGAAGGTCACGTGACGACGATTCCTGATCGGGTCCCGTGCCGGGGGAAGTTCACGAAACCCCTCGCTGGGCCGATCGGGTGATGTGATCTGCCGGGTCGTGGTGCGCTGTGTGACCGGCGGCGTGTTAGCGTTATGGCCCGTGGATAGGGGGATCTACCCCCACGATTTTCACGGGAGCCCCGTTGGTGCAGCAGGCACGTACGACCAAGCACGTCTTCGTCACGGGAGGCGTCGCCTCCTCCCTGGGCAAGGGGCTCACCGCCTCCAGCCTCGGCCAGTTGCTCACCTCGCGCGGCCTGCGGGTAACGATGCAGAAGCTCGACCCGTATCTGAACGTGGACCCCGGCACGATGAACCCGTTCCAGCACGGCGAGGTCTTCGTGACCGACGACGGCGCGGAGACGGACCTCGACATCGGCCACTACGAGCGGTTCCTCGCGCGGGACCTGAGCGGCGACGCGAACGTCACCACCGGCCAGGTGTACTCCGAGGTGATCGCCAAGGAGCGGCGCGGCGAGTACCTGGGCGACACGGTCCAGGTCATCCCGCACATCACGGACGAGATCAAGCGCCGCATCCGCGCGATGGCGGAGCCGGACGCCGACGGCGTCACGCCGGACGTCGTGATCACCGAGGTCGGCGGCACGGTCGGCGACATCGAGTCGCTGCCGTTCCTCGAGGCGTGCCGCCAGGTCCGCCACGACGTCGGCCGCGACAACGTCTTCTTCCTGCACGTCAGCCTGGTGCCGTACCTGGCGCCGTCCGGCGAGCTGAAGACCAAGCCCACGCAGCACTCCGTCGCGGCGCTGCGCAACATCGGCATCCAGCCCGACGCGATCGTGTGCCGCGCGGACCGGGAGATCCCGGACTCGCTGAAGCGCAAGATCGGCCTGATGTGCGACGTCGACACCGACGCCGTCGTCGCGGCCGTGGACGCGCCGTCGATCTACGACATCCCGAAGGTGCTGCACTCCGAGGGCCTCGACGCCTACGTCGTGCGCCGCCTCGACCTGCCGTTCCGCGACGTCGACTGGACGGTGTGGGGCGACCTGCTCGAGCGCGTGCACAACCCGTCCGAGACGGTGAAGATCGCGCTCGTCGGCAAGTACGTCGACCTGCCCGACGCCTACCTGTCGGTCACCGAGGCGCTGCGCGCGGGCGGGTTCGCGCACCACGCCAAGGTCGAGATCAAGTGGGTGCCGTCCGACGAGTGCCAGACGCCCGAGGGCGCGGCGCGTGCGCTGTCCGGCATGGACGCCGTGCTGATCCCCGGCGGGTTCGGCGTGCGCGGCATCGAGGGCAAGATCGGCGCGCTGAAGTACACCCGCACGCGCGGTGTGCCGACGCTGGGCCTGTGCCTCGGCCTGCAGTGCATGGTGATCGAGGCCGCGCGCAACCTCGCGGGCATCGAGGACGCCAACTCGAGCGAGTTCGAGGAGGGCGGCTCGCCGGTCATCTCGACGATGGCCGACCAGCAGGACGTCGTCGCCGGTCAGCGCGACATGGGTGGCACGATGCGGCTCGGCGCGTACGTCGCGAAGCTGACGCCGGGTTCGGTGGTCGCTCAGGCCTACGGTGCGACCGAGGTCTCCGAGCGCCACCGCCACCGCTACGAGGTCAACAACGCCTACCGCGCGAAGCTCGCCGACGCCGGCCTGGTGTTCTCCGGTGTGTCGCCGGACGGCCGCCTGGTCGAGTTCGTCGAGCTGCCGGCCGACGTGCACCCGTTCTACGCGGCCACGCAGGCGCACCCGGAGCTCAAGTCCCGTCCCACCAAGCCGCACCCGCTGTTCGCGGCGTTCGTGAAGGCCGCGATCGACTACCGGGTGGCCGACCGCCTCCCCCTGACCGCCGGAGCCGCCCAGTGACCTCCAGGCACGACTTCAGGACCGTCTCCAGCGAGGACGTGCACGTCGGGAAGATCCTGGCGCTGCGGGTCGACGAGGTGGAGATGCCCGGCGGTGGCACCGCGAAGCGCGAGATCGTCGAGCACACCGGCGCGGTCGCGGTCGTCGCGGTCGACGACGAGGGCCAGGTCACGCTGGTCCACCAGTACCGGCACGCGCTGGGCAGGCACCTGTGGGAGCTGCCCGCGGGCCTGCTCGACCACGAGGGCGAGCAGCCGGTGGTCGGCGCGCGGCGCGAGCTGGCCGAGGAGGTCGGGCTCGACGCGCAGCAGTGGCACGTGCTGGTCGACGTCGCCGCGTCGCCCGGTTTCACCGACGAGGTCGTGCGCGTGTTCCTGGCGCGGGAGCTGTCCGAGGTGGACCGCGACGTGCAGGGCGAGGAGGAGGCGGATCTGGAGGTCCACCGCTTCCCGATCGCCGAGGCGGTGTCGATGGTGCTCTCCGGCGAGATCGTCAACGCGTCCTCGGTCGCCGGCCTGCTCGCGGCCCGTGAGGTGCTCGACGGGCGGGCCGAGCCGCGTCCGGCCGACGCGCCTTTCCGCGACAAGCCGACCCGGTTCGTCGCGCGCGAGAAGTAGGTTGGGCTCATGCGGACGGTGAAGGGTGCCTTCTCACGGTTGAAGGCGCCCTTCGGCGTTCTCGCGGCGGGGGGCGCGGGCGCGGTGCTGCTGCTGTTCGTCGACCCGAACAAGCCCGGCAACCTGCTGCCCAAGTGCCCGTTCAACTGGCTGACGGGGCTCGACTGCCCCGGATGTGGTGCCACGCGCATGGTGCACGCGTTGCTGCACGGTGACGTCGTCAGCGCGTTCCACTACAACGCGGTGTTGCTCGCGTTGGGCGTCCCTCTGGCCGTGTGGCTGTTCGGGCGGTGGACGCGCGACAAGTGGACAGGAGACCGGCGATCCGTGCCGAAGTCGGTCGGTGTCGCCGTTCTCGTCGTTGCGGCTGTGTGGGGCGTGGGGCGAAACCTCGCGGGGATCTAGTCGCGCAGCTTGCGGCCCTGGGCGTCCGTGCCGCCGTTGACCAGGATGATGATCCCGTCGATCAACGACCAGATGCCGCAGCCACCACACGTCAGCAGCTGGGCGACGGCGATGCCCACGTGGCCGGTGTAGAAGCGGCCGATGCCCAGGTTGCCCAGGAACAGCTGCAGCACGCCCGCGGCGACCTTCGACTTGTCCGACAGCGGCACACCGGTGATCGGGTCGAAGCCGTACGGCGCGGCCGGGTTCGCGTAGCCCATGCCCGGCGGGACCATGCCGGGAGGCGGGCCGACGTACTGCTGGTGCGGCCCGGTGGGCGGCGGGTAGTACGCCTGCGTGGGCTGGGGCGGGAAGCCCGGAGGGGGCGGGGGCACGGCCGCGAACGGCACCGACGGCGGAGCGAGGAACGGCGGGTGCGGCTGCGGCAGGTCGCGGAACAGCTCCGCCAGCTCGTGGTACGACTGCGCGCCGGACGCGCGGTTCACCCTGTCCTGGTACTCCGAGATGTCGAGCCGCGCCATCGCGAAGTGGTCGTTGAGCGCGGTGATCGCTTCCTCGCGCTGCTGGTTGCCGATGCGCTGCTGCTCCGGCCCGAATGCTTCTGACACGGCTCAGCACGGTAGCCGATGCAGGAGATCGATATCGGGAATACGCTGCGACGATGCTGGTCGGTGTCCCAAAGGAGATCAAGAACCACGAGTACCGGGTGGCGATCACACCCGCCGGAGTGGTCGAGCTGCTGCGCCGGGGGCACGAGGTCGTGGTCGAACGGGACGCCGGCGCGGGCTCGTCGTTCCCCGACCACGAGTACACGGCGGCGGGCGCGCGCATCGCGTCGTCGGCGGACGAGGTGTGGGGTGCCGCCGAGGTGGTGCTGAAGGTCAAGGAACCGATCGAGCCCGAGTACCACCGCATGCGCCGCGGCCAGGTGCTCTTCACCTACCTGCATCTCGCGGCGAGCCCCGCGTGCACCAGGGCGATCGTGTCCTCCGGGATCACGGCCATCGCCTACGAGACCGTGCAGCTGCCGGACGGCTCGTTGCCGTTGCTGGCGCCGATGAGCGAGATCGCCGGGCGGATGGCGGCCCAGGTGGGCGCGCATTGCCTGGAGCGCGCGCAAGGTGGCCGAGGGGTGCTGTTGGGAGGTGCGCCGGGCGTGGCCGCGGGCAAGGTCGCGGTGATCGGCGCGGGTGTGGCGGGGATGAACGCGGCGACGATGGCCGTCGGCATGCAGGCCGAGGTGATCGTGCTCGACACCAACGTCAACCGGTTGCGGCAGATCGACTTCACCTACCGCGGGCATCTGCAGACGATCGCGTCGAACGTCTACGAGGTCGACAAGGCGTGCCGCTGGGCGGATCTCGTCGTCGGTGCCGTGCTGGTGCCGGGTGCGAAGGCGCCGAAGCTCGTCAGCAACGAGCTGGTGTCCCGGATGCGTCCGGGGAGCGTGCTCGTGGACATCGCGATCGATCAAGGTGGCTGCTTCGAGGATTCGCGGCCGACGACACACGACGCGCCGACGTACCGTGTGCACGACTCCGTGTTCTACTGCGTTGCGAACATGCCGGGTGCGGTGCCGAACACGTCGACCTACGCGCTGACGAACGTGACGTTGCCGTACGTGATCGCGTTGGCGGACAAGGGTTTCGACGGTGCCGTGGCATCGGATCCGGCGCTGGCGAAGGGTGTCAACGTGCGTGAAGGGGAGATCGTGCTGGAAGGGCTGGAGTGATCCAGAGAGCGGTCACGGACCTGGTGGCGACCTACCTCGACCATCTCGCCGTGGAACGCGGCACCGCTCGCAACACGCTCGACTCCTACACCCGGGATCTGCGCCGGTACACCGAACACCTGGAGTCCATCGGTGTGACGGATCTGGGCGCTGTGACCGAAACGCACGTGAGCGAGTTCCTCGCGGCGTTGCGCGAAAGCGGGCTCGCGGCGTCGTCGGCCGCACGGACGTTGGTTGCCGTGCGGGGGTTGCACCGCTTCGCACACCGTGAAGGCGTTGTGTCCCATGACGTCGCACGGGCCGTGCATCCGCCTTCGCCACCCAAGAGGCTCCCGAAAGCCTTACCTGTCAACGATGTGCTGACCCTGCTCGAAAGTACGGGAAACCTCAGGGACAAGGCGCTGCTGGAGCTGCTGTACTCGACGGGAGCGCGGATCTCCGAGGTGGTGGGGCTGGACGTCGACGACATCGACGCTTCCGAGCGGACGGTGGTGCTGGACGGGAAGGGAGGCAAACAAAGGCTGGTGCCGGTGGGCAGGCCCGCGTTGGCGGCGGTCGACGCGTACCTGGTTCGAGCGCGCCCCGCGCTGGCGGCCAAGGGGCGTGGCACGCCCGCGTTGTTCTTGAACGCGCGTGGCGGACGGCTTTCGCGGCAGAGCGCGTGGACCGTTCTGAAGACGGCGGCGGAGGGGGCCGGGATCACGGCGGCCGTGTCACCCCACACGTTGCGACATTCGTTCGCCACCCATCTGTTGGAAGGGGGTGCTGACGTTCGGGTGGTGCAAGAACTTCTCGGGCACGCCTCGGTTACGACCACTCAGGTGTACACACTGGTAACCGTTACGACTTTGAGGGAGGTCTACGCAACTGCACACCCTCGGGCCACTGGAACATGAGGCTTCCACGGGTACGGTGGGCAGGTGCCGAACTTGGACGAGCCGTCCCCACAGGCCATTGATCTAGCCGCTGTGCTGCACGCGCTGAGCGACCCGACACGGCTCGCGGTCGTTCGCCAGATCCAGTCGAGCGGGGAGAGGCTGTGCGGGGCCTTCGAGGTCGACGTCGCGAAGTCGACCCTTTCCCAGCACCTGCGCGTGTTGCGCGAAGCGGGCATCACACGAACACGCTGCCGCGGCAACCAGCGCTGGGTCTCACTGCGCCGCGATGACCTGGACCTTCTCTTCCCCGGTCTGCTGGACGTGGTGCTCTCGGCGGTGGATCGGCGCACACGAACGGATGTCGCGGTCTAACCAGGTCTTGACAGCGACACTCCGATCCCCAAAACATTCGTCCCGCCCCCACCGGCACCGGCGAGGCGCGTTGCCGCTCGCACGGGTGCGGCCTACGCTGCGCCCGGAGAGACGACCACGACCAGTGAGGGACCGCCAGCCATGTCGACACCGGAGCACGCTTTCGCGCCCCGTGCCGACCTGAACCTGGCCCCGCACGCCGCGCCGGTGGACGACGTCGCCCACGAGCAGACCGACGGCATCGGCCCGACCGGCCGCCCGCGCCGCCACATCCCGGATCCGCCGCCGTTGCTGCACCACGGCCCGGCGAAGATCCTCGCGATCTGCAACCAGAAGGGCGGCGTCGGCAAGACGACGACGACCATCAACCTGGGCGCGGCGCTGGCCGAGTACGGCAGACGCGTGCTGCTCGTCGACTTCGACCCGCAGGGCGCGCTGTCCGTGGGCCTCGGCGTGCACCCGCACCAGCTGGAAACCACGATCTACAACGTCATCATGGAGAACCACACCGCCGTTCCCGACGTCATCCGCAAGACCATGATCGACGAGATGGACCTGCTGCCGAGCAACATCGACCTGTCGGCGGCGGAGATCCAGCTGGTGTCGGAGGTGGGCCGCGAGCACACGCTCGTGCGCACCCTCCGTCCCGTCATCGAGCACTACGACTACGTGCTGGTCGACTGTCAGCCCTCGCTCGGCCTGCTCACGGTGAACGCCCTCGCGGCCGCGGACGGTGTGCTGATCCCGCTGGAGTGCGAGTTCTTCTCGCTGCGCGGGGTGGCGCTGCTCATCGACACCATCGAGAAGGTCAAGGAACGCTTGAACCCCAAGCTCGACATCACCGGCATCCTCGCCACGATGTACGACCCGCGCACGCTGCACTCGCGCGAGGTCATGGCCCGTGTCGTGGAGGCGTTCGGCGAGATCGTGTTCGACTCGGTCATCAACCGCACGGTGCGCTTCCCGGAGACCACCGTGGCCGGCGAGCCGATCACCCGCTGGGCACCCCGCTCCTCGGGCGCCAACGCGTACCGCGCGCTGGCCCGCGAGGTGATCGCCCGGTGACCCGTCGCCCCACACTGCCGGGCGCGGCCGAGCTGTTCCGCTCGACCGCCGCACCCGTTCCCGGCCCCGTCGACCCGCCCGTGCAGCGCCGCGGTTCCGGCCGGACCAAGCACACCACGAAGATCACGGTGTACGTGTCCGACGAGGAGCTGCTGGCGCTGGAGCAGGCGCGGCTGTCGTTGCGCGCCTCGCACGGGCTCGGCGTCGACCGCGGGCGCGTGGTGCGCGAGGCGATCGCCATCGTGCTGGACGACCTGGAGACGCTCGGCGACGAGTCGTTGCTGGTACGCAGGTTGCGCGAGCAGTGACGGAGGACGTTCCCGCCGACGTCGTCCCCGCGCAGGCCCCTGCTCCTGACGACGGCAAGTTCAAGGTCAAGCTCACGAACTTCGAGGGGCCGTTCGACCTGCTGCTGCAGCTGATCTCGCAGCACACGCTCGACGTGACCGAGGTGGCGCTGCACACGGTCACCGACGACTTCATCGCGCACATCCGCGGCATGGGCGACAAGTGGGACCTCGACGAGACCACCGAGTTCCTGGTCATCGCCGCGACCCTGCTGGACCTGAAGGCCGCGCGCCTGCTGCCCACCGGTGACGTCGAGGACGAGGACGACCTGGCGCTGCTGGAGGCGCGGGACCTGCTCTTCGCCCGGTTGCTGCAGTACCGGGCGTACAAGCAGGTCGCGGCCCTGTTCGCCGAGCTGGAACAGGGCGCGTTCCGCCGCTACCCGCGGTCGGTGTCCCTGGAGCCGCGCTTCGAGGGGCTGCTGCCCGAGGTGATGCTCGGCGTGACGCCGCACAAGTTCGCGCTGGTCGCGGCCGCCGCCTTCCGGCCGAAGGAGAAGCGCACCCTGTCGGTCGCGCACATCCACCAGCACCGGGTGTCGATCCGCGAGACGGCGGACGTGCTGCGCGCGTTGCTGATCGAACGCGGCACGGCCTCGTTCGCCGAGATCGTCGCCGACTGCACCGAGACGATGGAGGTCGTGGCGCGGTTCCTGGCGCTGCTGGAGCTGTACCGGGAGAAGTCGCTGGCCTTCGAGCAGGAGGACCCGCTCGGGCCGCTGCAGGTGACGTGGGTCGGCGGGACGTTGGAGCAGGCGCAGGTGCCGGTGCGCGCCGGCGACGAGGATGAGGACTACGGCGGATGAGCGAGCCACTGGTGGGACCGGACGCGGCGGAGATCGCGAAGCCGGGACCGGCGTTCGACGGGGGCGGCACGGCCGCCGAGCCGGTGGCCGGCGCTGACGGCGCTGCGGAGGCTGGCGCTGACGGGGCTGCGGAGGCTGGAACGGCGGTCCCGCCCCCAGGTTCCAGTCTATCGGCCGGCACCGACGAAAACGGCGCGGCGGACGTCGAGCCTGTGGACGGCTCCGCCGCGGAACCCGGCGCCGTTGCCGACGCCGTCGACGCCGCTGACGCCGCCGCCCTCGAGACCCAGCTCCTCGCCGCCGCCCCCGAGGAGGTCATCGAGGACAGCGGTCTGCCCGACCTCAGCGACGACGCGACGTTCGAGGCGGCGATCGAGTCGGTGCTGCTCGTCGTCGACAGTCCGATCGCGGAAGACCAGCTCAGCAGTGCACTCGAGCAGCCGGTGAGGAGGATCAAGGCGGCACTCCGTACACTTTCCACCCGGTACACCGAGTCCGGCAGTGGCATCGACCTGCGCAGGGCGGGAGACGGCTGGCGGTTCTACACGCGGGACCGGTTCGCCCCGTTCGTGGAGAAGCTGCTGCTCGACGGCCAGCGCGCGAAACTCACCCGCGCTGCCCTGGAGACGCTCGCGGTGATCGCCTACCGGCAGCCCGTCACGCGGGCGCGGATCGCGGCGGTGCGCGGCGTCAACGTCGACGGAGTGATCCGGACCCTGGTCGCACGGGGGCTCATCGAGGAGACGGGCACCGACAGCGACACAGGTGGGATCCTGTACCGCACGACCGAACTGTTCCTGGAGCGGTTGGGGCTGTCGTCGCTGAGCGACCTGCCGCCAATCGCCCCGCTGCTGCCCGAAGTGGATGCGATCGACGATGTCTGAGAACGAGGGCGTGCGCCTGCAGAAGGTGCTCGCGCAGGCGGGGATCGCCTCCCGCCGCGCGTCCGAGGAGCTGATCGACCAGGGCCGCGTCCAGGTCGACGGCGAGGTCGTGCGCGAGCAGGGGCGGCGGATCGACCCCGAGACCGCTGTCGTGCACGTCGACGGGGTGCGGGTGCAGATCCGCGAGGACGTCGTCACGATCGCGCTCAACAAGCCGTACGGGATGCTCTCCACGATGGAGGACGACCTGGGCCGGCCGTGCGTCGGCGACCTGGTGCGCAACCGCGCGGAGCGGCTGTTCCACGTCGGGCGCCTCGACGCCGAGACCGAGGGGCTGCTGCTGCTCACCAACGACGGCGAGCTCGCGCACCGGCTGATGCACCCGAGCTACAACGTCAAGAAGACCTACCTCGCCGAGGTGCCGGGCCCGGTCGAGAAGGGGCTCGGCAAGAAGCTGAAGGCGGGCGTCGAGCTCGACGACGGCCCGGTGAAGGTCGACTCGTTCAAGATGATCAGCGCGGTGCCCGGCAAGGCGCTCGTCGAGGTCGTGCTGCACGAGGGCCGCAAGCACATCGTCCGCCGCCTGCTGGAGCACGTCGGCTACCCGGTGCAGTCGCTGGTGCGCGTCGCCGTCGGTGACGTGTCGCTCGGCAACCAGCGGCCCGGCTCCATGCGCGTGCTGAACCGCCAGGAAGTCGGCGGCCTGTACAAGCTCGTCGGTCTCTGACCCGAGAACTCGAAGATTCGAAGAAGGCCGTGGGCGGCGCACGCGCCACCCACGGCCGCACCGGCGCCGGTTCGGGGCGAGAGCACCGGGTCTTCCCCGTGGGATGAGCACCACGTTAGGGCGAACGGGTTGTTCACGGTCAGGCGTTGGCCGCTGAACAAGGTTCTCTGAACAATGACGGGGTGCCGAGACGGGAACGCCCTCTCGACGAGGGCGAGAGCGGTCTCCTGCGGTTCGCGGCGGACCTGCGCCGGCTGCGGGAGCGCGCAGGCAGCCCCACCTACCGGGAGCTCAGCCGGCGGGCGCACTACTCGGCCGCGGCGCTGTCGGAGGCGGCCGGCGGGCGGAAGCTGCCCAGCCTCGCGGTGACGAAGGCCTACGCCAAGGCGTGCGACGGCGACCCGGAGGAGTGGGCGCGGCGCTGGCGGGCGGTCGCGGAGAGCGAACCGCACGCGGAGAACGGCAGTCCGTACGTCGGGCTCGCGATGTTCCAGCCCGACGACGCGCCGAAGTTCTTCGGGCGCGAGCGGTTGACGGTGGAGCTGCTCACCACGAAGAACCGCTTCACCGGCGTGTTCGGGCCATCGGGCGTGGGGAAGTCGTCTCTCCTGCGAGCCGGGCTGATCGCTCGCACCAAGGGGCCGGTCCTGCTGTTCACGCCCGGCGCGGATCCGGTGGAGGAGTGCGCGGTCGCCCTCGCCCGCCTCACCGGCCGGGACGCGGTCGAGCTCGCCGCGGAACTGGCCGACCCGCGGCAGCTCCGCCGCCACCACGGACACCTGGTGGTCGTGGACCAGTTCGAAGAGCTGTTCACGTTGTGCCGCGACGAAGAGCTGCGCACGTGGCTCATCACGGCGCTGAACGGCTGCGCCAAGGTCGTCATCGGCGTGCGCGCCGACTACTACGGCCACTGCGCGCGGCACCCCGAGCTGGTCGAGGCCCTCGAAAGCGCCCAGCTCCTCGTGGGTCCCATGACACCGGACGAGCTGCGCCTCGCCATCACCGAACCCGCGGCCGCCGCCGGCGCCAAGGTCGAGACCGCGTTGCTGGCCCGGCTGATGGCCGACGCGGTGGGGCAGGCCGCGGTGCTGCCGTTGCTGTCGCACGCGCTCGCCGAGACCTGGCAGCACCGCCGCGGCATGACGCTGACCCTCGCGGGCTACGAGGAGGTCGGCGGACTCGACCACGCCGTCGCCCGCACGGCGCAGGAGGTCTATGACGGGCTGTCCCCACGGCAGCAGGCGCAGGCCAAGGAGATCCTGCTCCGGCTCGTGACGGCGGAGGGCACGAAACGCCGGGCCCGCAGGCACGAGCTCGAAGCCGACGAGGAGGTGCTGTTCGCGCTGGCCGCGGCACGGCTCGTCGTCATCGGCCGCGACGGCGTCGAGCTCGCGCACGAGGCGCTGGTCCGCGGCTGGCCCGCGTTGCACGGCTGGGTCGAGGAGGAGCGCGAGAACATCAGGGCCCAGCGCGAGCTCACGCACGCCGTGCGGACGTGGGAGGCGCTCGACCGGGACGCGGGCGCGCTGTACCGCGGCCGCCGGCTCGCCACCGTTCCCCCCGGCCTCGCCCTGAACTCGCGGGAACGGGCGTTCCTCGCCGCAAGCCGTGCCGCCGAGGAGGAGATCTCCGCCACCGCGCGAAGACGCACCCGCCGCCAACGCCAGCTGCTCGCCGCACTGGCCGCGCTCGCGGTCGTCGCCGCCGGCACCACCGTTTTCGCGTTGCGGGCGGGCAAGACCGCCGACGAGCAACGCACCAACGCCGCCGTCCTGAAAGCCGTGGGGGAGGCCGCCGCCCTGCGTCCCACGAACCCCGCCCTCGCCCAGCAGGTCGCGCTCGCCGCCTACCGCCTGGTGCCGTTGTCCCAGGCTCGCAACGGGCTGCGGCAGGAGGACGTGCCGTCGCAGGTGCTGCGCGAGGCCCAGTCCGAGGTCACCGCGCTCGTCGTCGGCCCGACCCGGCAGCAGGTCGTCACCGGTCACCGCGACGGCACGGTCGGGGTGACCGGGCTCGACGACCTGCCTGCCCCGCGCACGTTCCACGAGGCCACCAGGCACACGGGCGCCGTCACGGCCCTGGCGATGGACTCGACCGGCAGCCTGGTCGCCTCCGCCGGTGACGACGCCGCCGTCCACGTCGTCGACGTCTCCCTCGGCAAACCGCGCGAGCTGGCCGTGCTCCCCGCACGCGCCACCGCGATCGCCTGGCAGGGCACCACCCTCGTCACGACCGACGACGACGGCGCGCTGAGCTTCTGGACCGACCTGCGCCGCGAACGCCCGCGCCTCGTCACCACGGCCCAGCTCGGTCTCGGCCCGCTGGCGGGGATGGCCTTCCGCCCCGACGGCAGGGTGCTCGCCGCCGTCACGACCGGTCGCGCCGTGCACCTCGTCGACGTGGCCGATCCGGGCGGCGCCAGGGTGCTGTCCCTGACGAAGCAGTTCGCGGGCGAAGCCCGGTTCGGGGGCGACGCGCTCCTCATGACCACCGCCGGCAGCGCGGTCCACCTGTGGGACGTCAGCGACCCGCGCACGCCCGTCCCGCGCGCCGAGATCCCGTCCGGTGGCGCCGGGATCACCTCGGCCTGGCTCGGCGCGGACCGCGTCGCGGTGGCGACCGACGACGGGCTCGTGCGGCTCTGGCAGCTGGGACCGGGGGAGCCGGTCGAGCAGGCCCTGCTGCGCGGTCACGCCGGGCCGGTCGCGGCGGTCGGGCTGACGCCACGGGGCGACGAGGTCGTCACGGGTGGCGCGGACAGGGCGGTGCGGCTGTGGGACGTCGACCCGCGCGACCCCGCGGTGCGGATCTGCGAGCAGGCCGTCCCGAGGATGACCAGCGCCGAGTGGCAGCGGTACTTCGGCGATCTCGCGTTCACGCCGCCGTGCCGTGACTGAACGAGGGTGACCGATCACGAAGCGGACACCCGGATGGCGACTGGTTAGCGGGCCGTTAGACGGCGGGCGAACCTCTGGTGGACAATCCCGCCAGGAGGCGGCATGCCACGAGGGGAACGACCGCTGGGTCCTGAGGACACCGCGTTGCTGCGGTTCGCCGGTGACCTGCGCAGACTGCGTGACCAGGCAGGCAAACCGAGCTACCGCGAGCTGGCCGGGCGTGCGAACTACTCGCCGACCGCGTTGTCCGACGCGGCCGGGGGTCGGAAGCTGCCGTCACTGGCTCTGACGCTCGCGTTCGTGAAGGCGTGCGAGGCCGACCCCGCGCCGTGGGCGAAGCGCTGGCGTGAGCTCGCCGCCGAGCACATGCAGCCGTCGCACCCCGACGCCCCGTACCCCGGCGCCGAACCGTTCACCGAGGCCGACGCGAAGCGGTACTTCGGGCGTGAGCACCTCGTCGAGCAGATCGCCGGCTCGGCCAGGTCGAAGCCCCTCACCCTCGTCCTCGGCGCCTCCGGGTCTGGCAGGACGTCGTTGCTGCACGCGGGTGTGAAGCCCGCGCTCGACGACGCCGTGGTGGTCACCCCGGAGCACGACGACCCGCTCGACGACCTGGCCGAGGCACTCGCCGGCGTCTTCGGCGACACCACGGCCGGTGCGCTCGCGGCCGAGCTCCGGCAGGACCCCGACCACCTCCGGCTGAGGATCCGCCAGCACCGCCCCGGTCTCGTCCTGCTCGTCGACGACGCCGAGAAGGCACTCGGCTCCGACGGGTTCGTCTCCGCCGTGACGCGCTGCCCGCACGTGGTCCTCGCCGTCCGCGCGGACCAGCGGCAGCGCTGCCTCGACAGGGGCCTCGCCGGCAGGGAGATCACCGTCGAGCCGATGAGCGCGGACCAGCTGCGCCGCGCGATCACCGAGCCCGCCGCCCGGATCGGCGCCACCGTCGAGACCGCCGTCATCGCCCAGCTGGTCGCCGACGCCGCGAACCGGCACGCGCTGCCGCTGGTGCAGCAGGCGCTCGTCGAGACGTGGCGGCGCAAGCGCGGCATGACGCTGTCGCTGGCCGGGTTCGAGGAGTCCGGCGGCGTCGGGCACGTCGTCGTGCGCGCCGCGGAGGAGCTCTTCGAAGGACTCGCCGAGGACGACCGCCGTGCGGCCAGAGGAGTTTTCCTGAGGCTCGTCTCCTTGCAGCGCAACGGACTCGCGCGCCGCAGGACCCGCAGGCTGGACGCCGAACCGCACCTGCTGGACCTGCTCGCCAAGGCCAGGCTCGTGACGCTCGCCGACGACGGGGCCGAGCTCAGCCACGACGCGCTGCTGCGCTGGCCGAGGCTCGCGGGGTGGATCGACGAGGAGCGCGACAACCTCGGGACCCACGAGCAGCTCGTCACCGCGATGGAGCTGTGGGAGGCGAGCGACCGCGACCCGCTCGCCCTGTACCGGGGCACGCGCCTGCGCAAGGCCAAGGAGCTCGGCGAGTTCTTGACGGTCCAGGAGCGCAGGTTCGTCGACATCAGCACCAGGCGCGAGACCCGCCGTTCGACGGCGTTGATCGCCGTCATGGCCGTGCTGATCGCACTGGTGCCCGGCACCGTCGTCTACGCGCTGTCCAACGAGCGCAAGCTCACCGAGGCGCACGACAGGGAGCTCGGCGGCAAGGCGATCTCCGAGTCCGAGGCGCTGATGGAGCAGCGCCGGCCGTACGCGGACAAGTACGCGCTGGTCGGCTACAAGGTCAACCCGTCGCCCGAGGCGGAGAAGGTGCTGCGGCTGGCCTACGCGGTCGCGCGCGGAATCCCGTTCACCGGCACGCCGAAGGACGACGCGGACGTGCTCGTGGCGCCGCGCGGCGAGATGGCGGCGGTGACCGACGACGACGGCACCGACCGGATGTGGAGCATCGACGCGGACCGCGCGACGCCCGGCAGGAAGTTCGCCGACCACCACCGCGTCGTGAAGTTCGCCGAACGCCGTGCCATCACGAGGGACAACACAGGACGTGAGCACCTGTGGGCTGTCAACGACGCCAACGACATCACCTACCTGGCCGCGTTGCCGGACCGGTTCAGGACGCTCGACCTCAGCGCGGACGGCTCGCGCGTCGCCGGCAAGATCGGGGACGCGGCCGACGTCGGGCTGCCGACGCCGGACGAGACCGAGCACGCGGAGCTGTTCGACCTCAGCGACCCGCGCTCTCCCCGCGAGCTGCCGATGCCGGTGCGCGACCCCGAGACCATCGCGCTGAGCCAGGACGGCCGCGAGCTCGCGACCGCAGTCTGGGACGCGGCCGCGGGCATCACGACGATCGAGTTCTGGCGCATCGGCGGCACCGTCGAACGCGCCGGGCCGGCGTTGACGCAGCAGGTCTACGTCCGCGGCATCACCTACAGCGGCAACGGCCGGTGGCTGGCCGTGGAGCACTCACCCGAGTCCGTCGTGGAGGTGTGGCAACGCGTGCCCAGCGGTACGCCCGTGCTGCGCGCACGGCTCGACAGCGCGTTGCGGTACGGCGCCCGTGTCACGTTCTCCGACAACGACCTCATCGCCGTCGTGCGCGACAACACCTTCGAGGTGCAGCGGCTCTACACGTCCTCCGACCGCGCGCCGGACCGGCTCGTGTACGTCGTCGGGCACGGCAACTCGACACGGGCGGTGTACCGGCCGCAGTACGGCGACTTCCTCGTGCGCAGCGGGGGACAGGACCCCGAGCTGCTGCCGTACGACCTCGACAGCGGGCACATCATCAAGAAGATGTGTGAAAAAGACGGCGCGAGGCTCACGGACTCCGAATGGGTGAAGAGCTTCGGCGAAGTGGAGCGCGTGGAGGTCTGCTGAACCGCCGTGGTGTGCCGGAAGCAACCCGAAGTTGAGCAAACACGCATTGTGAAGCCGAGGTCCACTCTCTAGGGTGACCGAGTGCGTGCGTTCACAAGGGGAATTCTCGGCATTGCCGGATTTCTCGTGCTGTGGGAGCTCCTCGGACGCTCCCCCCTCCTTCCAGCTGACGCGCTCCCCCCACCGTCCGTCGTGTTCGGTGAGCTCGTGAGGCAGCTGTCCTCCCCTACGTTCTACAGCCATGTGGTCGCAACGCTCCTGGCGTTGCTGATCGCCATCGGGATCGCCATCGCCATCGCGGTGCCGAGTGGACTCGTGCTCGGCAGCGTTCCCGCGGTACGTCACGCGACACGCGCTGTCATCGAGTTCCTGCGTCCCATCCCCTCCGTGGCACTGATCCCGCTCGCGCTGGTGATGCTCGGCTTCGGGCCGGAAACCAAGATCACCCTCGCGGTCTACGCGGCGTTGTGGCCGATCCTCTTCAACACCATCTACGCGCTCGACGAGCTCGACCCGCTGCAGGTCGAGACGGCGAGGGCCTTCGGCATCAGCCGGGGCGGGGTGCTCCTGAGGGTGGCCCTGCCCAGCGCGTTGCCGTTCGTCCTCACCGGAATCCGGCTCGCTGCCACCACGGCGCTGATCGTGATGGTCAGCGTCGAGATCATGGCCAGCAGCCAGATCGGCATCGGGTTCTTCATCATGGAGGCCCGCAGCGGGCCCGGCCGGATGGACCAGGTGCTCGTGGGCACCGTGGTGGCGGGCGTGATCGGCCTGCTGCTGAACAGCGGTCTCGAGCGCGTTCGCCGACGTTGGGTGGCCTGGTGACCAAGTTTCTTCAACGGTGGGCCGTCTTCGCCGGTCTTGTCGTCGTGTGGCAGGTGCTCGCCTCGTGGGGTGAAGACCCGTTCTTCCCCCCTCCCTCCGACATCGTCTCGGCGGCGTGGGAGTGGTGGGTGGTGGAGCCGGAGAACTTCACCGACAACGTCATCCCCTCGATCGTGCGGCTGCTGACGGGGTGGGCGATCGCCTCGGTCATCGGGGTCGCCCTGGGGCTGCTGCTCGGCCGCTCGGACCGGGCCATGGAGTACGCGAACCCGCTCCTGGTGTTCCTGCGCTCGATTCCCCCGCCCGCGCTGGTCCCCGTGTTCCTGCTGCTGTTCAGGACGGGCACGTCGATGCAGCTGGCCACGATCATCTTCGGCGTCGTCTGGCCGGTGCTGCTCAACAGCGTGGACGGTGCCCGTTCCGTCGATGTGACCAAAGTGGACACATCGGCCGTCTTCCAGATCCCGCGCTGGCAGTGGGTTTTCGGGGTGGTGCTCCCCGCCGCCTCGCCGAAGATCTTCGCGGGCCTGCGGGTCTCGCTCTCCCTTTCGCTGGTGCTGATGGTGATCTCCGAGCTCGTGGGCACGGACAACGGCATCGGCATGCAGCTCATGCAGGCACAGCGCGAGTTCGACTACACGCGCATGTGGGCCGGGATCGTCCTCCTGGGCGTCATCGGGTACGTACTCAACACCGCGCTGCTCGCGGTGGAACGCAGGGCATTGGCGTGGCAACCGAGGAGTCGGGATGAGCAACATGCTTGAGGTGGCCGGCCTCGGCCACACCTATGGCGACTACGAGGCCATCGGCGGCCTCACCTTCGACGTCCGAGCCGGTGAGCTGGTCTGCGTGGTGGGACCGTCCGGCTGCGGCAAGTCCACTCTGCTGCGGACGATCTCCGGCCTCATCAAGCCGACCCGCGGTGACGTGAAGCTGAACGGCTCGCACCTGGCGGTGGTGTTCCAGGACTACCAGCGTTCGCTCTTCCCGTGGCTCACGGTGCAGGGCAACGTGGAGTTCCCGCTGCGCTCCCTGCGACGTGCTGAACGTCGCAAGCGCGCCGCCGAGGCGTTGGAGTGGGTCGGACTGTCCGCCGCGGCACGCAAGCGTCCGTGGCAGCTTTCCGGTGGTATGCAGCAACGTGTGGCCATCGCGCGCGCTCTGGCGTTCCGGCCCGCGCTGCTGTTGATGGACGAGCCGTTCGCCTCGGTGGACGCGCAGACCCGATTCGAGTTGGAGGACCTGTTGCTTCGCGTGCGCCGTGAACACGACACGACCGTCCTCGTCGTCACCCACGACATCGACGAGTCGGTGTACCTGGGAGACAGGATCCTGGTCCTCAGCAGCTCTCCCGCACGGCTGGTGGCGAACCTCGAGGTCCCGCTGCCCGCCGAGCGCGACCAGGTGACCACGCGAACCGCGGACGGCTTCGTCGCGCTGCGGTCCAAGGTGGCGCGGCTGCTCAACGTCGGCAAGCCGTCGATGGACGTCGAGAAGTGGGCCGCCGCGGAGCGCGAGTCGCTGAGCGAGACCGTCTCCTCCACCTGATCCCGCGGTGAACGGGCTGGAACCTGTTCCTGGTCCGTCCGCACGCCCGCGCCGTCCGCGGACCTCCACCGCGTCCGTGAGGCGGTGGAACGAGGTCATGGCAGCTCTGGGCGGAACGGCCTGACGAAACACCCGCGTCACAACCAAGGAGATCAGCCCCGGACCCGCCGCGGTCCGGGGCTGATCTTTTGTGCGCACATAGGAGGGTGTGTGCACTGAGCGGGATCGGCGGGGTGCTCGCGCTCGGGGCAGAACGCGGGCGTCCGCCGTCAGATCCCTTGGCGTGTCGGGTGGATCAGAGGTGCAGGCCGAAGTCGTTGCCGTTGCCGATGCCGTGGTCCAGCACGTCGAGGTCGCCGACGTTGGCGATGTTCCCGATGTTGAGGTCGCCCACGACGTCGCCGACGACGTGGTGCACGTCGCCGACCTGGCCGACGTTCTGCACGACGTCGGTCACGTCCGCGACGTCCGTCACGTCGGCCACGTCGGTGATGCCCGTGACGGTCTTGACGAGCGTGTCGGCGTCCACGACGTCCTTCACCAGGAGGTCGGTGTCCAGGTCCTTCACGAGGCCGTCGGTCACGTTCTCGACGTCCACGACGTCCGTGACCGCGGAGGTCACGGGAGCCACCGTGGAGACGGTGGAGACGACGTCGGTGGCCTTGAGGACGGTGGCGTCCAGGGTGGACGACACGTCGCCCACGCCGGCGACGTCGGAGACCAGCGCGGTGACGGTGGCCGGGGAGACGATGCCCACGACGTCCGTGACGTCGCCCGCGTTGCCCGCGATCAGCTTGAGGCTGTCGACGGCGGTCAGGTCGCCCGCGGTGACCAGGACCTTGTCGAGGACGTCGATGTTCGCGACGGACGCGCTGTCGAGCACCAGGGGCAGGATCTCGTGGATGTCGACGGGCGAGATGTCACCCAGACCGGCGGCCTCGAGGGCGCCCTCGGGGTCGGCCTGGAACGCCTCACGGGCGTCGAGGTCGCCGAGCAGGTTGAGGGTGAAGTCGTGCAGCGTCTGGGTGCCCATGAAGACTCAAGCTCCTGAAGGTGGATCGGGGGGTGTCGGTGTGAACCGTATGGATGAACGACACCCCCCGGCATCGGGAGTTGGCCCCAGATCGTGACGGTGCGAGGTCCCTAGGGGGTTAGAGCCACCCGTTAGGGGACGGGGGATTTCACTCTTATGGACCGACGTAGTTCTCCGCGAACGTGGCGCGGTAGGCGGGGGACTCGGCCAGGTGCTCCAGCCGCGCCTGGGCCAACCGTCCGAAGAAGGGAGAGCTCACGTCGGTGTGGATCATGTTGACCATCCACTGCGAGAACTCCTGTGCCCGCCAGACGCGGCGCAGGCAGTCGTCCGAGTAGGTTTTGAGCCCGGTCTCGGACCCGGTGGTGTAGAAGTCGATAAGCGCACGTCCGAAGGTCGCGGCGTCGTTCATCGCGAGGTTCATGCCCTTGGCGCCCACCGGGGTGATGATGTGTGCTGCGTCACCCAGCAGGTACAGCCGGCCGTAGGACATCGGCTCCACCACATGGCTGCGCATGTCGAGCACGCGCTTTTCGATGATCTTTCCCTCGGTCAGCGTCCACGACGAGTCGTGCAACGTGAACCTCTTGTGCAGCGCTTCCCAGACCTGTTCGTCGGACCAATCATCGGCATTGGTCCCGACCGGCACCTGCAAATAGAAACGAGAAATAGTGGGCGACCGCAGCATGTGTCCGGCGAAACCGTCGGCGTGCAGCGCGTAAATGATCGCTTTAGTCGACGGAGGGGCCTCCGCGAGAATGGAGAGCCACTCGATCCCGTGCTGATGGGTGAATTCCGACAGCACCCCTTCGGGAATGGATTTCCGGCTTACACCGTGAAACCCGTCACACCCGGCGACGAAGTCCGCCGAGAGGGTCTCCCGAACGCCGTCTGCGCTGGTCCAGACCACGGAGGGCTGCGAGGACGTCAGATTCCGCAACTCCACGTCGCTGGCCGAGAACCGGATGTCACCCCCGGCGTCCAGAAATGACCCGATGAGGTCCTTGACGACTTCCTGCTGTGGGTAGACGTAGTGCTGGCGTCCTCCGTACAGGTCGCTGTACGCCACCTGGAAGGCTTGGCCGTTGACACGGAATTCACACGTTCCGTGACGGTCTGCTTCCATCAGCAAACGATCCGCCAGTCCGAGTGACTCCAGCATCGTCACGGAGCGGTGTTCCAGCACGCCTGCGCGTGCTCGTGTTTCCACATGACTGCGGCTTGCTCTTTCGAGCACCACGCAGTCGATACCTGACTGCTGGATCAGGTTTGCCAAGGTCAGACCGGCCGGCCCTGCGCCGATCACGGCCACTGAGCGCTTCAATTGGGGTTCTCCTAGCCCTAGGCCTGTTGTGCTTAGATGCTCACCGCAGGTAGTGGACTGGAACCTGCTCGTGTCGGTCAACTGGGGTCTTTTGGAGCAGCGTCATTACTCTGAGTGGTTGACCGTCGCGAATTCTCCCCCGCAACGACGACACCGCTCCGACAGGAGAGTGCTCCCGATGACTCGAAGAGTCCGCCGTATGGCCATCCGTGGCATCGCCCTAGCCACGTTGCTCGTCACAGTGGCGAGCTGTGGTGCGCTCGGCGGCAAAGAGCAGGCGCCCCCGGCCTCGAACTCGAACGGCCAGGTCGAGAAGTCCAAGATCACACTGGGCGTGATCCCGGTCATCGACGTGGCGTCGGTCCACGTGGCGATCAAGAAGGGCTACTTCAAGGCCGAGGGCCTCGAGGTGGAGCTCAAGACGATCCAGGGTGGTGCGGCGGCGATCCCCGGCCTGGTCAAGCAAGAGCTGGACATGAGCTTCGGCAACTGGGTCTCGTTCTTCGCGGCGCAGTCGAAGGACACCGCCAAGTCGGTCGAGGGCATCAAGCTCATCGCCGACGGCTACCAGGCGAAACCCGACATGTTCCTGATCTTGGCGGACGGTAGCTCGACCATCAAGTCGCCGAAGGACCTCGCGGGCAAGACCATCGGCATCAACACCTTCGCGAACATCGCCGAGCTGACGGCCAAGGCCACGCTCGAAGCCGCGAACGTCGACGTCAGCACCGTCAAGTTCAAGGAGATGGCGTTCCCGGACATGCAGGCCGCGGTCCAGAACAAGACCGTTGACGCCGCCTTCATGGTCGAGCCGTTCATCACCCGCGCCCAGCGCGCCGCCGGCCAGATCAAGGTGCTCGACGCCGCGACCGGCCCGACCGACAACATCCCGATCGCGGGCTACGCCACCACCGGCAAGTTCGCCAAGGAGAACCCCAAGACCGTCGCCGCGTTCCAGCGCGCGATGGCCAAGGGCCAGGCCGACGCCGCCGACCGTCCCACCGTCGAGCCGCTGCTCGTCGAGTACGCCAAGGTCGACAAGGAAACCGCAGGTCTCGTCCACTTCGGTGCCTACCCGACCACGCTGGACGCGACGCGGCTGCAGCGCATCGTCCAGCTGATGCAGCGCTACAAGATGCTGGACAAGGAGCTCGACGTGAAGCCGATGCTCATCCAGCCCTCCGGTAGTTGACGAACAGCGCGGGTGGCTGTGATCGGGCCGTGATCGCGGTCACCCGCGCTCCTCGTTTCCTCCGTATGAATTATTGCTTCAGGGCCGTTTAGCCGCCCACTTCAAAGTTGTTGATTCTCGAACCAGCTGTTTTGTCGTCCGAACGGCGGTATGAGAACGGTGCTTTTTACTCCAAGATCCACCAGGTTTGCAGCTATTAAACGGGGCGGGGAGTGTTGACGGTGCGCGGTCGTGAGGACCAGCGAGGCATCGACCGGTTCCGCCTACGCAACTGGCGGTTGCGGAGCAAGCTCGCGGTTGTGTTGCTAGTTCCGGCTCTGAGCACCGCGACTCTCGCGGGCCTGCGCCTGAACACCCAGCTCGACGACGTCGAACTCTTCGACACCGTCCAGCGCGAGCTCGCGGTCAGCCACCAGGCGGCGAAGGTGGAGAACGCGCTGCAGGTCGAGCGCGACTGGGCCGTGCAATGTGTGGCCGCAGGCAGGCAGAACGCGTGCCCCGAGCACGCGGCCCGCACTGGGCTCACGGACACGGCACTGGGCAGTTATCGGGACTCGGGCGCGACGGCCACGGCCTTGAGCGCGCCCCTTCAGGAGTCGTTCACGAAGTCGCTCGAGTCCCTCGACGGACTGGCGAGCTTGCGTGTCACGCTGCTGAGCACGAAGTACCCCGACATCGCCGTTGTCGGTGCGTACAACCAGATCATCGCGCAGCTCGGCCAGGTGCACCGCGCCGCGGTGTCGAGCCTGAGCGAGCCGGAGATCGTTCCGCTGGTCTCCGCGGCGCAGGCGCTGTACAACGCGCAGGAGCAGCTCGGCCAGCAGAACTCGATCCTGGTGTCCACCGCGCTGCGCAAGGGCTTCGCGCCCGGTGCGTCGGACGAGCTGCGGTCCGCGCAGTCCCGTCTGGACGCCGCGTTCACCGAGTTCAACGACGCGGCGTCGGTGGTCAACCAGCAGAAGTTCCAGGACACCGTGTCCGGTTCGGCCGTGGACGGCCGCAACCGGCTCGTGAAGCTCGCACTCGCGCAGGACGCGGAGAGCGAGCCGGTGACCATCACGGACGCCGAGGTCCTCAGGATCGGTCAGGACACCGCGAACCTGGTTCGCGAGGTCGCGACCGACCTGGAGAACCAGGCTGACGCGACGACCACCCGCCTGGCCGACCAGGCCCGCTCGGACGCCTGGCGCGACGCCGGCCTGGTCGCGATCTCGCTGCTGCTCGCGTTCGGCCTCATGGCGATGGTCGCGCAGTCGATGCTGCGGCCGCTGCGCGTTCTGCGCCGCAGCGCCCTCGACGTCGCGCGCAACCAGCTGCCGGAAGCCATTCGACGCATTCGTTCGCACCGCGAGCCGGAACGGGCCGCGGAGGAGGCGATCGTCCCGGTGCCCATCAACACGACCGAAGAGGTCGGCCAGGTGGCGCGGGCGTTCGACCTCGTGCAGCGCGAAGCGGTTCGCCTCGCCGTCGAGCAGGTGGCACTGCGCGCGAACGTCAACGACATGTTCATCAACCTGTCGCGGCGCTCGCAGGCGTTGGTGGAGCGGCAGATCAGCGTGATCGACCGGCTCGAGCAGGACGAGCAGGACCCGGACCACCTGGCGTCGCTGTTCGAGCTCGACCACCTCGCGACGCAGATGCGGCGCAACAGCGAGAACCTCCTGGTCCTCTCCGGCACGACGGTCAACCGCCGCGTCACCCGGCCCGTCGCGATCGCCGAGGTGCTCGGCGCCGCGGTGTCCGAGGTCGAGAAGTACGCGCGCGTCCAGATCGCTCCGACGCCGGAGCTGATGGTGCAGGGACGCGTGGTCAACGACCTCGCGCACCTCGTCGCCGAGCTGCTCGACAACGCGACGGCGTTCTCCAAGCCGACCACCAAGGTCACCGTGCGCACGATCGAGACCCGCAGGGGCGAGGTCGCGATCCGCATCCACGACCGCGGTGTCGGCATCCAGGAGGACGAGGTCTCCGAGTTCAACGCGAAGCTCGCCGAGCCGCCGGAGGTCGACGTCTCCGTCGCCCGCGAGATGGGCCTGTACGTGGTCGGCCAGCTCGCGAAGCGCCACGAGATCCGCGTGACGCTGGCGAACAACGACGACATCGAGGGCGGTGTCACCGCCCAGGTGATCCTGCCGGTCTCGTTGCTGCACAAGGGTTCCGCGCCCGCGCTGCCGCTGCCCGTCGCGGCACCGGCGATCGCGCAGGGTGCCGAGACCACCGGCGAGGGCCTGTCCGGTGTGCCGAAGTGGACGCCGGAGCACCCCGTCGTGCTGTCGTCGCCCGCCACGACGGACGAGAACTCCGGCCGGCACCGCATCGAGCAGACGTCCGCGGACGGCCTGTTCACCGCGCGGATCGAGGCGGACGAGAAGGCCGCGGAGGCCGCGTACTCCTACGAACCGCCCGTCGAACGCCCCGCCGAGCCGAACGACCCGGCCACCGAGATCTTCCCGGCCGTCGTGATCGACGACGACGAGCCGCTGATCTCGTCCGACGCGCTGTCGCGCTGGTTCCAGACCCCCGCGGCCGAGGAACCGACCGTCATCGCGCGACAGCCCGTCAGGGACGTTCCGGCGGCGGAGCCGGCGCGTGCGGAGGAAGAGCCGGAACCGGCCACGGTGAACGGCCTGCCCAAGCGGCAGCGGTCAGCCGAGACCGTGAAGACCGAGGCACCGACGGCGGTGCCCCGCGCGGTCGCCGACTTCGCCGACTCCGAGTGGGGTGCGGCGGACGAGGGGTGGCGTGCCGCCGGCGCGCTCGGCTCCGGCGAAACCGCGCAGACGACGGAGAACGGCCTGCCCAAGCGCGTTCCGAAGGCACGCCTGGTGCCAGGATCGCTCCCCAGCCCGTCGTCACCCGCACCCCAGCTGGCGACCGCCGCGGCACTGCCCGCACGGTCCGCCGACAGGTTGCGTCAGCGGTTCGCCACGTACCAGAAGGGTGTCCAGATGGGCCGTGAGTCGCTCTTCGACTCGGCCGTCGGAGGCATCCCCGTGATCGCAGAAAGGGAACGCCAGTGACCACCGCGACTGAGGAACTGGACAACTTCAGCTGGCTGGTCGAGGACTTCGTCAGCAGGGTCGCCGGTGTCGCGCACGCGATCGTCGTCTCGGCGGACGGACTCCTGCTCGCTTCGTCCGACCGCCTGCCGCACGACCGTGCGGAACAGCTCGCGGCCGTATCTTCCGGCCTGGTTTCGCTGAACCTCGGCGCGGCGCGCTGCTTCGAAGCGGGTGAGGTGAAGCAGACTGTCGTCGAGATGGAACGGGGTTACCTCTTCCTGATGTCCATCAGCGACGGGTCGTGCCTCGCCGTGCTCGCCGCGCCGAACTGCGACATCGGGCTCATCGGTTACGCGATGACCCGGCTCGTGGAGCGGGTCGGCCTCCAGCTCACGCCGGAGATCCGCGCCCAGCTGCACGTTTCCATGCGGGCCTGAGAGTTGAAGAGCAGAAGGAAGTTCCCATGAGCAACGGTGCTCCGGGTCGTCCGGGGTCACCTGGTGCCGACCTCACCGCGATGTCGGCGAAGATCGTCGTCGCCGGCGGCTTCGGCGTCGGCAAGACGACGTTCGTCGGCTCGGTCTCCGAGATCACCCCGCTGACCACCGAGGCCGTCATGACCCAGGCCTCGGTGGGGGTCGACGACCTGTCCATGGTCCCCGACAAGGTCACCACCACGGTGGCCATGGACTTCGGCAGGGTGTCGCTGGACTCCGACCTGATCCTGTACCTGTTCGGCACGCCCGGCCAGCACCGGTTCTGGTTCATGTGGGACGACCTGGTGCGCGGCGCGATCGGCGCCGTCGTCATGGTCGACACCCGCAGGATCGACGAGGCGTTCGCGCCCATCGACTTCTTCGAGGACCGCGACCTGCCCTACGTGATCGCGGTGAACTGCTTCGACGGCCTCATGCACCACCGGGCGGAGGAGATCCGCGACGCGCTGACGATCCCGTCGTCGGTGCCGATCATCCCGTGCGACGCGCGGAACCGGCAGTCGACGAAGCAGATCCTCATCGCTCTGGTGGAACACGCTCTGCGCCAGCCGTCGTTCGCCTAGCCCGCCTCATCCCGTTGACGCCCTCCGGACCATCAGGTCCGGAGGGCGTCAACAGTTATGCCCGCGCTCCGGTGGCGGCGCGAGGCAGTGCGAACATCGTCGGTAGGGGACGTTTCCGCTCTCCACGGGCATGATCCGCGGTCCTCGCGCGCTGATGACCTACGAAGTCTCTTGACCGTGCCAGCGCCGCTTCACACTTGACTCTTCTTGTGCGCCAACGCCTCAGCGATACAGTCGGGGTGCAATTACCCTGCATTGCGAGGAGATCCCTGTGTTCCTGCGCAAAACCATCGCTGTGCTGGCCACCGGCGCCGCCCTGTCTCTGGGCGTCGTGGGCACCGCACAGGCTGCGACCACCCTCACCTACAACTCGACGGGCGCCGCGGAGTACGCGGCCGAGATCGACGCCGGTGCTCAGGTGTGGAACACCAACGTGCGGAACGTCCGTCTGGTGAAGACCACGGGCCGTGCGAACATCACCATCGTGTCCGACCCCGGCTGGCCGCGGGCGCAACCGACGACGCTCGGCAACGGCAAGATCTGGATCGGCAAGCAGGCCGTGGACCAGGGCTACCACAAGGTCCGGATCGCGGCTCACGAGATCGGCCACATCCTGGGCCTGCCGGACGTGAAGCCCGGCCCGTGCTCCAGCCTGATGTCGGGCTCGACGGGCGGTGTCTCGTGCACCAACGTCAACCCGAACGCGTCGGAGAAGTCGCGTGTCGAGCGGAACTTCGCCGGCACCGCCAAGGCTGACCTCGGCTCCGTCGAGGACGCCGCCTAGGTGACCTGGGAGTGGTTGTGGCCTTCCTGCGGGCCACAACCACTCACGGCGACACCACCAGGTCCACACCGAGAGCCCGGAGCTCGTCCGGGTCGCCGGGACCGCCGATCACGTGCACGCCCGCCGACCGCAGCAGCGGCACCATGAGCGACAACCCCTGGCGTGCCAGCCTTTCCGGCGGTGGCTGCGCCAGCCGGACACCCCACACCGGACTGCGGTCCACAGTGGACAGACCGGCGAACCCGCCGCCGAACTCGTGCAGCAGCACGTGCACGCCCATGTCGTGCAGCACCTCGAGGTTCTCCTCGCCGTCGGGCATCGCCCGCACGTCCAGCGCCAGGAAGAGCGACGACGCCGGCAACGCGCAGTCCCGCAGGACCGACCGCACGTGCGCCGCGAGGTCCGGGTCGCGGGACAGGTCCCCGGACAACCGGATCAGCACCGGCTCGCCGCGCGCACACGCCTCCTGCAACACCATCCGGCCCAGGCGCGACGCCAGCCCGAGGGCGTCGGCGTGGGCGATGACCTCGTCGTGCCCCGACGCGCCCCACCGCAGCGAGGCCTCGACGAAGGCGGACGAGCCGGAGACCCACGACACCGGCGTGAACTCCACGGAGATCTCGCCGTTCTCGAAGGCTCCCGGCATCGCCGCGATCCGCGCGAACCGGGCGCGGTCGACGGCGTCCGCCTCGTGGTCGTAGATGCCCCACTGCCTCTTGCCGCCGGTCTCGGCCCGCCGCAGCGTCGAGTGCGCTCTGCGCAGCACGGTCGTCGGGTCCACACCGGGACCCGCCACGTGCACGAAGCCGATCGACGTCGACACCGCGACGCCCGCGTCCTCCAGGTACACCGGCTCCGACAGCTCCTCGTCGATCATCGCCGCCAGTGCCGCGACGTCGGGCGAACCGTGGATCAGCACCACGAACTCGTCGCCGCCGACCCGCGCGACCACGGCGTCCGGGAGCGCCGCCCGCAACCGCCGCGCGACCTCGACCAGCACGGCATCGCCCGCCACGTAACCGAGTCCGTCGTTGACGATCGTGAGGCTGTCGACGTCCAGGTACCCCAGCGTGTGCGGCTCGCCCGTGGCGAGCGCCGACTCCAGCTTGTCGGTGAACGAGGCGCGGTTCGGCAGTCCGGTCAGCAGGTCCGTCAACGACTGGTGCCGCAGCCACTCCCGCAGCATGCGCTGCTCGGTCACGTCCTCGATCAGCGCCACGTGGAACTTCGGCAGCCCGTCGGACCCGCGCAGCACGGACAGCACGACGTTCGCCCACACCGTGTCGCCGTTGTCGCGCGTGAGCTCCCACTCGCGGCGGTCGCTGTCCACAGAGGACGCGATCATCCGCTCGCAGGCCGCGGCCAGCGCGGCGGCGTCCGCCTCGGCGAACAGCTCCTTCGGCATCTCCTCGTACCCGAGGATGGCGGCGAGGGCCTCGTTCGCCTCGACGACGGCGCCGTGCAGGTCGAAGATCGCGATGCCCACCGCGGTCGACGCGAAGACCTGGGCGAACCGGGCCTCGCTGTCGTGCAGGTCGCGGCGCGCGTCCTCGACGGCCTTCAGCAGCGCGTTCTTGACCTTCTCCTGCTGCGCGAACAGCTGGTCGCGCGTCGCCCGCACGTACCCGGCCGCGAGCTCGCCCAGCACGCCGGGGGAGATCTCGCCCGACAGGACCTCGATCGTCCGCCACAGCGACTCGGGCCCGGTGAAGCGCTTGCTGACCAACCATTCCCCGACCTCGGGCGCGTCCTGGCCCGCACGCAGCCGGGCGGCGTGCTCCTCGAGGTGCTGCGTGAGCTTCCGCCGTGACATCGGCGAGTACGCGCTCTCGATCAGAGCAGCCGCCCACCGCTGAGCGAGGGGCTTGGTGGCCATCAGGGCTTGCGGCCCACCGCGGCGTAGAGGTTGGCCTTCGACGGGTCGGTGCCGACGTCCTCGGGGGTCTCCGGGCGCCACTGCGGCGTGAACACGATGCCGGGCTCCACGATCTCCGTGCCCGCCAGCATGTCCGTCACCTGGGCGAGGGTGCGCGGTGTGATCGGCTCGGCGGTCCTGGCGAAGATCTCCGCACCGGCGGCCATGGCCGCCGGCATGCTGTCCGCGGTGAAGTGCGACAGCGCCAGGTACGAACCGGACGCGAGCGACTCGACGTAGCGCGACAACACGCCCCACGGGTCGTCGGAGTCGGGGATGAACTGGAGGACCCCCACGACCAGGAGCCCGATCGGCTGGGAGAAGTCCAGAGACCGCGAGGCCTGCTGCACCACCTTCTCCGGCTCGCGCAGGTCGGCCAGCAACGCCATCACGTCCGGCTCGCCCGCCAGCATGAGCTCGGCGTGGGTGATCGCGACCGGTTCGAAGTCGACGTACACGACCCTGGAGTCGGGGGCGACCTCGTGCGCCACCTCGTGGACGTTGCCGACGGTCGGAATGCCGGAACCGAGGTCCAGGAACTGGCGAATGCCGAGACCTGCCAGTTCCAGAACCACGCGGCGCAGGTAGGCGCGATTTCGCCGCGCCATGTCCCGCACCGGTAACACCTTGATCAGAGCCTCCGCCGTCGCGCGGTCCGCGGAGAAGTTGTGCCCGCCGCCGAGGAGGTAGTCGTAGATCCGGGCGGAACTCGGGACGTCGACGTTCACACCTTCCGGGACCCAGCTGACTCGATCGATCACAGCGGCACACACCTCTCGCGATGCGAATTCGGAGCGTGCTGACCCTACTGGCCGCAGTTGTAGGCCGAACGAGGGAATTCCGCCGTCACACGAATGTGAGTCAGAGGATGAACCAGTCGGTGCACCCGCCGGTGAACCGGAACTTCACCGGGCCGTGCGGCGGTGTTCCCATCACGAACGTCCCCAGCTCGTCGGCCACCGCCGTCTCGTGGTCGCCGTGCGGCGTCACCAGCGAGACGGACCCGGCCGCCGGCATCAGCTGACCGGTGATCCCCGCCGCCGACACCTCCACCTGCAGCATCACGCCGTCCGCGTCGAACACGAGCTGGCGCGCCGTCGACGTCGACCGCGCACGGGCGAACAGCGTGTCGTCCAGCACGGAGTCGTACGACGTGATGAGCAACAGCTCCTCGTCGATGTTCCGCCAGGTGAACGCAGCCTTGGCCGCCTCGACGAACTCCGGTGGAACGTCGTCGGGGGGTGTGCTCACCGCGTCGCGCAAGGCGTCGAGCAGTGCTTCGTCACTGTCCCAGTCGTGCCGCACCGAGCACACCTCCTCTCTGTTGTGCCGACTTCGTCCCCGAAGACCCCAGGAACGAGGCGACCGCGGGGGTCTTGCGCAGTTTCGCCAGGCAGCGGATGCGCGTCGGGCCGATGCTGCCGACCGGCATCGCGAGCTCCTCGCTCACGACCTGGTAGCTCGGCGGCGGATCGGTCATCAGCTTCGTCAGCAACCGCTTGCACTGCTCCGAGAGCTCGGCGAACCCGTCCCGCAACGCCTGCCGCCGCTCCATCGCCAGCAGGTCCGCCTCCACCTCCGCGTCCGACTGCTCCGCCTCCAGCGCGTCGGACTCGGACAATGGGTCGTAGAGGTGCGTGCGCTGCTGCACGCGCAGCACGCGCAGACACTCGTTGCGGGTGGTCGTCATGATCCAGCCGGGCAACGCCTCCGGTTCGCGCAGCCGTCCGATCTGCTCCACGAGCCGAAGCCACAGCGTCTGGTTCACGTCGGCCGCATCCGCGGGCCGGAGCCGGTGCTTGTAGATCACCGACACCACCAGTGGCGTGTAACGGTCCACGATCTCGTTCCACGCCGACTGGTCGCCCTCGGCCGCCGCGCTCACGAGCGCGGCGATCGGGGATGCAGAGGTCACGTCGACTCCTTGCGATCACAACTGGCGGAGGCCGAGGGTGCTCCCCAGATACAACTATTCGACAAAAACACCGTAGCCGGGATGGAACTCCGGGCCACTCAGAAGTTTGTCCCGCGCCTGAGCTGCGGTGATGCCGTCCGAAGCCATCGTGGCCGCGATCCGGCCGGTGACCAGCGGCGCGGCGAACGACGTGCCGTACCAGTACGCCCACAGCGCGAACGGCGTGGCGTCGCCCTCACCCGGCAGGTGCCACTCGCCCTTGAGGTAGGTCGACGCCCGGTTGCCGATCGCGCACGCGTCGACCCAGTGGCCCCAGTTCGAGTAGGACGCGGGGACGATGGAGCCGTCCGGCTTCTGCTCCGCGGCGGCGACGGCGGTGACGTCGTCCAGCGCGGCGGGCCAGCTCGGCCGTTGCGTGCCCTGGTTGCCGGCCGAGGCCACCACGACGACGCTGTCCGGCAGGGCCGCGATCGTGCGCCGCATCGGTTCGGAGGCCACGTCGTCCTCGGTGAAGCAGCCGAGCGACAGGTTGAGGACGTTGATCTTCTTGCGGCCCAGCTCGGTGATCTTGCGGCAGAGCCGTTCCTCGTCGCCGAACCCGTTGTGGTCGAGGCCGGCCTCGGGGTCGAACGTGACGCCGGGCGCCGCGTTCTGGATCACGCCCGCGACGAACGTGCCGTGCCCGCCCTGCAACGCGAAGACGTCGCCGCTGCTGTAGGCGGGGTCGACGTCGTCCGCCTCCTCGGTGTAGCGGCCGCCGAACCAGTCGGAGTGCTCGCTGGAGGCGCCGGAGGAGATGCCGGTGTCGATGATGCCGACCCGCACCTCCTTGAGGCGGCTGTCGTACTTCGGCGCGGAGATCGGGTCGGCGGGGTAGGGCCGGTCGCCGGGGTTGCCCATGACGAGACCGCCGTGGCCGACGACCACGTGGTGCGGCTGCACGAGCGGCACGCGCTGGTTCGGCCAGGTGCGCTGGTCGCGCAACAGCCGGACGATCCGCGGGACGTCCTCCGGGTTCTCGGGCAGCGTCAGGCGGGCCATTCCGGCGAATCCGTCGCCCGGTCGGGTGACGATGTTGTTTTCCCGGAGCTTTTCGACGACCCGTTGTTGATCCTCGGCGCCGACGAGCAGCTGGCCGGGTCGATAAAGGAATTCACGCCCGCGTTCGGCGTGGAAGCTGATGGTCTTGTCCTCGGCGATGAGCTGCAGAAAAGCTCTTTGGTAAAGCTCCGCGCTTTCTGGCGTTTTCGACACCACGGCCTCACTAAAGCAGCGTTGACGGGCACCCCGACCGAGCTTGATCAAGCTACCACAACGGATAAAGTGTTGCTGTGACCGAATTTTCCGCGGAGGACGCGCTGGAGGCCAGGCAGCGCAACCCGCGCGAGGCCGTGGAGATGGCCCGAGCGGTCCTCCGCGCGACGGAAGACCGCTCGGAACGGTCCATCGCCGAGCGCGCGATCGGTCTCGCGCTGCGCGAGATGCACGACTTCCCCGGAGCGGCCCGGCACCTGCGCCGCTCGATCCGCATCGCCTCCGAGGCCGGCCTGCCCCGGCTGTCCGCGCTGGCGCAGATGAGTCTCGCGTGGGTGCTCGCGTACACGGGCAAGCAGAAGGCCGCGCTGACGTTGCTGGACGAGGCGATGCCGTCGCTGACCGGCGCGGACTCGGTCGCGGCCCTGATGCAACGCGGCGTCGTCTTCCACTACCTGACCCGGTACGGCAACGCCCAGCGCGACTACACCGCCGCCATCGCCGGCGCACGCCGTGTGGGGGACCAGCTGGTCGAGGCGCGCGCTTTGAACAACCGCGGCCTCGTGCGCGCGTACGTGGGCAACATCCGTGAGGCGTCGGCGGACTTCTCGCTCGCCGCTTCACTGCTGGGGGAGCTCGGTCAGGAACTCGGCGTCGCCGACGTGCACTGGAACGCGGGCATCATGGCGACCCGCGGCGGTGACGTGCCGGCCGCGCTGACGTTGTTCGACAAGGCCGAGGAGGTGTACCGCCGCCTCGACGTGATGCGCCCCGTGCTGCTGGTGAACCGCCTGGAGCTGCTCGTCTCCGTGCCGCTGCTGGACGAGGCGCGCGCCGCCGCCGACCGCGCGATCACCGAGCTGAAGGCGTTGAAGAACCCGTTGGGTGTCTCGGAGGCCCTGTACTTCCGCGCGCGGATCGCCCTGCTGGACGACGATCCCGACGCGGCCAACTCCTTCGCCGCCGAGGCACGCCGCCGGTTCCGTCGCGAGCAGCGCCTGCTGTGGGCCGCCGGTGCGCGCTACCTGGAGCTGCACGCGGCCGTTCTGCGCGGGGACCGGACGCGTCCGCTGCGGCTGGCGTTGTCGCGCGTGGCCTCCGAGCTGGACGCGATGGACTGGCGGCTGCCCGCGCTGGAGGCCAGGATCGACGCCGGTCTGGTGGCCGCGGATCTCGGCCACCGCGCTCGTGCCGACGCGGAGCTCTCGCTCGCGGCTTCTGCCCGCCTGCGAGGTCCTGCCGGGCTGCGCGTGCGCGGCTGGTACGCGGAAGCGTTGCGGCGCAAGCTTTCCGGTGATGTGCGCGGCACTTCTTCCGCTCTGCGGCGGGGGATCGGGTTGCTGGACGAGTACCGGGTGTCGCTGGGGGCCGCCGAGCTGCGCGCGTCGGCGGGAGTGCAGGGTCAGGCGTTGGCCCTGGAGGGGTTGCGGCTGGCCGTCGCCTCGGGGAACGCGGCGCGCGTGCTGTCGTGGACCGAGAGCTGGCGGGCGGGCGCCCTGCGGATGAAGTCCGTTTCACCACCGGACGATCCTCGTCTGGAGGACGCGCTGGCCTCGTTGCGCGCGGTGTCGGCCGACGTCGAGTCCGCCGTGCTGGCGGGCAGGCCCGCCGGCTCGCTGCGCGTCCAGCTGGTGCGCGCCGAGCACCGCGTCCGCGACCTGACCCGGCAGGTGTCCGGCGAGGTCTCGGTGTTCAAGCCCCCGCCGGTCGGTGCCCTGGTCTCGGCACTGGGGTCGTCGGCGCTGATCGAGTTCGTCGAGTACGACGGGTCGTTGATGGCCGTGGTGCTGGCGGGTGGCCGGGCAACGCTCCACTCCCTGGGGGCTTTGGAGGGCGCGGTCCGCGAGATCCGGTTGCTGCGCTTCGCCCTGCACCGGCTCGTGACCCTGCCCCCGAACCTGCCGAACCTCCCCGTGGCCCGTTCCTCCGCGGCGCACGCGGCTTCGTTGCTGGCCAGGCGCTTGCTGAACCCGTTGGCCCCGCGGATCGACGGGCGTCCTCTGGTCGTGGTGCCGACCGGTGCCCTGAACGGCCTGCCGTGGGCCGTTCTGAACCGCCAGGTGACGGTCGCGCCCTCGGCCTCGGTGTGGCTGCGCGCGTGCTCGGTCGCGGACGCCGCCGGTGAGCCGGTGCTGGCCGCCGGCCCTCGCATGGCCGCCGCGCCCGCCGAGATCAAGGCCATCAGCGCGCACGTGCCCGGCAGGGTCCTCGTCGACGCGGAGGCGACCGTCAGCGCCGTCGCGTCCGCAATGGACGGTGCCGCCCTGGCCCACGTCGCCGCGCATGGCTCGTTCCGCGTCGACAACCCGCTGTTCTCGGCCCTGGAACTGGCCGACGGCCCGCTGACGGTCTTCGACATCGAACGGCTGCACACCCCGCCCACCGTCGTGGTGCTGTCGGCGTGCGACACCGGCCAGTCCGCGGTCCGGCCGGGGGACGAGCTGATGGGGTTCACGGCAGCCCTGCTGGGACTGGGCACCCGGACGCTGATCGCGCCCGTCGTGCCGGTGCCGACCGACGGCACCGCGCCGGTGATGGTGGAGCTGCACCGGAAGCTCGCCGCCGGGGTGGCTCCGGCGGAGGCGTTGGCAGAGGTGCAAAGGGCCGCCTCCGACGACGCCGCGTACGCCGCCGCCGTCGGCTTCGTGTGCTTCGGCGCCGGTTAGCCGCTCACCTCGTCGTTCCCGCCGACGGCACGCCGGTACTCCTGGTGCAGCCGGCGAACCGCAGCACGTCCACCGCGGCGGGGTCGGACAGCAAGGCGGACACGGCTCCTCCGCCGGGTGTCCGGACGACGTCGGCGCCTCCGCGGACAGCGGAGCGCGGCCCGGACGTAGTCGTCGGCGTTGTCGCCCACCGGTCGGCTGATGTGCCGTGCGAACATCTCCGCGTCGTAGTCGGTTGCCTCGTCGCCTTCCGGACCCGAGTCCACGAGCGCGATCACCCCCGCTCCCAGCCCGGCCACCAGCAAAGCCGCCATCCCCAGGGCTTCATGCGCACGACGTTGCCGAGAGGCATACCGGAACGTCGGCGTTTCACTTACCGTTGCTCGCCATGACAACGAGGTCGTGGTGGGGCTGGGGCACCGTCGAGGACGCCGTCACCCCGGAAGAGCGCCGTGCGCTGGCCGACCGCGTCCGGGCGGTGCTGCCGGACGCGGACCTGACGTTCCACGAACCACCGGACCCGATGTCGCTGGACGTGCCGGAGTCCCGCATCCAGCCGCCTGGTGACCTCTACTCGACCGGCCTGATCGACCGCCTCGGTCACTCCCGCGGCCAGGCCTACCGCGACATCACCCGCAACCTGGCGGGGAAAGTCGGTCCGCTGCCGGACGCAGTAGCCCGCCCACGCACCGAACAGGACATCGTAGACGTCCTGGACTGGTGCGCTTCCAACGACGTCGCCGTGATCCCGTTCGGCGGCGGCACTTCCGTAGTCGGCGGAGTAGAACCACGCGACCTCGACCGCGCGGTGACGCTGGACCTCCAGCATCTGGACCGAGTGCTGGAGGTCGACCCGACAAGCCGCGCCGCGCGCATCCAGGCGGGTGTGCTGGGCCCATCGCTGGAGGCCCAACTCAAGCCACACCACCTGACCCTGCGGCACTTCCCGCAATCGTTCGAGTTCTCGACACTCGGCGGCTGGCTGGCCACCCGAGCCGGCGGCCACTACGCCACCCTCCACACCCACATCGACGACCTGACCGAGTCGCTGCGAGTCGTAACACCGGCAGGCGTCTCGGAGTCGCGCAGACTGCCCGGCTCGGGCGCGGGCCCGTCCCCGGACCGCCTCTTCCTTGGCTCCGAAGGCACTCTGGGCGTGATCACCGAAGCGTGGATGCGCCTTCAGTCACCACCAGTCCACCGAGCAGGGGCATCGGTGCGTTTCGCGTCCTGGGACCAAGCCGTAGAAGCAACCCGTCTGATCGCCCAGTCCGGCCTCCATCCGGCGAACTGCCGCCTGCTGGACCCGGCGGAGGCGTTCCTCAACGCAGGCTCACCACACTCAGTCCTGATCCTGGCCTTCGAGTCCGCAGACCACCCGGTAGACGCTCAACTGGCCCGAGCACTGGAACTCTGCGGCGAAGGCGAGGTAACCGAGGGCGCCTCAGCCCGTTGGCGAAAATCGTTCCTGCGCATGCCCTACCAACGCGACGCGATGGCGCAGCACGCGATGATCACCGAAACGTTCGAGACGGCCTGCACCTGGGACCGCTTCCCGACCTTGCACGCGTCGGTCACAGAGGCAGCGACCACAGCACTGCGTGAGGTGTGCGGCATCGGCATGGTCACGTGCCGCTTCACCCACGTCTACCCGGACGGCCCCGCGCCGTACTACGGCATCTACGCGCCGGGCAGATGGGGCAGCCTCACGTCCCAATGGGACGAAATCAAGGCGGCCGTGTCCGAAGCCCTGACCAACGCCGGCGGCACCATCACCCACCACCACGCAATAGGCCGCGATCACATGCCCTGGTACGAGCGCCAACGCCCAGAAGTCTTCAACACGGCCCTCTCCGCGGCAAAAGCAGCACTGGACCCCTCCGGCATCCTGAACCCAGGCGTCCTCACCACACAATCGACCGCAGGATCAACGCGGCGATGAACACCACGGTGAACGCCAGGTCCAACCCGAACCCACCGAACCGCACCGGCGGCAACACCTTGCGCACAGGCGACAACACGGGCTCGGTGATCCCGTGCGTGACCCGCCGAACCTTCCACACCCAGTCACCCCGAGCCTGGAAGGTGACAGCCCAGTCCACGATCATCCGGCCGATCATCACGAGGATGAACAGCGTCAAGAGCCAACCGAGCACCCAGCCGATCAAGCCGAACAAGATGGCCTCCTCCATGTCCTGTATGTCCATCAAGCCACAAGAACCTGAGAAGCGCCTGGCAACGCGCTGAGACGCGGTTCAGCCTGTGGCGAAGCCGACCCACCACCCGGTGAAGCCGCAGGCGAGCCGCTTTTCACCACCCCACGCCGAACCCGGGAACCTACGCAACGCCGCTAAAAACTCATGAACAAAATTCACAAAGAAGAACCCGAAAAACACGACGTTCAAAACCAAGACCACGTGATGCCACCAAGAAGGCCGAGCAGGCCGAGGCAACGTGAGTTCAAGTGCATCAAAGCAAACGGAAACATCAAGGCCCCAAGATTGGGCATGGTGGCCGAAATCTGCACCAGCTCCACCGGCAGAGCCAGGTGCAACGCCCCACCGATGAGCACCAGCACCAAGAGCGTGAACGGGTAGTAGAACCGCCGGGGATCCTCCTCGATCCGAGCCCGCAACCGAGGCGACACGGCATGCATGGCATCGGTGAAGTTCCGGACCAACGCCTCGAAGATCCCGAGCTGGGGGGAGAACAACACCAGCACGCCGACGATCAACATCAGGTAGAACAGACCCTGCCCGTACAACACCCCCAGCTGCTCAGCCGCCAAAGAGAAGCGTTCAGGGGAGTGTCCACAAAGGTCACGCCGACCGGCCGAAGCGACTGCTTGCCACCGCGCATCCCGGACAGGAACCCGACGCGATGGCCCGTCCCGTACCCCTTGTCGCGGTAGTGGTTCATCGCCTACCAGTTCAACCCGGACGCCAAAGCCGTGAAACCGGCCAGCCCACCCGACAAGCCCTCAGTTCACCAGTTCCAGCGCACGCGACACCTTGCGAGCCCCAGCCGTGATCAGGAAGGCTCGGGCCGATGACGAACTGGACGATCTGCCGCGGCCCGATCTCGCGGACCTCGAAGACCTCCTCGGGTTCCGGCAGGTCCGCCACGTCCAGCGGCGGCCTGCTCACCCCGATCTGAATCGACGACACTGTCGACCTCCCGACAACAACCTCCCGACAACACGTGCGGGGAACGGAATCCCCACCTTTCCGACGTACCGGGCAATCGGTCGACAGGTCGCGTTCACACCAGACTTTCGGACGTGTCGAGCCGCGGGTCCACTACGTAGCGTCCCCCCGGGATTTCGAGAGGGGAACGACAAGTGCGAAGAGTTCTGGCGAGCGCGGCGGCGCTCGCGCTCATCACCGCGGGCCTGGTCACACCGGCCGTCGCGGTGCCGGCGCGGCAGCCCGAGCCCCAGGTGGCGCAGCAGTCCGACGAGCAGCCGCACGAGCTGGAGGTCAAGCGCCGCGCGCTCAGGCAGCAGGCGCTGGCCGACGTGCTGACCGGCGAGGCCACGACCGAGAAGCGCGGCAGCAGCACCGTCGCGAAGGTCGGCAAGAAGCAGAAGAAGGACCAGTACGTCGAGCTGAAGCGCGAGAAGACCGACAAGATCTTCGTGATCCTCGCGGAGTTCGGCGACGAGCGGCACCCCGACTACCCTGACCGCGACACGAACCCGAACACGCCGGGGCCGCGGCGGTTCGACGGGCCGGTGCACAACCAGATCCCCGAGCCGGACCGGGCGAAGGACAACACGACGATCTGGCGCCCCGACTTCAGCCGCCAGTACTTCCAGGACCTGTACTTCTCCCGCGCGAAGGACGCCAACTCCGTCGCGAACTTCTACGACAAGCAGTCCTCCGGGCGCTACACCGTCGACGGCACCGTCACGGACTGGGTCAAGGTCCGTTACAACGAGGCCCGCTACGGCCGCAGCAACGGCTACCCGTGCGGCGACAACATCTGCAACAACTCGCGTGAGCTGATCAAGGACGCCGTCACGCAGTGGGTCGCGGACCAGCAGGCCGCCGGCAGGACCGCCGCGCAGATCAAGGCGGCGCTGGCCGAGTACGACCAGTGGGACCGCTACGACTTCGACGCCGACGGCGACTTCAACGAACCCGACGGCTACGTCGACCACTTCCAG
>NZ_DATLEC010000233.1:0-6948 GCF_035525475.1 Lentzea sp. | reverse complement strand
GAAGAACGCGAGGCGGTGCGCCAGGTCTGGGGTGCACCTCCGGCCGGTCCGGGGCGTCGGGGTGGCGACGGTCGCGGGGGTGAGGGTGGCGGTCATGCCGGGGCCTTTCCGAGGTCGTAGACGGTCGTGCCAGCGACGGTCGTCGCGAGGTAGTTCTCGCCGACCCACTCGGCGATCTGGTGTGCGGCGTCGCTACCGCTGTTGCCGCGCATCATGGTGCTGTCGACGAAGTAGTGGATCTGTCCATTTCGGACCATCTCCTGGAACTGCTCCAGGGTCGGCGCGGGATCGGTGCCGTTGAAGCCGCCGAGCGCCATCACCGGCTGCCCGCTCGCGAGCTGGAGGCCCGCGGCGTTGTTGGAGCCGACCGTCGCGGCGGCCCACCGGTAGCTGCCCGCGTTCTCCTGCAACAAGGTCACCACCTCGGCGTCCGGGAGCGTCGTGTCGAGCAGACCACCGCCACCCATGCCCATCCGCCCGGTCGACGGGCCCGCGACGGGCAACGCGCCGGTGTGCGGGGTGATGACGGTGGCGAACGAGTAGGTGGTCGGGCCGAGCAGCGCGGCGACCAGCGCGACCGGGATGGCCCAGCGCATCGACAGCACCAGGCCGACCGCCGCGATCAGGCCCGCCATCAGCACGAGCAGCGCGACGGGTGTCGAGAACCCGTTGATCAGCACGTAGCACTGCAGGGCGCTCAAAGCGACGGAACCCGAGAGCACCGCTGCCGCGACGGGTTCGTGACGCCGCTCCCACAGCTCGGTGGCGGCGATGCCGACGACCGCGGCGATCGCGGGCGCCAGTGCCACGGTGTAGTAGGAGTGGATGATCCCGTTCATGAAGCTGAAGACCCCGGCGGTGACGACGAGCCAGCCGCCCCACAGGCCGAGTGCCGTGCGGGCGCGGCCGTTCGTCAGCCACAGCCCCGCGACCAGCAGCACCAGCGCGGCCGGCAGCAGCCACGCGATCTGACTGCCCATCTCCGCGCCCAGCAGGCGGGCCCAGCCCGGCGATCCCCAGCCGCGGCCGCCGCCGACGCTGCCGACCTCGTCCCCGGTGAGGCGGCCGAAGCCGTTGTAGCCCAGTGTCAGCTCGAGCACGCTGTTCGTCTGCGACCCGCCGATGAACGGCCGGTCCGGCGTCAGTTCGACGGCGGCGATCCACCAGCCGCCCGCGACGACCATCGCGCCGAACGCGCCCGCCAGGTGCAGGACCTTCCTGCCGGCCGTGGCAGGCGCGGCGACCAGGTAGACCAGCCCGAACGCGGGCAGCACCAGGAACGCCTGCAGCATCTTGGTGAGGAAGCCGAACCCGGCCGCGGCACCGGCGAGCGCGAGCCAGTGCGGGCTCGCGTTCTCGACCGCGCGGGTCACGCAGTACGCGCCCGCTGTGAGGAGCAGGACCAGCAGCGCGTCCGGGTTGTTGAAGCGGAACATCAGGACCGCGACCGGCGTCAGCGCCAGCACCGCGCCCGAGATCAGCGCGGCGGCGGGGGAGAACCAGCGGCGGACCGTCGCGTACAACAGCCACACGCTGCCCACGCCCATCAACGCCTGCGGCACCAGGATGCTCCACGCGTTCACGCCGAACAGCCGCGCGGACAGCCCCATCACCCACAGCGAGGCGGGCGTCTTGTCGACGGTGATCGCGTTGGAGGCGTCCGAGGAGCCGAAGAACCACGCCTTCCAGCTCGTCGCACCGGCCTGGGCGGCGGCGGAGTAGTAGGCGTTGGCCCAGCCCGAGTCCCCCGGCCGCCACAGGTACAGCGCGCCGGTCGCGATCAGCAGGGCCGCGAGCGCCAGGCGTTCTCGTCTCATGCGGACGAGAGTCGCGGCCTAGCCTGGGCCGGTCGTGTGTCCCGGCTGTGAACGAGCTGTGCGCAGGGACACGGTGAACTCGGTGTGGCCGGGGGCGCTCGCCACGGACACCTCGCCGTCGTGCGCGCCGACGACGGCGGCGACGATCGAGAGTCCCAGACCGGTGCTGCCCGCGGCCCGCGACCGCGAGGAGTCGCCGCGCGCGAACCGCTCGAAGACCTGCAATCCCCGGGGAATGCCCGGACCGTCGTCGGAGACGGTCAGGTCGGCGCGTCCGTTGTGGACGGACAGGCCGGTGGTCACGGTGGTGCCCGGCGGGGTGTGCGCGCGGGCGTTGGACAGCAGGTTGCCGATGACCTGGTGGAGCCGTTGCACGTCACCGGGAACCACCACGGGGTCCTCGGGCAGCGCGAGCTTCCAGTGGTGGTCGGGACCCGCGATGCGGGCGTCGCCGACGACGTCGAGCACCAGCCGGGAGAGGTCGACGTACTCGCTCTCCAACGGTCTGCCCGCGTCGAGCCTGGCCAGCAGCAGCAGGTCCTCGACCAGCGACGTCATCCGCACCGCCTCGGACTCCACCCGGCCCATCGCGTGGGTGACCTCGGGCGGCAGGTCCTGACCCGTGCGCCTGGTCAGCTCGGCGTACCCCCTGATCGCGGCGAGCGGCGTGCGCAGCTCGTGCGAGGCGTCGGCGACGAACTGGCGGACCCTCGTCTCGCTGTCGTGCCTCGCCTTCAGGGCCTCGTCGACGTGGCCGAGCATCTTGTTGAGCGCGAGGCCGACCTTGCCGACCTCCGTCGCCGGGTCGGTGTCCTCCTCCGGCACGCGTTCCGCGAGCGCGACCTCGCCCTCGTGCAGCGGCAGCTCGGCGACGCGGGCCGCGGTCTCGGCGACGCGGTCGAGCGGCACGAGCGCGCGTCGCACGACCACCCTGCCCGCCAGTGCCACGGCCGCCGCTCCCGCGACGATGAGCCCCGCGAGGATCCACACCATCTGCCACACGATGTCCGTGACGGGCCGCAACGACAGGCCCTTGATGCCCATCCGGTCGGTGACCACGCGGAACTCGCCCGCCTCACCGAGGTCGACGGTGTGCAGGCTCGACGGCGCGGCCGCCAGCACCGCGACCTCGTCGTCGGTGAGCGGGCGCGGGGACGGCCAGCCGGGCAGCTCGACGAAGCCGTGGATGCTGCCGTCGGGCGCGATCCGCGCGTTGATGCCGGGGGGACCGTACTGCTGACCGGCCGGTCCCGGTCGCAGGCTCGTGACCTCGCGGTCGAGGTTGCTCATGAGGAACGCGTGCAGCGCGAGCACCGAGATCCCGCCGATCACCAGGCACAGCGCGGTGAGCAGGACGATCTGGCCGGAGACGAGCTGGGCTCGCAGCGTCCTAGGGCGCAGGCTTGAGGACATATCCCGCGCCCCGCATCGTGTGGATCATCGGTGTGCGCCCGGCGTCGATCTTCTTGCGCAGGTAGGAGATGTAGAGCTCGACGATGTTGGCCTGGCCGCCGAAGTCGTAGCTCCACACGCGGTCCAGGATCTGCGCCTTGCTCAGCACGCGCTTCGGGTTGCGCATCAGGTAGCGCAGCAGCTCGAACTCCGTCGCCGTCAGGTCGATCGACGTGCCGGCGCGGTCGACCTCGCGCGTCTCCTCGTTGAGCGACAGGTCGCCGACGACCAGCCTGGTGCCCGCGTCCGCGTCGGTCACACCGGTGCGCCGCAGCAGTGCGCGCAGCCGCAGCACCACCTCCTCCAACGAGAACGGCTTGGTGACGTAGTCGTCGCCCCCGGCGGTGAGCCCGGCGATGCGGTCCTCCACCGCGTCCTTCGCCGTGAGGAACAGCACCGGCAGGACCGGCGACTCGGCACGCATCCTGCGCAGCACCTCGAACCCGTCGAAGTCGGGCAGCATCACGTCGAGCACCACGACGTCCGGGCGGAACTCGCGCGCGGTCCTCACGGCGGTCTGGCCGTCGAGAGCGGTGCGGACGTCCCACTTCTCCATGCGCAGCGCCATCGTCATCAGCTCGGCCAGAGTGGACTCGTCGTCGACCACGAGCACCCGCACCGGCTGCCCGTCCGGCCTGCGGAGTTCGGATTTCATCGCGCGCATGGCTCCCATCCTGAGTGCCGATTCTGTGTACCAGCTGTGAGCGGGTCCCACAGCTCGTGCCTGGGCCAGGCACAGGTCCGGCACAGGCGGAGCCGCCACGGTGGCTCCCATGACCGAGCAACAGCCCCCGGAGTGGGGCGCACCCCAGGCTTCACCCGACCCCGCGGCACGCCCGGCGTGGACCGCGAGGAAGACGGTGGCCGCCGTGGCCATCGCCGTCGGCATCGCGGCCGCAGGTGGTGTCGCGATCTACGCGGCCAGTGGCACGAACCAGCAGAGCGGTGCGGGAGGCATGGGACCCGGTGGCATGGGCGGAGCGCCGCCGGACGGCATGAACGGCGGCATGCGCGGCGGTCTCGGGTTCGGCACGGAGACGCACGGCGAGTTCCAGAGCGGCGAGGTCACCGCGATCAGCGACTCGTCGATCGAGGTGAAGTCCACCGACGGCTACACGAAGACGTACGTGATCGACGCGGACACCGTGGCCGAAGGTGTCGAGAAAGGCGACACGGTGACCGTGATCGCCACCACAGAGGACGGCAAGTCGGTCGCGTCGAACGTCGTCGAACCTGGTCAGCGCGGCCAGCAGGGCCAAAGGGGGCAGCAGGGTCAGCAGACCCCTCCGACGAGGTAACGGCGACGCCGGTCAAGTGTGAGTGGTTATGGTCGGGTTGTATGTCCGACCACAACCGGAGGTGAGCGGTCTGCGCACGTTCACGCTGACGGTGATGGGCACGACCGACCTGCACGGCAACCTCTTCAACTGGGACTACTACCGGGACCGCGAGTTCGACGACTTCGCGCACAACGACGTCGGGCTCGCGAAGATCTCCACGCTGGTGTCGCAGGTGCGCGCGGAGGTCGGCCAACGGACGTTGCTGCTCGACGCCGGCGACACCATCCAGGGCACACCGCTCGCGTACTACTACGCGCGCGTGGAACCGATCACGCGCGCACACGTGCATCCCATGGCCGCGGCGATGAACGCGATCGGCTACACCGCCGCGGCGCTGGGAAACCACGAGTTCAACTACGGGCTGCCGGTGCTGCGCACGTTCGAACGGCAGCTGGAGTTCCCGTTGCTGGCCGCCAACGCGCTGGACGTGGCGACCGGGCTGCCCGCCTTCCAGCCGTACGTGGTGAAGACGGTGTGGCGGCCCGGCGGACCGCCGGTGCGCGTGGGGATCCTGGGACTGACGAACCCCGGGATCGCCGTCTGGGACCGCGCCCACGTCGAGGGCGTGATGACGTTCCCCGGGCTCGTCGAGCAGGCGCTGCACTGGGTTCCGGAGATCCGGCGCGAGTCCGACCTGGTGGTCGTGGTGGCGCACTCCGGCGCCGACCTCTCGTCGTCGCTGGGGGACCAGGTGCCGTTCCCGGAGAACTGCGCCGAACTGCTGGCCGAGACGGTGCCGGGGATCGACGCGATCCTGGTCGGGCACGCGCACGTGGAGATCCCCGAGCGGTTCGTGGTGAACAAGGTGACGGGGCGGCCCGTGCTGCTGACCGAGCCGCTGTTCTACGGCAAGCGGTTGTCGGTGATGGAGTTCGACCTGCGGTACACCTCCCGCTGGGAGCTGGAGGGGTCGCGGTCCTCCGTGCTGTCCACGGCCTCCGTCGAGGAGGACCCGCGGATCGTGCGGCTGCTGTCGCACGACCACGCGAAGGTCGTCTCGTACGTCAACGCGCACATCGGCACCTGTGCGGCGCCGATGTCCGCCTCCCGGTCGCGCTTCGAGGACACGCCAGCGCTGCGGTTCATCAACCACGTGCAGGCGCTGGAGATCGCGCAGTCCACGTCGTTGCCGGTGCTGTCGCTGTGCGCGCCCTTCAACCGGGCGGCGGCGATCCCGGGCGGCGAGGTGTCCATCCGGGACGTCGCCGGGCTCTACATCTACGACAACACGCTGGTGGGCGTGCGCCTGACCGGCGCGCAGCTGCGGGACTTCCTGGAGGAGTCGGCGCGCTACTTCGCGCAGGTGTCCGGCCCCGGCCCGTTCACCGCCGCCGAGGTGTCCGCCGACGTGCCGGACTACAACTTCGACATCGCCTACGGGCTGTCCGCGCCGTTGACGTACTCGATCGACATCGCCGAGCCGGTCGGCTCGCGGATCGCCGGGCTGCGCTACGACGGCGAGCCGGTGGCGGACACCGCCGAGTTCGCCGTGGCCGTGAACAACTACCGGCAGGCAGGCGGCGGCGACTTCCCGCACATCGCCTCCGCGCCCGTGCTGCACAACCAGCAGCAGGAGATCCGCCAGCTCCTGATCGAGTGGGTGAAGGCGGCGGGCGTGCTGGACCCGGCCGACTTCGCCGGGTCGGACTGGTGCCTGGTGGCGTCGGGCGAGCCCGTGGTGGTGACCACGAACGAGTGAAATCAGGTCCGGTGTCCTGCGACTTCTGCTCCAGGCGGTGGCACGCGTCCGTCCGGATGGGATAGTCCAAGCTCGTGCAGTTACCGCAACGCGTCTTGCTCGGCGCCTTCGTCGTACCCGCGTTGCTCGCCTCGCTGGGCGTCGCGTCGCGCCCCGCCGAGGACATCGCGCCGGGCCACCTGGTCCTCGCCGTGCGCGCGTCGGAGATCGTGCTGGCCGGCACCGCCGTGTCCGCCGTGGAACGCCAGGAGGTCGTGGACGCCGTGCGCGCGCTGACCGCCGCCCACCGCATCACGGACATGATCACCCCCGACGCGGGCGAACGCCTGCCCGTGTCGCCGGACGCGGCCGCCGCGCTGCTGGGCGCCGTGCTCGACCAGGGCGTCACGGACTTCACCGGCGTCGTCCACCAGGGACGCCTGACCGCGTCGGCACGCGTCGCGGACCCGGTGCGCGCGGGCTCGCTGAGCGACGCCCTGCGCCAGGCGGCACCGGGCCTGCGCGTCGACGAGGACTTCACTTCGGACTAGGAGCTGTTCGGTGTTCGGGTTCTTCTTCCAGATGTTCCTGCTGTGCGCGGGAGCCTTCCTGGCCGGCGTGGTGCTGACCTGGCTGACCATGCGCACGCGGGAGACCCCGG
>NZ_DATLEC010000230.1:0-33633 GCF_035525475.1 Lentzea sp. | reverse complement strand
GATGCCGCTGCTGTCGCCGATCCTGTTCTTCAACCTGGTGCTGCAGATCATCCACGCCTTCCAGTCGTTCACCCAGGCGTTCGTGGTCTCGAACGGAACCGGCGGGCCGTCGGACTCGACCATGTTCTACACGCTTTACCTGTACCAGCAGGGTTTCAGCCGGTTCGACATGGGTTACGCCTCCGCGCTGGCCTGGTTCCTGCTCCTGATCATCGGCGCGTTCACCGCCATCAACTTCTGGGCCGCGAAATTCTGGGTGTTCTATGACGACTGACCTCATGCGACCGATGCGGCGGCTTTCCACGCCCGCCAAGCACATCGGGCTCATCCTGCTCGGCATCGTGATGCTCTACCCGGTGCTGTGGATGGTCGTCAGCTCGCTGCGGCCGGGCGACGAGATCTTCCGCAACCCCGGCCTGGTCCTCGACACCTTCCAGACGGAGAACTACACCGAGGGCTGGAACGCGCTCACCCCGTCGTTCGGGACCTACCTGCTCAACTCGGCGATCCTGGTGCTGGGCTGCATCGTCGGCAACCTCGTGTCGTGCTCGATGGCGGCCTACGCGTTCGCCCGGCTGCAGTTCACCGGCAAGCGCTGGTGGTTCGGCATCATGCTCGGCACGATCATGCTGCCGATCCACGTGATCATCGTGCCGCAGTACGTGCTGTTCTCGAACATCGGCTGGGTCAACACGTTCCTGCCGCTGATCGTGCCGAAGGTCCTCGCCACCGACGCGTTCTTCGTCTTCCTCATGGTCCAGTTCATCCGCGGCCTGCCGCGCGAGCTCGACGAGGCCGCGCGCATCGACGGCTGCGGCCACCCGCGGATCTTCCTGCGGATCGTCCTGCCGCTGATGACACCGGCGCTCGCCACCACGACGATCTTCACGTTCATCTGGACCTGGAACGACTTCTTCGGTCAGCTGATCTACCTGACGGACCCGGACATGTACACGGTTCCCGTCGCCCTGCGGTCGTTCGTCGACTCGACGGTGGCCACGTCGTGGGGCTCGCAGTTCGCGATGAGCGTCGTGTCGCTCGTCCCGATCTTCCTCGCGTTCCTCGTCGGTCAGCGGTACCTCGTCAAGGGGATCGCCACGACCGGGGGCAAGTAGCCGAAGGGAAAGCTCATGCTCAGAGGTATTCGCCGCGGCACCGCGTGGGCGGTCCTGCTGTCGCTGACCGCGTCGCTGCTCGCCGCGTGCGGGTCCGGCTCCGACCCCGGAGGCGACCTGACGACGGAGAAGGTGACGCTGCGGTTCACGTGGTGGGGCGCGGACGACCGCCACAAGCGGACCCAGAAGGTCATCGACCTGTTCCAGCAGAAGCACCCGAACATCACCATCAAAGGTGAGTTCAAGGAGTGGAACGGCTACTGGGACAGCCTCGCCACGACCATGGCTGCCAACGACGCGCCGGACATCATGCAGATGGACGAGCTCTACATCTCCTCCTACGCCGAACGCGGCGCGTTGTTCGACATGAACGAGGCAGGGAAGCACCTCGACACCGGCGACTTCGACCAGAAGGCCCTCTCCACCGGCACGATCGGCGGCAAGCGCTACGGGTTGCCGGTGGGCCTGGGCATGTACTCGATCGTCGCCAACCTCGACCTGCTGGCGAAGTACGACATTCCCGTCCCGGATGACACGAAGTGGTCGTGGGACGACCTGAAGTCCATCGGCGAACAGGTGTCCAAGGCCAGTGGCGGCTCGGTGTTCGGCGTGCAGTCGCCCGGCATCAACGACGCGGCAGGCCTGAGCATCCGGGCACGGCAGCAGGGCAAGGCCATGTTCGACGCCGACGCGAAGATGGTGCTGCCGCAGGAGATCGCGCGCGACTACTGGCAGTACGTCCTGGACCTGTCGAAGTCCGGGGCCTCGGCACCGCCGTCGGTCACCATCGAGAAGGCCTCCGCCGGCCTGAACCAGTCCGCGACCGCGACCGGCACGGCGGCGTTCGGCCTGTGGTGGAACACCCAGCTGACCGCGCTGACCGCGGCGAGCGGCGCCAAGCTGAAGCTCCTGCGGTTGCCCGGCGAGACCCAGGGCACGCAACCCGGCGCGTACTACAAGTCGTCGATGTTCTGGTCGGTGTCCGCGCGGTCGAAGTACCCGGCGGAGGCCACGGCGTTCGTGAACTTCCTCGCGAACGACGAGGAGGCGGCCAAGATCCTCCTCACCGAACGCGGCGTGCCGGCCAACCAGAAGATCCGCGGGACGATCGCGGGCCAGCTCAAGGAGACCGACAAGGCCGCCAAGGACTACCTCGACAGCGTGCCCGTCAGCGACCCGCCGCGCGTCACGCCCAACGGCGCCAGCACGCTCGACACGATCCTCAAACGGCACACCGAGGACGTGCTGTTCGGCCGGGCCACACCCGACCAGGCGGCGGCGTCGTACATCAGGGAAGTGCAGTCCGAAGTGGACGCGGCCAAGTGAGGCGCGCGGCCATCGCCGGCACCGGCGCGATCGCCTCCGCCCACGCCGAGGCGCTGCGGGCGGCGGGAGACCGGATCGAGCTCGTCGCGGTGGCGGACGTGGACGCCGATCGCGCGGCCGCGTTCGCCGGCGAGCAGGGCGTGCCGCGGACGTACCCCGGCCTGACCGAGATGCTCGCCGCGGAGCAGCTGGACGTGGTGCACGTGTGCACCCCGCCGCGTCACCACGTGCCGCTCGCCCTGGAGTGCCTGGACGCGAACGTCTCCGTGCTGGTGGAGAAGCCACCGGCGTTGTCGCTGAGCGAGGTCGACGTGCTGATCGCCGCCGAACGGGCGTCGGAGGCGTCGGTCGCGACGGTGTTCCAGCACCGCTTCGGCCCGGCGGCGGTCCGGCTGCGCCGCCTGGTCTCGGAGGGTGTGCTGGGCAGGTCGCTCGTGGCGAAGTGCGACACGCTCTGGTACCGCGGTGACGCGTACTTCGAGGTGCCGTGGCGCGGCACGTGGGAGAGCGAGGGCGGTGGCCCGACGATGGGCCACGGCATCCACCAGTTCGACCTCCTGCTGTCGGTACTGGGGCCGTGGCAGGAGATCCGGGCGGTCGCGGCCCGTCAGGCGCGGGACGTGCAGACCGAGGACGTCTCGATGGCGCTGGTGACGTTCGCCGACGGCACGGTCGCGTCGGTGGTCAACTCGCTGCTGTCGCCGCGGGAGACCTCGGAGCTGAGGTTCGACTTCGAACGCGCCACGGTCGAGGTCGAGCACCTCTACGGCTACACGGACGCGCATTGGGCCGTCACTCCCGCGCCGGGGCACGAGGACGTGGTCGCGCGGTGGCGCCAGGAGCAGTCCTCCGGGATCGTCAGCGGCCACCGGTGCCAGGTGACGGCGTTCCTCGACGCCCTGGACGGCGGTGAGAAGCCACCGGTGACCCTCGAGGACACCAGGATCACCATGGAGTTCATCGCGGCGCTCTACGCCTCCGCGTTCACCGGCACGGTGGTGAAGGCCGGCCAGATCGGCCCGGACAGCCCGTTCTACGCCTCGATGGAAGGGATCGGTGCGCCGTGGGCGAACGCCCGGTGATCTCGCGGCAGGACGACTCGGTGCTCGCCATGTCGGTGGGTGACGTCGAGGTCTTCGAGTACGTGCACCGGCCGTCGACACCGGCGTTCGAGGGGCCCAAGCCTTATCTGCACCCCGTGCGGACACTGGCCGGTGACGTCGTGACGGCGTTCCGGCCGCACGACCACCGGTGGCACAAGGGTCTTCAGATGACCGCGACCGACGTGTCGGGCCAGAACTTCTGGGGTGGCGTCACGTACGTCCGCGACCAGGGGTACGTCGTGCTGCCGAACGTCGGCAGCATGCGGCACGACTCGTTCGAGGTCACGCCCGACGGGTTCACCGAGCAGCTGTCGTGGTTCACCGAGGCGGGGGAGAACTGGGTCCGGGAGGCCCGGTCGTTCACCGTGCGCGATGTCCTGGACGACTCCTGGACGCTGGAGTTCGCCACCACGCTGACGAACGCGCGCTCCTCGCCGCTGGTGTTCGGAAGTCCGACCACCAACGGCCGTGAGCTGGCCGGCTACACGGGGTTCTTCTGGCGCGGGCCGCGGTCGTTCACCGGTGGCGACGTCATCGCGGCCGACGGGGGCGCGGGCGAGGACATGATGGGCAAGACGGGGCCGTGGCTCGCGTTCGTCGGCCATCACGACGAGGTGGACCGCTCGTCGACGTTGCTGTTCCTCGACCACCCGGACAACAAGAACACCCACTGGTTCGTGCGCAGCGGGCCTTTCGCGGCGGTCAACCCGTCGTTCGCCTTCTTCGACACGGTGGCGCTGGAGCCGGGTGACGCCCTGAGCATGCGGTACCGGGTGGTGGTCGGCTGCGGGACCTGGGACCGCGACCGGCTCGAGTCCTATGTGGAGGAGCACCCGTGGTGACGCCGTTCCCCGGTGGGATCGGCGTCTCCGGGCTGCGGGTGTACGACTGGCCGACGGTGGACGGGCTGTGCGGGGGCTCGCCGCACGTGCACCTCGTCTGCTCGGAGTGCTACTACGTCGTCGGCGGCACCGGCAGTGTGCAGACGCTGACCTCCCGCGGGTTCGCTTCCACGCCGCTGCGTGAGGGGTCGGTCGTGTGGTTCACGCCGGGCACGATCCACCGGCTCGTGAACGACGGCGACCTGCGGATCATCGTCGTGATGCAGAACAGCGGCCTGCCCGAGGCGGGGGACGCGGTGTTCACGTTCCCGGCGGAGGTGCTGGCCTCTTCGTCCCGTTACGCGGAGGCCTCCGCCGCCGGTGACGAGGAATCCGCCCGGCGACGCCGGGACCTCGCGCTGACCGGTTTCCTGGAGCTGCGGCAGGGCGGCGGTGCGGCGCTGGAGAGGTTCTACGCCTCCGCGCTCGCGGTGAAGCGGGAACTGCTGGACGGCTGGGAGAAGCGGTGGCGGTCCGGTGCCCTGGCGGCCGCCGAGCTGACCGGCGAGCACCTGGACCGGTTGCGCTCCGGCGACCCCGGGCACCTGGCGGAGGCGGACGTGCTCGTTCTCGACCCCGAAGGGCCGCAACGCCTCGGCATGTGCGGCCGGCTCGACACGCACGATCCGGGCGAGGGAAGGCCGGTGCGCCCATGAGGCTTCTGATGGCGGTTCTGCTGCTGGTGCTGGTGCCGGGGACCGCGAACGCCGAACCGCGGGTCAGCCTGGTCTCCGACACGCTGCTCGACGCGTCGGCGCTGTACTTCGTCTCCTACGACGGCCTGGTGAACAACAACTCGTTCCAGCAGGACGCGATCCTCACCTACCAGGGCCGTCAGTACGCCGCCTGGTACACCGCGACCCGCGAGGCCGTCATCGCGCGGCGGACCGTCGGCGGCACGCGGTGGGAGAACGTCGTCCTACCGCACCGGCTGAGCACCGACGACTCGCACAACGTGATCTCACTGGGCATCTCCCCGCAGGACAACACGATCCACGTCGCTCTCGACACCCACAACACCCGCCTGTTCTACCTGCGTTCGGTGCCCGGCCTGGCGGTGTCGCAACGCTGGGACGCCGCCGCGTTCGGCTCGGTGACGCGGACGCTGGGAACCGTCGAGCTCGGGGCGATGACGTACCCGCAGTTCGTCGTGACGCCCGAGGGCCGGCTGCAGTTCAGCTACCGCACCGGCGGCTCCGGCAACGGCGTGAACGAGCTCGCCGAGTACTCCGGCGGCACGTGGCGCAAGCTCGGTCCGTGGACGTCGGCCACCGGTTCGTACACCGGTCCGAACGGCGTCGTGTCGACCACGCGGAACATGTACCTGCACGGGCTGACCTACGACCGAAGTGGACGGTTGCACGCCGCTTTCACCTGGCGCGAGGGCAATGCCGGGGTGCTGTGCAACCCAGGCGGGCTGACCAACCACGACACCGGCTACGTCTACTCCGACGACCGCGGCCGCACCTGGCGCAACGGCGCCGGTGCCGTCGTGGGAACGACGGGGTCTTCGCCGGTGGGCATCGGCTCGCCGGGGATCGTGGTGGACCCGCTCGACCCGAACCACGGGTTGATGAACCAGGAAAGTCAGGCGGTGGACGCGTCCGGCCGGCCGCACGTGGTGATCAGCTACGTGCCGGGGCGGTTCACGCAGTGCGTCTCGGACTACGCGCAGCAGCGGGCGCAGTACGGCCGCACGTTCCACGTCGCGCGCGGGGCGGACGGGCGGTGGACCAAGACGGAGGTGCCGATCCCGCCCGGCCACACCCAGCGCACGAAACTGGTGTTCGACCGGGAGGACAACGCCTACCTCGTGATGCCGCGCGGGAAGATCGTGGCGGCGAGCCGGGCGAGCGGGTGGACGGACTGGACCACGGTGTTCGACAGGCCGTCGTTGCAGGCGTTCGGCGAGGTCGACGTCGACGTGTCCCGCGTCGTGTCGCAGGGGGTCCTGTCGGTGCAGTACCAGCGGACGTCGAGCGGCACGACGCCGTCGCCGATCAGGGTGGCGGACTTCCGGCTCGGCTGAGCGTCACGCCGTCGACTCGCGCACCACCAGCCGGCACGGCTGGCGGACCACCCCGGACGACGGCGTTCCCGCCAGCGCCGCGAACAGGTGCGACACCGCGGTCGTGCCGAGCTGGCGCAGGTTGAGGTCGACCGTGGTCAGCGGAGGGGTGCAGTCGGCGGCGAAGAGCTCCCAGTTGTCGTACCCCACGATCGCGATGTCGCCGGGCACGCTCCGGCCCATCGCGGTCAGCGCCTGGACGACGCCGCTCGCGAGCTGGTCGTTGCCGCAGAAGATCGCGTCGGTCTCCGGCGCGGTGGCGATCAGCATGCGGGCGGCGTGGCGGCCCCAGCGCTGCGCCCACTCGCCGTGCAGGGGCCGGCCGGCCAGCACCCTGTCGTGCTCGGCGAGGACGGCGTGCACCGCGGCGGCCCGGTCGCGGGCGGTCCGGCAGGACTGCGGGCCGGTGATGTGGGCGATGTGCCTGCGTCCCAGTGCGATCAGGTGCTCGACGGCCAGCCGGGCTCCGCCCTCGTCGTCGGAGACCAGGCTCAGGTCGGCCGGGTTGGTGGAGCGGCAGTACACGTACACCGCGGGAACGGGGAGGTCGGCGGTCAGCGAGGCGCGGACGTCGTTGCTGTCGCCCACGACGATGAAGCCGTCGACCTGGCGGGCCAGCAGGGTGCGGATGTAGTGGTGGCGGCGGATGGCGTCGCCGCGGGTGTCGCACAGCAGCACCGACATCTCCTGGTCCGACAGGGCGTTCTCGGCGCCCAGCAGGATCGGGACGGTGAAGCGGCCGTCCAGCTCGTCGGTGAGCAGGCCTATGGCGCGGGTGCGGCCCGCCACCAGTCCCTGGGCGAGCACGTTGGGCTGGAAGGAGAGCTCGGACGCGGCTCTCAGGACGCGGACGCGGGTGGCCGCGGCCACCTCGCCGCGGTCGTTGATCGCCTTGGACGCGGTGGCGATGGAGACGCCTGCCAGCCGGGCCACGTCCCCGAGCGTCACCGCTTCTGACCGTCGCCTGCCCAATCGAAATCCTTTCGAACGACATTCGACTGCGTGTTCGACAACTTCTTCGGCGCAGGGCGCATCGTCGATATCGTTATCGTTCTCCAGGGTGCGTTGCGCGGCGACTTTGTGCAACACCCGGGCACGTCCTCGCAAGGGGGCCTACGGACGGGCGGCGGTGCTACCCCGCTCGGTGAGGTGGGGCGCGAGCAGGCGGACCTCGGGCGGGTGCTCTCCCGCCAGCCCGCGCATCAGCGTCTCCACGGCGATGGCGCCGACCTCCTCGGCCGGGATGGAGATCGACGTGAGCGGCACCGGCTGGGCGGCGGCCATGGCATCGGGGCACAGCGCGATCACCGAGATGTCCTCGGGAACCCGGCGGCCGCGGCGGCGCAGTTCCAGCACCACGTCGCCGAGCACGGCCTCGTTGTGCACGACGAGCCCCGTGACGGCGCGGTCCGGCCGCAGCAGGTCGTAGAGGCACTCGCTGAGGGCGGGGTACGACGGCGCGCACGGGTGGACGTGGACCTTCACCCCGCGCCGGCGTGCGCCCTCGCCGAACCCGGCCAGGAACCGCGTCGCGTACCCGGTTCCGCGTTCGTAGACGGCCGGCGGTGAGCCGATGAGACCGACCGAGCGGTGCCCGAGGTCGGCCAGGTGCGCCAGCATCCGCGCGCCGCTCGCGGTGAAGTCGAGGTCGACGCAGTCGAGCCCGTCGGCCTCGGCGGGGACACCGATGAGCACGACCGGCACGGTCAGCTCGCGCAGCGCGGGGATGCGGGGATCGCGTGCCTCGACGTCCATCACGAGGACCGCGTCCGCCCTCGACGAGGCGATCACGCGGTGCACCTCGTCGGCGTCGGCCTCCTTCGTCAGCAACAGGACGTCGTAGTCGTGCGCACGGGCCGTGGTGACGATCGACGACACGAACCGCATGATCACCGGCAGGTTGAGGTCCGTCCTCAGCGGAACGACGAGCGCGAGGACGTTCGTGCGGCTGCTCGCCAGCGCCCGCGCGCCCGCGTGGGGGTGGAACCCGAGCTCGCGGATGCTGCGGCGGACCCGGTGCGACGTCGCCCGCGAGATCGGTCTCTTGCCGCTCAGGACGTAGGAGACCGTGCTCACGGACACGCCCGCGTGCTTGGCGACGTCCTTGATGGTGATCAACGGCTTCCCCCTCCGTGTCGTGCCGCGCCACCTTAGCGCGGGTCATTATTTCGATTGTCGATTCGCATCGAAAAAACCGATGGGCATTTGTTCGACGTGTTCGACGCTAATGTTCCGCGGCAGTGAAACGTTTCAATTCGGCGGATCACTTGGCGCACAGAAGGGCAAGTCGCATGAAACGGATCAAGCGCGCGCTGGCGGCGGCGATGGCCGTGACGCTGGCGTTCTCGCTGAGCCCACCGGCCGCGTCGGCGGCCGCCTGGTCGTCCTCGGACCGGTGGGGCACCTGGAACAACGGCGGGTACGTCGTCCGCAACAACATCTGGGGCGACGGGCACGGCTCGCAGACCATCTCGGCCGACTCCTACAGCCGGTGGAACGTGTACGCGAACCACCCCGACACCGGCGGTGTGAAGTCCTACCCGCACGCCGCGAAGGCCGTGAACAAACGGCTCAGCGCGATCGGCTCGCTCACCAGCAGCTACAACGTCAGCGTGCCCGGTTCCGGCGCCTACGCGACCGCGTACGACATCTGGGCGGACGACAACGCGTTCGAGGTCATGCTGTGGATGACGAAGACCGGTCCGGTCGGCCCGCTCGGGTCCTTCCAGGTGAGGGCGGCCGTCGGCGGGCACACCTGGGACGTCTACCGCGGCTCCAACGGCCACAACGCGGTGTTCTCGTTCCTGCGCACGTCCAGCGCGAGCTCCGGCACCGTGGACGTGAAGGCCGTCCTGAACTGGATCCGCGCTCGCGGCTGGTGGGGTGACGTCACCCTCGGCGAGGTGCAGTTCGGCTACGAGATCACGTCGTCCAGCGGTGGCAAGAACTTCACGACCAACAGCTACTCGGTCTCGGGAGGGTGAGATGAGGCGAACGGTTCTTCCAGCGCTGCTCGCGGTGGTCCTGACCGCCGCCGGTGTCCCGGCACTCGCGGAGACCGGCGTGGACCGCGGGCTCGTCAGCATCCGGTCCGTGCACGGTGACGGCAACTTCGTGTCCTGGCGGCTGCTGGGCTCCGACCCCGCGGCGGTGGGGTTCGACGTCTACCGCGACGGCACCAAGGTCAACAGCGCTCCGGTCACGACAGCGACGAGCTACCTCGACGCGGGCGCGCCACCGACCGCGTCCTACTCCGTGCGTCCCGCCGGAGGTGTGCTGGCGGCGGCCACACCTCAGGTCGGCACGCTCGCGACGAGCAGGGACGTCCCGTTGCAGATCCCGGCGTCCGGGTACGTCGCCAACGACACGTCCGTCGGCGATCTCGACGGCGACGGCGAACAGGAGATCGTGCTGAAGTGGGATCCCGCTGACGCCAAGGACAACTCGCAGGCGGGCCGCACCGGCAACGTCTACCTGGACGCGTACAAGCTCAACGGCACCAGGTTGTGGCGCATCGACCTCGGGCGCAACATCCGCGCGGGCGCGCACTACACGCAGTTCCAGGTCTTCGACTACGACGGTGACGGCAGGGCCGAGGTCGCCGTGAAGACCGCGGACGGCACGCGGTCGGGCACCGGGCAGGTGATCGGCGACGCGAACGCCGACCACCGCAACAGCGACGGGTACATCTTGACCGGGCCGGAGTTCCTCACGGTGTTCCGCGGCACGGACGGCGCGGTGCTCGACACGGAGAACTACCTGCCACCGCGCGGAACCGTGTCCTCGTGGGGCGACAGCTACGGCAACCGGGTCGACCGCTTCCTCGCCGGCACCGCGTACCTGGACGGCTCGCGGCCGAGCATCGTCATGGCGCGCGGGTACTACACCCGCAGCGTGGTCGCCGCGTGGGACTTCCGGGGCGGCCAGCTCACGCAGCGCTGGACGTTCGACTCGGCGACCCAGTCGAACCGGTCGCAGTGGGAGGGCAAGGGCAACCACCAGCTGTCCGTCGCCGACGTGGACGCCGACGGCCGTGACGAGATCATCTACGGCTCGATGGCGATCGACGACAACGGCCGTGGCCTGTGGCAGAACGGAACCCGCCACGGCGACGCGCTGCACGTCGGCGACTTCATCCCGTCCAGGCCGGGCCTCGAGGTGTTCAAGCCGTCGGAGTCCACCACCGACCTGGCCCACTGGATGGGCGACGCGCGCACGGGCCAGATCATCTGGAGCGCCCCGTCGTGCGGCTGCGACAACGGCCGTGGCGTCGCCGCCGACATCTGGGCGGGCAACCCCGGAGCCGAGGCGTGGTCGAGCGCGGTCGGCGGGCTGCGCAGCGCCACCACGGGTGCCCAGGTCGCCGCGCGCAAGCCGGGGTCGGCCAACTTCGTGGTGTGGTGGGACGGCGACGCCCAGCGCGAGCTCCTGAACGGCACCACGATCGACAAGTACGGTCCCGACGGCGACACGCGGCTGCTCACCGGGTCGGGCGTGGCCTCCAACAACGGCACCAAGTCCACGCCGGCGCTGTCCGCGGACATCTTCGGAGACTGGCGCGAGGAGGTCATCTGGCGCACGACGGACAACCGGGCGTTGCGCATCTACTCGACGACCGAGCCGACGAGCATCCGCCGGGTGTCGCTGATGCAGGACCGGCAGTACCGGCTGGCCGTGGCGTGGCAGAACACCGGGTACAACCAGCCGCCTCACGCGAGCTTCGCCTCTCCCTGATGCTCCTGGGTGCCGAAGCCCGCGAACGCGGGCTTCGGCACGGCATCAGAGGTGCTTGCGGAGGTGGCGCAGCTGCGTCTCCACGTGGCTGGTGGGCGTGGTGTGCTTCCCGAACGGCGACACCGTGATCTGCTTGGGCGCGCTCACCTCGTGGTAGGCGGCGTACACAGTGGACGGTGGACACGTCTCGTCCATCAGCCCGACGCTGAACAACGTCGGCGCGGTGATCCTGCGGGCGAGCAACGCGCAGTCCACGTACTGCAACGTCCGCAACACGGTCGGCACGAGCGCGTCGTGCTGCGCCAGGAAGTCGCTGATCTCCGTGTACGGCGGGGTGGTCCCGATGCGGATCGCGCGGTGCAGGTCGCACAGGAACGGCACGTCCGAGTGGCAGACCTTCACGCGGCCGGCCCGCAGCGCCGCGGCGGCCAGGGCGAGCGCGCCGCCCTGGCTGCCGCCGGTCACGGCGATGCGCTCCGGGTCGACGCCGGGCAGTTCGGCCGCGACGTCCACGGCCCGTGCGGCGTCGAGGAAGAGCCGGGTGTAGTAGTAGTCGTCCCGGTCGGAGATGCCCTTCGTCATCACGCCGGGGTGCTCGGGCCCGGTGCCCGCGCCCGCGTCGGCCGTGGCGCCCACCGACCACCGGCCGCCCTGGCCGCGGCTGTCCATCACGAACACCGCGAAACCCAGGCTCGGCAACAACGTGTGCTGTGCGGGCACGCCCCGGCCGCCGCCGTAGCCGATGTACGTGACGACGACGGGCAACGGCTCGTCGCCTGCCGGGCGCAGGTACCAGCCGCGGACGCGGTGGCCGTGCGCGCCGGAGAACTCCACGTCGTACACGGACAACGGTCCGTAGAGCCCGGGTTCGTGCGGGGTCAGCGAGACGGGCGTCGCCGCGGCCGTCGTCTCGGCGAGCTGGGCTGCCCACCACTCGTCGAGGTCCGCGGGCTCCGGCGTGGTGACGCGGTGCAGGAGCAGGTCTTCTTCCGGCATGTCGACTACGGGCACGTCGGTCTCCTCTGGTGCTGGTTCCCCGCGAACGTACCTCTCAGCGCCGGGGAAGGGGAACGTGCGACCAGTCGACATCGGACGCGAGGTAGAAGCCGGGGTAGGACGGCTGGTTGTAGGTGGTCTGCTGGCGGGCCACCTCGACGCGGTACTGGCGGTCGGCCATCAGCGTGTACATCTTGTGGGTCGTCGGCTCGGTGCTGAGGTAGAACCGCAACGCCGTGCTGTCCTGCGTGCGCACCACCAGCTCCTCGCGCCAGTCGCCGAAGACGTCCGCCACGAGCGACGGGTTCCCCTTGGTGCCGTTGTTGGTCCGCGTGCCGGTCGCCGTGAGCACCGTGCCGCGCCGCCAGTCGTCGATCGTGGGCGTCACGTCCTGGGCGCCGTTCACGATCTGCGTGGTGAGGTCGCCGGCCCAGCGGATGCTCATGTTCGTGCCGGGGGAGCGGGTGTCGAGCCGGCGCCCGTCGGCGCTCCAGAGGCCGCCGGAGTTCGACCCGCCCGGCATGGACGACCAGGTCTCGATGCCCGGCACGTCGGGGCGGACGTCGCCGACCATCCCGCGGCCCGTGTCCATCCCGGAGTACGCGCCGTAGATCGTCGAGCCGGTCCTGGCGTCGCGCAGGGCGTAGCCGTACGGGGCGCCGCGCGCGCCCTCGTGGACCATGAAGATTTCCAGGCCGGCCCGGCCCGGATCGATGTCGGTGACGTGCAGGGCGTCACCGTGACCGACCCGGGCCGTGGCCCCCGGCTCCGCGCTGCCCGGTGGCAGCACGCCGGTGGAGCTGTACTTCAGGGAGCCGTCGTCGTCGAGGGTCGCGCCGCCGTAGACGATCTCCTGCCTGCCGTCGCGGTCGACGTCGGCCACGCTCAACGAGTGCGCGCCCTGCGTGGTGAGTGCGGCGTGACTCGGGTTCGTGCCGTCACGGCCGTGCGGGGTGTCGCGGAACGGGTTCGTCATCGGCACCCAGCCGCTGTCGGCGAGCCAGCGCTTGGTGAGGCGCCTGCCGTTCCAGTCGTAGGCGGTGACCGTTGACCGCGTGTAGTAGCCGCGGGCGAAGATCGCGGACGGACGTGCGCCGTCCAGGTAGGCGACACCGGAGAGGAACCGGTCCACGCGGTTGCCCGGCTCGATGCGCGGCATGGCGTAGTCGCCCCACATCAGGCCGTCGTCGTGGCGGCCGGGCTCGTAGCGGACGGTCTGCAGCTCGCGACCCGTGGCGCCGTCGAACACCGTGAGGTACTCGGGGCCGTCGACGACGAACCCGGCGAAGGCGCGCAACCGGTTGTTGGCGCTGCGGCTGGGCGCGTAGACGTCGAGGAAGTGGTCGGCCAGCGCGGCCGCGTCCTGGCCGGACAGCGGGTAGGCGTACCGCGGTTCGATCCCGAACGCCTGCTCCAGCGTCGCCGGCCAGTGCCCCGCGACGACCTCGGGATGCGCGTGCCAGCCGCGGAACATCGTGATCAGGTGATTGCGGTAGCCGTCGGGGCTGAGCCGGTAGTCGTCGGTGTGGGAGTAGCCCGCCCGCACGTCCTCGCGGGGCATGGTCACGTACCGCCCACGCCCGTCCCTGGTGCCCGGCGCGGTCTTCGTCATCAGCTCGGCGCGGCCGTCGCCGTCGAAGTCGTAGACGAGGAACTGGGTGTAGTGCGCGCCCGCCCTGATGTTCACGCCCAGCTCGACGCGGTGCAGCAACGTGCCGTCGAACCGGTAGGTGTCGAGGTGGACCGGGCCCGTGTAGCCGACCTGCGAGACGTCCTTGGAGTTGCTGGGATCCCACTTCACGACGTACTCGTACTGCCCGTCGCCGTCCACGTCGCCGACGCTGACGTCGTTGGCGGAGTAGGTGTAGCTCTCCCCGGCCGGCGTCACGCCGTCCGCGGGCTTGCGCAGCGGCAGGTCGTGGAACGACGCCGCCCACGCCGTCACCGGCCTGCTCCGGCCGAGAGCGAGGCCGCGCACGACGGGTGCGACCTGGTACCGGGCGCCGGGAACCGGGTCCGGGTCGGTGAAGGTGGTGCTGTCGGTGACGGTCGCGATGCGCTTCCCGTCGCGGTAGACCGCGAAGCCCGGTCCGGCGAGCCCCGTCGCCGTGGCGCCGGTGGCCTCGTGCCCGAGCAGGCGCCAGCTCAGGTGCACGCCGTCGCCCGCGGTGACCGCGACGAGCCCGCGGTCGAGGCGTTCGCCGTGCCGGTCGTGTGCGGACGCGGGTGGCTGTCCGGCGAGGAGAGCCAGGACCACCAGCGGGAGCAGAACGCTTCGTCGCAGATCCACGGCGGCTACCATGACTCGTCCGAGTTCCCGGCGCAAGAGCCGAATGCCTTGTGCCGTAACGTGGTAAGCGCTTTCCGCTGCAAAGCGTCGAATCAGCGGCCCGTTCGACAGAAAGTCCGTCGAACACGTCGAAACGGCGTCCGCGCTCCTTGACGGCCTGTCACGGGCCGTGCCACGTTCACGAGGTCCGGTCGAAGCGATTCGATTCAGTCTCGACGACGAGGAGGGCGTGGCTCCCGCATGGAAGAAGCGCCTTTCCGCGACCGCGACCTGCCGTTGTCCCAGCGTGTGGCGGATCTGCTGGGCCGGCTCACCACCGCCGAGAAGATCGGGATGCTGCACCAGTGGCAGCCCGCGGTGCCGCGGCTCGGGATCGCGGCCTTCCGCACCGGCACGGAGGCGCTGCACGGCGTCGCGTGGCTGGGCCGGGCCACGGTGTTCCCGCAGGCGATCGGACTGGCCAGCACGTGGAACCCGGACCTGGTGCGGGCGGTCGGCGACGCGACGGGCACCGAGGTGCGCGGTCTGCACCACGAGGACCCGGTGGCGCACGGCCTCAACGTCTGGGCGCCGGTGGTGAACCCGCTGCGCGACCCGCGCTGGGGCCGCAACGAGGAGGGCTACTCCGAGGACCCGCTGCTCACATCGGTGATGGGCACCGCGTACGCGAGCGGCCTGCGGGGCGACCACCCGGTGTACCTCAAGACCGCGCCGACGCTGAAGCACTTCCTGGGCTACAACAACGAGACCGACCGGTGCACCACGTCGTCGTCGTTGAGGGCCCGCGTGCTGCACGAGTACGAGCTGCCGTGCTTCCGCGGCCCGGTCGAGGCGGGGGCCGCGGTGGCGGTCATGCCGTCCTACAACCTCGTCAACGGCCGGCCCGCGCACCTCACGCCGCACATCGAGGACCACCTGCGCGGCTGGGGAGAGGTCGCGGTGGTCAGCGACGCCTGGGCGCCGTCGAACGTGGCCGGTCTGCAGGCGTACCTCCCCGACGAGGCGACGGCGCACGCCGCGATGCTGCTGGCGGGCCTCGACAGCTTCACCGACCACGACGCCGACCCGTCGGCCACCGCCGCCCACCTGACCGAAGCGCTGGCACGCGGCCTGATCACCGAGGAGCACGTCGACCGCGCGGCCGGCCGCCTGCTCGCGCTGCGGTTCCGCCTGGGCGAGTTCGACCCGCCGGACGACAACCCGTACGCGGCCATCACCGGGGACGTGGTCGACGACGCCGGGCACCGCGCGCTGGCGCTGGAAGCGGCGAGGCAGTCGATCGTGCTGCTCAAGAACGACGGCCTGCTGCCGTTGGGGCGGGGCGGGAGGCTCGCCGTCATCGGCACGCACGCGAACGTGCTGTTCGAGGACTGGTACTGCGGCACCCTGCCGTACTCGGTGACCCCGCTGGCCGGCATCACGAAGCTCCACAGTGGAGAGACGGCGTTCGTCGAAGGCCTGGACAGGATCACGCTGAGCGCCGAGGGCGTGGACCACGTCTACGACCTGGCCGAGTGGGGCGGGGGCGTGGTGACCCTGCGCAGCGTTCTCACCGGCCGCTACCTGGCCTCGACACCCGAGGGCGCGGTCGTCACCGAACGGACGATGCCCGGCGGCTGGGACGTCCGCGAGCTCTTCGAGCTGACCCGCCACGACGACGGCACCTGCCTGCTGCGCAACGTGGTGCTCGGTCAGCACCTGACGCCGGACGGCTTCGTCGCGGACGAGGCGGAGGCGACGCGGTGGCGGCTGGAGGTCGCACGCTCGGGGGTCGCCGAAGCCGTCGCACTCGCCGAGACCGCCGACGTCGCGATCGTCGTGGTGGGCAACGACCCGCACATCAACGGCCGGGAGACCCAGGACCGCGCGGACCTGGACCTGCCGCCGAAGCAGGCCGAGCTGGTCCGCGCGGTGCGGCGGGCCAACCCGCGCACCGTGCTGGTGCTGGTCAGCAGCTACCCGTACGCGGTGGTGGAGGAGGACGAGCACGTCCCCGCGATCCTGTGGTCGTCGCACGGCGGCCAGGAATTCGGCCACGCGCTCGCCGAGGTGCTCTTCGGCGAGGTGTCGCCGTCCGGCAGGCTCACCCAGACCTGGTACCGCGGCACCGGCCAGCTCCCGGACCTGCTCGACTACGACATCATCAGGTCGCGGTCCACGTACCTCTACTTCGAGGGCGATCCGCTGTACGAGTTCGGCCACGGGCTGAGCTACACCCGGTTCTCCTACGGCCCCCTGACCACCTCGTCGGCCTCGATGCGGCAGGGCGAGAGGTTCGAGGTCTCCGTCGAGGTCACCAACGCCGGTGACCGGCCGGGCGCCGAGGTCGTGCAGCTCTACGGCAGCCAGCGTGACTCCCGCGCCGTCCAGCCGTTGCGCAGGCTGGTGGCCTTCGAACGCGTGCCGCTCGCGCCGGGGGAGAGCCGCGTGGTGCGGTTCCCGTTGAACAGCGCGGACTTCTGGCACTGGGACGTCGTCAGCGACCGGCGGGTGGTCGAGACGTCCGTGCACGACCTGTGGATCGGGCCCTGGACCCGTGCCAGGACCGAAGTGCGCGTGATCGGCGAGGACGTCGGCCTGCGCGGCGAGCACCTGCGCGCGGAGCTGTTCGACGACTGCGCGGGAATCATCCTGTCCGACGAGACGGTGCACAGCGGCACCGTCGTCGAGAGCACCGAGACGGGCGGCTGGATCCTGCTCGGCGACGTGCTGGTGGAGGAGACCGCCACCCACTGCACCGCGCGTGTCGCGGGTGGCGGCGGTGAGGTCGTGCTGAGGACCGGCGGCGAGGTGCGGTGCACGGTCGCCGTGCCCGCCGGCGATCCCCGTGCGTGGCAGGACATCCGCGTGCCGGCGAGCTGGGAGCCCGGGGTGCACGACGTCGTCGTCGTGTTCAGCTCACCGGGCATCCGGCTGGCCGCCGTCGGGATCGGTCGATCGTGAAGTCGGAGGTGCCAGTGTGGTCACCATCGCGGACGTGGCGAAGCACGCCGGAGTCGCGCCGAGCACAGTCTCCTACGTGCTGACGGGCAAGCGGTCCATCTCGCCGCAGACCCGGTCCAGGGTCAGGGAGAGCATCCGGCTGCTGGGCTACCACCCGCACGCCGGTGCGAGAGCGCTCGCGAGCAGCAGGGCGAACGTGGTGGCGCTGGTGCTGCCGCTGCGGCCCGGCGTGCACCTGCCGGTGTTGATGAGGTTCGTGACGGCCGTGGTCACCACGGCCCGCCGGCACGACATGGACGTGCTGCTGGTGACGGCCGACCAGGGCGCGGAAGGGCTGCGGCGGGTCGCGGGCAGCGCCCAGGCCGACGGGTTCCTGGTGATGGACGTGGAGCTCGACGACGACCGCGTGCCGCTGCTGCGCCAGATGGCCCAGCCGTCCGTCCTCATCGGACGCCCGGCGGCGGTCAAGGGGCTCACCTGCGTCGACCTCGACTTCGAGGCGGCGGGCGGGCGGTGCGTCGACCACCTCGCCGACCTCGGCCACCGCCACGTCGGGTTCCTCGGCGCCCCGAGCGTGGTGTACCAGCGCAACACCGGGTACGCGCAGCGGACGATGGCGGGGTTCGGTGCGGCGGCCATGCGCCGGGGCATCGCGTCGACCGCCCTGCCCGCCGAGGACGACTACGAGTCCGTGCTGACGTCCATGCGCGCCATGCTGCGCGCACAACCGGCGATGACCGCGCTCGTCGTGCACAACGAGGCGGCGCTCGGATGGGTCACGGCCGGTTTGCGCACGTTGGGCCGCAAGGTTCCCGACGACGTCGCGATCGTGGCGATCTGCCCGGACGAGTACGCCGAGCAACTTCAGCTGACGTCGGTGCAGCTGCCGGCCGAGGAGCTCGGGCGACAGGCGATGGAACTCCTCGTCGCACGCCTCAACGGCCGGCAGACGCCCCCGCTGACCCTGCTGGCGCCCAAGCTCTTCCCCCGCGCGAGCACGGCACCCCGCTGACCCGCCCCCTGCTCGTCGGCAGGCCGGTCATCGAAACGCTTCGACTACCACGAGGAGAGGCATGTTCCGCGAGATCCCACAGGGCCTGGAGTGGCGCGAGGGGCACCAGGTGCTGCGAGTCGAGGCGTGGGGACCCGACAGCGTGCGCGTGAGGGCGGGCCTGGCGGTCGTGCGCGACGGCATCAGGGGCGCTCTGCTGGACCGCCCGGAGGGGCGGGTGGAGCGCAAGATCGGCGCGGACTCCGCGGTGCTGGTCACCGGCAGGCTGCGGGTCGAGCTGGGGGACGGCGTGGTGCGGTTCGTCCGCGACGACACCCAGGAGGAGCTGCTCGCCGAGGAACCGATCCACTTCTGGTGGCCGGGACCGCGCCTGTTCACCGCCACCGGCAACGGCTACCACCGCGTCGAGCAGAACTTCCGCTCGTACGAGGGGGAACGGCTCTTCGGCCTCGGCCAGCACCAGCACGGCCTGCTCGACCAGAAGGGGGCGGTCGTCGAGCTGGTGCAGCGCAACGCCGAGGTCAGCATCCCGCTGCTGGTGTCGAACCGGGGCTACGGCCTGCTGTGGAACACCCCGGCCGTCGGCAGGGTCGAGCTCGGCCGCACCGCGACGCGCTGGATCTCCGACAGCGCGCGGCAGATCGACTACTGGTTCACCGCGGGACAGCCCGCCGAGGTGCTCGAACGCTACGCCGGGGTCACCGGGCACCCGCCGGAGCTGCCGGAGTGGGCGGCAGGGTTCTGGCAGAGCAAGCTGCGCTACCGGTCGCAGGAGGAGCTGCTGGAGGTCGCCCGCGAGCACCACCGCCGCGGCCTGCCGCTGTCGGTCATCGTCGCCGACTTCTTCCACTGGACGCACCTGGGGGAGTGGCGCTTCGACCCGGCGGAGTGGCCGGACCCGGCCGCGGCCGTGCGGGAGCTGGAGGAGCTCGGCGTCAAGCTGATGGTGTCGGTGTGGCCGTCGGTCAGCCCGTTGTCCGAGCACTACCGGACGATGCTGGACCGCGGCCTGTTCCTCGCCAGCGAACAGGGGCCGCCGGTGCACGCCGACTGGCCGGACAAGGGCGTCGCCGAGGACGTCGGGGTGTCGTTCTACGACCCGTCGAACCCGGACGCCCGCGCGTTCGTCTGGGAACAGGTCAGGGAGAACTACTACCGGCACGGCATCCGCGTCTGGTGGCTCGACGCGTGCGAACCGGAGCTCAAGCCCGGCACGCCGCAGAACCTGCTGACGCACGCGGGACCAGGTCTCGAAGTGATCAACGCCTATCCCGCGGACAACGCGCGGGCGTTCTACGACGGCATGCGCGCCGAGGGCGAGACGGAGATCATCACGCTGTGCCGGTCGGCGTGGGCGGGCAGCCAGCGCTACGGCGCCGCGCTGTGGTCCGGTGACATCCCGGCCACCTTCGACTCGCTGGGCCGCCAGATCCGCGCAGGCCTGAACGTGGCGCTGAGCGGCATCCCGTGGTGGACCACCGACATCGGCGGCTTCCACGGCGGCGACCCCGAGTCGCCCGAGTACCGCGAGCTGGTCGTGCGGTGGTTCCAGTACGGCGTGTTCTGCCCGTTGTTCCGCCTGCACGGCTTCCGCGAACCGATGGCGGGCCTCGGTCCCGGCATGACCGGCGGCCCCAACGAGGTGTGGGCGTTCGGCGACGAGGCCTACCGGCTGATCAGCGAGCTGATGTGGCTGCGCGAGCGGTTGCGGCCCTACCTGATGGACCAGATGCGCGTCGCCCACGAGCACGGCATCCCGCCGATGCGGCCGCTCTTCGTCGACTTCCCCGACGACGGCGCGGCGTGGGCGGTCGACGACCAGTTCCTGCTCGGCCCGGACCTGCTCGTGGCACCGGTGTACGCCGCCGGTGTGCGCGAGCGGGACGTCGTCCTGCCCGCCGGTCCTCAGTGGACCGACGCGTGGACCGGCGAGACGTTCGCGGGCGGACGGACGGTGCGGGTGTCCGCGCCGCTGGACCGCATCCCGCTGTTCCTGCGCGATGGCGCGGAACTCCCCGTTCATGAGAAGTCCGACGCGAAGGAGCGGTGACGTGCTCGGTGAGAAGGGCTTGGACCGGAGAGGTTTCCTGGGGCTGGTCGGCGCGGGGGTGCTCGCGACCGCGACCGGCGGCGCGGTCACCGCGTGCGGGGCTCCACCCGCTCAGCAGACCGGGACCGCGCTCGGCGGCGCGGAGCTCGCCGGTGTGCTGCCCACGCACGTCCCCGTGGAGTTCGCGAAGCCGGACCTCCCCGGCGTCGGCGGTTCCCCGGCGGCGTACCTGGAGTACCCGGCGCAGCTCGTCGAGGCGATCAAGGACAAGCCCGGTTCCGGTGGTCAGGTCACCGCGATGACGCCGTCGTTCTGGCCGGTGCCGCCGGGACTCGGGCAGAACGCCTACTACGGCGCCGTGAACGCGAAGCTCGGCGCCACGATCAAGTTCGAGCAGGTCAGCGGCAACGACTTCCAGCAGAAGCTGAGCGCGATGATGGCGGCGCGGCAGGTGCCCGAGATCGTCGTCATGCCGTCGTTCACCATCCCGGCGCGGTTCACCGAGGGCGTCGGCACGGTGTTCACCGACCTCACCGACTTCCTCAAGGGCGACGAGGTGCGCAAGTACCCGATGCTCGCGAACATCCCCACCGACGACTGGCTGGGCTGCGCGTTCAACAAACGGCTCTACGGCGTGCCGTTCCCCGGTTCGCTCTACCCGGAGACCATCTACTACCGCGCCGACCTCTTCAAGCAGCTCGGGGTGGCGCCGCCCAAGTCCGCCGCCGAGTTCGAGCAGCTGTGCAAGAAGATCACCGACCCCGCGGCGAACAGGTGGGCGCTCGGGGACGTCTTCCGCGCGATGGTGCGGATGTTCGGCGGCCAGGGCGACTGGAGCCGCGACTCGTCCGGCAAGGTGGTCAACCAGCTGGAGACCCAGGCCTACACCGAGGCGGTGAAGTTCACCCGGTCGCTGTGCGCCGCCGGCTACGCCCACCCCGACTACGTCTCCGGCGGTCTCAGCGGCACCAGCAAGCACAAGGACCTGTTCGCCAACGGCCAGATGCTGATCATGCAGGACGGCGTCGGCGCCTGGAAGGAGATGCTGGCCGCCCAGCGGCCCTCCGACCCCGGTTTCGACATGGCCGCCATGCCGCTCTTCCACCACGACGGCGGCAAGCCGTCCTACCCGGTCTCCACGCCCACCAGCATGATCACGATGTTCCGCAGGGACCTGCCGAAGGACCGCGTCGAGGAACTGCTGCGGATCGCCGACTTCGCCGCGAGCCCGATCGGCACGCAGGAGTACCACCTGGTCAACTACGGCACCGAGGGCACGCACAGCACGCGTGACGCCCAGGGCGAGCCGCAGCTGAACGACCTGGGGCGCAGGGAGATCACGCTCACCTACGGGTTCTTCGCCGGTCCGCCGCCGATCATCAGCAACCCCGCGTACCCGGACTTCGTGAAGGCCCAGCACGCCTGGTACGCCGACACGCACTCGCACCGCACCAAGCCGCTGGAGTTCGGGCTCAAGGTGGACGAGCCCGCCGAGTTCTCCAAGCTGGCCAAGGAGTTCCAGGACAAGACCATGGACGTCATCTTCGGCCGCACGCCGGTCGCGGAGGCCGGGAAGCTGGCGGAGGAGTGGCGGCGCAAGGGCGGCGACCAGCTCCGCGAGTTCCACACGAAGGTCCTGGCCGATGCCGGGCGCTGAAGCCCTCACCCGCCGGCTGCGGCGCGACTGGCCGCTGCTGGCGATGGTGGCACCCGCGATCGCGGTGTACGCGGTGTTCCACTACGTGCCGTTGCTGGGCAACGTGATCGCGTTCCAGAGCTACTCGCCCTACACCGGGATCGGCGCCAGCCCGTTCGTCGGGCTGTACAACTTCCAGCGGATCTTCAGCGATCCCGGCTTCTGGCAGGCCGCCGCCAACACGGTCACCATCACGCTGTTCCAGCTGGTGTTCTACTTCCCGGTGCCGATCCTGCTCGCGCTGCTGCTCAACAGCCTGCTCAGCGCCCGGCTGCGGATGCTGGTCCAGAGCGTGGTCTACCTGCCGCACTTCTTCTCGTGGGTGCTGGTGATCACGCTGTTCCAGCAGGTCCTCGGCGGCACCGGGGCGATCAACGCGTTCCTGCGCGAGCAGGGCGCGCAGACGGTCGACATCATGAACAACCCGGACCTGTTCCTGGGACTGGTGACGCTGCAGTCGGTGTGGAAGGACGCCGGCTGGGGCACGATCATCTTCCTCGCCGCGCTGTCCACCGTGGACTCCAGCCTGTACGAGGCGGCCGCGGTCGACGGGGCGGGCCGCTGGCGCCGGCTGTGGCACGTCACGCTGCCCGCGCTGGTGCCGGTCATCGTCCTGCTGCTGATCCTGCGGCTCGGTGACGCGCTGAGCGTCGGGTTCGAGCAGTTCCTGCTGCAGCGCGACGCGGTGGGCGCGGACACGGCCGAGGTGCTCGACACGTACGTCTACTTCACCGGCGTGGTCAACAACGACTGGTCGTACGCGGCCGCCGCCGGGTTGGTGAAGGGCGTCGTGGGACTGCTGCTCGTGCTGGGGGCGAACAAGCTCGCGCACGTGTTCGGCCAGCAAGGGGTGTACCAGAGGTGAGCCGGGCTTCGTGGGAGGAGAGACCGACGCCGTTCGGCCGTGCCGCCAAGGGCGTGGTCGTGGCCGTCGTCGTGCTGGTGGTGCTCTTCCCGCTCTACGTGGTGGTCCTGACCAGCGTCTCACCGCAGGCCGCCATCACCAGGGCGGGCGGGCTGGTGCTCGTTCCGGACGGGGTCAGCCTCGCCGCGTACTCCGAGCTGCTGGCCGGGGGCGTGGTGAGCAGGGCGGTGCTGGTCAGCACCGGCGTCACCGCCGTCGGCACGCTCTTCAGCACCGTGCTGACGCTGCTCGCGGCCTACGGGCTGTCGCGGCCCGGGTCGTTCGCGCACCGGCCGTTGCTGTTCGTGGTGCTGCTGACGTTCCTGTTCGGTCCCGGCATGATCCCGGCCTACCTGCTGGTCAGCTCGCTGGGGCTGCTCGACACCTACGCCTCGCTGGTGCTGCCCGGCGCGGTGGCGGCCTTCAACCTCGTGGTGCTGCGGTCGTTCTTCCTGTCGATCCCGCAGGACCTGGTGGACAGCGCGCGCATCGACGGCGCGAGCGAGTTCGGCATCCTGCGGCGGATCGTGCTGCCGTTGTCCAAGGCCGTGACGGCGGTGATCGCGATGTTCTACGCGGTCGGCTACTGGAACGCCTTCTTCAACGCCTTCCTGTACCTGAACACGCCGGACAAGTGGCCGCTGCAACTCGTGCTGCGGCAGTACGTCCTGCAGGGCCAGCCGATTCCCGGCACCGGCGGGGAAGCGGTGATCGAGGGGGGCGCGCCGCTGCCGACGCTCGCGGTGAAGATGGCCGTGGTCGTGATCGCCGTCGTGCCGGTGCTGTTCGTGTATCCGTTCGTGCAGAAGCACTTCACCAAGGGCGTCATCCTCGGCGCCGTCAAGGGATGAGACATGCCGGAGCTGTCCGACGTCACCCGTGGCCGCCTGCTCTACGGGGGCGACTACAACCCGGAGCAGTGGCCGGAGGAGGTGTGGTTCTCCGACGTCGGCCTCATGCGCGAGGCCGGGGTGAACCTCGTGACCGTCGGAGTGTTCTCGTGGGGCCGGCTGGAGCCGTCACCCGGCTCGTTCGACTTCGGCTGGCTCGACCGGGTGCTCGACCTGCTGCACCACAACGGGATCGGCGTGAGCCTCGCGACCCCGACCGCCTCGCCGCCGCCGTGGATGAGCCTGCGCCACCCGGACACGCTGATGGTGACGGCCGACGGCGTGCGGATGTCGCACGGGTCCCGCAACCACTTCTGCCCTTCGTCCGCCGTGTACCGCCACTGCGCGACCCGGATCACCACGGCTCTGGCCCGCCGGTACGCGTCGCATCCGGCGTTGTCGATGTGGCACGTGAACAACGAGTACTGCGAAGTCTGCTACTGCGGCGGGACGGCTCGGCACTTCCGCCGGTGGCTCGCCGCGCGGTACGAGTCGCTCGAGGCGGTGAACGACGCGTGGGCGACGACGTTCTGGAGCCAGCACTACGGCGAGTGGGAGGAGATCCTGCCGCCCCGCGCGGCGCCCTACCTGCGCAACCCCACGCAGGTGCTGGACTTCCGTCGGTTCTGCTCGGAGGCGCTGCTCGAGTGCTTCCGCGCCGAGCGCGACGTGCTGCGCGAGATCACGCCGGACGTGCCGGTCACGACGAACTTCATGGGACTCCACGCGCCGCTGGACTACTGGCGGGCGGCCGCGGAGCAGGACTTCGTCTCCCACGACTGGTACCCGGACCTCGAGGATCCGGGCGCGTGCGTCGAGTCCGCCCTGAGCTACGACCTGATGCGCGGCCTGGCAGGAGGCCCGTGGTTCCTGATGGAGCAGTCCGCCAGCGCGTCACGCGGCCCGCGCAGGCCGCCGGGCCAGCTGCGCGCCCAGTCGCTGCAGGCCGTCGCCAGGGGAGCCGACGCGGTGTGCTTCTTCCAGTGGCGGGCTTCCCGTGCGGGTGCGGAGAAGTTCCACTCGGGCATGGTGCCGCACCGCGGTGCGGACAGCCGGGTGTTCCGCGAGGTCAGCGCGCTCGGCCGCGACCTGGCGTCGTTGCCGGGCGTCGTCGGCGCACCCGTCCCTGCCCAGGTCGCGATCGTGGTGGACTGGGACAGCTGGTGGGCGGTCGGCGATGAGCACCTGCCCGCGCGGATCGACCTGCTCCGGCGGCTCCGTGACTTCTACGAACCGTTGTGGCGGCTGGGGATCGTCGTGGACTTCGTGCGGCCGTCGTCGGACCTGGCGGGGTACCGGCTCGTGCTCGCGCCCAACCTGTACCTGCTCACCGCCGCGGACGCCGCGGGCATCCGGTCCTACGTGGACGGCGGTGGCACGTTCGTCATGGGCTTCCTGTCGGGGGTGGTCGACGAGAACGACCACGTCCTGCTGGGAGGTTGTCCCGCGCTGCTGACGGACGTGATGGGGTTGTGCGTCTCGGAGTTCCTGCCCCAGAGCGGCACGCTGACGTGCGACTCGGAGCTGCTCGGCTCCTTCGTCGCGGACTTCTGGGCGGACGACGTGGAGACCACGACGGCGTCGGTGGTCGCCGCGGTGTCCGGCGGCGAGCTGGAAGGCATGCCCGTCGTGCTGCGCAACGACTTCGGCGAGGGCACGGCGTGGTACGTGGCGACCAGACCGTCGTCCGGGGCGATGCGGGCGTTGCTCGGGCACGTCGCCTCGCAGGCGGGCGTGCCGTCGTCACCCCCTCCGGAAGGAGTCGAGGTGGTGCGGCGCGGTGACTTCCAGTTCGTGATCAACCATCGGAGCGAGCCCGCGGAGGTCGTGGTGGACGGCGCACACACCGACCTGCTGAGCGGCGAGGTCGTCAGCGGTGCCGCGGTGTTGCCGCGCTACGGCGTGAAGGTGCTGCAAGCACTTCCATGACGTCGACCTGTCCTGCCGGACAAGCCGACGTCATGGGGTTTGTCCGCTGCGGACAGGTTGGCGCGGTGGGCCAACCGGCGGTGTCACCGGGTCATCGGCTGGCTAGGGTCCGATTCTGGGAGCGCTCCCGGAAATCGGACATGCACATTGGCGCAACATTTCCCAGGAGGTCGTCGTGACCTTGCGATTTCTCCGGACGGTGGTGGCCGGCCTGCTCCTCGTGGCCTGCTCGGTCATCGCCCCGGCCGCGGCGGATGCCGCCGCACCAGCGAGAATTATGACGCTGGGCGACTCCATCACCGGCTCGCCCGGCTGCTGGCGGGCGCTGCTCTGGAAGCACCTGCAGGACACCGGGCACACCGGCGTCGACTTCGTCGGCTCGCTGCCCGCGCCGGGGTGCGGCTTCACCTACGACGGTGACAACGAGGGCCACGGCGGGTTCCTGGCCACCGGCATCGTGCGGGACAACCAGCTCCCCGGCTGGCTCGCGTCGGCACGGCCGGACATCGTGCTGATGCACCTCGGCACCAACGACGTGTGGAGCAACATCCCCACGAGCACGATCCTCGGCGCCTACACCACGATGCTCGGCCAGATGCGGGCGAGCAACCCCGCGATCAAGCTCGTCGTGGCCCAGATCCTCCCCATGACGCCGTCGAACTGCTCGGCGTGCGCGCAGCGGGTGGTCGACCTGAACAGCGCGATCCCCGGCTGGGCGCGGGCGAACAGCACGGCGGCCTCCCCGATCACGGTGGTCGACCAGTGGACCGGCTTCGACACGGCGACGGACACGTCCGACGGCGTGCACCCCAACGGTTCCACCGGCATCCAGAAGATCGAGAGCCGCTGGTACCCGGCCGTCGTGGCGGCTCTGGGCAGCCAGCCGGCAGCCACGGGCCTGCACATCGAGGGCGCGAAGGTCGTCGAGGCGAACGGCACGCCGTTCGTGATGCGCGGTGTGAACCACGCGCACGTCTGGTACCAGTCGCAGACGAGGGCGTTCGCGGACATCAAGTCCTTCGGCGCCAACACGGTGCGCGTCGTGCTCGGCAGCGGCCAGCGGTGGGGTCCGACCCCGGCGGCGGAGGTCTCGACCGTCATCTCGCTGTGCAAGCAGTCGAAGCTGATCTGCGTTCTGGAGGTCCACGACACCACCGGCTACGGCGAGCAGAGCGGTGCGGCGACGCTCGACCAGGCGGCGACGTACTGGATCAGCGTGGCCAACGCCCTGAAGGGCCAGGAGAACTACGTCGTCATCAACCTGGGCAACGAGCCGTTCGGCAACAACGCCCAGACCAGTGCCACGTGGGCGAGCGCGACGAGCGGCGCGATCAGCCGGCTGCGCGGCGCCGGGCTGCAGCACCTGCTGATGGCGGACGCCCCGATGTGGGGCCAGGACTGGGGCAACATCATGCGCGACAACGCGGCCTCGGTGCTCGCCGCCGACCCGCAGCGCAACACCGTGTTCTCGATCCACATGTACGGCGTCTACAACACCGCGGACAAGGTCAACGCCTACTTCGACGCGTTCCGGACGGCCGGTCTGCCCCTGGTCGTCGGGGAGTTCGGGCACAACCACAGCGACGGCGACCCGGACGAGGACACGATCATGGCCCAGGCGCAGGCCCGCGGGCTCGGCTACCTCGGCTGGTCGTGGAGCGGCAACAGCAGCGACGTCGCCTACCTCGACATGGTGAACTCGTTCGACCCGGCGAGCCTCACGCCGTGGGGTGAGCGGTTCCTCAACGGTGCCAACGGTGTTCGCCAGACTTCGAAGGAGGCGACCATCTACGGCGGCGGTGGAGGCGGCGACACGCAGGCGCCGTCCACGCCGGGCACGCCGTCCGCGTCGGGCGTGACGTCCACCGGTCTCACGCTGAGCTGGACCGCGTCGACCGACAACGTCGGCGTGACCGGTTACGACGTGCTCCGCGCCGTCGGCAGCGGCTCGTTCACCGCGGTGGGCTCCGCCACGTCCACCACGTACACCGACAGCGGCCTCACCCCGTCGACCACCTACCGCTACCAGGTGCGGGCGAAGGACGCGGCGGGCAACACCTCGGCGGTGTCCGGCACCGTCTCCGCCACGACGAGCGCGGGCGGCGGAACCGGGACGTGCAAGGTCGGCTACTCGGGCCAGAACTGGGGCGGTGGCAACGGTTTCACCGCGAACCTGACCATCACCAACACCGGTAGCAGCGCGATCAACGGCTGGACGCTGGCCTTCAGCTACGCGAACGGCCAGCGCGTCACCCCGCCCGGCTGGGGTGCGACGGTCGCCCAGTCGGGCGCCGGCGTCACCGCGACGAACCTGACGTGGAACGGCACGCTCGCACCGGGCGCGTCGACCGGGATCGGCTTCAACGGCACCTACAGCGGCTCCAACCCGGCGCCGTCGTCGTTCACACTCAACGGGAGCGCCTGCACCACGGGCTGACCACGGGTTTAAACGATTCAACAGGCTGTCCGAATGCGGACAGCCTGTTGCTGTGCGCCTTGACACACTGCAACGCACCGAACACGCTAGCTTCGCCGCCCAGATTGAAACGTTTCATCCAGCGACGAAGGTGGAGACGACGTGCGCAGACGGGAGTTCCTCAGGACATCGGCCGTCGGGCTGACCGCGACCGCGCTACCGGTCGGGGTGGCCCACGCCGCCGGGGAGGAGAAGGCCGGCGGTGTGCGGGTCGTGCGCACCACCGTCGAGTACGCGGAAACGTTGCTGGGCACCGACGTCACCGTGCCCCGCCTGGGCTGGGTGCTCGCCGCCGACGGCACCGGTGCCCGGCAGACCGCGTACCAGGTCGAGGTCGGTACCGCGCCCGGACGAGCCGACGTGTGGCAGTCCGGCCGGGTGACCTCGGACCGCACGACGGGCATCGCCTACGGGGGCAAAGAACTCAAGCCCCGCACGCGGTACCACTGGCGCGTGCGGGTGTGGGACGGCGCGAACCGGCCGTCGGCGTGGAGCACGACGAGCTGGTGGGAGACCGCCCTGCTCGGTACTCCGTGGCAGGCCAGGTGGGTCGGCGCCCCGGACACGTCGATCGGCTTCACCGGCGCCCGGTGGATCTGGTCGGACACGACCCCGGCGGAGAGCCGGTGGTTCCGCACCGCGGTCGACCTGCCCGCCGACGCCGTGCGCGCCAGGCTCGTCGCGACCGCCGACGACGACTTCACGTTGTACGTCAACGGCTCCGAAGTGCTGCACGTGCCGGAGCAGGTCGACGTGTGGAAGGTCGGGCAACGCGCCGACGTCACCGGTCTGGCCGGACGGCGGATCGTGCTGGCCGCGCGTGCCACGAACCGGTCGGAGGGGCCGGCGGGATTCCTGCTGCGGCTCGTCGTCGACCTTCCCGGCGGACAGCGCGAGGTCGTCACCGGTCCCGGCTGGAAGGTGGCCTCCACCGACCAGCCAGGCTGGCAGACCCCGGGCTTCGACGACTCGGCGTGGGTCCCCGCGACCGTGCTCGACCCTTACGGCCAGGGCCCCTGGGGGTCGAACGTCACGGTTCGCGAGCAGCCCGCGCCGTTGCTGCGCAAGGAGTTCACGCTCGGCAAGCCGGTCAGCCGCGCCCGGCTGTACGTGTCCGGCCTCGCCTACCACGAGACCGAGATCAACGGCCGCCGCGTCGGTGACCGCGTCCTCGACCCCGGCTTCACCGACTACGACAACACCGTCCTGTACGCGACGCACGACGTCACCGGCATGGTCCGCTCCGGCCGCAACGCGATCGGCGTGACGCTGGGCCGCGGGTTCTACGGCATGAAGACGCCGAACGCGTGGCGGTGGGAGTCGCCACCGTGGCACGACGAGCCGAAACTGCTGGCACAGCTGGAGATCGACCACCCGGACGGCACCCGCACGACCATCACCTCCGACGAGTCGTGGCGGCTGACCGACGGCCCCACGGTGTCGAACTCGCTCTACACCGGCGAGACCTACGACGCCCGCCTCGCCCCGCGCGACTGGACGAAACCCGGCTTCGACGACTCGAAGTGGCAGACCGCACCCGTCAGGCCTGCTCCGAAGGGCGCGTTGAAAGCCCAGGAGCACGAACCGATCCGCGTGGTCGAGTCCGTCACGCCGACCGCGGTCACGTCACCGAAGCCCGGTGTGTTCGTCGCCGACATGGGCCGCACGATGTCCGGCTGGACGCAGCTCACCGTCACCGCGCCCGCGGGTACCGTCGTCCGCCTCGAGCACGGTGAGACGCTGAACGCCGACGGCACCGTGCGCGCGCAGAACGATCTCGTCACCGGAAGCCGCTTCCAGCTCGACGAGTACGTGTGCGCCGGTGGTGAGGGGACCTGGGAGCCGAAGTTCTCCTACAAGGGCTTCCGCTACGTCGAGGTGACCGGCCTGACCGCCGCGCCGCGCCTCGTCGGACGCGTCGTGCACTCGGACGTGCCGACGGTGAGCACGTTCCGCTGCTCGGAGCCGTTGTTCGAGAAGTACGACGCCGCGATGCGCCGGACCGTGGCGAACAACCTGCACGGCATCCCGACCGACACGCCGACCTACGAGAAGAACGGCTGGACCGGCGACGCCCAGGTCGGCGCGCCGTCGATGCTGGCCGAGTTCGGCATGGCGAAGTTCTTCACCAAGTGGCTGGGCGACCTCGCGGACAGCCAGGACGAGGCCGGCCAGCTGCCGGTGATCGTGCCGAGCGGCGGCTGGGGCTACCGGGAGCTGGCGCCCGCGCCCGAGTGGACGACCGTGTACCCGTTCGTGCTGCGCGAGATGTACCGGGTCTACGGCGACGACCGGCTCGCCGCCCGGCACTGGCCGGTGCTGACCCGCTACCTGGACTGGGAGATCGGCAGGCTGCGCGACGGGCTCGCCGTCACCGCGCTCGGCGACTGGCTGCCACCCGGCTCCGGTGGCATCCCGCCCGAGGACACCCGGCTCGGTGCCACGGCGTACCTCTACCGCGCGCTGCTGCACACCGCCGAGCTCGGTGACGTGATCGGCAAGCCGGTCCCGCGCTACCGCGAGGTGGCCGCCGGTCTGCTGACGGCGTTCAACAACGCGTTCCTGGACGGCTACTACCGCACGGCCAAGGACCCGGACTTCCGGCAGACGTCGAACGCGCTGCCGCTGGCGTTCGGGATGGTGCCCGCCGGGTCCGTGCAGGCCGTCGCCGACCGGCTGGCGAGCGAGGTGCGGGCGAACGGCGACCACCTCAACGTCGGCTGCCTCGGTGGCAGCGTGCTGCTGCAGGTGCTGAGCGACCACGGGCACGCCGACGTCGCGCACGCCATGGCCGTCGAGCGGTCGTACCCGAACTGGGGCAACTGGTTCGAGAACGGCGCCGACACCATGTGGGAGATGTGGGACACCGGCACCCGGTCGCGCAACCACTACTTCAAGGGCACGATCGTCCAGTGGCTGTACGAGAACGTCGTGGGGCTGAAGCCGGGTGACGCGGGCTACCGGACGTTCACGGTCCGGCCCAACGCGACGGACGGCGTTTCGTGGGCACAGCTGGAGTTCGAGAGCGTGCGCGGACGCATCGGCGTGGCGTGGAGCCGGGTCGACGGCGTGCTGCGGCTGACCGTCGAGGTGCCGGTCGGGTCCACCGCCGAGGTGCACGTGCCGGGCAGGAGCGCGGTGACCGTGCCGCACGGGCGTTGGAAGTTCGACGGTGGAACTCCCGTGCCGGCGTCCTGACCGGGTATTGCGCTGAGGTGCAAAGGCTTCTGCGAACGGCGGTGGGCATTGTTGACTTCCGCCATGGGAAGCTTCAAGAAGATGGTCAGCCGGGTCGCGGCCGCCGCCGCGGTGGCGCTGTCGGTCGTCGCCGTGAGCGCGCCGCCGGCCGGCGCCGCCGCGAGCGACTTCATCTACTCGGGACAGGACTACGGGTACGCCGGGGCGTCGTTCGACTGGACCGGCCGGAGCTCGATCGGCAACATCGACCTGATCGTGTCCGACTGGGGCTGCGACGCCAAGCCGGTGTACGCGTACTTCCTGTTCTACACCGGATCGCTGACCCCCGACACGACGCCGACGCGCCGGTACGACTACTCGGGCTGCGACGAGGGGGACTACACGACGTACAACAACCTGACGTGGTCGATCAGCGGCGACTCGATCACCTACCTGGGCGTCGTCGTGTGCCGTGACGCGTCGAACGGCCCGTGCAAGGTGGGCGGGCTGTCCGGTCGCAACCCCTACGCGTAGCAGCGGTTCTACCGGAACAACCTGAGCGGCACGGCCTGCGCGAGCATGCGGTAGCCGGTCGGGGTGAGGTGCAGGTGGTCGCCGACGTCCGCGACGGGCAGCAACCGGCGCGGACCGGCGGGGTCGCGCACCACGGCGTCGAAGTCGAGGACGGCGTCGAACCGGCGGCTCGTGCGGATCCACCGGTTCACGGTCTGCCTGGCCGACTCGCGGAAGCCGCCGGGGTCGTCGTAGCCGTGACCGCCGAACGGGAGCAGCGTCGCGCCGTACACGTCGATGTCGTGGGCGTGGGCCCGGTCGATGATCTGCTGGTAGGCCGCGATCAGGTCTTCGGCGACGGCCTGTTGTGCGGCCGCGGTGGTGTCGGCGGTGCCGATGTCGTTGACGCCCTCGAACAGGATCAGCCGGCGGACTCCGCTCTGCGCCAGCAGGTCGCGGTCCAGGCGGGCCAGGACGCTGGGGCCGAGGCCGTCGTCGAGGACCCTGTTGCCGCCCGCCGCCTGGTTCAGCACCGGGACGTCGCGCACGCGGTCGAAGAGCTGGTCCGGCCAGCGGTCGTTGCCGTTGGTGGTGGAGCCGCGGCCGTCGGTCAGCGAGTCGCCGATGACGACGACCCCGGAGGTCCGCGAGCGGAGGACCTCGACGCCGCTCAGGAAGTACCAGTGGTCGACCGGCGTGGCGCCCGGCAGGTCCGCGGCTTCGGCGTGGTCACCGGCCAGCAGGTGCGACGTGGTGCGGGAGCCGGGGTGCGAGGTGACCCGGCTGGACGCCTGGCCCCGCGCGAGGTAGGCCGTGACGGTCAGGTTCGTGCCAGGAGCCAGGGCGAAGTCCAGCGGGTCGGACACCACCAGTGCGCCGATGCGGACGTCCACTGAGGACCGTCCGTTGAACGTCACCCGGCGCACGCTGCCGGGTTTGATCGAACTGACCCCTGCCTCGCCGCCCGCGGGGAGTGCGACGGTGACCGACGTGAGAGGCAGAACGGCGCCGCCGAACGCGTTGCTGAACCGCAGGCGCAGCCGCCGCCCGCCGACGGTGACCCGCACGGTCTGGCGCAGGGTCGCGCCGGCCAGCACCAGTTCGCCGTCGGTGAAGGGCGGTGGTGGCATGTTGTGCGGCTCGGTGAGCTGGGGCATCGCCGTCCACGTGTGGACCCAGCGCTCACCGGGCGCGGCCCGGGCGACAGCGGGGGTGAGGGCACCCGTGACGGCCAGTCCGAGGAACGAACGCCTGCGCATTCTCCACGCCCCTTTCGCGCCACGCCCCAACCTAGGAGCGGGCGCGAAAGGGAGTCAATCCGTTCGACGCTGTTCGACGGCGCGCGGGAGGAAACGCCGGAGCGGCAGGGATTGGCGCACCATCCGCCGCAGGTCGGCGAGCGTGCCGGACGCCGCGCCCACGGCCCGCGCCTGCACCAGGACGTTGCCCAGCGCCGTCGCCTCGGCGGGTCCCGCCACGACGGGCAGGCCGCACGCGTCGGCGGTGAGCTGGCACAGCAACTCGTTGCGC
>NZ_DATLEC010000181.1:0-19644 GCF_035525475.1 Lentzea sp. | reverse complement strand
TCGGGTTCGGGTTCAGCCGGCGAGGCCGGGTTCTTCGCGCCCCAGTCCGCCACGCGGTCGATGAGCCGTGCCACGCCCAGGCAGAGCGGCAACACCACGATCATCACGACGGGGAACTGCACGGCGACGGGCAGCTGCACGACCCACAGCTCGACCCCGTCCCACCACTGCACCAGCCAGTCCACGCACCTCAGCCTAGCCTCGTGACCGGTGTCACGGCATTTGGCCACGATCCAGGTGGGTATGTTGCGAACCATGTTCGCCGTTTACGCAGCAGAACCCAGTCCCGAGAACCCGCTGGCCTCGCTTCGCGTCGGCGAGCGCCCCGAGCCCGAGGTCCCCGCCGGGTGGGTGCGCGTCGCGGTCAAGGCGGCCAGCCTCAACATGCACGACCTGTGGACGTTGCGCGGCGTCGGCATCAAGCCGGAGCAGTTCCCGATGATCCTGGGCTGCGACGGCGCGGGCACCCTCGACGACGGCACCGAGGTGGTGCTGCACTCCGTCATCGGCCACCCGGACTGGTCGGGCGACGAGACCCTCGACCCGAAGCGCACGCTGCTCACCGAGAAGCACCAGGGCACGTTCGCCGACTTCGTGGTCGTCCCCTCCCGCAACGCGCTGCCCAAGCCCGCCGGCCTGTCGTTCGCCGAGGCCGCGTGCATGGGCACGGCGTGGCTGACGGCGTACCGGATGCTGTTCGTGAAGTCCGGCCTGCGCCCCGGCCAGACGATGCTCGTGCAGGGCGCGTCGGGCGGTGTCTCGACGGCGCTGATCCAGCTCGGCCGTGCCGCCGGGTTCCGCGTGTGGGTCACCGGACGCACCGAGGACAAGCGCGCGCTCGCTTCCAGCCTCGGCGCGCACGAGGTGTTCGAGTCGGGCGCGCGCCTGCCCGAACGGGTCGACGCGGTGTTCGAGACCGTCGGCAAGGCCACCTGGTCGCACTCGATGAAGGCGTTGAAGCCCGGCGGCATCGTGGTGATCTCCGGCGCCACGTCCGGTGACGCGTCCGCGGCCGAGCTGCAGCGGCTGTTCTTCCTGCAGCTGCGGGTGGTCGGCTCGACCATGGGCACGCGCGAGGAGCTGGGCGACCTGCTGCGGTTCTGCGCGCTCAACGACCTCAAGCCGCAGATCGGCGCGGAGCTGGGGTTCGAGGACGCCGAGCAGGGGCTCAAGGCGATGCTGGACGGCGAGACCGCCGGCAAGATCGTGTTCAGCCGCCCGTAAACAGCACGAAAAGCCAAAAATCGGTTCCCTGATTGGTGGGTTCGGACAAACCGCGTGACAGTGAGCACGCATAGGTTCGCCCGGACCCACTCATCAAGGGAGCTAGGCATGACCACACAGGGCGTCTTCCGGCGCAAGCCCATCGACCAGATCGCCGAGAACTCCGGCGACGGGCTCACCAGAACGCTGGGCCTGTGGCAGCTGACCGCGATCGGCATCGGCGGCATCATCGGCGCGGGCATCTTCTCGCTCGCGGGCGCCGTCGCGAACAAGACGGCGGGCCCGGCCGTGCTGGTCTCGTTCCTCGTGGCCGGCATCGCGAGCGCGGCGGCGGCGTTCTCGTACGCCGAGTTCGCGGGCCTGATCCCGAAGGCGGGCAGCGCCTACACCTACGGCTACGCCGTGCTGGGCGAGATCGTCGGCTGGTTCATCGGCTGGGACCTGCTGCTCGAGTACACCGCGATCGTGGCGGTGGTCGCGATCGGCATCTCGGGCTACTTCACCGAACTGCTGTCGTTGCTGAACATCCACCTCCCGCAGTGGATGCTGGGCGCGCCGGGCACCGAGACAGGGGACGTCGCCGCGGGCTCGTACAAGGTGAACCTGTTCGCGGTGCTGCTGTGCCTGCTGATCGCGTACGTGCTGAACATGGGCATGAAGAACGCCGCACGGTTCGAGACCACGTTGGTGTACCTCAAGGTCGCGGTCGTGGCGCTGGTCATCGTCGTCGGCGCGTTCCACATCGACACCGACAACTACAACCCGTTCTTCCCGTTCGGCATCTCGGGTGCGCTCACGGGTGCGGCGACGGTGTTCTTCGCGGTGTTCGGCTACGACGCCATGTCGACGGCGGCCGAGGAGTCGAAGGACTCCCAGAAGCACATGCCCAAGGCCATCATCTACTCGCTCGCGGTCTCGATGGTCCTGTATGTGCTGGCCTGCCTCGTGCTGACCGGCATGGTGAACTACTCCGACGTCGACGCGGAGTCCGCGTTCGCCACGGCGTTCGCCGACGTCGGCCTGCCCGCGCTCGGCATCATCATCAGCGTCGGCGCGATCCTCGGCATCACGACGGTGCTCTTCACGTTCCTGCTGGGCGCGGCCCGCGTCGGGTACTCGATGAGCCGCGACGGGCTGCTGCCGCCGTGGTTCGCGAAGACGCACCCGGTGAAGCGCGTCCCGTCGCGCATCACCTGGGTGCTGGGCATCGCCTCCGCGGTCATCGCCGGGTTCCTGCCGATCGCCGAGGCCGCCGAGCTCACGAACATCGGCATCCTGCTGGCGTTCGTCGTGGTCTGCGTCGCCGTGATCGTGCTGCGCTACCGGCAGCCCGACCTGCCGCGCACGTTCAGGACGCCCGGCATGCCCGTCGTGCCGGTCATCGGCGTGCTCTTCTCGCTCTGGCTGATCACGTTCCTGAACCCGGAGACCTGGCTGCGGTTCGCGGTCTGGTTCGTGATCGGCCTGGTCGTCTACTTCACCTACTCGAAGCGGCACTCCGTCATGGAGCGTCAGACCAAGCGGTGACGATCTGGTCGAGGGTGGAGAGCGGCACCGCGCCGCTCCCCACCACCAGGTCGTGGAAGGCGCGGACGTCGAACCTGTCGCCCATCCTCGCCTCGGCCTCCGCCCGCACGCGCTGGATCTCCAGGCGTCCCACCATGTACGCGAGCGCCTGGCCCGGCGTCTCGATGTACCTGTCGACCTCCGAGTGGATCTCGGGCTCGGTCATGACGGTGTTCTCGCGCAGGTAGTCGACGGCCTTCTGCCGCGACCAGCCGAACGCGTGCAACCCGGTGTCGACCACGAGCCGGCCGGCGCGCATCGCGTCGAGGCCCAGCATGCCGAGGCGCTGCTCGTCGGACGAGTACAGGCCCATCTCATCCGCGAGGCGCTCGGTGTAGAGACCCCAGCCCTCCAGGTACGCCTCGATGAACGCGTACTTGCGCATCCTGGGCAGTTCCGTCTCGGCGGCGATCGAGAACTGGTAGTGGTGGCCGGGCACCGCCTCGTGGAACGCCGTCACCTCGGACAGCGTGCGGCTGCGCTCGGTGGCGCCCAACGGGTTGAGCCAGTACGTGCCGGGACGGCCGCGGTCGGCCGACGCGGGCTGGTAGAACGCGATCGCCGACGTCCGCCGCTCCTCCTCGGGGACGGCGAGCACCCGGCAGCCGACGCCCGGCATCCGGCCGAACCACTTCGGCGCCTCGGCCTCCGCACGCGCGATCGCCGCGACGGCACTCTCGATCATCTGGTTCTCGTTGTCCCACAACAGTTCCGTGCGCAACCGGTGGAAGATCTCCTGAACGTCCCCCGTGCCCCACAACCGCGAGCCGATCTCCGCGTACTCCTCGCGCAGCGACGCGATGATGTCCAGCCCCAGCCTGTGCAGCTCGTCCGGAGTGCGGGACGTCGTCGTGAAGTCGCGGACGAGGTTCGCGTAGTTCTGCTCGCCCTCCGGCAGCCAGCAAAGCCCTGCCTCGTCGTCGTCGCGGCCGTCCTCGATCGACGCCAGCACGTCGCGGAACCCGGCGACGGCGGCACGGATCGAGTCCGAGTGCGCGCCTTCCCACTCCTGCGCCGGGAGGGCCAGGAAGCCGTCCATGCGCTGCACACCGGCCTCGAGGTGGCGGCGCAGCGGCCGGCGTCCGGAGTCGCGCACCCTCTCGCCGGCCTGCGCGATGTACCGCGGGAACTGGTCGAGGCGCTGGGACACGTCCAGCTTCGAGGAGATCATGAGCAGGCTGTTCACCGGCGCGCTCATGGTGCCGACGGTGTGCTCGACCAGCCTGGCGTCGATGCGGTCGACGACGGCCCTGCCCTGCTGCTTGACCACCGCGAGCGTGACGGGGTCCTCGGAGGTGTCCCTCCCGGCCCTGCCCAGGATCTCCGCGATCCGGTCGCGGCTCGCCCGCTGGCCCTCGACGCTCAGGTCTCCGAGCCCCTCCTCCCAGCCCGGCACCCCCAGCATCGCGGCCTGCAGCGGCGAGTAGTCCATCATTGCCTGGAACATGTCATCGGCGAGCGACATTCAGACCCTTCCCGACCAAGCGGTGACCAGATTCCCGAGTGTGGACAACGGCACCACGCCGTTCTCCAGCACCAAGTCGTGGAACGCCCTGATGTCGAACCGCTCGCCCGTCGCCGCCATCGCCTCGGCGCGCAGCCGCAGGATCTCCAGGCGTCCCACCATGTACGCGAGCGCCTGCCCCGGCGCCTCGACGTACCGGTCGACCTCGGAGTGGATCTCCGAGTCGGGCATCACGGTGTTCTCGCGCAGGTAGTCGACGGCCTTCTGGCGCGACCAGCCGAACGCGTGCAACCCGGTGTCGACGACGAGCCGCCCGGCGCGCATCGCGTCGAGACCGAGCATCCCGAGCCGCGCCTCGTCCGACGAGTACAGGCCCATCTCGTCTGCTAGCCGTTCGGTGTAGAGGCCCCAGCCTTCGAGGTAGGCGTCGATGAACGCGAACTTCCGCAGGTTCGACAGCTCGGTCTCGGCGGCGATCGACAGCTGGAAGTGGTGGCCGGGCACGGCCTCGTGGAACGCCACCACCTCGGACAGCGTGCGGCTGCGTTCGGTGGCGCCTAACGGGTTCAGCCAGTAGACGCCGGGCCGCGACCCGTCCAGCGCCGCGTCCGCGTAGTACGCGAGCGGGGCTGCCTCGCGGTCGATCTCCGGCACCAGCCGCACCTCGCACAACGCCCGCGGCAGCCGTCCGAACCACTTCGGCGCCTCGGCGTCGGCCCGCGCCATCGCCTCCACGGCGCTGGTGAGCATGTCGTCCTCGTTGGCCCACAACAGGTCCGTGCGCAACCGGTGGAAGATCTCGGCGACGTCGGTGGTGCCCCAGACGCGCGAGCCGATCTCCGCGTACTCCTCGCGCAGCGCCGCGATCAGGTCGAGCCCCAGCCGGTGCAGCTCGGCCGGGGTGTAGGAGGTGGTCGTGTAGTCGCGGACCAGCTTCGCGTAGTTCGCCTCGCCCTCGGGCAACCAGCAAAGCCCGGCGTGCTCGTCGTCGCGTCCCTCGAGCGACAGCAGGATCTCGCGGAACCGGGCGAACTCGCCCCGCACGTCGATCTCGCCCTCCCACTCCTGCTTCGGGGAGGCGAGGAACCGCGCGATGTGCGCCGCGCCGTTCTCCGCGTGCCGGCGCAACGGCCCGCGGTCGGTCTCGCGCAGCCGTTTGCCCGCCTGCCGGAGGAACCTCGGCACCAGGTGCCGCCGCTGCGAGAAGTCGACCTGGGAGGTCATCGAGAGCAGGTTCGCGACCGGTGCGGTCATCGACGAGGCGACCGTGTGCTCGACCAGCCGCGCGTCGATCTCGGTGATGATCGAGGTGGCCTGGTGCCGGATCACGTCCCGCGCGACCGGGTCCTCGTCGCTCGCGTCGACACGGCCGAGGATGTCGGCCAGCCTGGCGCGCAGGGCGCGGTGGCCGTCCTCGCCGAGGTCGGGGAGCCGGTCGTCCCAGCCGGGGACGCCGACGAGCGTGGCGAACAGCGGGTCCCAGTCCATCATCGCCTGGAACGTCTCATCGGAGAGCGAGGTCACGCTCTCCTTCTTAGCCCCGCCCGAAGCGCTCTGCCAGGGATTTGACCGCCTCGTCCAGCTCGGCGCCGATCCGCCGCACGACCTCACCCGCGGGTTCCGCGGTCGCGAGCGCGTACGTGGTGCCCGCCCAGAGCGACATGACCTCCAGCTCACCGGTCGCGCGCACCGGCCTCGTGAGGTGGTGCACGTTCGGGTACGCGGCGGGCGCGTGCGCGCTGTTCTCGATCAGGAACCGGTTCACCAGGCCGCGGGCGGGCCGTCCGCTGAACGCCCTCGTGAGCGCCGTGCGCCGGCCCCCTTCGGCGAGCGCCTCCCGTTGTGCCGCAGCGGTTCCCGCCTCCGGGCTGCTGAGGAACGCGGTGCCGAGCTGCGCCGCCACGGCCCCCGCCGCCAGCACGGCGGCCACGTCGGCGCCGTTCACGAGCCCGCCGGTCGCGATCACCGGCAGGTCGACGGTGCTCTTCACGAGCCGGATGGCCGCGAGGGTGCCGTACAGCTCACCGCCTCCCGGCGAGATGCCGTCGTCGGTGAACGTGCCGCGGTGACCGCCCGCGTCCGCGCCCTGCACGCACAGGACGTCCGCGCCGATCTGCTGGGCCTGCCGCGCCTCGCTCGGCGTGGTGACCGTCACGACGATCGTGGACCCGGCCGCCCTGAGCCGCTGCACGTCGTCGGCGTCGGGCAACCCGAACGTGAACGACACCACCGGGACCCGCAGCGCCAGCACCAGTTCGAGCTTGGCGGCGTAGTTGTCGTCGTCCCACCGCGGTTCGCCGGGCACCGCGCCGACCTTGTCGGCATACGCCGTGACCCGCTGCACGTAGGACGAGATGTCCGCCGTCGGCCGTGTGCCGGGCACGAACAGGTTGACCCCGAACGGCTTGCCGGTCAGCTCGGTCGTTCGGGTGATCTTCTCCGCAAGCTGCTCGACGGTGATGTAGCCGGCCGCCAGGAACCCGAACCCACCGGCCTCGTTCACGGCGGCGACCAGCTCGGGGGTGGAGGCGCCACCCGCCATGGGCGCGGCGATCACGGGCACGGCCAGCTTGTGGAACATGTGCACAACCTAGTGGGACGGGGCAGTGGATGCCGGGCGAAGCCGCTGTGTCGTTGCCGACGCGGTGGCTACTCCGAACGGACGTCGGTGTCACGTCCATTGTGGACGTGACACCGACGGGTTTCCATCATCTAGGGCAGGGAGTCCAGATGAGGGGCGACGGTGTTCGCGAACTGCCAGTTGTTCGAGGCGTCCCAGTTGATCGACCACGTCATGGCGCCGCGGATGGACGGCCAGGTCGTGCTCGGCTTGAACGTGCCGCAGTTGGTCCCGCGGGCGAGGCAGCTGAGCGCGTTGTTGACGTTGGACGGCGACTGGTAGCCGCCACCGGCGCCGGACGGCGACGCGGGCAGGCCGAGGCCCACCTGGTCGGCGCGCAGGCCGCTCTGCAGCTGGATGCAGGCGAGCGCGGTCAGGAAGTTGACCGTGCCCTGGCTGTAGACCTGCTGGTCGCAGCCGAGCATCGAACCGGAGTTGTAGTACTGCATGTTGACGATGGTCAGGATGTCCTTGGTGGCCAGCGCCAGCTTGAAGTACTCGGAGTTGACGTTCTGCATGTCGATCGTCTGCGGCGCCATGGTGATGACGGTGCCGCCGCCGGCGTGGATGGCACGCAGCGCCTGGCCCATGTACTGGGCGTTGACGCCGTTCTCCAGGTCGATGTCGACGCCGTTGAAGCCGTAGGTGGAGATCAGGGACTTCACGCTGTTGGCGAAGTTCGTCGCGGCCGTGGAGTTGCCGACGCTGATCGTGCCCTTCTCACCGCCGACGGAGATGATCACCTTCTGGCCGCGGTTCTGCAGGGTCTTCACGTCGGCCCGGAACTGCGCGTCGGTGTAGCCGCCGAGCTGGCTGCTCAGCCCGGAGTCGAGGTTGAACGAGACCTGTCCCTGCGTGGCCGTCGCGTCGGCGAACGAGACCGCGACGATGTCGTAGGTCGTGGGGACGTCCGACAACCTGAGTGCGCGCGCACCGTTGTAGAAGTTCTGCCAGTAGCCCGTCAGGACGTGCTTGGGCAGACCGGTGTTCGGCGGGTTGCTGGTCGTGGTGGTGGTTGTCGTGGTCGTGGTGGTGGTGGTGGTGGTCGACGTCGTCGTGCTCGTGGGCGGCGTGCCGGGACCGTCGAGGTTGACGTCGTCGGCGAAGTAGGCGGGCTGGCCGTACCAGCCGTGCAGGTAGATCGTCACGCTGCTGGCGCTGCCGGAGTTGAAGTCGACCGTGAGCTGCGTGAAGCCGCTCGCTCCCGGCGTCCAGGTGTTCTTCTCCACGCCACCGGTGACGCCGAGGTAGACGTAGCTGCCCTGGACGTACGCGGAGAGCTTGTAGGCCGTGTTCGGCTGCACGCTCACGGTCTGCTGGCACCGGGCGTTGCTCTGCCCGGCGGGAGCACCCTGCAACGCGTACGAGCCGGTGCGCTTGGTGGCGTTGGTGACGCTCGTGCCCTCGGTGCAGGTCCAGCCGCTGAGGTTGCCCGCCTCGAAGCCGCTGTTGGCCGCGAGGTTCGCGGCGGCGGCGCTGCCGTTGATCACCAGCACCAGTCCGGCACAGGCGAACAACGCGGACAGCAGAGCTACGGCTGCCCGTCTGGTTCTGGACATGGTCCACCTCCACACACTCATGCGGCGACCATGTTGTGAGTGGACTAAAAATGGACTAGACCACTGCCCCGGGTCAAGCCCTGGTTTACGTTGAGGCCGTGTTCACCCTCGAAGACGCCATCGCGATCGCCACCGCCGCGCACGACGGCCAGGTCGACAAGTCGGGCCGTCCGTACATCGGACATCCGTTGCGGGTCATGGCATCCGTGACGACGGAACACGAACAGATGGTCGCCGTGCTGCACGACGTCATCGAGGACACTTCGGTCACCGCCGACGAGCTTCTGTCACGCGGCTGCCCGGCAGTCGTGGTCGACGCGGTCGTGGCCATGTCGCACCTCCCGGACGAGCCGCAGGAGGACTACCTCCGCCGCGTGGCCGCGAACCCGTTGGCACTCACCGTGAAGCACGCGGACATCTCCGACAACCTCTCCCCCGCCCGGATCGCCCAGCTGGACGCGGCGACACAAGATCGTCTGAAGGCCAAGTACGCGCGGGCCCTGAGGTTGCTCGACGAGTACGTGAGCTAGCTCGCCTTCTTCATCGGTACAGACCTCGTGAGCAGGGTGTATTATCGGTTCGTAACCAAAATTGGAAGGACGCGATGACCCGCCACGACCTGTCCGTGAAGTCCCTGCGCTCGAGCCTGGCCTCCCGCCGCGCGGCTCGCTCACGGCGCCAGAGCCTGGAGCGGCAGTTGGCCAGCTACACCACCGAGAGTGACCGACTGGAGCTGGACGCCATCCTCTCCCGCCACACGGCGGAGGAGACGGGCGAGCTCCGTTCGATCATCAACCGCCAGGCGATGGACCGCTTCCTGCGTTCCGCCTGACGAATCCCCTTGGGCCACCCCGGCAACGTTGCCGAGGGTGGCCTTCGCGTTTCCAGGGCTTCGCAGTCGACAAAAACAAGACTGACGTTATATTCACTGGGTGTGGGGATAGAGCTACATCCCGAGGTCGATGACTGGCTGCTCCTGTTCGTCTTCGATCCAGCGCGTTCGAACACGGAGAGGTGAGGCATGGGCCGCTCGCGGAAAGACGTGAAGGCGGACAAAGCGGCCATCGACCACGCCGCCGGACGCGATGCCGAGGCCGCCCAGGTCACGGCACGCAGCCGCACTCAGGCCTGCGTGGTGGGGTTTCGGCTCGCCGAACTCCGCAAGAAGGTGCGCTTGACGCAGACCGACGTGGCCGAGCGCATGGGCGTCAGCCAAGCGCGGATCAGTCAGCTCGAACGGGGCGAGGTGGACCAGCTCGAGGTGGACACCGTCCGGAGGTACGTCATCGCACTCGGCGGAACGCTCAGGATCGTGGCCGACATCGACGGTGAGGACATCGACCTCGCCACCAACCAGGTCGCCTGACGACCTAGAACAACCTCTTGAGCGTCAGCACGTTGTCCTTGCGCGTCTCCTCCTGACCCTCCGGCCCCACGAGCGGCCGTTCCACCACCTCGTCCGTGATGATGATCCAGTTGTCCGTGAGCTTCAGGTGGTCGAGCACGTCCTTGGTCGTCGGGAAGTAGTAGTCGCGGTGCTCGGACCACGACGGCGCCCCGGCGTGCCCGCCGACGACCAGGTGCCCGCCCGGCGCCACGGCCTCCGCGGCTCGCTTGAGGATGCTGTTGCGCTCCCCGTCCTCCTCGACCGGCGAGTGCAGGAACTGCGCACTGACCAGGTCGTACAGCCCCTCGGGGAACGTGGCCTTGAGGTCGTGCCGCTCCACCGAGATCTCCACGCCGGCGTCGTACGCGTGCTTCAGCGCCCGGTCCAGCGCCACCTGCGACACGTCCACGCCCAGCACCCGCCAGCCCCGCTTGGCCAGCCACACGGCGTCGCCACCCTCGGCGCACCCGAGGTCCAGCGCGCTTCCGGGCGCGAGCCGCTCGGTCTCGCGCACCAGCAACGGGTTCGGATTGCCGGACCAGACCTGGTCCCGCTCCGAGTAGAAGGTCTCCCAGAACTCCTGTGCTGTCGTCATGGGTCCAAGGTGCGTCAAGCCGTGCCGTACTGGCAAACTACGTTGCCAATTTAGCAACGCCGGGTCCCGGCAGCAGATCGACGTCGCCGGCGCGCATCGGCTCACCGCACCGGTCGCAGCACAGCGAGACGTCCGCGATCTCCCCGCACGCGTGATGCCGGTAGAGCACCGGCGGCCCCGCCTCCCCGGCGAGCCACCTGTCTCCCCAGCCCTTCATGACCATCAGCAGGTCGACCAGCTCCGCGCCCTTGCCGGTGAGCACGTACTCGTAGCGCGGCCGCTGGTCGTACGGCCGTCGTTCCAAGATCCCCTGCCGCACGAGGTGGTTGAGGCGCTCCGTCAGCACCTTGCGCGAGATCCCGAGGTCGGCCTGCAGCTGTTCGAACCGGCTCATCCCGACCCACACGTCCCGCAGGATCAACGGCGACCAGGGCTCCCCGATCACGTCGAGCGTGCGCGCGATCGAACACGCCATCCCGCTGAAGCTCGTGCGTTGCATGGCGCCACTCTAACGACTGAGGTTCCCTGAGGGAACTCAAGGCTGCTACAGTCTCCCGCAGCGTCTCTTAAAGGAACTCAAAGGAGCTGGGATGAGCAAGGTCATCAGCGCCCACTCGGTCTCGGTCGACGGCTACATCACCGGCCGCGACCCCCGCCCAGGTCATGGCATCGGCGACGGCGGCGTGCTGTTCGACTGGTACTTCACCGGCGACACACCGAGCCGGGAGTTCGACGGCTTCAAGCTCAGCGAGGCCAGCGCCGAGGTGTTCGACTTCCACGCCGGACGCGTCGGCGCGGTCGTCGCCGGCCGCACCACCTACGAGGACTCGGAACACTTCGGCGGCGGCAGCCCGCACCCGAACGCGAAGCTGGTCCTGCTCAGCCACCGCCCGGCGGATCTCACCGGACGCCAGACGCTCGCCACCACCGTCGAGGACGCGATCGCGAAGGCCCGCGACCTGGCTGACGGCAAGGACATCGGCCTGATGGGCGGCGGCGTGCTCAACGCGGCCCTCAAAGCCGGACTCGTCGACGAGGTCGTGCTGCACCAGGTCCCGGTCCTGCTCGGCGCCGGTCGCCCGTTCTTCCAGGAGCTCCCGTCGCACGTCAGCCTCACGCTGGTCGACGCCGTCCCCGCCCCCGGCGTGACCCACCTTCGTTACGAGGTGCGGCGATGACCCCGGACGTCCGCGAGGTGCTCGACGGCACCCCGATCGCCCACCTCGCCACTGTGCTGCCCGACGGCGCACCGCACTCCGTGCCGTTGTGGATCGGCACGCACGGCGACCACGTCGTGATCCTCACCGGCCCGACCTCGCGGAAGGCCCGCAACCTGCGCCGCGACCCGCGGGTGGCGATCTCCCTGACGCCACCGGACGACCCGTTCCGGCCGGTCGTCCTGCGCGGCCGCGTGGTCGAGTGGCTCGAAGGGGACGCGGCGTGGGAGATCATCGACCGGATCGCCCTGAAGTACATCGGCGTGCCCTATGAGCGCGACCTCGACCGAGTCGTCGCGCTCATAGAGCTCACCGCGTGACCGCTCAGGCACGGCCGTTAGGCACGTTCTTGTGCGGTCCGAAGTAGCCGACGAACACCTTGCCGTATTCACGTGACGGCAGAAAGTAGATCCGCGGCGCGCGCGAGCCGCCGCCTTCCGCGATCTTGATGTGCGCCTGCATCTCGATCCGGCCGGACTGCTTCACAACAAGGTCGACGGGAAAGACTCTTTTCGCCGCTAGCTTCGGATTGTTCATCACAGTTTCACTCTCCGACATGGCGAGTTTCTTGGGCGTAGCGGTCCAAACGTGCGGATGGCCGGATTTGATGCACCAAGTCCAGAAGTCTGCCGGGCTTTCCGAGCCGCTCAGCGTTTCCCCATATGCGTGCAGTGCCAAAAACGCCCGCCATGCAGTCTGCCCCCACGCTTTCGCCTCCACCGCGGCATCGAGGTCGTCGAGGTCGACGCATGCTTCGTCCGGAAGGCTCAGGTACCTGGGCAACACCTCTTGCGCCTGCAGAGCCGCAGTGCTGGGTGAGTCGATCTCTGCAGGGTCAACGGCATCGAACGCCTCGATATCGGGCGCGGTGGAGAGCGATCCGCTCCGTAGCAGCGCGTTCTCCTTCCACGCGATGCTGAGCTGCTGACGCAGCCGAATGTTCTCCTCCTCGAGAGACTGCTGGTCCTCCACGAGGTTCCCGTACCTCTGATCAAGATCTACCTTGTGACGTTCGAGGTCGTCCGCCACCGCGATCGCCATGTTCAACATTTCGCGATCCTCGCCGGACATGCCCTGTTCCAGCAGGGCGGCAGCGCTCTCATAGCTCGGCGCTGCCCGCCGGATCCCTGCTCGCGGCGACACAGCGCGGAAGATCTGAGGACCTGAGTTCTCCTTCCGCAGATACCGGGCAGCCACGGTGTACCGATGCCGCCAGCCGTCGCGCAGTGCGGGATCCGCTCCGGGGAGGTAGATCCGAAACGCACCATCTCGAACGCCGTAGTCCTCGCCGAGAATGGTGCCGAAGTGAGTGGTGGCCTCCTCGTCGAGCCGACAGACCTGCGCGAGACCGGCATTGTCCTCTGCCGCGCGCTTCACCGACCGCAGGTAGGCCGCCGAGGCCGCGAAGCCAGGTGGCGCCAAGTACAACTCGAAGTCGGCAGGCAGTGCCGCGAACACCACCACCGGCAGATCCCTCTCCATGTCGGTGACGATTTCGGCAAGTTGTTCCGCACCGGACTCCCCCTCATAGGTGATGGGTGAACCAGCGAGAGGAACACAGCGACGTCGAGCCGTATGGCTGGCCGCGAGCAAATCACGAGCGAAGCGGGGTGCCGACACGTTCACGCGGTCCAGCTCGTCGTGAGAAACGAGGTCGAGATCTACCCAGAGCCAACTGCCACCTGAACCGACTTCCTCGGTGACAGCCGGACCTGACCAATAGCGAACGGTTGTCGTCCAGCGCACCCCGTTCTCGCGAGACTCGGTGAATGAAAACCGGAAGACCGAATCAATCGGGCCACCGCTGTCCTCCGCCCTCTCGACCTTCACCCGGATCACACCATCGTCGGTGATGCCGTCCGCCAGCCCTAGGCGGCCACCGGACTTATAGCCGACCCAGTGCTCCAGCGAACGCTGTAGGCGATCTCCCACCCCATCATCGCTGTCACTCCACATACCCCGATAGACGATCGCCATCGTCGCCACCTCAGCTCTGGTTCGCGGCCAAACCTCTGCTGATGTGGCAATCGTGATCGCGGCCCTCGATGCATCGTGTGTTACCAAAACGTTCAGAAGCACTCAAACTGTCGCAGCTCCCAGCTCAAAGAACCGCGACCGCGTCGTGGAGTGAATCGAAGCAGGGCCGCGTGACCGCTCAGCCCAGCAGCGGGATGTCCAGCCGCCCGTAGTGGAACTCGCGCACCGCGATGACGAGCTCGTCCACCGTGAGGTGCCCGTCACCGTCGAGGTCGATGCGGTCGAACGCGGCGTCGGAGTCGGCGTCGCTCAACCCCACCGCCGACCCGAGCCACCGGCGCAGCTCCACCCTGTTCACCAGGCCGTCGCGGTCGGTGTCGCACAGGTCCGCGATCGCCGAGATGGCCGGCCGCAGCAGCTCGTCGAACCCCTCGTCGCCACGGCCGAACATCAGCTCCTGGTTCGCCGCGAGGTACTGCTGCTGGTTCATCGCGCCGGCGGGACCGACTCCCGCCGCCTCCGCCTGACGCCGGTGCAGAACGATCAGCGCTTCCATGACGGCGCGGCCGCGGCCGCTGGTCAGGCTCTCGCCGAACGCCTCGACGATCCGCCGTGCCTCGGCCTCGTAGTCGCTGCGGTCGATGATGCCGTCGTTGTCGGCGTCCCACTTCCGGAAGCGGCGGACGTCGTTCTCGTGGCTCATAACGGAAGTCATGAACCTCGACGCTAGGCAACGCCTCCGGAAGCCGACAGTCGCACGAACTGATGAACCTGCTTCTCGCCCCTCAGCTCCTGAGTGGACAGCACGGCGACGAAGAACGGGTCACGACGCCGATCGAGCTGACCGCGGAGCAGACCTTCGCTCAGAACAGGGTCGCGGGCTCGACCGGTTCGGGCTCGGGCAGTGCATCGAGGCCGGGCACCAGCGCTCGTACCTCGTCGTGGAACCGGCGGGCGAGCGCCGGCGCGTCGTTGTTGTCGGGGGTGTGCAGGAACACCGTCGGCGACCTGCCCTCCCGCAGCCAGTCGGCGACCACCGCGGTCCACGACCGCCACCCCTCGACCGTGTCCTCGACCGAGTCCCGGCCCAGGTAGCGGACGATCGGCTGGTCGGTCAGCACCCGCGTTCGCCGCGGCAACCGCGGTTTCCTGCCCCAGGCCTCCCGCTCGGCCTCGCTGGTCGGCGGGCTCTGGAAGAAGACCGTTGTGTCGAACGGCACCCACTCGGCGTCCGCGCCGGCGAGCGCTCCCTCCAGCAACGACGTCGCTTCGCCGTCGGTGAAGAACAGCGGGTGACGCACCTCCACGGCACGCCGGAGGCCGGCGGGCAGCCTGCGCAGGAAACGGCCCAGGGCGTCGACCTCCGCCGGGCCGAACGAGCCGGGCAGCTGGGTCCACAGGACCGCACGCTCGCCGAGAGGCTCGATCGCGTCCAGGAACGCCCGCATCTCGACCTCGACGCCGGTCAGGCGTCGCTCGTGCGTGACGATCTTGGGCAGCTTGACCACGAACCGGAAGCCGGGGTCGGTCTGCCGCGCCCAGGTCGTGACGGTCTTCCTGGCGGGCGTCGCGTAGAACGTGGTGTTTCCCTCGACGGCGTTGCACCAGCCCGCGTAGGCCCGCAGTCGCTCCCCGACGGGTTGCGACTGCGGGAGGAACCGCCCGAGCCACGCCTTGTGGTTCCACATCGCGCAGCCGACGTGAAGACGTGCCACTGCGCCTACTTCTTGCCCTTCGGCTCGTCCGTGGACAGCGCGGCGACGAAGGCCTCCTGCGGCACCTCCACGCGCCCCACCATCTTCATGCGCTTCTTGCCTTCCTTCTGCTTCTCCAGCAGCTTGCGCTTACGGGTGATGTCACCGCCGTAGCACTTGGCCAGAACGTCTTTGCGGATCGCGCGGATCGTCTCGCGGGCGATCACGCGGGCACCGATCGCGGCCTGGATCGGCACCTCGAACTGCTGCCGGGGGATGAGCTCGCGCAGACGGGTCGCCATGCGCGTGCCGTACGCGTAGGCGTAGTCCTTGTGGACGATCGCGCTGAACGCGTCGACCGTCTCGCCCTGCAGCAGGATGTCGACCTTGACGAGCTCCGCGTCCTGCTCGCCGGCCTCTTCGTAGTCCAGCGACGCGTACCCGCGGGTACGGGACTTCAGCGAGTCGAAGAAGTCGAAGATGATCTCGCCGAGCGGCATCGTGTAGCGCAGCTCGACGCGGTCCTCCGACAGGTAGTCCATGCCGCCGAGCTGGCCGCGCTTGGACTGGCAGAGCTCCATGATCGCGCCGATGTAGTCGGACGGGGCGATGACGGTGCACTTGGTGACGGGCTCGTAGACCTCGGCGCGCTTGCCCTCCGGCCAGTCGGACGGGTTCGTCACGACGTGCTCGGTGCCGTCCTCCATCACGACGCGGTACACGACGTTCGGGGCCGTGGAGATGAGGTCGAGACCGTACTCGCGCTCCAGGCGGTCGCGGGTGATCTCCAGGTGCAGCAGGCCGAGGAAGCCGCAGCGGAAACCGAAGCCCAGCGCCGCGGACGTCTCCGGCTCGTAGGTGAGCGCGGCGTCGTTGAGCTGCAGCTTGTCCAGCGCCTCGCGCAGCTCCGGGTAGTCGGAGCCGTCGACCGGGTACAGGCCGGAGTAGACCATCGGACGGGGCTCGCGGTAACCGGCCAGCGGCTCCGTGGCGCCCTTGCGCTCCGACGTGACGGTGTCGCCGACCTTGGACTGGCGCACGTCCTTCACGCCGGTGATCAGGTAGCCCACCTCGCCGACGCCGAGGCCCTGGGACGGCTTCGGCTCCGGCGAGACGATGCCGACCTCGAGGATCTCGTGGGTCGCGCCCGTCGACATCATCTTGATGCGCTCGCGCGGCGTGATCCTGCCGTCGACCACGCGGATGTAGGTGACGACGCCGCGGTAGGTGTCGTAGACGGAGTCGAAGATCATCGCGCGGGCCGGGGCGTCGTCCTGGCCGACCGGGGCCGGGACCTTCCGCACGACCTCGTCGAGCAGCGCCTCGACGCCGAGACCGGTCTTCGCGGAGACGCGCAGGACCTCCTCCGGCTCGCAGCCGACGATGTGCGCGATCTCCTTGGCGTACTTGTCCGGGTCCGCGGCGGGCAGGTCGATCTTGTTCAGCACCGGGATGATGGTGAGGTCGTTCTCCATCGCCAGGTACAGGTTCGCGAGCGTCTGCGCCTCGATGCCCTGCGCGGCGTCGACCAGCAGCACGGCGCCCTCGCAGGCCTCCAGCGCGCGGGACACCTCGTAGGTGAAGTCGACGTGGCCGGGCGTGTCGATCATGTGCAGGACGTGGTCCTGCCCTTCGAGCTGCCACGGCAGGCGCACGTTCTGCGCCTTGATGGTGATGCCGCGCTCGCGCTCGATGTCCATGCGGTCGAGGTACTGCGCGCGCATCGCCCGCGCATCGACCACGCCGGTGAGCTGCAGCATGCGGTCGGCCAGCGTCGACTTGCCGTGGTCGATGTGCGCGATGATGCAGAAGTTCCGGATGAGTTCCGGAGGCGTGAAGGTCGTGTCGGCGAACGTGGTCAAGGCAGTCCTCAACAGGAAATCGGACGGGTGTCCCCTTATGGTCCCATAGTGGCCGGCGTGCTCTGCACCACTAGGGTGCGTCCGTGCAGACGAACGGTGAGGACCCCCGCCCCGCGAAGGGCGCGGTCCGTGAGATCTACGACGCGGCCGGCGCCGCCAAGCTCGCGTACGAGCCCTCGGTGGACGGCGACGCCGACCCCGGCGAGGTCATCTGGGCCTGGGTTCCCTTCGAGGAGGACGCGAACCGCGGCAAGGACCGCCCGTTGCTGGTCGTGGGGCACGCGAAGGGCGACCTGATCGCGTTGATGCTGTCGTCGAAGGAGCCGCGCGACGACTACCTGGAGCTGGGCTCCGGCGCCTGGGACCGCGACGGCCGGGAGTCCTACCTGCGCCTGGACCGCGTCTTCGCGCTCGACTCGGACGACGACATCCGCCGTGAGGGCGCCGTGCTGGCGCCCGCCGCGTTCAGCAAGGTCGTGGACGTGCTGCGCGAACGCCACGGCTGGCGCTGACCTGCTACAGCAACGCCTGGGTGCCGAGGACGGTGAGCAACGCGAGGCGCTCGGCGTCCTCGGTCCCGGGTTCCGCCGTGTAGATCATGACGCGCAGGTCGCTGCCCGCCACGGTGAGGACGTCGCAGTCGAGCGTCACGGGCCCCACCCGCGGGTGGTCGATGGTCTTGCGCGCGGCGACGTGCTGCCCGACGGCGCCGGAGTCCCACAGCTCGGCGAACAGCGTGCTGTTCGCGCGCAGCTCCTCGACCAGCCGTGGGAGCTGCCCGTCCGCCGGGTAGCGGGCAGCGGCGGCACGCAGGTCGGCGACCTGGGCGGCCTTCAGCTCGTCCAGCTCCTCCGGTGACTGCCGCGCCCGGCTGCCGCCGCTCACGAACGTGCGCCACACGCCGTTGCGCTCATAGCCGCGCGCCCCGGACTGGTCTCCCATCAGCGCCGCGTACTCCTGGTTCGCCACCAGCAACGTCCAGCACGCGTCGAACACGGCGACGGGCGTCCCGGCCAGCCGGTCCAGCATCCGCTGCACGCTCGGCGTGACGTACGCGGGCACCATCGCCGCACCCGGCGGCACGAGCTCGGCGAGCCGGAAGAGGTGCTCGCGCTCGTCCGGCGACAACCGCAGCGCCCGTGCCAGGGCTTCGACGACCTGCGACGACGGGGTGGACGCGCGCCCCTGTTCGAGGCGCGTGACGTAGTCGACGGAGATCCCCGCCAGGCCCGACAGCTCCTCGCGGCGCAGTCCTGCCGCACGCCGGTGCGCGCCTGCGGGAAGCCCCGCCGCCTCAGGCGTGAGCCTGTCGCGCCAGCGGCGCACCGCCCGTCCGAACTCCGTCGCAGCCACTCCCCGATTGTGCCGCCGGTTCCGGAGACGTGCCTGGTACCGGCAGTCCCAGGAAGACCAGTCGACTGGTTGGTCCCGTCCCCGGGACGACTCTGGGGTCATGACAACGACACTGATCACCGGAGCGAACAAGGGCCTCGGCTTCGAGACCGCCCGCCGCCTCGTCGCCGCGGGCCACACCGTCTACCTCGGCAGCAGGGACGAGGAACGCGGCCGCCGGGCCGCGGAACGACTCGGCGCACGTCTCGCCGTCCTCGACGTCACCGACGACGCGTCGGTCGCCGCGGCGGCGAAGGTCGTCGAGGCCGACGGCGGGCTCGACGTGCTGGTCAACAACGCCGGCATCGAGGGCAGGACGGAGGACGGCGGCATCGTCGGCGCCGCGGACACCACCGGCGAGACCATGCGCACGATGTTCGAGACGAACGTGTTCGGCCTGGTGCGCGTCACCCACGCGTTCCTGCCGCTGCTGGCGAAGTCCGCCGCGCCCGTCGTCGTGAACGTCAGCAGCGGCCTGGCCTCGATCACCGGCGCCGCCACACCGTCCTCACCGACTCACTTCTACCCCGGCGTGGCCTACCCGGCGTCCAAGGCGGCGGTCAACATGGTCACCGTCCAGTACGCCAAGGCGTTCCCCGGCATCCGGATCAACGCAGTGGAACCCGGCTACACCAGGACGGACCTCAACGCGAACACCGGCACGCAGACCGTCGAGGAAGGCGCCGAGATCATCGTCCGCATGGCGCAGATCGGCCCCGACGGCCCGACCGGCGGCTTCTTCTCCGCCCACGGCACGCTGCCCTGGTGACCGTCAGGCGAGCCGCGTGATGTCCACCGTGACCTCCACCGCGGTCGCCGCACCACCCGAGTAGATGCCCTTCAACGGCGCCACGTCGTCGTAGGGGCTGGCGTGCGGCCGCCGAACAGAAACATCGTGGAAACAGAGCGAACAGGACAGCGTCAAACGAACCTGAACGTGAAAAAGCCCTGCGGGGAGCGCTTGTAGCGCTCAACCCGCAGGGCAAATTAAGTTCGGCGGCGACCTACTCTCCCACACCGTAACCAGTGCAGTACCATCGGCGCAGAAGGGCTTAACTACCGGGTTCGGAATGGGACCGGGTGTTT
>NZ_DATLEC010000175.1:0-3210 GCF_035525475.1 Lentzea sp. | reverse complement strand
GCCGCGACATCTCCTTCCAGCTCATGACGCCGGGGTTGAGGTGGGGGAGCAGGCCGGTCTCCTCGAGCACGCGGATCGCCATCGCGCGGACGTACTCCAGCGTGCTGTCGTATCCGGCCGCCGCGAGCCACTCCTTGGCGTCGTCCCAACGGTCCTCGGGACGGTCCCCGAGCGTGAACAACGCCTCCTTGCAGCCCATCGCAGCACCCTTGCGGGCAATGTCGAGCACCTCGTCCGGCGACAGGAACGGCGCGGGCAGGCGTCCCGGGGTCGTCGCGAACGTGCAGTAGTGGCACCGGTCCCGGCACAGCCTGGTCAGCGGGATGAACACCGACCGGCTGTACGTGACCACCCCGGGACGCCCCTCGGCGAGCAGGTGCGCGTCCCGCACCCGGCCGGCCGCGGCCAGCAGCGCGTCCAGGTCCTCCCCGCGCGCGTGCAGCAACACGGTGGCCTCGGTCGCGTCGAGCACGGCGCCGTCCGCCGCCCTGCGCAACGCTCGCCGCATGGCCGCCGCACTCGGCCGGGGCTGCGGTGGGGTTAGAGAGATGTCCACTGCCACGTCAACGACCTTAGGCCGCTGAAATTCCTGATCAGGTGTGACCGGCTGTGGGACATCCCACTTCACCGCACGGCGACCAGCAGTTCCGCGTTCCGGTCGAGCGGAGTGCCCAGCGGCTCGGCTCGCGAGTGGATGTCGTTGTAGGTGAACTCCCGGCACAGGCTCGCGAGCGCCTGGTCGCTGCGGTCGTCGTAGTCGGCCCGGTACGGCGCGTCGGCTTCGAGCAACGTCGTGAACAGCGACAACGTGCCGTCCCCGTTGTCCGCCACCTCGATGACGCGGGCGTGCTGCGGGTAGTCGACGTGCGCGGCGGTGTTGATCTCCCAGAAGCTCCTCGACGGCGTGTCGTGCCGGTGCGGCGTGATGACGTTGCGGTGCGTGTGCCCGTTGACCCACGCCAGCACGTTCGGGAACCGGTGGAGGAGGCCGACCAGCGCGTCACCGTTCATCCGCGGGTCCAACGGCCTCCGCCGGTCGGGTAAGACGTTGCCCATCGTCGTGGACGTGTGGTGGCTGAACAGCACGAACAGCTCGTCGGTGACGTTCTGCCGCTGCGGCAGGCCGAGCCAGTCGTAGTAGAGCGAACTGCCGCGGCGGAGCGTCCTCTCGATCCAGTTGAGCTGGTGCAGCCCGATCGAGCCCTCGGAGAAGCCGGCGAGGTTCGTGGTGTCCATGCTGATGCCCGTGACGCCAGGCGCCATCCGGAACGTGTAGAACACGTCCACACCATCCGCGTTGGCGTCCGTGTACCCGTGTCCACCCGTCGGCAGATGCTTGCGCACGAACTCACCGGTGGTGAACAGCCGACGCCGGTCATCGGGCGTGACGGTCCTGACGACGCCGCCACTCGCGAGGATGCTCATCGCTTCCGGGATGGCCTCGGGGTCGTTGAAGGCACGCGCGACCTTGGCGTTCTGCACGGGGTCGCCGAAGCCGACGATCTTCTTGCGCCCGGTGTACCAGCTGTCGAGCAGGCCGTCCGGCAGCGCGCCGACCACGCTGTCGTCGTGGTTGCCGATCGTGGAGTACCAGGAGATGTCCAGTCCGGGGCTGGTGAACTCCCTGACGGCCGCGTCGAGCAGCCCCGGGAGCCGCGGGAACCCCGCCGCCTTGTAGTCGTCCGCGCCGCTGAGGTCCGGCTGCCAGAACGTGCTGATGCCCGCGTTCTGCACGCCTTCGTACCCGTTGTCACCGGTGTTCGGCGTGATGGTGCCGCCGTTGAGGATCGTGAGGAACCAGTCGAGCTCGATGTTCTCGTGGTTGTCCGTGTTGTCACCGGTCGTCATGAGGAAGTCGAAGGGCCTGCCGGTCAGCGGACCGTTCTTCACGGCGTTGACACGACGAACGAGAGAAGTACTTCCCTGCGCCGTGAGAGCTTCCTGGGGCCGGTGCGCGCTGGAGCCCATGATCGGGTGCAGGTACTCGAACCGGAGCGGACTCTGGGCGTCGCAGATGTGCATGTCGCTGAACTGCACGAAGCTGGCCAACGCCTGCCGCCGCGCCTCCCGCCCGGCCTTGGCCGGGACCAGATCGGTGCGCACGACGGTCGGCCAGCCCGGTCCGGCCTGGAGCCTGCGGTAGCCGCTGGTGCCGATCGGCGTGGCCGCGGTGTCGAGCGTGGTACCCGCGGTCGAGGCAATCGCCTGCGCGTCGAGGAGTGGGACGCCCGCGGCGCCCACACCCATGGCCAGGAGGAACGAACGCCTGGTGAAGCCCGTCATCTTGTGCGCCCCCGATTCATCGATGGTGAATCGTGTTCATGTTCGGGGAGCCGACGGGGTAAATCGAGCGGTCAGACGGGCGACGGGAGCGATACAGGCTGCCCGGACTGGGTCGGTCGGAGTAGGCGACCGGGTCAGGCCAGCCCAGCCAGCAGCTGGCGCAGGTGCTCCTCGAGACGCGGCCGCTTTTCGGTGAGCACCTGCCACACGAGTGCATCGTCCACGCTGGCGTAGCCATGTACGAGGATGTTGCGGAAGGCAACGACGCGGCGCAGATCCGGAACGGCCGCGGCGAGTTCCGGGGAGACCTTCGACAAGTTGTTCAACGCCTCGCCGATGATCTCGAACTGCCGCTCGACAGCGGACCTCGGCATCGCGTCACCCAGATAGCCGGTGAAGGACTTGCCACTGCTGAACTCAGCCAGCAACTCAGCGGCACGCAAGGCGTCCCACACGTAGGTGCGGGGATCACGCCGTATACAGGGTTTCCTTGCTGTCCATGACCTGCTGCCGGAAGTACGGGTTGCGGATGCTGCCGCTCACCACGAGGTCGACAGGCCTGTCGAAGATCCGCTCCAGGCCCTCCTTCAGCGCGAAGTAGCTGCCGAAGTGGTCGAAGTCGTGCACGGTCTCGAAGTCGATGAGGATGTCCACGTCGCTGCTCGCGATGTCGAACGCGCCGCTCGCGGCTGACCCGAACACATCAGACGTCGGACACCCAACGTCCGGCACAGCTCCTCGATCTCAGCCCTCTTGGCAGACACGATCTCGTGCACCCTCATCACCTCCTCGGGCATGATTGTGCCTGATCCCGGGCTATCGGTCAGTCCGAGTACACGACCGTCACAGGGGCGTGGTCCGACCAGCGCTCGGCATACGTCGCCGCCCGCTCCACCACGGCCGACTGAGCCCGCTCAGCCAACCCGC
>NZ_DATLEC010000120.1:0-13230 GCF_035525475.1 Lentzea sp. | reverse complement strand
TGTGGGTGCTGTGGACGGACTACTTCAAGCCGCCGCACTTCGAGAAGTACCCCGAGCTGCACGACCTGTTCAACCGCGCCACCAAGGCCGCCGGCGCCTCGGGCACCAAGGGGTCGATGGACCCGGCGACCGGTCAGCAGCTGCTGGACCTGATCGCGCAGATCGACAAGATCTTCTGGGAGACCAAGCAGGGCTGAGCCCGGAGCCTTGTTGACGACGCTGACCAACGAAGATCTCTTTCGTAGGTCAGCGTCGTTTTTCGTTCCTTGGCGTGGTTCGACGGCCCCCAGACGGCCCGGGTCAGTCCTTAACGGACTGCCTTGTCCGTCAACGTTGACGGATCGCTCGCAACTCACAAGCACACCAGCAATCCCAGGAGAACCAGCAGCTCACCTCGACACCTAGACCACTGCACGTCAGGATGCCGTCGCAAGGTTTGAGAGATGATTGGTTCATCTCTCAACGTTGACGAATGAACCGTCAATCCATCAACACTGCAAGCCCTGATGAGCCCGCCTGCGACCACTCGGTCAACCACCCGACCTCAAACGAGGTACTCCGAACCGGCTACGCCACGCACCGACAGCGACACGCCGCAGCCAGAACCAAGACGATCATCACGCAGCAAACTGAGCCAATCCTCGCCGAGCAAGTGGGACGGCGATCATGAACGAATCATCTATCAAGTTTGACGAATGATCCGTCAATCTCCACACTGGCGGCATGCTCTTCCAACCGTCTCCCCTCGACGCTGACGACCACCGGGTCGTCGGCGAGATCGACGAGTTCCGACGACGCCTGCGCCACTACCTCCGCGAGCCTCGCCGCTGGAAGGGACAGCTCCGCCGCAACCTCAAGGCTCGGGCCATCCGTGGCTCCAACAGCATTGAGGGTTACGATGTATCCCTTGATGACGCCGTAGCGATCCTGGAAGACGAAGAGCCACTAGACGCTGACCGTCGCACTTCACTCGAAATCATCGGGTACAGAAACGCTCTGACGTACATTCAGCAGCTCGCCCAAGACACGGAATTCAGTCTCGACCAGTCACTGGTGCGCAGTCTGCACTTCATGATGCTCGGTCACGATCTATCCAAAAGCCCGGGCCAGTACCGGAAGAAAACAATCTACGTCCACGACGAAGAGAACAACGAGATCGTCTACGAAGGCCCTGAGCCAGAGACTGTTTCCAGTTTGATGGCCGAGCTGATGGACGATCTTTCAAAGACCAGCGACTGCCCTGTTTACGTACGTGCAGCTCTCGCTCACTTGAACCTCGTCATGATCCACCCGTTCCGTGATGGCAACGGACGCATGGCCCGCGCACTTCAAACACTGATCCTTGCACGCGAGAAGATCCTCGCCCCAGAATTCAGCAGCATCGAAGAGTGGTTGGGCCGCAACACCAACGCCTACTATGAGGTACTCGCCGATGTAGGAGCAGGTTCCTGGCGTCCCGAGCGCAGCACACGTCAGTGGATCAGGTTCAACCTGACGGCGCACCACATACAAGCGCAGACCGTTCTTCGACGTGTAACAGAAGCTAGCCAGATGTGGAGCGAGCTTGACACGCTGCTCGCAAAGAACAAGCTGCCCGAGCGCGCCGCATTTGCGCTGTTCGACGCACTCATCGGAATTCGCGTGCGTCGGACCAGCTACGAGAAAGACGCCCAACTGGAGCCGGGAACGGCAGCCCGGGATCTCAGGATTCTTGTGTCCAAGGGATTGCTCGTCGCCTCTGGCGAGACCAAGGCACGCATCTACACGGCCAGTGATGAACTACGACAGATCCGAAAGAATGTAGCGGCGAACAGGAAGGATGTTGTCAACCCTTACGGTCCGACGGAGGAGACTAGCGAAACTCCTCGCAGGAGCGTTTCGACCGTCACATAGGAATCGCAGCCACACCACACCATTCTCTTGTCTCTACCGCGCTAGGCGGATGGACGCCGGCGTTGAGAGTGACCGAAGGCCATCGCGCTGCGGCGCAACGCTCTTGATACTTAAGAACATCTCACGCACTACGGGTGTGATCGGCCGGTTCTTGGGCCGCCTCAACGGCACTGACGGCCCCAGACGGCCCAAGGGGCAGGTGAGCGCCACCGGGCCAAGGAGTACCCGTTCGAGCGATAGCCCGGCTCGGTGCCGCCTCCCGAACGGAAAGCGGCACCGTCCACCAGAAGAGCTAGGCCGCGTCGGTCACCTCGCCCGTCACCTCGAACCCGATGCCGGTGGGCGAGATGCCCTCGAACCGCAGCCGGACCTGCTCCTCGGGTTCGGCCTCGGTGTCGGCCGCGGTCGGCATCGAGAACTCGAACGTCGTCTGGCCCGGCGGGATGTAGACGTAGAACCCGATCCGGGTCGTGGACAGCGGCCGGGACGGCAGCGGGTCCTGCCCCGAGTTGGCCAGGAACCAGTCCCGGTCGACGTCCGTCGAGGACAGTTCGGGGGCGCTGACGGGTACCGCCGGCAGGCCTTCCAGCGCGAACGGCGCGTCCGCGGTCTCCGACAGCGTCACCCTCCACTTCAGGACGCCGCCCTCGGTCACGCTGTCGGCGAGCGGGGTGACCGTGAGTTTCGGCGCTGGGTCGTCGTCGTGCACCCGCAGGCCGCCTACCGCGGCGCCGACGACGGCGTTGGACAGCGCCTGCACCCCGACGGCGTACTGCCTGTCGCCGCCCCACCTGGTGTTGGACGCGAAGGACACCTGCACCTCGGCGCGGTGTTCGCCCGGCGCGAGCGTGACCAGCTTCGTGGCGGGCTGGTTCTCCGCGGCGTTGTAGAAGATCCGGACGACGCGGGTGCCTTCGCCGGCGGCGTTGACCGCGACGGTGTGGGTCTGGGTGCCCTCGTCGCCCTCCTCCACGGCGACGAGGGTGGTGTCGACACGGCCCAGGTCGGCCGGGACGACGGGGACGAGGCCCGGGTTCCAGCCGTGGGCGTCGATCAGCCACGCCTCACCCGACGCGGATTCTGGAACCAGTTCCAGCGATGCCACCTCGCCCAGGTTCTCCGGGAGCGGGACGCGGACCTCCTGCCCCCACACCGGACTCACCCGGTTGGTGCCGGGCAGGCCGGTCACGGACACCGAGCCGAGTGCGTGCTTCTGTCCACTGTGGTCGGTGACCGCCACGCCGAAGCCGGAGGCGGGAGCGTTGGCCGGGACGGCCAGGCGCAGCGCCAGTTCACGCGAACCCCGCAACGACACCGGAGCGGCGGGCTGCACCACGGCTGCCTGTCCTGCCGCGGTCCACTTCAGGGCGACGGAGAGACGTTCGGGCTGCGACGACGCGTACCGGAAGCCGACGAAGTGCGGTGAACGCGCGGTGCTGCAGGCAATCGTCGCGTCACGCGAGGTCTGCTCGCACAGCCGTGCACTGCCTGACACGGCGGTGGACGTGTCCGGCACGACGAACGGCTTGCGTGCGGCTCCCACGGCGTGGGAGAGGACGCGGGCCGGGTCCGCGGACGGGGCGCGGACGCCGGAGCCGTCGAGCAGCGGCAGCACCGAGGTGTCGCCGGCCAGGAACAGGTGCGCGGACGCCGCGACGTAGGTGGCTCCGGCGGCCTGCTGCTGGTCCGCGGTCAGGCGGGTGGCGGTGCCGGGCGTGCACAGCGGGTCCGGGGGCTGGCCGGGCGAGAAGTCGTCGAACGCCGGCGCCTCCGCCTGGCCGGGCGTCCACTCGCTGTTGAAGTAGTTGTGGTTCGCGCCCACCACGTACAGCGCGCTGTGCAGCGCGGCGCCACGGCTCAGACCGCGGGTCTGGTCGACGAACATCTGGCCCTGCAGATCGGAGACGTCACCGTCGCAGCCCGGCAGCAACGTCACCGAGGGCACGTCCGGCGCCGGGTTGTGGCCGAAGATCGTGGGGCCGATCAGCACGTCGCCGCGGATGGTCCAGCGCACCGGGCCGCTGAAGCCGGTGTCGCCCGGCGGCGGGGTGAGGCTGTCGGTGGCCGCGCGGTTGACGCCCTCGCCGCCGCGGGAGTGGCCGACGAGCAGCACGTTCGCCATGTCGGCCTGCACGGCGACGGGCGCGGAGCCCTGGCCGGACGACCAGTCCGCCCACTTCGCCAGGTGATGGCGCACCAGCGACGACCGGCCCTGCGCGCCCGCGTCGACGGTGGACGCGTCCTGGGCGTTGATGCCGTTCGCGGAGATCGACACCGTCAGGTAGCCCTGGGACGCGAGGAGCTGCTGCGTCTTCAGGTAACCGCGGTGGCTCGGCACGACCTTCAGGCCACCGGGACACGGCCATTCGCCGGTGTAGTAGTCGGGGATCACCGGGTCGTAGCAGGTGAAGTGCCTGCCGTGCAGGAACAGCACCAACGGCCGTTTGCCGGGCGCTCCCTCCGGCGCGACGACGACGGCCTTCATCTCGATCGGCACCCCGTAGCCGGGCAGCGTGACCGGGTCGAGCTCGTACTCCCCGGTGCTGGTGGCGTACTCGCCGGGCTTGCCGGGGTCCACCTCCGCCCGGGGCCGTTGGGCGGGCAGTGCGGGGGCCGCCAGCGAGGCCGGCGGGGTCTCGACGACGTCCAGCCGCCTGCCGGCGGATCTCACCCGCAGCGCCGTGGGGTTCTTCAGCCCGGCCGTCAGCGTGAACGTCCGCAGGTCCGCCGACTCCCGGGCGAGGCCCAGGAACCGCTCGCCCTCCCAGAACTCCACGCCGGCGTTCGACAACGGCATCGGCGTGGGAGCGGTCCAGCGGATCACGTCACCGGCGACGGCCAGGCCGGGCGGCGGTTGCGGAGCGGCCGACGCGGGTGTGGCAGGCACGACGGCGGTCAGCAGAACAGGTATCAAGAATGCGAATGTCCGGCGCATGTGGGTCCCCCTCGGGAAGGACGATCCACACCGTTCTAGCGACGCCGGACGCCATTGTGACCGGATTTCGCCAACCAAAACAACAATCAGACGTGAGTACTACGCCATTCAGCTCATTTGAGATGCGAATGGCGGGTTGACCCAGCTCAGGGCAGGTCCTACGGCGCGGCCACCGAATTCCAGCCGGTCGGGCCATCACCGGCCCCCGGCGTCGCCGTCACGCTCGTTCTGATTCAGTTTGTTCCACGTCGAAGTCAGCTCCGTCCGGATGCGCGCGACGCGGACGCCGAACGCCTCGCGGATCTCTCGCGCATCCACCTCGTCGGGGACGCGGTGGTCGGGGTGCTCGGCGGTCATGACGCGCCGGACAGCTCGCGGGTGGACTCCTCCAAACGCGCTCCCCGTCACTCCTTAGGATCGAACAGGTGAGCACCCACCTCTACCTGCTGCGCCACGGCCAGACCGAGTGGTCCGAGACCGGCAGGCACACGGGACGCACTGACATCGAGCTGACGCCCGAGGGCGAGCAGCAGGCACGCCGCGCGGGCGCCACGCTCGCACGGTTGAGAGGCACGGACCAGGCGCCCGCGCTCGTGCTGACGAGCCCGCGGCACCGGGCCACCAGAACGGCGGAGCTCGCCGGCCTGGAGGTCGGCGCGACGACCGAGGACCTCGCCGAGTGGGACTACGGCGACTACGAGGGCATCACCACCCCCCAGATCCGCGAGCGCGTCCCCGGCTGGACGGTGTGGTCGCACCCGATGCCGAACGGCGAGACGCACGCCGAGGTGCAGGACCGGGCCCGCAAGGTGCTCGGCGGGGTGCGCAAGATCCTGCCCGGCGGCGACGTGGTGCTGGTGGGCCACGGGCACTTCAGCCGCGTGCTGATCGCGGCGTGGCTGGGACTGGCGCCCGACCAGGGCGTCCACTTCGGACTGGACCCGGCCGGCATCTGCCAGCTGGGCGACGAGCGGGGCGACCCTCAGGTGCGCAGGCTCAACGTGCCCGCGTGGGAGGTGTGATGATCCGCAGGGTGGAACCGCGCGACGTCGACGCGGTCGTGCGGCTGGTGCACGAGCTGGCGCTGTACGAGAAGGCTCCCGAGCAGTGCCACCTGACCGCGGAACAGTTGCACACCGCCCTGTTCGGCGACAGCCCCGCGCTGTTCGGCCACGTGGCCGAAGTGGACGGTGAGGTCGTCGGGATCGCGTTGTGGTTCCTGAACTTCTCCACGTGGGACGGCGTGCACGGCATCTACCTGGAAGACCTCTACGTCACGCCGGAGCACCGCGGCAGCGGCATCGGCAGGCAGCTGCTGGAGACGCTGGCACGGGAGTGCGTCGCCAAGGGCTACACCAGGTTCCAGTGGTGGGTCCTCAACTGGAACGAGCCGAGCATCGGTTTCTACAAGAAGCTCGGTGCCGTCCCAATGGACGAGTGGACGGTCATGCGAGTGGCCGATGAAGCGCTGCAAAAGCTGGGCTCTGCATCCTGAAGGTTGACGGAAGGTCTCGAAAGGCTCACGAAAAGGGAATTCCACACAGGACGGGTGCGCGGTACTGGAAGCGTCCCCGCTCGCCGATCCCCCGGCACAAGTAAGCGTGGAAAGAAGGAAAGACCGTGGGCAACGACCCGACTACCGTCGACCCGGCCTCTACCGGCCTCGGCGTTTTCGGCATCATCCTGTACTTGGCGTTCCTCGTGTTCGCCGTCGTGGTCATGTGGAAGACGTTCACGAAGGCCGGTCAGCCCGGCTGGGCAGCGATCATCCCGATCTACAACATCTACGTGTGGCTGAAGGTCGCGGGCCGCCCCGGCTGGTGGCTGGTCCTGTTCCTGATCCCGATCGTGAACATCGTCATGTCGGTCATCGTCTCGATCGACATCGCCAAGTCCTTCAGGAAGGACGCCGTCTTCGGCGTCGTCGGCCTGTGGCTGTTCAGCCTGATCGGCTACGCGATCCTCGCGTTCGGCAACGCCCAGTACGCGGGTCCCGCCGCGCTGACCGGCCAGCAGGCCGCCTACCAGGGCTGACGCACACGCCTGAGCACGACGAAGGCGGGCCCGAAGCCACCCCTGTGGCTTCGGGCCCGCCTTTCGTCCGTCCCAGACCTACGCGCCGATGATCCCGACGGCGCCGTAGGTGGAGGCCTCCGCCGCGGCCGACGTGCCGGGGAGCTCTCCGTCCGCCCGCCAGTTCGCCGCGAGCACCAGACCGGGCTCCAGCAGCCGCAGGCCGCAGAGGAACTCCTCCACGTCCTGTTTGGACCGCGGCACCAGCGGTGAGCTGATGCCGTCCGCGAGGTCGACCAGCCGGCCGACGAGCTCCGGTTCGACGTCCTTCGTGAGGTGTGTCAGCGCGAGGATGCTGCCCTCGCACAGTGCGGCGCGGTAGCGCGCGACGACGCCCGCGGGCTCCTCGGTGACGTACGGGAGGATGCCGACCATCAGCACCGCGGTCGGTTTGGTGAAGTCGAGGAGACGGCGCGTCTCGGGATCGCGCAGCACGGCGCCGACATCGCTGACATCGGACTGCACGATCGCGGCGTTGAGGTTGTCCCGCAGCATCGTGCGGGCGTGCGCGACGGTGACCGGGTCGTGGTCGACGTAGACGACGCCGCACGACGGGTCGATCGCCTGGGCGACCTCGTGGACGTTGCCGGCGGTGGGGATGCCGCTGCCCAGGTCGAGGAACTGGCGGATGCCGTACTCCTCGACGCACAGCCGCACCACGCGACGGGAGAAGGACCTGATCGTCCGCGCTATCTCGGCGACGGGGTACTTCGCGATGCTCTCCTCGGCGAGCGCGCGGTCAACCGCGAAGTTGTGCGCCCCACCGAGGTAGTAGTCGAACAGGCGAGCCATGTTGGGACGCTCGGCATCACCACTCGTGGTCCCCCGCTTCGGGCCGTCCTGCACTGCGCACCTCACCATGCTCCCGAGCGGCGCGAACGCTGGAGGCACGGTAGCTCGCTACTCCGTTCGTGTCCATCCACCATTCGTGAACACGCAGGGTGATGGCCCCCGGCAGGAGCCGAGGGCCATCGCAGGGTTACCGCTGGTGGAGCAGGGTGTCAGACTCCGGCGTACTGCCGGATCCAGCTGCGGTAGCTGGTGTTGTTGAGGCTGGTGTAGTTCGAGACGCTCGAGCGGTCCGAGGTGGACGCGACGCCGATCTGGCGGCCGTTCGCGAACATCGGGCCACCGGAGTCACCACCGGCGGCGATGCCGTCGATGCGCCGCACGCTGATGGCCTGGCCACCGCGGTAGTCACGACCGTTGGTGGTCGTGACCTGGGTGTTCGCGACCTTCAGGTAGCGCGACTGGCAGTTGATCTCCGGCTGGTTGGTGCAGGTGGCGCCCCAGCCGTAGAGCTGCACGGTCTGACCCGCCGAGACGGTCTGGCCGAGCGGCGAGAACGGCGCGGACATCGCCGTGCTGACCCGCACCAGGGCGAGGTCGGCCGACGGGTGCTTGATGATCTGGTTACCGGTCACCAGCTGGCCGCCGGAGGTCTGGTCCAGGCTGCCCGCGCGGAACGTGTACGTGCCGGAGGAGGCCACGCAGTGCTCGGCGGTCAGGATCCAGGTCGGGGCGATCTTCGTGGCGGAGCAGTTCTGCTGCCCGTTCACGAAGAGACGCGCCCCGTAGGGGAAGTTGGTGGCAGTGCTGCCGCCGATGATCATCGGCGACATGTTCGGGTCCTCGGGAGCAGCCGAGGCCGTCATGGGTGCGAGGGTGAGCGCCGCCAGGAAGGCACCCGCGATCGCGGAAAGAACACGCATGGTTGGTCACCTCGTGAGAGCAGGGAGTGGTTAAACAACCACGCACAGCTTCACTCCTCGGTTTGAGGCTGACCACCCTCCTTTAGTCGGCTTTGTCGTGCTCCGCGGAGTCGAGGCCCAAGGCCCACCGCCGACCGTCGCTGGTGAACAGCAGCACGAGCACCACGACGCAGTAGATGCCGCCCAACGACCCCAGGAGCTGCTGCTCAGACGGGCCGTACGCGTACCAGGCGCAGCCCAGGAGCAGCAGCTGCGTGACGATCACGGGCGTGCGCGCGCCGTGGCGGCCCTGGAACAACATGACCGCCGCGAGGATCACCGCGCCGAACCAGATGACGAGCACACCGGCGGCGCCGAGGACCGGGCCCGCGGACGGCGCACCCTGGACCACCCGCACGACGAGCGCGACGGCCAGCGCGATGCCGCCCACCCCTTGCAGGACGGCGAGTGCGGAGGCGATGCGCACCGAGCGCGGTGGCGCCGGGGTCCCAGTGGTCACGAGGGGCCTTCCTCACGTTCTGTACCTGGTCACGGATCGTAGGCCACCCGGTTGGAGGGCACGCTCGGCACGTCTCGCGCGGGAAGATCAAGGGGCCTCTTCAGCGAGCCGGCGGTCGTCCGGGGTGCACTCGACTGCGAGGGGGTACGCGGTGCTGACGGAAGGGAGATTTACGCCACTTTCGTGAGGCTGGGGCCATCCCGAGGGAGGACATGCGAGACGCCGACGGTCACGCATTGTCTTACTCTCAAGTGGTGCGCGCTCTTCTCGTGGTGAACCCGCAGGCGACTACAACGACGCCGGCGGGGCGTGACGTGTTGGCGCACGCGCTGGCCAGCGACGTGAAGCTGGAGATCGTCCAGACCTCCTACCGCGGCCATGCGGCGGACGCCGCCGGTCAGGCAGCGGCGGACGGGTTCGACCTGGTCATCGCCCATGGCGGCGACGGCACGGTCAACGAGGTCGTCAACGGCGTGCTGCGCGACGGCCCGCGCCCCGACAAGCCGATGGTCGGCGTCGTGCCGGGCGGGTCGGCGAACGTCTTCGCGGGCGCTCTCGGCATCCCGCGCGATCCCGTCGAGGCCACGCACGTCCTGCTCCAGGCGATCGAGCACGGCACCAGCCGCCGCATCGGGCTCGGCCAGGTCTTCGCGGATGTCGAAGAGGGAGCGGACGGCCGCTGGTTCACCTTCAACGCCGGCATGGGTCTCGACGCCGACGTGGTGGCGGAGGTAGAGCGCAAGCGGGCCAAGGGCCACAACGCCAGTCCCGCCCTCTACCTGAGCGTCGCGCTGAAGGCGTACGCGCAGAACGTCCGCAAACCGCAGCACTTCACCGTCGAGGTTCCCGACGAGACCCCGTTCGACGACCTCGGCATGGTGTTCGTGTCGAACACGGATCCGTGGACGTACTTCGGCGACAAGGCGATCCAGCTCAACCCCAGCACGTCGTTCGACGGTGGACTCGGTTTGAGTGCATTGAGGACTTTGCGGGTACCCACGGTCGGGCGCTACGTGGCCCAGGTGCTCACGACGGGCAATCCGAAGAGCGGGAAACTCGTTCGGCGCGACGACGTGGGTTATGTCAGAGTGAAGTGCGAGGAGCCCGCCAACCTCCAGGTCGACGGTGATTTCCTCGGCATGACGACCGCAGTGGAGTTCAGGGCAGTCCCCGACGCGTTGACTGTTGCCGTGTAAGCAACTTGACAGTCCGTGATCGGTTCGTGACCTTCCTGGTACTCACCCGGGATGTACTGCAGTCGAGTGACAGCAGAGCGTGAAACCCCAGGTGAACGCCGTCGATCTTTTGGGTGAGTTCACTCACCGGGTCAGTGCTTACCCCTTGACATCCCAGCCGTTCGTGAAAGCATTCACAAGCACCCCAAAAACGACCGCTGACAACCGGCGTGCCCTTGTGCGCGCCTAGCTGAGGAGTAGTTCCAATGGACTGGCGCCACCGCGCGATCTGCCGCGACGAGGACCCCGAGCTGTTCTTCCCCGTGGGGAACAGTGGTCCCGCGCTGCTTCAGATCGCCGAGGCGAAGACCGTCTGCCGCCGTTGCCCCGTCGTCTCCGACTGCCTCGCGTGGGCACTGGAGAGCGGCCAGGACGCCGGCGTCTGGGGCGGGATGAGCGAAGACGAGCGTCGCGCCCTCAAGCGCCGCAACGCTCGCACGCGCGCCCGCAGCAACGCCTGAGCAGGCAGTTAGCCTCTTAAGACCCAGAAGAAAAGAAGCCCGACACCGTGCCAGGTGTCGGGCTTCTTCTTTGTTTGCACACCCTCCCGCGTGACCACGTGAGACCGCTGAGGCTGGTCGTCACGTGTGCACGGGGTCAGTTTACCGCCGCCCTCTGAGCGGCACGCGCAGGACCGCCTCAGTACCGCCTCGGGGCCTGCGCCGCAAGCTCAAAGAGCCTCTCAATTCGGAATCGACGAGCGTTCGAACGATCTGCAAGCCGAGACGATCGGTGCGTTCCAGGGAGAAGCCCTGCGGAAGTCCCTTGCCGTCGTCGGTGATCGTCACGTCGAGCCACTTCGCGGACCGCTCGGAGTGCACGACGACCTCTCCGCGCTGACCAGGGGCGTAGGCGTGCTCGAAGGCGTTCTGCACGAGCTCGGTCAGCACCATCACCAGCGGGGTCGCGATCTCGGCCGGCACGATCCCGAACCCGCCCTCGCGGCGCACGCTCACCTGGGTCTCGGTGACCGCCACGTCGCTCATCATCGGGATCACCTTGTCGACCACGTCGTCGAGGTCGACCCGTTCGTCGACGGACATCGACAGGGTCTCGTGAACCAGTGCGATGGAGGTCACACGGCGGACCGACTCGGCCAGCGCCTCCTTCGCCTCCGGGTTGCTCAACCTGCGGCTTTGCAACCTCAGCAGCGCGGCGACCGTCTGCAGGTTGTTCTTCACCCGATGGTGGATCTCGCGGATCGTGGCGTCCTTGGACATCAACGCGCGGTCACGACGGCGCACCTCCGTCACGTCGCGGCACAGCACGATCGCGCCCGCGGCCTGGCCTCGCGGCCGAAGGGGCAGGGCGCGGAACAGGACCGCGGCTCCCCGGCGCGACTCGGCCTCCATGCGCATCGACGTCTGGCCTTCCAGCGCCTGCCTGATGCGCTGCGCCACCTCGGTCGCGTCGAACGGGTCTCCTATGAGGCTGCGGGTGAGCGGCGCGAGGTGCACGCCGACGAGGTCGGAGGCGTGCCCCATGCGGTGGTAGGCCGACAGGGCGTTCGGGGAGGCGAACACCACCGCGCCGGACGGGTCGAGCCTGATCAGGCCGTCACCGACGCGCGGACTGGTGTGCACGTCCGGCGACGGTTCGGGCGCCGGGAACGTGCCGTCCGCGATCATCTGGCACAGGTCGGCGGCGCTGCCGAGGTAGGAGATCTCCAACGGCGACGGCACGCGCGGCACGGCGAGGTTCGTGCTGCGGCTCAGCACCGCGATGACCTGCGTACCCAGCCGCACCGGGATGGTCTCCCTGCGCACCGGCACGCCCAGGTGCCAGCGCGGGTCCTCCTCGCGGCAGATGCGCGACTCGTCCATCGCCCGCCGCAGCTGCGGGTGCTCCTCGGAGTCGACCTCGCTGCCGACGACGTCCTCGGGGTGGGCCGTCGGCGCCGTGGTCGGGCGCGCCTGGGCCACGCAGAGGAACCTGTCGTCGTCCAGCCGCACCCACATGAGGAAGTCGGCGAACGAGAGGTCCGAGAGGAGTTGCCACTCCGCGACCACCAGCTGGAGGTGGTCGACGGCGGCGCCGGAGAGCTTGGTGTGCTCGGCCAGCAGGTCCGTGAGCGTAGACAGAACTCCTCCATGCGAAACTGGTGGGCGAAGCAGTTCTGATCCTAGGAGACACAGATGTCGAAGCGTGCTCGCAAGCGCCGCGACCGCAAAAAGGGCGGCGCCAACCGAGGCAAGCGCCCCAACGCCTGAGTGCTGCGAAAAGGCCTGGACACCGATGCGGTGTCCAGGCCTTTTCGTCGTTCCGGGGGAGGAGGTCAGTCCTCGGTGCGGATCTCCACGATCGTCGCCCTGATGCGCGCCTTGAGGTCGGCGGGGGCGTAGTCACCGCCGCACTTGCGCGCGAGCAGCGCCTTGAGGTGCTCCTCCAGCCCGAACTGCTCCAGGCACGGGTGGCACTCGTCGAGGTGCGTCTGCAACGCCGCGCGACGGGACTTGTCGCACTCCTGGTCCAGGAACAGCCAGACCTCGGACAGCACCTCTGAGCAGTCGGTGTCGTGGGGCTCGCCGCAGTTCATGACGCGTCTCCGTTGCTGCCTCGCAGGAAACCACGGTCTCGGGCGACGTCCGCCAGCATGTCGCGGAGCTGGCGACGACCCCGGTGCAACCGGGACATCACCGTGCCGATGGGGGTGCCCATGATGTCGGCGATCTCCTTGTACGCGAAGCCCTCCACGTCGGCGAGGTAGACCGCGATCCGGAACTCCTCGGGCAGTCTCTGCAGGGCGTCCTTGACGTCTGAGTCCGGCAGCCGGTCAAGCGCGTCGACCTCGGCCGAGCGCAGGCCGGACGACGTGTGGCTCTCCGCCTGGGCGAGCTGCCAGTCGGTGATCTCGTCGGTCGGCTGCTGCAGCGGCTGGCGCTG
>NZ_DATLEC010000104.1:0-3758 GCF_035525475.1 Lentzea sp. | reverse complement strand
GATGCGAGTGGAGCTGCCGTGCGGATCGTGATCGCGGAAGACGACCCGTTGCTGCGCGAGGGGCTGGCGCTGCTGCTGCGCGCCGAGTCGCTCGACGTGGTGGCCACCGCGGACACGCCGGGATCGTTCCTGGCCGCGGTGGCCGAACACGAGCCCGACGTCGCCATCGTCGACGTGCGGATGCCGCCCACCCACACCGACGAAGGGATCCTGGCGGCCGTCGAGGCACGCCGCCGCCAGCCAGGCCTCGCGGTCCTCGTGCTCTCGGCCTACGTCGAGCAGACGTTCGCCACCGAACTGCTGACCGGCGGCGCCAGCCGGCTCGGCTACATGCTGAAGGAACGGGTGGGGCGGGTCGACGAGTTCCTGACCGCCCTGCACCGGGTGGCCGGCGGCGGCACCGCCGTGGACCCCGAAGTCGTCGGCCAGCTGCTGGCCCGCAACCCGCACACGAGCGCGCTGGGCCGGCTGAGCCCCAGGGAACGCGACGTGCTCGCGCTCATGGCCCAGGGACTCGGCAACACCGCCATCGCCGAGAAGCTCGTCATCACCGAAGGCGGAGTGCACAAGCACATCCGCAGCATCTTCGCGAAACTTGACCTCGCACCCGACGACCGCGCCGACCGGCGCGTCACCGCCGTCCTGCGCTACCTCGAGGGCAGCGGACCGAAGTAGCGCCGTTGTACCACCGATCGATCCGGCGCCGGTTTGTGGGCCACCGATGTGGACCTGCGGCACACGGGGTTCCGAACACCGCCGTCAGCGTCCTTTCCGGCCGGACGCGTGACGACGACAACCGAAGGGCGTCCCCGCGGTGCGGACACGCCCTTCGGTTGTCGTTCAACCGGATCGGGGACGTCTGCTGTCCCAGGTGACCGTCACTCCTTGACGCCGATGCCGGCGATCGGTGGGACGCGGAGCAGTCGTGCGATGGGCAGGACGGTGGTGAGCAGGGCGAGCAGCGTCGTGCCGCCGACGATGGACACCCATCCCAGCGGGGGAACATAAGGAACGCTCTGCCCGGTGATAGTGCGCACCACTGATACCAAGGTGAGCGCGGCGATGGATCCGCCGATGAGCAGAGAAACGCCGAGCAGGCCGGACTGTTCCGCGTGGACCATTCTCTTCACCTGCTTCCGGGTGACACCGACCATGCGCAGTGAAGCCAGTTCACGGCCCCGGGTGAGGGCGGCCATGACCATGGTGTTGGCGGCGGCCAGGGCGGCGTAACCGATCATGATGCCCATCAGCAGCTTGTTCAGCCAGGCGCTGAACGCCAGGTCGTTGGCAAGCTGGCTGGTGAGGCCGGCCGTGCTCGTCACGGCGCTGCCGGGGTGCCGGTCGGTGACGTCGGCCAGGGCGGTGGTGATGTCGGTGCCCGGTTCGGAGCGGACGAGGATCCGCTCGTAGCCGGCGGAGGCGGTGTGGCCCGCGATGACGTCCTTGGTGACGGTGAAGTCGCCGAAGGCTATGCCCCGGCCGTAGATCGCGACGATGCGCAGGGTGACCGGCGTGCCGTCGCCGAGCCACACCTCGGCCTGGTCGCCGACTTTCCAGCCGTTCGAATCGGCTTGCAGGGCCGACACCGCCATGGCGGGCCCGCGCAGGTCGGCCAGGCTGCCGCTGCGAACCTGCAGGTCCATGGTGTGCTCGACGCCGTCCGGATCGATCGCCTGCGCACCGCCGCCTTCCTTGCCTCCGCCGAGGAGGATCGAGGTGTTCCGCACTCCGGTGGCGGCCACCACGCCGGGAATCTCGCGTATTTCCGCGAGGGCGGTCTCAGGCAGGCTGGTGGCGGAGCTCATGGTGTGCTGGGCAAGCATCCCGGCGCGGTTCTGGGTGACGCTCTGTCGTTCCAGGTTGTCCTGGAGGAACCAGATCGAGCCACCGAGGCCGACCGTCAGCACCAACGCGGTCAGCACGGTGACCATGCCCTGGGCGTTGGCGCGCAGGTTCGCTGCGGCCAGGTAGCCGCTGTCGCCCCACACCGCGCGCAGCACCGGGCCGAGAAGCCGGGCGGCCACCCGGTTGATCCAGGGGGCCAGCAGGGCGACCGCGAGGACGAGCGCGAACAGCATGCCGAGCGCGGTGCCGAGGGCAGCGGTCCCCTTCTGCGTCGTGGTGAGCGTGGTCAGGTAGATGGCACCGGCCAGGGTGACGAACCCGACGAACAGGCGGATCTTGCTGTTCCGGCTGGATTCCACGGCGATCTCGCCGAGCGCCTCCGTCGGGCGGATCAGCACCGTCCGACGGGCGGCGATCAGCGCGGCCCCCACCGCCACCGCCATTGTCGCCCCCACCACGGCGGCCGCGGTCAGCGCACCGCCGCTGAACGGGAACGTGTTCGGGATGAACCCGCGGTCGACCAGTTCCCCGCGCACCCATCGAGTGGCGAACCAGCCAGAGGGCACACCGATCACGATCGACAACAGGCTGAGCAACCCCACCTCGGTGAGGATCAACCGGGCGATCTGACCTGGAGTCGCGGCGACGGCCCGGAGCAAAGCGAGGTCGCGTCGCCGGTGCCGGACCGCGAGGCCGATGGTTCCGGCCACGGCGAACATCACCAGCAGCCCCACGAATCCGCCGAAGACGGTGCCGAGGTTGATCAGCAGGGCGCTGGCCGCCAGGTCCGCGGACTGCTCCAGCTGCCCGCGCTCGGTGCCGGCGTGGACCTTGACACCGGCCTCGGTGGCCAGTTCGCGCACGTCGGCGACCAGTGCGGCGCTGGAGGCACCTGGCTCGGCGATGACGCCGACGGCGTCGACCTGGCCCTGCCGCGGGTACACGGCCGCCGCGTGCTCGTCGGTGAAGAACACCGCGGGCGACGCGTCGGAGCCCGGCCGGGGACCGGCGTCGCGCACGAGGCCGCTGACCCGGTACACGCTTGCCGTGCCACCCACCAGGATCGGGACCTCGTCGCCGGGCACCACCGAGCCCGCCAGGCGTTCGTCCAGCGCGACCTCCTTGTCGCCCTTCGGTTCGGCACCCGTGGCCAGCCGGTAGGGGGTGAGAACCGTGCTGCCCCACCCGTGCCCGGTGGCCGCGCCGTTCGGCAGGATCGCCGTCACCGACGTGTCACCGACGACGGTGGCCACGCCCGGTACCTGCCGGAGCCGCTCGACCATCGAGGCGGGGACGGTGCCGCCTTCAGGCAGTTGTACGGCGACCTTTTCCTGGTCGTTCGGGGAGGTGACCGTGATCTCGCGGTAGGCGACGACGACGTCCGCGGCGGCGTAGCGCTGCGGCACGGCCTCGAACCGCAGGCCGGACTCCACGAGTATTCCCATCGACGTCAGGAGCACCACTCCGACCGTCAAGGCCAGGAGGGTGGCGACCGCGCTGCCCTTGCGGTGGCGCAGCATCTTCGCGGCTAGCTTCAGCATCGCCTCAGCGCTCCTGCGTCGCGCGCGGACGGCGGCCCAGCAACGCCAGGTGCTCGGCGATGCGCTCCGGACCCGGCTGCGGCATGTCGTGCACGATCCGGCCGTCGGCCAGCACCATCACCCGATCCGCGTACGACGCCGCCACCGGGTCGTGCGTCACCATGATCACCGTCTGCCCGGACTCGTCCACCACCGAACGCAGCAGGCTCAGCACCTCGGCCGCGGTCTGGGTGTCCAACGCACCGGTCGGCTCGTCACAGAAGATGACCTCCGGGCGCGTCGCCAACGCCCGCGCGATCGCGACCCGCTGCTGCTGACCGCCGGACAGCTCCGACGGCCGGTGCGACAGCCGTTCGGTCAACCCGACCCGGT
>NZ_DATLEC010000070.1:0-154165 GCF_035525475.1 Lentzea sp. | reverse complement strand
ATCCAACGTCTTGGCGGCTACATCGCCGGATACGCGCTCCGCGCTACATCCCAAGGTCCATGGCCGATCCGCGCGATCTCGCGGTCGCATTCAGCGACCAGGACCTCCGCTCAACGACGGGGTCGAGACGGTGGTGCAGATGCCGGGACAGCGGCACATCGTCCTTCCACCTCGACGACTGGAGGCGGACACATCCCGCGGCGGGCCGCGTGCGGCCTGCCTGTCCGGCAGGCCGCACGACGGATCAGCTCTCCCGCACGTGCATGTTGAAGATCATCCGCTTGGCGTCGACCTGGCTGCCGTCCTGCTCCACCTCGAAGGCGGGGTAGGCGCGGCGGCCGTGGGCCGTGCGGCGGTTGTCGAGCACGACGAGGTCGCCCTTCTCCATCGTGAACTCGAACGTCTCGGCGTTGAGCGCCTCGTCGAACATGCGCAGCGCCTCGAGCTGTTCGCCGGTCAGACCGCCGTTGACCGCGTGCTGGCGCACCTTGGTCCAGTAGCGGAACGACCACGTGCCGTCGGAGTCCTTCGACACGATCGGCTCGACCCTCGGGGAGTCGGCCGGGAACTCGGTGCTGATCGGCGTCGTCCGCAGGATCTCGAGCGCGGACTCGGCGGCCGCCTCCCCGAACATCGAGGACATCCGCACCACGGCGTCCTCGACCCTGGCGAACCTGGACTGGCCGTTGTCGGCCTCGGGGTCGGCCGGGCGCGGGCTCGTCTTCACCATCAGCAGGAGGTGCACGCCCGGCTCGACCGGCTCGTGCGCACCTGCCGTGTGCAGACCGAGCACCTCGGCCGGCTTCTTCTGGGTGGTGATCTCGTTGATCCAGTACCGGGGCATGTCCGGCGTCTTCGAGCCGTCGTTCAGGACACCGGGCTCGGGGGTGCCGAGCCGGCGGGCGAACGCGACCAGGTCGGCGGGCTCCAGCGAGAAGCCGCGGACGATGACGATGCCCTCCTTCTGGAGGACACCGAGCATCGTCTCGAATCCCGCTTCCGACAGGATCTCGGAGTGGTCGATTGTGCGGGCGACATCGGTACGCGCGTGCGCGTCCCAGACAGCAGTCATTTCCGTCCCCATTTCTCGCACGAAGTTCCCCGGCTCGCGGATTCCGCGACACGGCCGTCCACCGTCGGACAACCGGCCCACTCGAGCGAGAAGGAACCAAGGACCTCCGCCGAGGTTACTCACGTCCGACGCCCGGAAGCCATCGCAGTTTCAGACGATGAAATCGTGCGAGAAGTTTGACAGGGTTACGCGCGATCGTTTGACTCACAGGCGACAACCACGATTTCCGGGGGCATCATGGGCACGACGAATCTGACGACTTCGCCGGTGGATCTGCACGTCCACTCGTCGCACTCGGACGGTGACTGGCAGGTCGCCGAGGTGGTCGACGCCGCCGCTGAGCAGGGCGTCGAGGTCATGGCACTCGTCGACCACAACACGATGCGCGGCACGGAGGAGTTCGCCTCGGCGGCGGAGAAGAACGGCATTCGCACCATTTCGGCCTGCGAGATCTCCACCACGTGGCGCGGCGAGACCTGGCACCTGCTCGCCTATCACGTGGGAGAGGACGCGCGATTCTCCGAGCGGATCGAGGCGATCTCGTCCGGTCAGCGCGCGATGTACGCGAAGTGGCTCGACCTGTTCGAGGAGGCCGGGGTCGAAATCGACCGCGGCGCCGTCGAAGGCTTCCTGGAGAAGTCCTACCTTCCTTTCTTCGGACGGTTCCTGGACGTGGTGCTGCCCGATCTCGTGCGCCATCCCGGCCACTCGCGGTTCGCGGGAGCCGAGTACCGGGACGTCGTGACGGCGCTGTTCCGGCCCGGCAAGCCGTTCTACGTCGCCGACCCACCTTTTCCCGCGATCGAGGAAGCGATCGGGTGGGTGCACGACGCGGGCGGCGTCGCGGTCGTGGCGCATCCGGGACGGTCGCTGCCGCCCGCGGAGGCCGTGGAGGTGCTGCGGCCGCTGGCGGAGGCGGGACTGCACGGCGTCGAGGCGTGGAGCACCTGGCACGACCGCGGCACCGCGGACGCGTACGCCGGCGTGGCACGCGACCTCGGGTTGATCGCCACGCAGGGGTCCGACTTCCACGGCGGCGTCAAGGCGTGGGCGCCCGCGCCGGGCGCGATGCCCGGCCACGCACCGGACCCGTTCGCCGTCGTCGACCGGATCACCGCGGCGGCCCGCCGCTGACCGGCCGTACCGCGCCGGTCACGTCTTCCCCTTCTCCCCCAGGTGTTTGCGCACGCCGTCCCGGATGGCCACCGCCCGCAGCGAGAGCAGGCTGAACGATCCCGCGTCACCGATGCCGTGCGTCGACTCGCACAAACCGTTGAGGTACAACGGCGCTGTCGCCGGGTGCACGGGGGTGACGCTGTAGTCGGCGTTCACCTCGAGGTAGCCGTCGTCGTCGAACCGGAACCGGTCGGCGATCCCGGACAGCAACGCCGGGTAGGGCTCCTGGCCGGGACCGGGGCCGAGGTCGCGAAACCCGGTCGCGAGAACGACCGCGTCGACCTCGTCGGTCTCCACGACGCCGGTGTGCACCTCCTCGACCTCCAGCAGCACCGAGTCGTCCCGCACGGTCGCCGCACGCACCTCGCGGTTGCCACGCACGAACACCCGCTGGTCACCGTCGAGGCGCTGCTCGTAGATGAGCAGGTACAGCTCCTTCAGCACGTCGTCGTCGGTCGACGAGTAGTTCGTCGGCCGCATGTACGCGTCGAGCGCACGCTTGCCCGTGCGGCTCGCGTTGAAGTAGTACTCGGTGAACTCCGGGAAGTAGCCCTCTTCGCTGAACGGGCTGGTGTCCTTGAGCCGCAGCCCGAACGCACGCACGTAGTCGACGACCCGCGCTCCCGGGAACCGGCGGGCGAGGTCGAGCGTGATCTCCACGGCGCTCTGGCTGCCGCCGATGACGGCGATCCGCCGCGGTTCGCTCAGCTCCCGCACGCGCTGCAGGTACTCGGTCAGGTGGAACACCCGCGGCGACCGGACGGCCGACGCGAACTGCTCTGGGACGTAAGGGGTTCGTCCGGTGCCGACGACCAGCGTCCGCGCGAGCTCCTCACCGCCGTCGTGGGTGCGGACCACGTGCACCGGCTGGCCCCGCCAGGTGTCGGCGGCGATCTCGGCCACCCTGGTGCCGAAGCGGGCGACGTGCGCGAACTGCGCCGTGGCCCAGCGGATGTACTGCGCGTACTCCTTGCGCAGCGGGAACTCGACGGGCAGGTTGAGGTGCTCGACCAGACGGCCCTGCTCGAAGAGGTAGTTGAGGAAGCTGTAGCGGCTGCGCGGGTTGCGCAACGTCACCAGGTCGCGGCTCGGGTGGTTCTGGACGTTGACCCCGTCGAGCATCATTCCGCCCTGCCAGACGGGATCGTGCTGCGCCTCCAGGAACCGGGTGGTCACGTCCGGCAGGTCCTCGGCGAACGCGATGGCGAGCGCCAGGTTCGCCGGACCGAAGCCGACACCGAGGACGTCGTGGCAGTCCGGCATGTCCCCCGCTCTCACCGTCGTGGCGCGACCAGCGCCGGGTCGTCACGCAGCTCGAAGTAGATCTCGGACCAGGACTCGACGTGACCGGTGAGGCCCGCGTCCGAGATCAGCCGGCTCTCCCGGTCCCAGTCCGTCCGGTCGACCGGCTGGACTCCGCGGCTCGACAGCACCCTGCGGTAGAACGGGTCGTCCGCCTTGCGCGCGTCGCTCATCAGGGCGCCCACCTCGGGTGAGCACAGCGCCAGTTCCGGCCGCGGCGCCCAGCTGTGCAGGCCGGGCCGCACCGGGAGCCCGCACGCTTCCTGCAACGCCAGCGCGAACCCGGCCGGATCCGCGCGCAGGTCGTCGCAGTCGACCAGGAGATGAGGAACCCCTCTGGCCCGGCACGCCGTCACCTGGTCCCGCAGCGAGGGCCATCCGCTCTCGAACGGCGGAAAGGTCGGCGCGTCGTAGAGCTCCCGGACGATGCGCAGCCGTGACGTCGTGGACAACCGCGGGTCGCGGATCACGAACACGACCGGCAGCGTCGCCAGGTCCGCGAGGTAGGCGAACTGCTCCGCGGTGAGCTGGAAGCTCATCTCCTTGATCAGCAGCCCGCCCCGCCCAGCCCCGCCGCCGAGCGGGACCCGCGCCCCGCTCGCCACCTCCATCGGGTTGAGCAGGACGTCCGCGGCGGACTCGAACCCCTTGTCACCCCAGTACATCGCCTCGAACGGCTCGTGGCAGTGGTAGCGGAAGGCCGGGTGCTGCCAGAGCATCCTGGCCACGGCGGTCGAACCGGTCCTGGGTGGTGAGACCAGCACGGCGCGCGGGTCGCAGGTGGCCCCCAGCGCGGCGTCGACCACCCGGCTGTCCTGGTCGGCGACTGTCACCGAAGTCCCTCCTCGTCGTCATCGCGGGGCAGCTGCCGGACGGCACCGACCGCCTCCGCGAAGATCTCCAGTGCGACACCGGTCGTGTGCTCCGCGACGTTGAGCGGTGGCAGCATCCGGACCACGCTGTCGTGCCTGCCGCCGAGCTCGAGGATCAGCCCGCGGGCGAACGCCTCGCGTTGCACCAGGGCCGCGGCCCGCGGGCCGTCGAACTCGACCCCGATCATCAGCCCGATGCACCGCACGTCATGGATGAGATCGCGGTGCTCGTGCTGGAGCGAGACCAGCCGCTCACGCACCTGCTCCGCCCGCGCCCGCACGTTGTCGAGCACGCGGTCGCGCTTCATGATCCGCAGGAAGGCGGCCCCTGCGGCGAACGCGAGCTGGTTGCCGCGGAACGTCCCGGTGTGCGCGCCGGGGTGCCACGTGTCGAGCCGTTGGTCGTACAGGACGGCCGCGACCGGCATTCCCGCGCCGGACAGCATCTTCGACACCACCCGCACGTCCGGTTCGACGCCGTAGTGGTCGGAGGCGAACCACTCGCCGGTGCGCCCGCAGCCGGTCTGCACCTCGTCCACGATCAGCGGGATGTCGAGCTCCCTGGTCACCGCGCGGACCCGGCGGACGAACTCGGGCGGCGCGATGACCGTTCCGCCCTCGCCCTGGACGAGCTCGAGCAGGACGGCGGCGGGCCTGGTCATGCCCGCGTGGCTGTCCTTGAGCGCGTTCTCCAGGTAGGTGGCGCAGTTCGTGTCGCAGGAGTCCGCGGCGAGCCCGAAGGGGCACCGGTGGCAGTACGCGAACGGGTAGAAGTGCACGCCCGGCATGGTGTTCGCGATGGCGGCCCGCGTGCTCGCGTCACCGGACACCGCCATCGCGGCGTGCGTCATGCCGTGGAAACCACCGTGGAACGCCACGATCTCACCGCGCCCGGTCGCCTGCTTGCACAGCTTGATCGCCGCTTCGATGGCGTTCGCGCCAGTCGGCCCGCAGAAGTGCACGCGGGTGCCGGCCCGCAGCCGTTCGGGCAGCAGGCTCAGCAGCTCCGTGGTGAAGTCGTCCTTCACCGCGGTCGGGAAGTCCAGGCCGTGGGTCAGCACCTCCACCTGGTCGCGGATCACCTCGACGAGCTCGGGATGCGCGTGGCCGAGGGCGAGCACGCCGGCGCCGGTCAGGAAGTCGATCAGGACGTTGCCGTCCTCGTCCTCGACGAAGCTGCCCTCGCCCCTCCTGATCGCGATCGGCAACCGCCGCGGGTACGACCGGGCCCTCGACTCACGTTCCTCCTGCCGTGCCAGCAGCACGCGGCTCCTCGGGCCGGGCAGCTCGGTGCGGAGCACCGGTACCCCGTCCGGTGCGAGCCGGGTGCGGTCGTCGGCCAGCCTGGTCGCGGTGGCGCCCATGGTTGTCGTCCCCCAAAGTGTTCGCTCACACAGCCGGATCGGAGTGGATCAACGGCGTCCCGACGCACTTCTCGAACCGGTCGATCAGGCCGTCCGCGCGGGTCATCGCCTCCGACCAGGTGCCGGCCACGACGACGTACCTGGCCAGCACCTGCTTGGCCCGGAACTCGTGTCCCGGGCGCAGGTAGTAGTTCTCGAGATCCGAGATCCCCGAGCCGGTGACCCAGCCGAGGTCGATCTCCTCGGGCAGCGTGCCCGCCGAGACCGGCATGATCTTGCGGGCGGTGATCGTCGCGGTCGCCTCCGGCACACCGCGCGACGGTGGGAGGCCCAGGTAGACGTCGATCAGGTGGTCGGCGAAGTCCACGCCGGTCACCCGGCCGTACATCGTGGTCATGATGCCGCCCATGACCCTGGGGTTGGCCTCGACCAGCACCGGTCCCCGCCCGGTCAGCATGATTTCCAGGTGGAACACGCCGAAGTCGAGTCCGAGCACGCGGCAGACCTGCTCGGCGTAGTCGAAGCACTCGTCGCGTTCCGCGGGTGCCAGGTCGGCGGGCAGGGCGGCGCCCATCTCCACGCAGTCGTTGCCCGCGCCGCGCGACCGTCCGCTGATCATGAACCGGTGGCTGACGCCGTCGACGACCGCGAGCTCGGCTGAAACCAGGCGGCCGGACAGGTACTGCTCCACCAGGATGCCCCGGCGGAACTGCTCGCGCATCTGCTCGGGCGTCACGAGCGGGGCGTCCAGCACCTCGCGCGCCGCGGCGGGCATCCCGGCGGGATCGTCCACCCTGGACACCATCATGCTGTCCAGGCCGCTCACCGGTTTCACCACGACCGGGTAGCCGATGCGGTCCGCCGCGGCGAGCGCCGACTCGACGTCGTGGGCGTGTGCGTACGCCACCGTCGCGAGACCCGCGGCCGCGAGCTTCTCCCTCGTGCGCACCTTGTTGCGCGCCGTGAGCACGCCTTCGGCGCTGGTGAACCGCAGTCCGAGCCGCTCGCAGACGATCGCGATCGCCTCCAGCGTCGGCTCGATCTGGGCGATCACGGCGTCGACCGGCTTGGCCGCGTGGATCTTCGCGACCGCCGCCTCCAGTGCCTCGACGTCCGAGGTGAGCTCCACCTCGACCACGTCGATCCGGTCGAACAACGCCTGCACCTCGTCGGTGACGACGTACAGCTGCCAGTTCAGGCCTCGCACGAACGTCAGCTCGTGGCCGAGCTCGACCGCGCGGCGCATGGTGCGCAGCGCCGACTCGTTCGCGTCGGCGAAGAGGATGTGGGCCATCGGGGTCACCCGCTCCTGTGCAGCAGGGCGTCGACTCGGACGCACTCGTAGAAGGACCTGACGAACTCACCCCTGGCGTGGTCCATGAGCACGACGTCGTCGTGCCGCACGAACGCGGGTTCCAGGTCGACCACGTCGAGGTCGACCAGGGAGGACCTCAGCAGCTCCTCCCCCTCCGCCGCCGAGACCATCAGCCGGCCGGGCGGTGCGGGCAGGTCGCCGTACCTGATGTCGGTCAGCAGCGCGACGTAGGCGTAACCGCCCGGCGCGACCACCTCGGCGACGCGTCTCAGCACCGCGCCCACGACGTCCGGGTCCGGGCTCACGTGGTGCACCGCCGAGACGCACGCGACGATGTCCGCCGGTTCCGGCTTGCCGTCCAGCCAGGTGAGGAAATCCGCCTCGACCGCCTCCACCGGCAGCCCGAGCCGGTCCGCGGTGCGGCGCAGCTGCGCGATCGCCCGTGAGCTGTGGTCCACCGCGACGACCTGCAGACCGCGCGCCGCCGCGTACAACGCGTTGCGCCCCACGCCGCAGCCGAGGTCGGCGAACCGGATCGGAGCGCCCCGCCGGGTGGCGAGGAGGCCCGTGACGGTGTCGACGACCTGCGCGTCGGGCACGCGTTCCTTGTCCACCGACCACATCAGGTCGTAGACCATCCGGTCCTGAGTGGACTGCGTCGCGCGCCGCTCCTGGACGTGCGCCATCCGCCTGCCCACCTCCGCCGCCCTGCCGTCCAGCACGAACAGGCCGGACACGCTGGACTCACCGTGCAGGTCCACCTCGACCGGGCCGGTGTCGCGCTCCTGCCGGACGCCCGGCGTGCTCGGGGCGGGTGCCGCCGGCATGGCGCCGAGCTCGGCCAGCCGGGCCTGCCAGAGGTCGTCGCGGGCCGGTACCGCGAGCGTCGCGGCCGTCACGCGGCGGCGCCCGGCCGGAGTGCTCACGTCGAGCCGGAAACCCCTTCCCGGCAACCGTTCCAGCCCGGTCACGGTGCCGTTCACGATCGCCGCCCGCGGATCGGGGCCCTCGGCAGCGGTGATCACCACGACCTGGGCGCTGCCGCGCGCGTCGAGCAGGGCGTGTGCCGTGGCCACGGCCTCGTCGTCACCGACGACGACGGCGTCCACCACGGACTCGGACAGTTCACTCAGCACAGGAGGTCCCCCAGGCCGCCGCTGTCACAGCTGCCAGTACTCGATCATCAGGCTCAGCCGGAACCGGTCGTCGGTCGTGTGCACGGATCCGATCGAGTGAAAACTCGTCGCGTCCGGGCAGACAATCGCGCCCCGTCCTCCGAGAGGAATGAACTCGGCCGCCGGAGCGGAATCCGTCTTGTTCTTCCAGACCTGGAAAACACCGCCTTCCTCCGCGGTCCAGTCCTCGTTCAGGTACAGGCCGAACGACACCTTCTTCGCCGCTTTTCCGGTATCCGCGGTGGTGTAGTCGCCATTGCCGAACTTGTACACGCCGATCACCAGTGAAAGGCCGTCCAGATCCATCGCGAGCTCTTCCGACAACCAGCCGCGGAACTCGTCGGACTCGATGCTGTCGAACAGTTCCGACCACACCGGGCCGACCTTGCGACCGGGCTCGGTCCGCGCGCCGTCCTCCCGCGCGGTGAACCGCGACATGTTGTACTGCTTGGGAAACTGCGCGCCGACCTTGATCTCCCGCTTGAACAGCTCGTCCGCCGGGATGTCCGCGTTCAACCTGCGCAGATCGGCGGGCGAGACCAGGTCGGTCGCGGTGTAGTAGGTGTACGGCTGGTCAAGTCGCTTGAGCCGAACCTCGGTGTTGAGCACTTCTTCCCGTCCCGTCCACGACGTCAACTCCCGGCCACTATGCGCGTCCCCACCGGACGGGCACAGACCGATTTTCATCAGGTGAGTTCAACTCGGAGATCCGTTGCGCGGCAGAGGCCGTGCTAGGTTTTGCGCACATCCGCTGGGGAGGGGATACCGATGTCCGAACGGACGGACCAGTCCGCGCTTTCACCCGAGAACGGACAACCATCACCTGTCCGGCGCAGCGCCCAGCGGCGTTTCGTGGCGGCCACGCTGATCGACGCGCTCGGCAGCGGACTCTGGATGCCGTTCGTGCTGCTGTTCCTGGTGAACGCGCAGGACATGCCGCTCACCGAGGCGGGCGCCGCCCTCAGCCTGGGAGCGTTGCTCGGACTGGCCGCGGGCCCGTTGTCGGGCAGCCTGATGGACCGGCTGGGCGCGCAACGCACGCTCATCGCCAGCAACGTGATCCGGCTGGGCGCGTTCCTGTGCTACCCGCTCGTCGAGACCGCCTGGCACGTCGTCGCCGTCTCCCTCGTCGTCAGCGTCGGCGACCGTCTCTTCTGGACGGTCAACGCCCCGGTGGTGAACGCGCTGACCACCGAGCGCGAGGCGGACAAGCTGCTCGGCACGCAGACCATCGGCCGGTTCGTCGGCGCGGGCATCGGCGCGGGCGCCACCGCGCTCATCCCGGACCTCAACAGCGCCGCCACCTACCACCTGCTGGCGTACCTCAACGCGGCGAGCTTCGGCGTCGCCGCGCTGTTGCTGCTCAACCTCCACATCCCGATGGACAAGCAGGAAGGGACGGGCGGCAGCGCCAACGCCGGCTGGGGAGCCGTGCTGCGCGACCGGACGTACGTGGCGTTCTGCGTGATGAGCGTGCTCTACACGCTCGCGAGCATCGGCAAGTACTCGATCCTGCCGATCCTCGTGCTGGAGTTCCTGCACGGCCCGCAGTGGGTTCCCGGTGTGGCGCTGGGCATCGGCACGCTCACCCTGGTCTCGGTGCAACGCCTCGTCACCCGTGTCGCCGCGAAGCACAGCAGGGCCCGCGGCCTCGTCCTCGCAGCGGTGATCTTCGCCTGCTCGTTCTGCGCGTTGACGACGGTGACCGTGCTCCCGCTCAGCGGGGCGATCGCGGTGATCCTGGTCGTGAGCGTGACGTTCGCAGTGGCGGAAGCGCTCTTCGCCCCCCTGCTCACCGCCGCCGCGGCCGCGGCGGCTCCCGCGGGCGCGCAGGGCAGGGCGAGCGCGTTGTTCCAGCTCTCCTGGGCGGTGTCGATGGTGTCGGGCCCGGTGTTGCTGACCAGCCTGCTCTCCGTCGGCAACGGGGCGTTGTGGCTCACCCTCACCGTCACCTCCGCGGCGGCGGTCCCGGCCGTGCTCGCGCTGCGCCGCCGGATGACCACCGTCCTCGGGTGATCAGGGCGTCCAGGTGACCGGCATCAGCGGGTGGTCGAGCGGTTCGTTCGCTTTGAGACCGAGCTGGTCGGTCAGCCGTCCGGGCGCGCCCGTGTACAGCGAGCCGGCCTGGAACAGCACCACCGTGTAGGCCCAGCGCGGTTCGGCCGCCGTGTTCGGGGGCGCGGTGTGCACGACCAGGCTGTGGTGCACGGTCGCGTCACCCGCGCGGAGGTGCAGCGGTGGCGAGAGCGTGCATTCGTCGAGCAGTTCGGGGTACTGCGCGACGAGGTCGTCGTCCGGGGTGGCGAGCGCGCGGCCCAGCACGCCCTGGCGGTGCGAACCGGACAGGAACCGCAGCGTGCTGTGCTCCGGGGTGAGGTCGTTCAACGCGATCCACAGGTTCACCTGCTCGGACCGGTCCCGCGAGGAGTACGGGAAGTCCTGGTGCCACGGCGTTCGCGTGGCCGCGGGCATCTTGACCAGCACCTCGTCCCGGTAGAACCGCACGGGCCGGTCGCGCAGGAACCGCGAGCCGGCCCGGCCGACCGCCGCCGACGTGGCGAACTCGCGCAGGAAGTCGTTGTCGCGCGAGGGTTCGTCGTAGGTCCGCCACATCGTCGCGAACGGGTCGCCGCCGGGCCGCGTCGGCCGATCCGCTCCCCGGTAGCGCTCCGCCCCGGCTCCCATCAGCCCCTGGATCTCCTCGCGGAGCCCGCGGACGACTCCGGGCGGCACGAACCCGTCGAGCTTCGCCCACCCGTGCTGCCGGAAGAACGCGACCTCGCCGGCCGTCACCTCACGAGCGGTGCCGAGCCGCCTGTCCTCGGAAGTCGTCACGTGGCTCATCCCTCCATCTCGGACCGGTCGTCGACCGGCCGCCGCCCGCCGAACACGGTCGGACCGCCGAAGTTCGCGAACTGCAGCCGGGTGCGGGCGATCATGTCCGCGGTGCGGCGAGCCAGGTCCGGGTCGTCGCGCAGCCGCTGGTCGATGATCTGCCCGACCAGGTCGGCGCCCACCCGCGTGCGGATGTCGAAGCGGTCGTACAGCTCCAGGTCGCGCAGGAACAGGTGGAGGTGCAGGTCCGGAAGCCCGTGCGGGTTCGCCTCGTCGCGGATCGCCTGCGCCCGCTCGTCGTCGATCTCGGTGAACGGCGCCCGCACGCGCGGGAGCGGCTCGGTCTCGGGGTACCGGTCGAAGGCGCGGAACACCACGCGGCGGCCGTTGAAGTAGGCGATCGAGACCCGCCGGCGCAGGCAGAAGTTGACCGCCTGCGCGAGGGTGTCGATGATCGGCTCCCCCTTGTCGTTCAACGAGGTGTTGCACAGCATCGGCACCCCGCTCTCCTCGTGGAAGGCGGTGATCAGCTCGTGCAGCGCGGGGTTCTGGTCGTGCCGCAGCGACTGGACGCGCGCCGAGTGGTCGAGGTGGGCGACAGCGGGGATCAGGTCCCGCCGCTCGGGCCGGATCGTGAACGTCTCCAGCATGAACGGCGACGGCCGCGCGTTCTCGAACCAGCCGTCCAAGTGCTCTTCCAGCACGACCGGCGCCACGGGACGCCACCACTCGCGGCGCTTCAGCTCGTTCACCGCGGTCTTCGCGTCGTACGTCGTCGGGTCGCCGAGCAGGCTGCGGTGCCCCAGCGCCCGCGGGCCGCTCTCGGCCATGCCGTCGAACCACACCACGGGACCCGCGCGCAGGTCGCGCACCGCGGTGGCGAGGTCGAAACCGGAGACCGACTCCACGAACTCGTCGTGCGCGGCGAGCACGCCGTCGACGTCGAGGTCCTCCGTTCCCAGGTAGGGCCCGGGAAAGCGGAAGTCGAAGCGGCCGAGCGCCCGGTGGAAGGCAGCCAGGCCGATGCCGATGGCCTGCCCGCTGTCACCGACGCACGGCGGCGCGAGCAGGCCGCGGAAGCCGTACTTCAGCACCAGGTGGCTGTTCGTCGGGCAGTTCAGCGCGTAGCCGCCGCTCAGGGCCAGGTGCGCGGTGGCGGGGTCGACGTCGTAGCGGTCCAGGAGCATGTCGACGTTGCGCTCCATCATCGCGACGCAGATCGCCTGCACCTCCTTCATGACGGCGCTGATGAGGCTTTCCCGCTCGGTGAACGCCGGATCGGGCGTCACCGTCGCACGGACCTGCGCGACGATGCCGGCGAACGCCTTCTTCGCCTGCGCCATGCCGTCGTGGCCCACGAACCGGAACTCGCGCAGCACGGCCTCCCGGTCGCACGAGCCCTGTGCCGTCGTCGCGGTCGCGAGCGCCATCAGCGTGCCCTCGCGCAGTTCGAACAGGTCCCGCGCCTCGCAGTAGAGGTTCGCGGGCGACTCCACCGGGCACAGCTCGACCACACCACGCCGCACGACGGCGCCCGCGTACCAGTTCTCCTTGAAGTACCGGTCGACCAGGCGGTCCGGCCCGCGGTCGACCGCCAGCCCGACGATCGTCCCGTCGAAGAAGACGTCGCTGTCCAGCAGGATCGCGCTGTAGAGGTGGGCGATGCTGTGGAAGGCGATGTCCGGAGCCAGGTCCGCCAGCACGTGGTCGTCCGCCGAGAGTCCCGGTGTGCCCCAGATCCCCTCGACGTCGTCGGTCTTGAGGCCGAGCGGCGCGAGCAGGCCGTTGACGAAGTCGAGCTGGTCGCGTTCGCCGAGGAACGGCGTGCGGTGCATCTTCTGGCCGGTCACCCGCTCGAGCTCCCAGTGGCGGACCAGCCGCACCTCCCGCCCGCTCTTCTCCCACAGCGCGACGTTGTTGTCGTGCCGGAAGTACACGTCGGCCAGCCGGTGCACGCCCGCCGGGTTCAGGTAGGTGGAGAGGTGGTACCCGTCCTTCATCGCACTCCTCAGCGATCTGCCGGCGGCGGTCAGCCCTTGTAGGCGGAACCCATCAGCTCCGTCGTCAGCCAGTACTCGATCTGCACGGTCAGCCGTTCGGCCGCGTCCGGGTGTTCGATCTTCGACACGGCGTGCCACGAGTGGTCGGTCGGCGGGAAGGCGACGAGCCGTCCTCCCACCGGCGGGAGCTCCGCGACCGGGCTCGCGCCCTTCTCCCCCGTCTCGAACATCAGGAAGCGGCCACCGGCCTCGGCCGGCCAGTCCTGGTTCAGGTAGATGATCGTGGTGATCGCCTTGGTCGGTTTGTCCTTGTGCACGGCCAGGAAGTCGCCGTTGCGGTGGGCGTAGGCGCCGACGCTGCGCAACAGCCCGGTGAGCCGGATGCCCGTCTGCTGCTCCAGCCACGTCGTGAACTCGGGGCTCATCAGGTCGCGCCGGAGCTCCTGCCACGGCGGCGCCAGCTCGTCGTCGGACGCCACCTGTTCGTCGCCTTCGACGAGCCGGAAGAGGTTCATCCGGTACTGCTTCTCGTGCAGCGGGTCGTCGACCACGATCGGGTCCGCCCGCTGGGTCGGAGCGGTCGCGACGAGCTTGTCCAGCTGGTCCGACGACAACACGTCGAGCACGTGGAACAGCTGGAAGGGCGAGGTCCGCTCCTGCAGCCGGTTCGTCAGGTTCAGCACCGTGGGTTCCTCTCGTGATCGGGTCGGTAGCCGTGCACGAGCAGTGCGCGGCGCGGGGAGGGCGCGGAGGCGGACACCGGCAGCACCTCGTGCCACGACCTGTCGCTCCTGGCGAACGCCAGCGACGTGCCCGCACCCGGCACGAACACCGAGACCGGCTGGTCGTCGTGCTCGTCCGCGTACAGGGCCAGGCCGCCGCCGCACGCACGTGACCACTGTGGACAGAAGTAGAGGTTCTGCGAGAACAGCTTGTCCGGCCGGTCGGTGTGCCGGGACATCCAGCCACCCTCCGTGTACTCGGTGAGCCGGAGCTCCAGCGTGACCGGGCCGGGTGGCACGCCGAGCAGGCCGCCGAGGCGCTGGGCGTAGTCGGAGTCGACGAGCCGGCTCAGGAGGTCGCGCCAGCAGGACGCCATCCTCGGCACCTTGTCCGACCAGCCGCGGTGGTCGTGCAGTGTCGCCATGTTCGCGGAGTAGGTCTTGTCGCTGCCCTCCGTGCGCCGGAAGGTGTCGAGCAGACCGGTGCCGGGGAACGACTCGACCAGCTCGGTCACCTCGTCGCGCGACAGCAGCACGGCCTCGTCGAACACCGCGTGCCGGAACGGCGTCTCACGCAGCGCGGCACCACTCAGGTCCAGCACCGGTCAGCACCTCGCCGACGAGGTCACGGTGGCCAGCACGTCCGCGACCGTCCGCATCAGGTCCCGGTCGGCGAGCGAGAACCTCAGACAGCCGTCGAGACCGTCCACGTCGTCGAGACCGCGGATCCGGATCCGCCGCGCGGCCAGCTCCCGTTCGAGGCGCTTGCCCTCGCCGGGGACACCGGTGGCGAACGTGACGAAGTTCGCGCCCGACGGCAGCGCCGTCCACCGGGGGTGGTCGCCCAGCACGCGGGCGGTGAACTCGTCCCTGATCGCCGCCACGTCGCGCCAGATCTCCCGCAGCTGCCCGATCTCGCCGGCGAGCTCGGTGGCGATCCGCACCGACGGGGTGGACAGCACGCTGTCCGGGCGGAACCGGCCGAGGTAGTCGACGATCTCCTGATCGGCGAACACGCACGCGAGCCGGGCTCCGGCCATGGCCCAGCTCTTGGACAGCGACCGGAGGACGATGAGGTTGCGGTTCCCGGGGAGCAGCGCGGTGTGGCTGAAGCCGGCGAACGCCGCGTAGCACTCGTCCACGACGAGCAGGTGGCCGTGGCGGGCCGCCACCTTCGCGATCGTGTCCACTTCGGACAGCGGCGTGACGGAGCCGGTGGGGTTGCCGGGGTTCGTCATCGCCACGATCGACGGCGGGGCCGTCCGCATCGCCTCGAGAAGCGCGTCGTGGGTCTCCCGCACCGGCTCACCGGTGAGCCCCGCGCAGCGCACGACCGGCACGCCGCGCAGTCCCGCGTAGTAGCGCCAGCTCTCGAAGCTGGGCTCTTGCAACACCAGGCTGCCGGCGGGTTCGGCGAGCGCGTCGACGACCAGTCCGATGGCACTGCACGACCCGGCGGTCACGAGCAGCTGGTCGGGCGGAACGTCGTGCACGGCGGCGAGCTGCCGCGTGAGGGTGCCCAAATAGGGGTATCGGAACACGTCACCGGGAGTCAGCCTGCCGAGCACCGTCGAGAGCAGCCGCTCGGCGCCGGGGTGCTGCATCTCGCAGCTCTTGAGGTTGACGACCGCGCCGTGGTCGCCGCGCGGAGTCCTGCGGACGGTCAGCGCGCTGTCGCGGATCGGGAAGGCGGGCATGCTCACGACTCGACGCGCTCGGCGTGCAGCGGTATCAGCTCGTGGACCTTGGTGATGCGCTCTTCCACGCCGAAGACGTAGCGGTAGAGCGGTTCCCGGTCGGTGCCGGGCTCCAGCGCGTCGTCCAGGAAGGTCTGCCGGTTGTACCTGTTGATGTCCTCGAGACGCATCGCGGGGTCGAGGCGCTCGAACGGCGTGTACACCGTGGGGCGGAAGCGCGCGCCGGACTCCTCCACGACGGTGCGGGTGCGGGCCACACCCTGCGCGGTGGTGCCCGGCAGGCCGACGATGACGAACGCGTTGAGCTCGACGCCCGCCTCACGGCACCACCGGCCCAGCTCGCGGAACTGGTCCTCCTCGATCTGCTTGGCCCTCGGCAGGGCGCCGTGCCCGGCCGGTTCCAGCGTCTCCAGGCCGACCGAGATCCGCACGCAGCCCGACTCGCCCATCTTCGCGACGAGCGCCTCGTCGAGGTGGTGCACCGTGGTGGCACACTTCCAGCGGACCTTCTCCTCCCGTGCGATGAGCTTGTCGCACAGCTCGCGCACCCACTGCTTCTTCAGTGTGAACGTCGGCGCGTAGAAGGCGATGTACTCGAACGGTTCCCTGGCGAAGCACTCGTCGACGTACGCGAGCACCGCGTCGACCGGCAGGCGCCGCTCGGACAGGCCGAAGATCTGGTGCACGTCGCAGTAGTCGCAGCCGATCGGGCAGCCCCGGGAGACCGGGACGACGAGCTCGCGCCGGAACGGGATGCCGCAGAACTTGTGCGTGTCCTGGGCGTAGAGCTGGTCGTACGCCCGGTACGGGATCTCCCCGACGTCCGGCATGACCCACTCCTCCGGCGGCAGGAAACGCCCTTTCCCGCTGGGCGGGAGCCATTCCGCACCGGCCCGGACGAACGTGCCCGGCAATGCGAGAACCGGGCCGCCGCCTGCGACCGCGTTCACGTAGTCGGCGACTCCGCACTCGAAGTCGCCGCTCACGACGACGGCGTCCAGATCGAGCGCGGTGAAGAACCCGGGATTCATGTTGCTCAGCCGGCCGAACGTCATCAGCCTGCTCCGCGGGCTGAGTTCGCGCGCGTAGTGGATGAAGCGTTCGATGCCGTCGACGGCGTCGAAGTCGTTCATGACGGCGATGACGTCGAAGTCGCTCTGGAAAAGGAGGTCGCCGACAGCCTTCCAGTTCATGTTGAGCAATCCGGCCTCACACGCCACCACCTCGTGCGCGCCCGGCTGAGTCCTCAGGTACGCCGCCGTCATGTACAGCGGGGAATGGTGCCCGGCGTTGAAGTAGCTGGGAACGTGCGGCGGCCAGATGACCAGAACCTTCAAGGTGACTCCCTCGTCCGGCTTACCGCCCCAGTGTGTGCGGGACGCCGATCGAGGGGAACCGCTTGTTTCTCACCGTGAAACTCCGGAAGTGACACCGTCGCGCAGTTGCACGACCTCACCCGTGAACGACTCCGAGACCAACGCCGTCATCGCGGGCAGCACGTCCGCCCGGAACCTCAGGATGAACCGGGCGAACGCGAACGGCCGGTCGACGACGCGCCTGCGTCCCGTCACCGGATCAACCATGTACGGCGGTACGTCGCGGGCGGGACCGAACGCGATCCCCAGTGATCGCCGCGCATATCGCACGAGGCAGCGCGCCCCGGAGACGTCCACGATCACGACGCCGGTAGCGTTGACCAGCCGCACCGGCAGCGTCGAGGCGTGGTTGCCGTCGACGATCCAGCGCGGCCCGCCCGTGATCTCCCGCTGGCGGTCCCGCCACCGCTCCTGCGCCATCGGCCGCCAGCCGGGGCCGAAGTACTCGTCGTCCAGGTGCACGCACGGCAGGCCGCTCACGGCCGCCATCGCGGTGGCGAGAGTGGTCTTGCCGCTGCCGGGGCAGCCCAGGACCAGAATGCGGTCACCGAGCCGCCCCACGAGCGACCGAACATCCACATCGGACAGCACGACCCGGCTCCTACCGGTCGAATTCCTCGGAGAACTCGGAGATCATCGCGAGCTGCCTGCCGATCGCGACGGCGATCGCGCGGGCGTGCACACCGACCGTCCTCGGGTCGAACGCCGGCCGCAGGCTCACCACGGACACCGCCGCGACCGGAGTGCCGGCCACCAGGACCCGCACCGCGACGCTGGCGAGCTGCTCGGACGGCTGCGGGATCACCGCGACCTCGGAAACCGTTGTGGCACCGAGCCATTCGCGCGCCGCGACGCGCACCGCCACCGGTTCGTCGGCCACGTCGCGGCTCTCCCGCGTCAGCGCACGGGCGGCGGCGGGACTGACGGTGCCGTGCCGCGCCGGGAAGCACAAGCGCAGTGACGACGAACAGCCCGCCGCGGCGACGTCGACGGCGCGGCCACGACTCGCCGTCGACAGGCACACGTACTCACCCGTCAGTTCGTGCAGGCGGTCGAGGAACGGTTGTGCCACGGAGCGGAGCAGCCCGACGCGTGGCGCCCGGCCGCCGAGCTGGTAGAGCCACTGTCCCAGCCGGACACCGGTCTTCCCCCGCTCCAGCGCGCCCCACCTGACCAGCTCCGCCGCCAGGCGGTGGACCGTCGGCTTGGGCAGGTCGGTGCGGCGGGCCAGCTCGGTCTGGGACAGCTCGACGTCGTGCGGTTCGAACGCCTCCAGCAATGCGAGGCCCCTGGCCAGCATGGACCCCAGTTGTTTCGACTGCGCGGACCTCTCCAGTCCGGCGGAAAAAGACACGGAAGGCACAGATGGAAAACTCATCTCGTCAACCCCCAGAACGGCGCATTGCCGGGTTCACCCCGTCCCCGACGTTTTGCGCAGGTTCGCCATCCCCCAAGATGGCAACCTGCGCCCTTTCTACCACAGCGCCTCCGCCGCTCGGAGACGTCGAACACCGGGAATTCCAGGGGAAACAGTCATCCGACAGATGCGCCACGCGTGCGATCACACTCCGTGACCGCACGGTCCGGCCGCTTGTCACCCGATGGCACCAATCCGCGCGAGGCCCGTACAGTCATCTTCCGGATTCACCACCGTGACGCCGTTGCGCAGACTCGGACTCGTGCTTCGCATCGCCGTCATCGGCCTGGGTGTCATCTCCCGGTTCTACCTCCGGGCAGCGGCCGGCAATTCCGGAATCCGTCTCACCGCGGTCTGCGACCGGCAGCCGGAAAAGCGCGCGCTCGCCCCGGCCGGGACATTTTTCACGACGGACTACCGAGAAGTGCTCGACCACGACGAAGTCGACGCGGTGATCATCACACTGCCCAACGACCTGCATTACGAGGTGTGCAGGAAGGCATTGCTCGCCGGTAAGCACGTGTGCTGCGAAAAGCCGCTCACCACGAATCCTGGGGAGGCGCTCGAACTGGCCGCGATCGCGGCGGGCGGAGAGCGCGTCCTCTTCACCTCGTTCCACCGCCGGTACAACGCGAACGTCGTCGCGCTCCGCGAGCGCCTGCGCACCGAGCCCACGCCGTCGGCTTTCCGGCTCACCTATCGCGAGCTGATCGAGGAGCACTGCGGTGACGACACGTGGTACCTCGACCCGGAGCGGTGCGGTGGCGGGTGCGTGATGGACAACGGGCCCAACGCTTTCGACACGCTGCTGTTCCTGCTCGGTGATGTCGTGGTGCGCAGCAGCGAGATCGAACGCGACGCGGCCGGTGTGGACCTGCGGGCGGTGATCGGGCTGGAGACCGCGCAGGGAGCCCGGGGTGTCGTCGAGCTCGACTGGGCCCATCCCGGCGAGGACAAGGCCGTGACCGTCGAGTGGAGCGGCGGGAGGAGCGCGACGGCCGACATGCTGGCCGGTTTCACCGAGTTCAAGTCGTCGCTGCACCACGAGTACGAGGCGCTGCTCGCCGAGTTCGAGCGCACGGTGGCCGGAGCACGGGAACGTGAGGACACCGGGCCGAAGGTCGCGCGCCTGGTCGCCGACGCCTACCGGCTCGGCTGAGGACCATCGAACTGGGGGACGACGTTGGATTCCGGCAAAGCGAAGCGGTCGATCGAGGGCACGCTGGTGAAGCTGCTCTTCCACCAGCGCGTGGAACGGGGGATGCGGCTCATCCCCGAGCAGAGCCGCTGTGTGCGCGCCGGCGAGGTGCACGAGCTCGTCACGACCGACCACAGTGGACTGTCGGCGGGCTCGACCGTCGACAGGGTGGGGTTCCTGGGCTTCGTCGAGATCGAGGCGGCGGGCGTGCTCGACGTCGGTGACGACGTGCTGGTCGGCGACCGCCGGATCGGCGTCCTCGCGGGTTTCGACGAGTGCCACTTCCCCAACCACTACAACGTCCTGATCGCCACCGACGAACTGCAGACCGCCGCCACGCTCGATCTCGTCGTCGGGCAGCGGATCGGCTTCGCGGCGGGGATCGTGCCGGCGGAGGGGCGATGACGCCCGTCCCGCAGCACACCGCGCTCGTCGGTTTCGGGCATTCCGCCCGGATGTTCCACCTGCCCGCGCTCGCGGACCTCGTGGCGCGGGGACACGCCACCGGGCAGCTCACGATCGTCGATCCCGCTTACGCCGGCTCTCCCGCGCCGGTGCGGGGAACAGTGCTCCGCCAGTTGCCGCCGCCGGATCCGCACGCCGACACCGTCGTGCACGTGTGCACGCCGCCCGACACCCATGCCCGCATCGTCGCGGAGGCGAGCGAGCTGGGCTACCGGCGTTTCGTGGTGGAGAAGCCGATGGCGACGCGGCCGTCCGAGGCGGCGGCGATGATCGAGCTGTGCGAACGAGGCCTCGCCGACGTGGTGGTCGTCGCGAACTGGTCGGCCAGCGCGCTCACCGACGAGATCCGCCGCGTGCTCGACGCCCGCGCACAGGTACCGGTGCGGACGATGTCGTTGTCCCAGTGCAAACCCAGGTTCGAGCGCACGATGACCAACGCGGCGCACAGGTCGGCGTTCGACGTGGAGATCCCGCACCTGGTCACGCTGCTGCTCGCGCTGCTCGGTGACGAGAAGTGCGAGCTCGTCTCCTCGGCCTCGTCCGACCTGCGGGTGGGTGACGTCAGCTACCCCGGGATGGGCGCGGCGGAGCTCGTGCTGCGCACCGGAGGCGGTGCGGACGTGACGCTGCGGTCGGACCTGGCCGCACCACGGCGGGAACGCTCGACCCGCATCGTCTGGGAGGACGGCTTCGAGCTCACCGGCTTCCACCCCTGCGACAGCGCCGACCGCTACGCGCAACTCTTCACCAGGGCCGCGCCGGACGCGCCGGTCCTGCACCAGCTGCTGTTCGACGACACGGTCCGCCGCTTTCTCTTCAGCGCCTACGCCCACTTCGCCGGCGTGGGCCCGAAACCGACGAGCGACGTGCGCTTCGGCGCGCGCGTCACCCAGATCATCAGCGCTGCCAAGGACGTCAGCGTCACCACCCCGCACCGACCGGAACGACTGCTGGAGGCGAGCGATGGCGCAGGAACGTCCAGCTGACCGCGAGGACGTGCCGTTCTTCGACGGCAGCGCCTCGTTCGAGCGGGAATGGCCCGATCTGGAGCGGCACCTCAACGAGGTGTTCGACGCGAGCAAGTACTCGCACGGCATCAAGACCGAGCAGCTGGAGGAGGAGATCCGCCGGTTCACCGGCGCGCGGTACGCGGTCGCGATGAACAGCGGCACCGACGCCCTGATCCTGTTGCTCCGCGCGGCGGGCATCGGTCCCGGCGACGAGGTGGTCGTGCCCTGCTACTCGTTCTTCGCCACCGCGTCCTCCGTCTGCCACGCCGGTGCCCGGCCGGTGTTCGTCGACGTCGAACCGGAGACGTACGCGATCGACCCGGCCGCGATCAAGGCCGCCGTCACCGGACGCACCAGGGCGGTCATGCCGGTGCACCTGTTCAACCAGATGGCGGACATGCCCGCGATCAACGCCGTCGCCGCGGAGGCCGGCATCGCGGTGGTCGAGGACAGCGCGGAGGCCATCGCGATGTTCCAGGGCGGGGTGCACGCCGGCCTGCACGGGCTCGGCGGGGTGCTGTCGTTCTTCCCCACCAAGACGCTCGGCGCGATCGGCGACGCCGGCATGGTGATCACCGACGACGCACTGGTCGCGGACCGGTGCGCGGTGCTGCGCCACCACGGCCGGATGGGCACCACCGTCGGCCGCATCTCCGGCATCTCCAACGCCGCGTCCATCTCCGGGACGAACAGCAAGACCGACGAGGTCCAGGCCGCCGCGCTGCTGACGAGGCTGCCGCGGCTCGCCCGCGCGGTCGCACGGCGCGCCGAACTCGCCCGCCTCTACGACGAGGGCCTGGCGGGGATCAGCGAGGTCCGCCGTCCCTCCCTTGTGGACAGAGGGGTTGCCGCGAACCCGGTGTGGTACGTGTACCTGGTCGAGGCGCAACGCCGTGACGAGCTCGCGGCCTTCCTGGCCGCCGAGGGCATCGGCACCGAGGCCTACTACCCGCGCCCGCTGCACCTGCAGCCGTGCTTCGCCGATCTCGGTCACCGCCCCGGCGACTTCCCGGTCGCCGAGGCCGCGGCGGACCGCGCGCTGGCCCTGCCGCTCTACCCCGACCTCACCGCCGACCAGGTCGACCGCGTGTGCCGTGCGGTCGAACGCTTCTACGCCGGAGGGGCGCGATGACGACCACCCTGCCGTTCTTCCCGGACGACCTCTTCGAGTCCGACCGCGCCGTCACGCTCGACCTGATCCGGCGCGTGGGCGGTGCGAACGAGCAGAAGTTCATCCTCGGCGCGGCGGTCGCCCGGCTGGAGGAGACGATCGCCGGGGACACCGGCGCCCGGCACGTCATCGCGTGCGGCAGCGGCACCGGTGCGCTCACCCTCGCGGTGCACGCCACCGGCGCCGGACCCGGAGACGAGGTGGTGGTGCCCGCGTTCTGCTGCCAGCCGGTCGCGAGCACGGTCGCGAACCGGGGCGCCACACCGGTCTTCGCGGACATCGACCCGTGGACGCTGGTGCTCGACCCCGGCAGCGCCGAGCAGGCGATCACCCCGCGCACCAGGGCGATCATGCCCGCTCACGTGTTCTCGGTGATGGCGGACATGCCCTCGTTCGAGGACATCGCCCGCAGGCGGGGCCTGCGCCTGATCGAGGACGCGGCGGTCGCCCAGGGCGCCGTGCTCGACGGCCGGCCCTCCGGCACGTGGGGCGACCTCGGGGTGTTCTCGTTCTTCCAGGTCAAGGCGCTGGGCACGATCGGCGAGGGCGGCGTGGTGCTGACCGACGACGACGAACTGGGCGCGTCGGTCCGCAGGCTGCGCAACCACGGCCAGAGCAGCAGGTTCGTGCACACCGAGATCGGCTACAACAGCCGGATGGACGAGGTCGTCGCCGAGTTCCTGTTGCACAGGTACGACCTCTTCGCCCAGCGGTTGCAGCGGCGCGCGGACATCGCGGCCTACTACACCGAGCAGTTCGCCGACCTGCGCGACGACGGGCTGCTGCCTCCGCCCGCAGGGATGAACGGCCGCTGCTACTACGTCTACGCGGTGCTGACGGACCGGCGGGACGCGTTGCGCGACCACCTGGCGGCCCGGGGTGTCGGCACGCACGTCTACTACCCGCTGCCGCTGCCGAGCCAGCCGGCGTTCGCGAAGTTCGCCAGGGGCATGACCTTCCCCAACGCGGTGGCGGCGGGCAGGCGCAACCTCGCCCTGCCGATCTGGCCGCACCTCACCGACGCCGAGGTGGAGCACATCGCCACGTCGGTCCGGGAGTTCCACCGATGACGACCGCGTGGCGCGACCGCGTCGGAGGGATCGGCGACGAGGCGGCAATCGGGCTGGCCGACCAGATCGCGGTCCACCGGGAGCTGGGCTGGCCGCTGCTGGAGCTGCGCGGTGTCGGCGGTGTCGCGCTGGGCGACCTGGAGCCCGCCGACCGGCGTGAGGTGGCACGACTGGTCGCGGCCGCTGGCTTGTCGGTGCCGTGCCTGGACTCCAGGATCGGCAACTGGGCGCGGCCGGTCACCGGACCGTTCGCGCTCGACGTCGCGGAGCTGGATGCCCTGAGCGACCTCGCGGACCTCCTCGGCACCCGCTACGTGCGGGTGATGTCCTACCCCGGCGACGGGGTGCCCGAACCGGAGTGGCGCGACGAGGTGATCTCCAGGCTGGGCAGGCTCGCGGCACTGGCGCGGGCGCGCGGCCTGGTGCTGCTGCACGAGAACTGCTCCGGCTGGGCGGGCACGTCGGCCGCCCGCACGCTCACCTTGCTGGAGGCGGTCGGGTCTCCCGCGCTGCGGGTGCTGTTCGACGTGGGCAACCCGGTCGCGCACGGCTACGACGGCGTCGAGTACCTCCAGGCCGTGCTGCCGTACGTCGACCACGTGCACGTCAAGGACGCCGTGCGCGGGCCGGACTCCACCACGTTCACCACGCCCGGCGCCGGTGCCGCCGAGCTGCGGGTCTGCCTGGAGACCCTGCTGGACAAGGGGTACGAGGGCGCCTTCTGCGTCGAGCCGCACGTGGCCGTGCTGCCGCACCTGGGCCGCCGGGCCGACCCGGCCGAGGTGCGCGAGCGGTACCTGGAGTTCGGCCGTCTCTTCGAACGCCTGCTCGCGGAGGTGGTCGCGTGATCTGGACCCGGTACGACGACGAGCTGGTGCTGGACCTGCTCGCGCTCGACACCACGACGCCGATGGAGACGGGCGCGCCCGGCGAGCTGCGGGCAGCGCAGGAACGGTACGCGGAGGCGGCGACCGCCGCCGGGTTCGAGATCGTCCACTTCGGACCTGCCAGCGCTTCGGCGCTCAGGAACCCGTTGGTGCCCACCGCGGTCCAGAAGATGGCGGACCGCATGGGTGGGGAGTTCCTCGCCTGTCAGCCGAACCTGGTGCTGGCGTTCGGCGAGGCGCCACCGCAGCGCACCATCATGTTCAACTTCCACCTCGACACCGTCAGCGGCGCGGTGCCGGTCGCCCTGCGCGACGGCGTGCTGACCGGCCGCGGCGCCGTGGACGACAAGGGGCCGGGAGTCGCGCTGCTCGCCGGGATCCGGCACGCCCTCGCGGCACGGCCCGGCGTGCGGATCCTGATCCAGGCCGTCGGGGGTGAGGAGGGCGGTGCGATGGGCGTCTACGGCACCAGGGAGCTCGCGGCGCTCGGGTTCACCGGCAGGCTGAACGTCGTCGCCGAACCCACCCGCGGCGGTTACCTCGACCGGAGCACCGCGGCGATGACCGCACGACTGTCGGTGGACGGTGCCGGCAGCACCGACGACGAGCCGGAGCGCGGCGAGAACGCCACCGTGCTGCTGGGCTTCCTGGCCGCCTGGTTCGCCGCGGAGGTCGTTCCACACGTGACGGACGCCGGGGGGAAGGCGTGCGTGGCCGGGTTGCACACGGGGCGTGCGCACAACCGCGTCTACGGAACGGGCAGTCTGCTCTGCAACTTCGCCTACGCCGACGCCGTCACCGCGCGGGAGATCGAGAAGCGGGTGGAGAACGCGGTCGACGAGGCGCTGACCGCGTTCGCCGAACGCTACGGGAGCCATCCCTCGACCGCGGCCACCGCCACCGCCTCGCGCCGGATATTGCGGCTGGACTGGGAAAAACGCGGACTGCCCACTTTGGACAACCGTGACGCCGGGCTTGAGCGGGTGCTCGGCGCGGCCGGGTTCGGCCGGCACGGCGACGGCGCGCTGAGGCCGTTCACCTGTGACGCCGTCTGGCTCGGCGGCACCGGCGGCCACACCGTGATCGCCGGTCCGGGAGACCTCGCGGGCAACCACGCGCACGCCGACGGCGAGCACGTCGCGATCTCCGAGCTGGACGCGTACGCGACCCGGATCAGCGCGCTGGTCACCGGGTTCGCCGACTGGTGCACGACACACGGGGGTTCCACACCATGACCGACACCTTGCTGGACCTGAAGTCCCTCCACGACTTCTACGTGGGCGTGTTCAGCGCGATGGGAGTGCCGAAGGCGCACAGCAGGACCTGCGCCAACGGCCTGCTGTACGCCGACCGCAACAACATCCGCACCCACGGCGCGGCCAGCCTCGACCGCCTCTACCTGACCATGCTGCGCGACGGGGCCGTCGACCCGCGGGCGACCCCCGAGGTGATCCGCGCCCACGGCGCGACCGCGGTGGTGGACGGCGGCAACGGCCTGGGCTTCGTCACCGCCGAGTTCGCCATGCGCCTGGCCGTGGAGAAGGCCGGCGAACACGGGATCGGCGCCGTCGCCGTGCGCAACAGCTCGCACTGCGGCGCGATGGGCTACTACTCGGCGCTCGCACGCGAGCGCGGCATGATCGGCCTGGCCTCCACGAACCTGGGCGCGCAGGGCGTCCTGCCCCCACCGGGCGGCCGCGACCGCCTGCTCGGCACGAACGTGCTGGCCGCCACCGCGCCGGCGGGCACGCGGGCGCCGTTCGCCCTGGACATGAGCGCGGCGGTCGTCGCGGCCGGCCGGATCAGGAAGGCGCGCGACGACGGCGAGCGAGTCCCGGAAGGCTGGCTCGCCGACGGGGCTGGCCGCCCGGTGACCGATCCCGAGGCGTACTTCACCGGTGCCGCGACGCTGCGGTTCGTGGGCGGCGATCCCCTCACCGGCGCCTACAAGGGCCTGGGCCTCGCGATGCTGGCCGACGTGCTGTGCGGCCTGCTCAGCGGCGCGGCGGTGGGCCCCAACCCTGCCAACCTCGCCGGCGGCACCCCCGCGTCGCGCAAGGACGCCGACATCGGACACTTCATGCTCGCCATCAACGTCCCGGCGTTCCGCCCGGCGGGCGACTTCACCGCCGCGATGGACGAGATGCTGCGCGTGCTGAGCGAGTCGACGCCCGTGTACCCGGACGAACCGGTGAGCTACCCCGGCACCCCCGAGCACCGCAACGCCGAACTGGCCGCGCGCGACGGGGTGCGGGTGTCCACCGAGGTGCTCGCCGAGATGTACGCGGTGGGCGCGGAGCTCGGACTCCTGGTGCCCCGCCTGGCGGACGCCGGTGTCGTGACGCCGGGTGACTCACGATGACCGGCTGCGGCGAACGGCCCGCCCTGTCGGCAGCGGGCCTCGTCGACGCGGACGTCCGCGTCCCTGGAACTGCTCGCCTGCGCACGCTTGCCCGACTCCTGTGCCAGCCGGTCACCCGCGCCAGAACCGAACCACCCGCGCCCCGCCGATCCGCCGCGGGCCCCACCACACCGGGCCGCGCCCGATGACCCGGGTCAGCGCCGAACGGCTCGCCCTCCGGTACGGCCTCAACCCCCACCAGGGCGGCGCGTCCGCCGCGGCGGTAGGCGGCCGGCTCCCCTTCACCGTCCTCAACGGACACCCGAGCTACCTCAACCTGCTGGACGCCCTCACGGCGTGGCAGCTGGTGCGCGACGGGCGGGTGGCGCTCGGCCGGCCGGTCGCGGCTTCGTTCAAGCACACCAGCCCCAACGGTGTCGCCACCGACGTGCCGCTGTCCGCGCAGGAGGCCGCCGCCTACCAGGCGCCCGGTGACCTGTCGCCGATCGCGCTGGCGTACGTGCGGGCCAGGGGCACGGACCGGGTGGCCGCGTACGGCGACTTCATCGCGCTCAGCGACCCCGCCGACGAGTCGTTCGCCCGCGCGGTGCGGGCCGAGCCCGCGAACGCGGTGCTCGCGCCGTCGTTCGAGCCGGACGCGTTGCGTCAGCTGGTGCGCAAGCGCGGCGGGGAGTTGCTGGTTCTGGCGTTCGACCAGGACGTCGAGCCGCCGGTGACCGAGGTGCGCGAGATGTTCGGCGTCTCGTTGCGGCAGGAGCGCAACGCCGCGCTGGTCACCAGGGAGTCGCTGGCCGGGCCCGCGCTGCCGGGAGAGGCGGTCGACGACCTGCTGGTGGCCTCGCTCGCGGCCCGGTACGCGCAGTCGAACGCGGTGTGCCTCGCCCACCGCGGGCAGACCGTCGGCATCGGCACCGGGCAGCCGTCCCGGATCCAGGCGACTCAGCTCGCCGGGCAGCGCGCGGACCGGTGGTTGCTGCGGCAGCACCCCGCGGTGCTCGGCGTGCACTTCACCGACGGGATGAGCCGGCACGCCCGTGACACGGCGGCCGACGAGTTCGTGCGGTGGCGGGAGCTGCACCCGGTCGCCCGGCACCGCCTGATCCGGCAGTCCACCCGGTGGCTGCGGCCGTTGGACGACGACGAGACGGACTCGTGGCTCGGCAAGCGCGACGGCGTCGCGATGAGCAGCGACGGGCCGTTCCCGTTCCGCGACTCGCTGGACGCCGCGGCACGGCACGGCGTGCGCTTCGTGGCGCACCCCGGTGGTTCACGACGCGACGACGAGACGCTCGCCGCCGCGGCCGAGCACGGCATGACCGTCGTGACGTTCGGGCAACGCCTGTTCCAGCACTGATGATCTGGGGGAACGCAGTGAACACGGAACACGACGCCGTCGGCGGCAAGCTGGTGGTGCTCGGACTCGGGTACGTCGGGCTGCCGCTCGCGCTGGCAGCCGCCGACGCGGGGCACCACGTGCTGGGCTACGACATCAGCGAGAGCCGGGTGGACGACCTGCGCGCGGGCCGGTCCTGCCTGGTCGACGTGGACGACGAGGCGCTGCTCGCCCATCTCGGCGCCGGCACGCTGTCGGTGACGGCCGACCCCTCCGGCCTCGCGGGCTGGGACACCTACGTCATCTGCGTCCCGACACCGCTGCTCGACGGCGGCCCCGACCTGTCGATGGTGCTGGCGGCAGCGGACCTCGTCGCGACCTGCCTGACACCCGGCGACCTGGTGATCCTCGAGTCCACCACCTGGCCGGGCACGACGAGGGACGTCCTGGCGCCCCGCCTGCGGGAACGGACCGGGCTCGTTCCCGGGGAGGACTTCCACCTCGTGTTCTCGCCGGAACGCATCGACCCCGGCAACCAGGACTTCCCGCTGACGCGCATCCCGAAGCTGGTGGGTGGCATGACGCGCGCGGACAGCGAACGCGCGGCGGCGTTCTACCGGACGTTCATCGACACCGTGCACGTCGTGTCGGGGCCGTCGGAGGCGGAGATGGCGAAGATCCTCGAGAACACGTTCCGGCACGTCAACCTGGCGCTGGTGAACGAGCTCGCGGTGCTGTGCCGGGAGACCGGGGTCGACCTGCAGGAGGCCATCGACGCGGCGGCGACCAAACCGTTCGGCTTCATGCCGTTCTACCCCGGCCCCGGCGTCGGCGGGCACTGCATCCCGGTCGACCCGGTGTACCTCACGTGGCACGCCCGCAACGCCGGCCGCACGCTGCGGCTGGTCGAGCTGGCGCAGCAGATCAACCGCGACATGCCCCGGCACGTCGTCGCGCGGGTGACGGACGTGCTGAACAACGCCGGGAAACCGGTGCGCCGCTCGCGGGTCCTGATCCTGGGCGTGAGCTACAAGCCGGGGGTCGCGGACCTGCGCGAGTCACCGGCGATCCCGATCGCCGAAACGCTCGGCCGGCTGGGTGCGGAGGTGAGCTGGCACGACCCGTTCGTCCCCGAGGACCAGGACCTGTTCGGTCCTCGCCGCATCACCGAGCTGACGGAGTCCGTCGTCGACGACCACGACCTGACGCTGCTGCACACCGCGCATTCCTGTTACGTACCAGCGGATCTGGCGAGAGGAGACCGGCTGCTGCTCGACGCGCGCACGGTGCTGGACCCGGTGCCGAGCCATGACTGACCCGTTGCTCGCGCTCTCCCCCGTCGACGGCCGGTACGCGGGCCACACCGCGGCGCTGCGCGACCACCTGTCCGAGCAGGCCCTGCTGCGGCACCGCGTCGTGATCGAGGTCGAGTGGCTGATCGAGCTGGCCGGTGAGGACTCCGTGCCGCACCTGCGACGGCTGAGCGCGGACGAGATCGCGTGGCTCCGCGCCGTCGCGGCCGGGTTCACCACCGCCGATGCCCGCCGGATCAAGGAGATCGAGCTCTCCACCCGTCACGACGTCAAGGCGGTCGAGCTGTACCTGCGGGAACGGCTGGCGGGCACCTCGCTCGCGGACGTCGTGGAGTGGGTGCACTTCGGCTGCACGTCCGAGGACATCAGCAACCTGGCGTACGCGCGGATGATCCGCGACGCGCTCGACCGGGTCTGGCTGCCCGCCGCCGAGGAGCTGGTGGACGTCGTGGCGACGCTCGCCCGGGAGCACCGCGCCCTTCCCATGACCGGCCGCACGCACGGCCAGCCGGCGACGCCGACCACGGTCGGCAAGGAGCTCGCGGTGTTCGCGCACCGCTGGCGACGACAACTGCGCGCGGTGCGCGGCGTCGAGCACCTCGGCAAGTTCGGCGGCGCGATCGGCGCGTTCAACGCCCACGTCGCCGCCTACCCGGACGTCGCGTGGCCGTCGATCGCCCGCCGGTTCGTGGAGCGCCTCGGCCTGGTCTGGAACCCGCTGACGACCCAGATCGAGTCGCACGACTGGCTCGTGGAGCTGATGCACGCGGTGCAGCGGTTCAACGCCGTGCTGCGCGACTTCGTCGGTGACATGTGGCTCTACCTCTGCCTCGGCGTGCTGCGGCTGCGCCCGGTGGCGGGTGAGGTCGGGTCGTCGACGATGCCGCACAAGGTGAACCCGGCGGCGTTCGAGAACGCGGAGGCCAACGTCGCGCTCAGCTCGGGCCTGCTCGACACCCTCGCCAGGGAGCTGCCCGTGTCACGGTTGCAGCGCGACCTGTCCGACTCGGCGAAGCTGCGCGCGTTCGGCACCGCGCTCGGCCACTCGCTGATCGCGCTTCGCTCGGCGAAAGCGGGTGCGCTGCGCCTCGTACCGGACGAGCGCGCGACCGCGGCGGAGCTCGGCGGCGCCTGGGAGCTGCTGGCCGAACCCGTGCAGACGGTGATGCGCAAGAACGGGCTGGCGGACGGGTACCAGCGCGTCAAGGACTTCTGCGGCGGTGGCGTCGACCGGGAGCGGCTGCACGCGTTGATCAGGAGCCTGGGCCTGCCGCGCCAGGACGAACAGGCCCTGCTCGAACTCACCCCCGCGACCTACGTGGGGCTGGCCGCCGAGCTCGTCGACGCGCTGACGAGCGCCGACGCGATGGCCGAGTCCACATCGGACAACAGCCGGAAGGCCTTGGCCGCCAACGCCGCCCGCACCTCGCCGGACACCCCGGCGGGGTCACCACCGGCGTCGCGCAACAACCCGGCGACGACCGGGTAGTCGGCGGGGTCGACCAGCGGCACCACCCAGCGGTGGTTCTTCGCGGCGGCGCGCATCATCGCCGGACCGCCGATGTCGATCAGCTCGGGCAGGTCCGCGCCGGGCGTGCCCGGCGCCAGCTCGGCGAACGGCGTGAAGCTGCCCGCGACGAGGTCGAACGGCACCACGCCCGTCGCGTTCTGCTCCGCCAGGTGCGCGGTCCGGTCGCGCCGGCCGAGCAGGGCAGCGAAGACCTTGTGGTGCAACGTCTTCAGCCGTCCGTCGAACATGACCGGCAGGTCGATCCACTCGGTGGTCGACAGCACCTCCAGGCCGTGGCCGGCGAGCAGCCGGGCGGTGCCGTCCGTCGCGACCAGGTCCCAGCCGAGCGCGGCCAGGTCGCGGCCCAGCTCGACGATGCCGGTCTTGTCGTAAGCGCTCAGCAACGCCCGCATCACGCCTCCAGGCCCAGTGGCACACCGGACAGTTCCGCGCCGTGGTTCTGCGCGGTCGTGAAGTAGAAGTCCCGCACGATCCCCTCCTCGCGCAGCTCGGCGAGCCACGCGGTGGCGCTCGCGGGGTCGCGGGTGAACGCGAAGCACATCGGGCCGGTGACGCTCATCCCGACGGCGTCGATGTCGGAGCGGTCCCGGGCCTCGTGCAGCAGCCGCTTCACCCCCGGCGGCTGGATGACCACCTGTTCCTGCTTGTAGTGGGTCTCGAAGGTGAGCCGGTCGAGCGCGCGGCAGAACGCCGGGTAGTCCGCCTCGGCGATCGCGGGCGCGAGGTTCATCAGCACTAGGTGCGCGGTGCGGCACGCCTCCTCGTACGGGATCGGCAGCGTCGCGCGGAACCAGTCCAGCTCCGGTTTGCCGTGCAGCTCCAGCCCCTCGGTGATGATCACGAGGACGGGCCACGCCGGGAATTCGAGGGTGACGAGCACCGGCGGCTTGCGGGTCGCGGCGCCCGCGAACCGGCTGGGCAGCAGGTACCGGTGCGGGTCGTCGGCGAAGTCCGCGGGGTTGGCGTGGCCGCCGTCGACCAGGAAACCGCCGCGGTCGATCAGGTTCACGCTGGCGCCCGACGTCCCCCCGCGGCCGCACAGCCGCGCGATCTCGGCGGTGTCCACCGGCCGTTCGCACAGCTGCGCGTAGGCCTTGCCGACGGCGAGCAGCGTGGTCGTCTTGGAGCCGAACCCGTGGTGCGCCGGCAGCGCGTGGTCGATCCGGCAGTGCGCGGCGGGTCCGTCGCACGTCTCGCGCAACGCTCGCAGCAACGCGAGGATCTCCTCGCCGAACTCCGTCTCGCCGGACACCCCGGTCTCGCCGTCCTGCCACACCGTGGCGCGCAGGGCGGGGTCGCGCAGCGACAGCGACGCCATGCCGTTGCGCCTGCCGGTGGACCCGTTCAGGTCGATCAGCGTGAAGCTCAGCCTGGCCGCGGCGCGCACGGAGATGCCCCATCCGGGCTCCAGCACCGTCATCTTCCACTCCTCGCGTTGAGCATGGGGTCGAGCAGGATGGTGTCCCCGGGACGGCGCCCGACGCCGAGGCCGCCCAGCCGCGCGCCCACCACGCCGGCGACGAACTCGGCGTACACCAGTGCCGCGGTGGGGAGCGCGCGGTCTCCGACGCGGGCGACCTCCGCCCAGTCGGTGGCGGGCCAGCCGGGCAGGCGCTGCTGGACGGGCACGCCGTCCGGCCGGTGACCGGTGATCACCGGGATGTCGCCGAGCCCGGACAGCAGGTCCAGATCGGTCAGGCAGAGCCAGTCGACGTTGCCCAGCCGCACGGCCCTGCGCAACGCGGGCAGGTCGAGGCCGACGACACGCCCCGCGGTCACGGAGGTGCACGCGGGCGTGACCCCGACGACCGCGACCCGGCCCGGTGACACGATTCCCGCGGCCCACATGCCGGTGCCGCCCGGTTCGTGCACGATGCGCCCGCCTCGCGCACGGACGCCGGCGAGGAAGTCCGGCACGTCCGCGAGGTAGGGCGCCAGCCGGTGCCCGTGGTCGCGGCAGGAGTCGGCGAGCACGTCGACGTCGAACAGCGCCCGCCGGCCGTTCGGCACCCAGCCGAACACGCGTTCCAGCAGCGCCAGCTTCATCGGCACGAGCCGGGTCAGCTTCGCGCGCACCGCACCGGGGTCGAGCAGGTCGGCGACGCGCAGCCCGATGCCCGCGATGCGGTCCTCGTGGCAGGGCCCGGCGCCGTGCGGCGAGCCGGACGGTCCCAGGCCGGCCCAGCGCCGCACCTCGGTGTCCTGGATCCGGTGGTACGGCAGCACGACCGGCGCGTGTTCGCTCAGGACCAGCGCGACCCCGGTGCGGCTCCGCGCCTCGATCTCGGCGAGCAGCGACGCGGGGTCGACCGCGCACCCGTCACCGAGGACCGCGGTCGCGCCGCCGGACGTCACGGGCAACTGCGTGCCCGGCCGGTCGCCGCTCGGTCCGTCCGCCGCGCGGACCACCGCGTCCGCCCCTGCCCCGAGCACCTCCGCGACCGCCGCCGTGCCCGGCCCGCCCGGCTGGCAGCCGACGACCAGCACCTCGGGGTGTCTCACCAGCTGACCGCCTCCGTGCTGAGCAGGCGCACGGTCGCCACGACGTCCTCCAGCGCGGGAGCGCCCCACAGGCGTTCGCCAGTCCAGGCCTCGCACAGCGAGCGGTACATGTCGGAGATCGGCGCGACGAACCCGATGGGCAACGGCTCCGGCCGCGGCCACCGGGACCGGGGAAGGCCTTCCGCCGCGTAGCGCTGCACCTGCGCCTCCAGGTCGCGGGCGAGGTAGTGGTCGCGCATGACCTGCTTGCCGATGTGGACGCCGTGCATCGTCAGCCGGTTCTCGTCGGGCGTGCCCGCGTTGTCCACCAGGATGATCCGGCCGTCCTCGTCGACGCCGTGCTCCACCTTGCCGTCCGCGTGCTCCAGGCCGACCGACCGGGCGTGCGCGGTGATCACCTCGTCGATCAGCAGCGTGTTGCGGCGCACCTCGGCGAGCCTCGCGTCGTCGAGCGCCGCGAGCCGCTGGGCCTCCTCCGCGGACACGAAGCGGTCGATCTCCTCGAGCTTCGTCGTGAACTCGATCAACGGCTCGGCGAGCGGTTCGCCGTCCGCCGGCAGCCGGTCGAGGCCGAGCGCGGCGAGCGTCGTGACGCCGGAGGCGAGCCTGCGCTGCAGGGAGTTCCCCGGCGGCAACGAGTTGCGGAAGACGACCTGCAGCGGCACGAGGTAGTTCCGGTCACCGGGCGGGATGCTCTGGTGTTCCGGGTTGAGCACGCGGACGAGCGTGAACTCGATCTTGTTGGGTGCGATGAACCGGCGGAAGTGCGTCGGCACGCCGGCCTCTTCGAGCATCCGGAAGTTGAACGCCGCCATTCGGCAGATCGCTTCGCCTTTGCCGGGAATGACGTCCGGCATTTTGCCGAAGTGGAAGACCGAATAGTCGTCGGTGAACTCGAAGACGCCCACACCACTGCGCGTGGCGGTGGGCTCTTCGACCACGGTCAGATTCTTCGTCGAGAAGCGCTTCGGCATGCGGCCAGCGTCCGGCTTCCGGCCCTGACCGGGGAATCCGGCGGATGACTGGGCCGGTGCGCGAAGTGGCGGTCGCGCGCATCTGTCGGCTGACGGGGTGCGGCCGCCGCGCGATCACCATTTCACAGCATGAAATTCGGCTCGCGGGCACCTGCCCGGCCGCCACTAGCCTGCGAGATGTGCTTCTTGGGGGTCGGGAAACCGAAACGCGAGCGCTGTGGCGCCTGATCGAGGGAGCCCGTGCGGGAGTCAGCGGAACACTGGTGCTCACCGGTGAGGAGGGGCTGGGCAAGAGCGCGTTGCTGGAGGCGGCCGTCCGCGATCACACCGCGGGAACGCACCTCGTGCGGGGCACCGGATCCGAGGCGGAGTCGGCGTTGCCGTTCGCCGCGATCCACCAGTTGCTCAGACCACTCCAGCACCGCATGGAGGGACTGCCGGGCCCGCAGCGCACCGCGCTGAGGGCGGTGTTCGGTCTCGACCAGGCCCTGCCCGACGCCTACCTCGTCTCGCTCGCGACGCTGACGGTGCTCACCGAGGCGTCGGCGGAACGGCCGGTGGTGCTCGCGATCGACGACGCGCACTGGTTCGACGAGCAGTCGGCCGACGTGCTGACCTTCGTCGTGCGCCGCCTCGTCCACGAACGCATCGCCGTGATCATCGCGACCGGCGACCACGCCGGTCGCCTGGCCGGTCTCGACGAGATCCGGCTGAAGCCCCTGACCGACGACCACGCCCGTGCCCTGCTCGCGACCGAGTGCGGTGACGCCGTGCCCCACGTCGCCGACCGGATCCTGGCCGACGCGGCGGGCAACCCGTTGGCGCTCATAGAACTCTGCCGGGCGCTCTCCGCCGACCAGGTGCGCGGCGTCGAGCCGATCCCCCAGCACCTGGCGACGACGGGCAGACTCACGGCGAGCCTGCTGCGCCGGGTGCGCGGGCTGCCGGAGGAGAGCAGGCACCTGCTGCTGCTCGCCGCGGCCGAACACGACGGCGAGCTCAGCACGGTGATCGCCGCCGCCCGTGCGGCGGGCCTGCCGCCCGAGTCGATCGGCACGGCCGCGGCGGCCGGGCTGATCGCCACCACGGACCACCGCCTGCGGTTCCTCCCACAGATGGTGCGCTCGGTCGTCTACCACGGTGCGCGTACGGCCGATCGGCAGCGCGCACACCGGTCGGTCGCGGCCGTGCTCGGTGAGGACGACCCCCGTCGCGTCCGGCACCGCGCCGCCTGCGCGTGGCAGGTGGACGAACCGCTGGCCGCCGAGCTCGCGCGGGTGGCCGAACAGGAGCGGCGGGCGGGCGACCACCAGGCCGCGGCACGGGCGTGGGAACGGGCGGCGCAGCTGACCGAGGACCACGAGCACCGCGTCGGTCACCTCCTCGGTGCCGCCGAGTGCTCGTGGCTCAGCGGCCACTCGGCACGGGCAGGCGCGGTGCTCGACATCGCCGAACCGGTCGCGGGCAGCGCCGAGCTGGTGGCGCGGGTGGCGTACCTCCGCGGCACCGCGACCCAGGCCGACGGCGCCCTCGCCGAGTCCCACCGCCAGCTGCTCGACGGCGCGCGCCCCGTGCTGCGCACCCACCGCGCGCTCGCGCGCGACATGCTGGTGATGGCCGCACGCGCGGCGTGGCTGGGCAACGACGCCGACGGGCTCGCCAGTGCCAGAGACCTCCTCGGCGCACCGGACGCGCCCGTGCCGGACGCGACGCCGGCCACCCTGGTGTGGCCGCGCGACCTGGACCCCGCCGAGACCCACGCCCTGCCGATGGGCACTCCCCCGTCGGTCATCCGCGACATCGAGGCCGGCCGGTGGCAGGAAGCGGAGAAACGGGCGCGTGCCGCGCTGCGCCGCGTGCCGGGCGGCCAGGTGGGCACGTCCTGCCTGCTGTGGGCGTTGCTGGCGTGGATCTCGGCGATGCGGGGCGACGGCGAACGGTGCCGTGAGCTCGCCACCGCCGCACTCGACGCCGGCACGGCGCGCCGCATCGCGCTGGGCACCGCCGTCGCTCACCGGGCGCTCGGCCTGCTCGCGCTGGGCGAGGGCAAGGTCGAGCAGGCGAGTCACCACCTCCGCGAGGCCGTGGACGACCGCGGCTCCGGCGGCCACCCCGCCGTCGCACTCGCCGCGCTGTGCGACCTCGTGGAAGCGCTGATCCGGGAAGGCGATCTCGGCGAGGCGCGGCAGCTGCGGGAGCGCCACGGCCGGCTGGCCGACCGCTCCGGCAGCGCCGCGCACCGTGCGCTCGCCGCCCGCTGCCGCGCGCTGGTCGCGGGCGACGACCAGGCGCCGGCGCTGTTCGCCGAGGCGCTGTCCGACCGCGTGCTGCCGCCGTTCGAGGAAGCGCGCACGAGGCTGCTGCTCGGGTCACGGCTGCGGAGGGCGAGGCGGGTGAAGGACGCGAAGGCGCACCTGCACGCGGCGCTCATCCGGTTCGACGCGCTCGGCGCCGGGCCCTGGGCGGCCCGCAGCCGTGCCGAGCTGCGCGCCGCGGGCGATCCCGCCGGTGGCGAGCCGGTCACCGAGTCCGAGGTGCTCGCCGAGCTGACGCCGCGCGAGCTGCAGATCGTCCAGTCCGTCGCGGTGGGCATGACCAACCGCCAGATCGCGGCCGAGCTGTTCGTCAGCCCCCGCACCATCAGCGACCACCTCTACAAGCTGTTCCCGAAGCTCGGTATCAGCTCGCGCCACCAGCTCCGGTCGGTCGTGGCCGACGTCGACGTCAACGGCAAGTGAGGAAACGCATGGCAGAGCAGCACTCCCCGCACGCGGTCATCGACGGTGGACGGCCGTTGCGCGGCCGGGTCGCGGTTCCCGGCACCAAGCACGGCACCGTGCTGGCCTTCGCCGCGACCGTGGCGACCGGCGGCACCGTCGCGCTCGGCAACGTGCCGGCGCTGACCGACCGGCTCGTGCTGTCCGACGTCGTGCGCGAACTGGGTGGCCGCGTCGAGGGCACCGGATCGTCGCTGGAGGTGCACGGCAAGATCACCGGGACGGAGCTGCCGGCCGAGCTCACCAGGAAGGTGCACGGGTCGATCTACCTGCTGCCCGCCGTGCTCGCCCAGCGGGGATCGGTGGTCTTCCACGGCGCGGGCGGCGACGGCCTCGGCCGGTTCGAACGCGGCCTCGCCCGGCCGATCGACCACATGCTCGAGGTCATGGCGGAGTTCGGCGCCGTCTCGCAGTGGTCCTCCGGCAACACCCTGCGGGTGCACGCGGCCGAGCTGACACCCGCCACGATCGACATCTCGCGCTGGTCGACGGACCCGGTCCTGCCCGAGGGACCGAGGGTGTCGGGGGCGTCGAAGACCGCTCTGCTGATGGCGGCCGCGACCCCCGGCACCACGATCATCCTGCACCCGCACGCCAGGGAGGCGCAGCACGAGCTGATCTCGCTGCTGCGGGCGCTGGGCGTGACGATCGAGCAACGGGACGCGTGCTGGCTCGTGAGCGGCGGCTCGTTCCGCACCGCCACCACGCCGTACGAGCTCATGCCGTGCCCGGTGGAGTTCGCGACGTGGCAGGCGATCGCGGCGGTCACGGGTTCGGAGCTCACCCTCGAGGTCGGCGACGCACCGCGGTTGATCTCGGCGGTGCACCGGGAGCTCGCGTTCCTGCGCGGACTCGGCGTCGAGCCAGAGTTCTCCGGCGACACGGTCGTCGTGCGCCCCGCGTCCGGCCCCTACCCCGGCGCACGGCTCGTCGCGGAGTCGACCGGCATCTCGACCGACATCACGCCGTTGCTGGCCCTGATGCTGCACCAGGCCACCGGTGAGTCCACAGTGGAGGACCGGATCTGGGGCGACCGGTTCGACTACGCCACCCAGCTCGCGAAGCTGGGCGCCGACCTCGACGTCCAGGACAAGCGGCTGGTGATCCGCCCGAGCTCGTTCCGCCCGGCCACCGAGCCCCTGCGACCCTCCGACACCCGCAGCGCCGCGGTGTGCGTCGCCGCCGCGCTCGCCGTCGCGGGCCGCACCGTCGTGCACGGCATCGACCACCTGGACCGCGGCTACGGCGGCTTCGCGGACCGGCTGCGGGCGCTCGGCGCCGCGATCGCGATCACCGGATGACAGCGACGAACCACCGGCAGGAGGCGTCGGAGGCGGAACGGCGGCTGCTCGCCGAGTGGAACCGGACCGACGTCGACTACCCCGACGTCACGGTGCACGACCTGGTGGAGCAGCAGGTGCGGCGAACGCCGGACGCGATCGCGCTCGTGGCCGGGTCCCACCGGCTGACCTACCGCGAGCTCGACGAGCGGGCCAACCGCCTCGCCCACCACCTGCGCTCCTGCGGAGTCCGGCGCGAGTCGCTGGTGGCGGTGCACCTCGAACGGTCCGCGGAACTGGTGGTGGCGCTGCTGGCGGTGCTCAAGGCGGGCGGCGCCTACCTGCCCCTCGACCCCGACCACCCCGCGGCCAGGCTCTCCTCGATGGTCGACGACGCCAGGCCCGTGCTCGTGCTGACCCACTCCGGGCTCCCACCGGGCGGGCCGGACCGGGTGTGCGTCGACACCTTGGACCTCGCCCGCTACCCGCTGACCGCACCCGAACCGCTGGCGACGACCGGCGATCTCGCCTACGTCATCTACACGTCGGGCTCGACCGGCAGGCCGAAAGGCGCGCTGAACACCCATCGCGCCGTCAGCAACCGTCTGCAGTGGACACAGCAGCGGTTCGGCCTCGACGCCTCCGACGCGGTGCTGCAGAAGACGCCCTGCTCGTTCGACGTCTCGGTGTGGGAGTTCTTCTGGCCGTTGCTGGCGGGTGCCCGGCTCGTGCTCGCGGAACCGGGCGCGCACCTGGACCCCGTCCGGGTGGCCGGGCTGATCCGCGCCCACGACATCACGACCGTCCACTTCGTACCGTCGATGCTCTGGGGCTTCCTGGAGGCGGCGGGGTCGTCGTGCGTCAGCCTGCGCCGGGTGCTGTGCAGCGGCGAGGCGCTCACCCCCGCGCTGCAACGCCGTTTCCACCGGCAGCTGCCCGCCGAGCTGCACAACCTCTACGGGCCGACCGAGGCGGCCATCGACGTGACGCACTGGCACTGCCGTGCGGAGGACGCCGGGGACACCGTGCCCATCGGGCGTCCCATCGCCAACGTGCGGGTGCACGTCCTCAACGACCGCCTGGGTCCCGTGCCGATCGGCGAGGCCGGGGAGATCTACCTGGGCGGGACCGGGGTCGGGCGCGGCTACCTGCGCAGGCCGGAGCTCACGAGGGAGCGGTTCGTCCCCGACCCGTTCGACCCGCGGCCCGGCGCCCGCCTGTACCGCACCGGTGACCTCGGCCGGTTCACCCCCGGCGGGGTGCTCGAGTACCTGGGCCGCACCGACCTCCAGGTCAAGGTGCACGGCGTTCGGGTGGAGCCGGGTGAGATCGAGTCGGCGCTCGCCGACCACCCCGCGGTGCAAACCGCGGTCGTGTCGGTGCCACCGGGCGAGAGCAGGCTGGTCGCGCACGTCGTACCGGACCCGGTGCGCGCGGGGCCCGTCCGCAGGCTCGCGCGCTGGGACAGGACGGGAACGACCGCCGGGCACCGCAGGCACCGCCTGCCGGACGGCACGCTGGTGTTCCACCACGCGGCGGCGGAGACGGAGTTCCTCTACCGGGAGATCTTCGAGCAGCGGGTGTACCTGCGCCACGGCGTCCGGCTCGGCGCGGACGCGTGCGTGTTCGACGTCGGCGCGAACATCGGGATGTTCAGCCTGTTCGCCTCGCGGTTCGGCGACGGCGTCCGGGTGTTCTCCTTCGAACCCGTGCCGGAGATCAGCGAGCTGCTGCGGCTCAACACCGAGCTGCACGGCCTCAACGCGGTGGTCGGCGCGTACGGCCTCGGCGACGCCGAGGGCGAGGTGCCGTTCACCTACTACCCCGGCGTCTCCATCATCTCGGGCCAGTTCGCCGATCCGGCGCTGGACCGCCGCGCCGTGCGCGACCACGTCGCGGGCAGGGCGGGCACCGCACAGGCCGAGCAGGTGGAGACCGTGCTCGACGAGGCGCTGCGGCCGCGGCGGGTGACGTGCCGGGTGCGCACCCTGTCGTCGGTGCTGCGCGAACACGGCATCACCCGCGTCGACCTGTTGAAGATCGACGTGGAACGCGCGGAGCTGGCGGTGCTGGCCGGGATCCGCGACGAGGACTGGCCGAAGATCCGCCAGGTGGCCGCCGAGGTGCACGACGCCGGCGACAGGCTGGGCACAGTGCTGTCCCTGTTGGCACTGCAGGGTTTCCGCACGAGCGTCGACCGCCACGACACCGGCCTCGCGACCGTCTACGCGGTGCGCCCCGACGACGAGGTCGTGCCCGCGCGGGCGAGCACGGGACCGTGGTCGGACCCGGCGCTGCTGTCCTCCGAACTGCGCCGCCACCTGCTGACCAGGTTGCCGCCGGCCATGGTCCCCGGTGCCGTCGTGGTGCTCGACGACCTGCCGTTGACCGCGAACGGCAAGCTCGACCGGGCAAGCCTGCCGCCACCACCCCCCACCGGCGTTGTGCCCCCGCGCGACGAGGTCGAGTCGCTGCTGACCCAGATGTGGCGAGACCTGCTGGGCCGCCCCGAGATCGGCGTGACCGACGACTTCTTCGCGCTGGGCGGCGACTCCCTGGTGGCGACCACGCTGGTGGCGCAGATCAGGAAGGCGACCGGCAGGAGCCTGCCGGTGTCGGCCCTGTTCCGCGACACTACCGTGGCGCAACTGGCGGACCTGGTGCGCCGCACGGACCCGGACGAGCCGTGGCCGGTGGTGGTCCCGCTCGTCTCCAGCCCCGGCGCCCCGCACCTCGTGCTCGTGCACCCGGTCGGAGGGCACCTGCTCGGCTACCGCGAGCTGACCGCCGAGCTGGGCGGGGACTTCACGATCTCCGGGCTGCAGGCGCCCGGCCTCGACGGCCGCGCCGCACCGCTGCGCTCGATCGCCGACTTCGCCGCCCTGTACGCGTCACTGGTGCGAGAGGCCTGCCCCGACGCCCCGATCCACCTGGCCGGATGGTCGTTCGGCGGCGTGGTCGCCTACGAGATGGCGCGCCTGCTCGATGCCGGAGGGACGCGGATCGGCTCCGTGACGCTGTTCGACCCGAGGCTCAGCGGAGCCGCCGAGGACGCGAAGTCCCCTGTCCACCAGGCCAACGTCACCGCGCTCGCCGCGTGGAACCCGATCCCGCACCACGGCCAGGTCGTGCTGGTGCGGCCGCGGCTGGCCGCGCCCGAGTCCACTGTGGAACAACGGTGGCTGGCCGTGCTGCGCGAGCACGGGCTGGCGCGGCACACCGTTCCCGGTGATCACCACACCATGCTCTCCGGGGCGGGTGCCGCCGCGTGTGCCGAGCTGCTGCGGTCGGTCATCGTGAGGTGACGGGGCCCGGCTACGCCTCACGCAACGACCGGCGCAACCCGGCCACCACCGCCGGACTCACGCCGTGCCCCAGCACGTACTGCTCCACTCCGCCGTAGCGAGCACGCATGTGCGCCAAAGCGAACCGCAGCGCCGAATCGTCGAGCAGGCACCGCCGCGACAGCTCGTCCACCCCACCGCGGGCGGCCGCGTACACCCGCACGGCCGGCGCGCACCCGAGGATTCCGGCCCGCGCCCGGACGTCCTCCGCCAGCACCTCCTCCTCCGCCACGCCGGCCAGCAGCCCGATCACCGCGATGACGAGTCCGGTCCGGTCCTTGCCGAGCGAGCACCCGACCACCACGGGCGCGTCCGTCCCGGCGACCGCCTCGACGACACCGGCGATCTCCTTGCCGCACAGGTCCACCGTCTCGGCGTACAACGCCTGGTACTCCCGGCTTCCCGGCCTCGACCCCAGCCCCGCCACGGCACCGGGCACGTCGACCGGGATGCTCACCGCGTCCGGCAGCGGCGTCATCTCCCCCAGACCGCGCAGGTCGACGCTGAGCGCGCCCGGCGGCGGGTCCTCCGCCTCGGGACAGCCGGTGATCACCGTCCACCCGACCCGGTACAACCGGCCCCGCCTCATCAGCGGTGACATGGACGCGACATCCCGGAAGTGTTCATGCACCCGTTCAGCCTGCTGGACCGGAACCCGGTGCGAAGCCCCGAATTCCGCCAGGTGAACAGAGATCGACGATCAGCGTTGCGTCATGCCTGCTCGCAGTCGCCCTCAGCACGGCCGGCGGGCTGCGCGGGATAGTCGAGGCCGGCGGACAGCAGGTCGAACGCCTGCCCGGTCAGTTCGGACTCCGGGGCCCGCCGGCCGGCGGCTCGCCACGCGACGACCGCCGTCGGCACCGCGCACAACGCCACCGAGGCCACCAGGCACGGCCGGGGATCCACGTCCGGGTCCACCCCCATCCGGGTGCCGATCAGACGCGCCACGTCACCGAACCGTGCGGCCGCCCGCTCGACACGTGCGGCTGTCAGCGCCGGGCTCACCGAGATCAGGTTCTGCAGGCTGTGGTAGCGCGCCTCGGCCTCGTACGCCCGCACGACGTCGACAGCGGCCGTCCGCAACGCGGTCAGCACCGGCGCGTCGGCGGGTTGCGCGGCGAACGCCTCGAGCACCGCCGTGATCTGGTCGTCCGCGAGCGACAGCGCGACGTCCTCCTTCGAGGTGAAGTACCGGAAGAACGTCCGCGATGAGACCTCCACGGCCTCCGCGATCTGGTCGATGGTCGTGGCCTCGAAGCCGTGGGCGCAGAACAACGCGTGAGCCGCGTCGATCAACGCTTCCCGTGTCCGCTGCTTCTTCCTCTCCCGCAGACCGCGCTTCTCCATGCCGCTCAGCCTACGACAATCACGTCAGAGTCAGACTTTTGTCAGTTGACGACACTTGGCAGTCAGTGACAGTATCTCGCCATGCCGAAACCTCCCGCGCCGACGTCTCCCTTCTGGAAGCTGAACCGGCTCATGGCGCGCATCAACACGTTCGCGTTCCGCAAGACCGGCGGCAAGGTGGGCGGGACCTTCTTCGGCGGCGCGCCCGTGCTGCTGCTCAACCACGTCGGCCGCAAGTCGGGCCAGTCCCGGACCAGCCCGCTGATCTACGTCGACGACTCGCCACGGCTGGTCATCGTCGCGTCGAAGGGCGGCGTGGACGCGCACCCGGCGTGGTTCCACAACCTGATGGCGATGACGACCACCGAGGTGGAGCTGCCCGGCGGCGAACGCCGGCGAGTCCGTCCGCGGGTCGCCGAGGGGGCGGAGCGGGCCCGGCTGTGGGAGCGGGCAGTGGCGGTCTACAAGCCCTATGCGGCGTATGCGAGCTACACGGAGCGAAAGATCCCCGTCGTCGTACTCGAACCGGCAGACGCCACACCTGCCGAGTAGGACGCGTCGGACGCGTCGAAGAATCGGAACGCACTCATACTCGTTTGACGGAGTGAGTACTCACTCCGCACTATGGGCGCATGACACCAGCATCCGAAACACGGCGAAGAGCGCCGAGCATGAGCGCCGAGAACCGGCGCGCCATGATCGTCCACGCGGTGCTGCCGCTCCTGATCGAGCACGGCGCGAACGTGACGAGCAGCCAGATCGCCCGTGCCGCCGGCATCGGCGAGGGCACCGTCTTCCGCGCGTTCAAGGACAAGGACGAGCTGTTCGACGCCTGCACGGCCGAGGCTCTCAGGCCCGACCACGTGCTCGACGCGATCGCCGAGATCCCCGTCGACCAACCCCTGGAAGACCGGCTCGTCGAAGCCGCCGAGACGCTCGGCGCGCACCTCGAGCGGATGGGCGCGCTGATGAGCGCGCTGCACGCGTCCGGCCGGATCAAGCACCGCGACCCCGAACAGGGCCAGCGCGGCAGCTGGAAGGGTGGGCGCCGCGAGTCGATGGCCGCCATCCGGGGGGCGATGGTCGAGCTGTTCACGCCGGAGAAGGAGCGGCTGCGGCTGCCTCCAGAGCAGCTCGCCACCCTCTTCCTCACCTTGTTGTTCGGCGGCCGGCGGCTGAGTCCGGACGTCGACGCGCCCACCACGCGCCAGGTGGTCGACTTCTTCCTGCACGGCGCCGTGGAGGTCGGATGATGCCGGGCATGGAGTTCGCGCTGGGCCGGCGCGGCCGTCGGCGGCGCGCCACGACGGTGCCGGACAGCGGGCTCACCGGACCCGTCGACATTCCCGAACCGAAGCAGGACGACGAACCGAAGGACCTGCGCTCACGGCTGAAGCGCGCGAAGGCGTCCGTCGCGGGCACCGTCCGCGGTCTGCCAAAGGTCGCGAGGCTGACATGGCAGGCCAGCCCTGTCCTGACGATCCTCCTGACGCTGATCACGCTCCTGTCGGGGCTCCTGCCGACCGCTACCGCGTACATCGCGAAGCTGCTGCTCGACTCCGTCGTCGCGGCGATCCAGCACACCGGCACCACGGGTGACATCGCCGAGGTCGCGCTGCTCCAGTTCGGCGTGCTCGCCGGGACCGCGCTCAGCAGCGCGCTGACGTCGATCGCGCAGACGCTGCTGCAGGAACGCATGACGCTGACCATCCGCCACCAGGTGATGGCGCACGCCAGCGAGCTGCACCTCGCGTACTTCGAGGGCTCGACGTCGTACGACATGCTGCGCCAGGCCGCGCAGGAAGCGCCGACGCGGCCGTTGTCGATGATGAACTCCGCGCTGGGGCTGCTGCGGACGCTGATCACGTTCGGCAGCATGGTCGCGCTGCTCGTCTCGATCAGCCCGCTGCTGGCACTGGTCGCGCTGGTGGCGCCGATCCCCGCGTTCATCTCGCAGTCGAAGTACGGCTCGCGCGCGTTCTGGCTGACCTTCGTGATGTCGCCGATCAAGCGGCGGATGGACTACCTGTCCTCCTTGGTCACGACGGACACCTACGCCAAGGAGACGAAGCTCTTCGGGCTGGGCCCGTACTTCGTCGACCGGTTCCGCCGGCTCGGCACCGTCTCCTACGAGCGACAGCGGAAGCTGACGGTCAACCGCAACATCAGTTCGACGTCCTGGGGGCTGCTGAGCACGCTCGCGGGGTCGGCGATCACGTTGTACATCGCGCTGGAAGCGGTCGGCGGACGGCTCACGCTGGGAGACCTGGCGCTGTACACGGCCGCGGCGGCGTCCGTGCAGACGTCGGTGTCCGGGCTCTTCACGGCGTTCTCGGGGATGTACGAGAACAACCTCTACCTCGACACGCTGTACAAGTTCCTGGACACGAAGCCGGAGATCACGGCACCCGCGTCGCCGCGGCCGATGCCGTCCGCGGTGGAGGGGCACATCGAGTTCGACTCGGTGACCTTCAGCTATCCGGGCGCCGAGGAACCTGCGCTGGACGCCGTCAGCTTCGAGATCCGGCCCGGCGAGACGGTGGCGGTGGTGGGTCGCAACGGCGCGGGCAAGTCGACGTTGTTCAAGCTGCTCTGCCGGCTCTACGACCCGACCGGCGGCCGCATCCTGCTCGACGGCGTCGACATCCGCGAGTACGACCCCGTCGAGCTGCGCACGCGGATCAGCGCGATGTTCCAGGACTACGTGACGTACCAGGGCACGGCCGCGGAGAACATCGGTCTCGGCGACCTCACTCGGCTCGAGGACAGGCCGCACATCGAGGACTCGGCACGCCGCGCCGGCGCGGACGAGCGCGTCGAGCGGCTGCCCCAGGGGTACGACAGCCCGCTCGGCCGCTGGTTCGACCAGGGCGTCAGCCTGTCGGGCGGTGAGTGGCAGAAGATCGCGCTCGCCAGGGCGTTCCAGCGGGAGGCGCCGATACTGGTGCTCGACGAACCGACGTCGGCGCTGGACGCGCGGGCCGAGCACGACCTGTTCTCGCGGCTGCGGGAGCTGTCGGAGGGCCGCACGACGCTGTACATCTCGCACCGGTTCTCGACCGTGCGGCAGGCGGAGCGGATCCTGTTGCTGGAGCACGGGAAGGTCGCCGAGTACGGGACGCACGAGGAGCTGATGGCGGCCAAGGCGGGGTATGCCGAGCTGTTCACGTTGCAGGCGCAGGCGTACCTGGACGAGGTGCCCGGCTGACCCGTTTCGCCTCTGTGGCCACCGGCCTGGTCGGCGCTACCGTGGACGGCCAGGTCACCGGCCAGTGGAGTTGATGCGTGATGGAACGACGCGTCTCGGTCGCAACGCATTGGGGCAGTTACGTCGCCGTGGTCGACTCCGGCCGGTTGGTGCGGATCGAGCCGACGCACGACGACCCCGCGCCGTCGCCCATCGGCCCCGGAATGGTGAGAGCCGCCGACGACAGCGCTCGCGTGTTGCGCCCCGCCGTGCGCAAGGGCTGGCTGGACGGCGAGCGCGGCACGGCCAGGGGCTCGGACGCCTTCGTGGAGGTGAGCTGGGACCACGCGATCACGCTGGTGAGCGACGAGCTCCGCCGGGTTCGTTCGCGGCACGGCGACAGCGCGGTGTTCGGCGGGTCCTACGGCTGGGCGAGCGCGGGCAGGTTCCACCACGCGCAGGGACAGCTCCACCGGTTCCTGGCGCTGGGCGGGGGCTACACCGACTCCCGCAACACCTACAGCACCGCGGCTTTGGAGGTCATCCTCCCCCACGTGATCGGCGGTCATCCGTGGAGCTACCAGAGCCGGATGCCGATGTGGGACGAGATAGCCGCGAACTGCGAGCTGGTGGTGGCGTTCGGAGGGCTGGCCCTCAAGAACAGCCAGATCAACCCCGGCGGGCTGGCCAGGCACCAGACGCGGGACCTGCAACGCCAGTGCCGTGAGGCCGGGGTGCGGTTCGTGAATGTCAGCCCCATCCGCAGCGACACCGCCGGCTTCCTCGACGCCGAGTGGCTGCCCGTCGTCCCCAACACCGACACCGCCGCGATGCTCGGCATCGCGCACACGATGCTGGTCAACGGGTGGCACGACGAGGACTTCCTGAGCCGGTGCTGCGTCGGGTTCGACCGCTTCGCCTCCTACCTGCTCGGCGAGCAGGACGGCGTCCCGAAGGACGCCGCCTGGGCAGCGGAGATCACCGGCATCAGCCGCGAGACGATCACCGACCTGGCTCGCCGCCTCACCGCGCGGCGTTCGCTCATCATGGTCAACTACGCGGTGCAACGGGCGGACCACGGCGAACAACCGATCTGGATGTCCGTCGTGCTGGCCGCCATGGCCGGATCGATGGGCCGGCCGGGATGCGGCTGGGGCGCGGGGTACGCGACGATGGACGCGACGGGCGTCGCCCCGGACCGCGCCTTCGTGGCGACGATCCCGGCGGTCTCCAACCCGGTTCCGGACTTCATCCCCGTCGCGAGGATCGCCGACGCCCTGCTGAATCCCGGCCAGGTCATCGACTACGACGGCAGCCGCCTCACGTTGCCCGACCTCCGCCTGATCTACTGGTGCGGAGGGAACCCGTTCCACCACCACCAGGACCTCCACCGGCTCACCCGCGCCTGGCAGGCCCCGGACACGGTGGTGGTCCACGAGGCCTGGTGGAACACGACGGCCAAGTTCGCGGACATCGTCCTCCCCGTCGCCACCACCCTGGAGCGCGACGACTTCGCCGCCGGGTTCTCGGACCCCCACATCGTCGCGATGCCGAAGGTCCGCGAGCCGGCAGGCGAGTCGCGCACCGACCACCAGATCTTCGCCGCCCTGGCCTCCCGGCTCGGGTTCGAGCAGGAGTTCACGGAGTCGCGCTCCGAGACCGACTGGGTCCGCCACCTCTACGAGCAGACGAGGGCCAAACTCGGCAGTGACGTCCTGCCGGGCTTCGACGACTTCTGGCAGAGCTCCACCGCCGAGCTGCCGGCGCTGACCGGACCGTTCCCCGGCAGTTTCGAGGACCTCCGCACGGACCCGGAGCACTTCCCCCTGCCGACGCCGTCCGGCCGGATCGAGATCTTCTCCGAGGAGATCGACTCGTTCGGCTACGACGACTGCGCCGGGCACCCGAAGTGGTTCGAACCGGCGGAGTGGCTCCGCGCCGGCCTGTCGGACCGGTTCCCGCTGCACCTGATCTCGAACCAACCCGCCTCACGCCTGCACAGCCAGTACGACAACGGTGGCCACAGCCTCGGTTCGAAGATCCACGGCCGTGAGCCGGTGACGCTCAACCCGGCGGACGCCGCGGCACGCGGCATCGAAAGCGGCATGGTCGTGCGCGTCCACAACGACCGCGGCAGCTGTCTCGCGGGCGCGGTCCTGTCGGACGACGTCATGCCGGGCGTCGTGCAGCTGTCCACGGGAGCGTGGTGGGACCCGGTCCAGCCGGGCATGAGCGGAACACTGGACCGCCACGGCAACCCGAACGTCCTGACTGCGGATCGACCGTGCTCGCGCCTGTCCCAGGGGCCGAGTGCCCACAGCGCGCTGGTCGACGTCGAGCGCTACGACGGGCCCGTCCCCGACGTGCTCGCCTTCGCACCGCCGGACCTCGTGCCGCCGAGCTGACACCACACGAACGAATGATCTGACCGCTGCGCTTGGTCGCGTCGCTGGACACCGGGTGGTGGCGTGCCTACTTTCCGTGCCCGTGACTGGAGTCAGAGATCTCAAGTACCGCCAGTGGTTCAACGGCGCGGACGTCGACGGCGACGGGGTGATCACCCGCGAGGACGTCCGGCTGATGGGCGAGCGCTACATCGCGGCCCGTGGTGCCGCGCCGGAGTCCGCGACCGCCCGCAGGCTGACCGACGGCCTGGACGCGTTCTGGGCCAACGTGATCGAGCCGATGGACCGGGACGGTGACGGGCAGGTCGACCTGCGGGAGATGACCGAGGGGTTCCGGCAGGCGCTGGCCGACCCCTCCCTGTACCCGCAGCAGGTCGGACCGGTGGCCGACTGCTACTTCGACCTGATCGACCTCGACGGCGACGACAGGGTCGACCAGGCGGAGTTCGGCGAGATCTTCGGCCTGGCGGGCAACGTGTCCTCGGAGGACTGCGCCGCGGTCTTCGGCGCGCTGGACCTGGACGGCTCCGGCGGGCTGGACCGCGCCGAGTTCCACCGGGCCCTCGCGGAGTTCTTCTACGGCGACGACCCGGAAGCCCCCGCCACGCACCTGTTCGGCAGGATCGCCGGCTGATCAACGGGCCGTGGGGGCTGCTCGGGAGAGCAGCCCGCACGAAGACGTCACACGACGGTGTCGTCCACGAAGCACCAGCGCCAGGTCTCCCCCGGCTCGAACGAGCGGATGACCGGGTGCCCGTCGGCGGCGAAGTGCTTCGAGGCGTGCTTGTTGGGCGACGAGTCGCAGCAGGCGACCTTGCCGCAGCCGAGGCACAGGCGCAGGTGCACCCACCTGTCGCCGTCGGCCAGGCAGTCCTCGCACCCCTCCGGCGTGGCAGGGGCGGGCTCCGGGCCCAGCTCGGCGATGTGTTCGCAGGTAGTGGAGGTCACGGCCAGACGGTACCTCGACTGCTGTCCACGGCGAGTTGTGGTGTTTGACTGAGCACATGACGACTGCCGGTCGCGTCGCGCGGCCTTCGATTCTCACGGTGGACGACGACCCGGCCGTGTCGCGGTCGGTGGCGCGCGACCTGCGGCGGATGTACGGCGAGCACTACCGCGTCGTGCGGGCGGAGTCCGGGGCCCAGGCGCTCGAGGCCCTGCACGAGATCAAGCTGCGGGGCGAGGAGGTCGCGGCGTTGCTCGCCGACTACCGGATGCCGCAGATGAACGGCATCGAGTTCCTCGAACAGGCCATGGACGTGTTCCCCCAGGCGCGCCGGGTGCTGCTCACGGCCTACGCCGACACCGACGCCGCGATCCAGGCGATCAACGTCGTGGACCTCGACCACTACCTGCTCAAGCCGTGGGACCCGCCGGAGCAGAACCTCTACCCGGTGCTCGACGAGCAGCTGCGGGCCTGGGCCGTGAGCGACCGGCAGCCACCGCAGCGGGTGCGGGTGGTCGGGCACCGCTGGTCGCCGCGGTCCTACGAGGTGCGCGACTTCCTGGCGCGCAACAGCGTTCCCTTCCGCTGGCACGCGCTCGACGAGCCGGAAGCACGCTGCCTGCTCACCGCGGCGCACCAGGACGGGACGACCCTGCCCGTCGTGGTCACGGCTGGGGGCAAGGCACTGGTCGACCCCTCCGACGCGGAGCTCGCCGCCGAGGTGGGCCTGAGCACGCAGCCGTCGGCCGAGTTCTACGACCTGATCGTCGTGGGTGGCGGGCCCGCGGGGCTCGGCGCCGCGGTGTACGGGGGGTCGGAGGGGCTGCGGACCGTCCTGGTGGAACGGATCGCGACGGGTGGCCAGGCGGGCACGAGCAGCCGCATCGAGAACTACCTGGGCTTCCCCGACGGGGTGTCCGGCGGCCAGCTGACCGAGCGGGCCCGCAGGCAGGCGGTCAAGTTCGGGGTCGAGCTGCTCACCACGCGCGACGTCGTCGCCCTGGAGCGCCGGGGAGCCGCGCGCATCGTGCGGTTCGGCGACGGCACCGAGCTCGCCGCCCACACCGTCATCCTCGCCACCGGCGTGTCGTACCGGTTGCTCGACGCGCCCGGACTCGGCGAGCTGACCGGGCGGGGCGTCTACTACGGCGCCTCGACCACCGAGGGCCCGAACTGCGCCGGTCAGGACGTCTACCTGGTCGGCGGCGCGAACTCCGCCGGGCAGGCGGCCGTCTACTTCTCCGGGCACGCGCGCAAGGTGGTGATCCTGGTGCGGGGCGACTCGCTGGAGCAGTCGATGTCGCGGTACCTGATCGACCAGCTCGCGGCGATCCCGAACGTGGAGGTGCGCACGCACGTGGAGGTCCGCGGCGGCACGGGTGAGGATCATCTCGAGACGGTGACGTTGCTGGACAACAAGACCGGCGAGACGACGACCGTCGCGGCGAGCTGGTTGTTCGCGTTCATCGGCGCCGCCCCTCGCACGGACTGGCTGGAGGGCACGCTGGAGAGGGACGAGCGCGGCTTCCTCCTCGCCGGTCCCGACCTCGGCGGTTCGCCCTCCGGGTGGGACCTCGAGCGGGCGCCGTACCACCTGGAGACGAACGTGCCCGGTGTGTTCGTCGCGGGCGACGTCCGGGCGGAGTCGGTCAAGCGGGTCGCGTCCGCGGTCGGTGAGGGCGCCATGGCGGTCACCCTGGTCCACCGCTACCTGGAGAGGTCCTGATGGAGAGGCTCACCGCGGCCGAACTGCGCGAGCTGTTCCTGTTCGAGAAGCTCGACCAGGCCCAGCTGGACTGGCTGGCCGGGCACGGCCACGTCGAGGTCCGCGAGGCGGGCACGGCCGTGCTCACCGAAGGCGAGCCGGCGACGTGCTTCTTCGTGCTGCTCGAAGGAACGGTCGCCCTGTGCCGCAACATCGGCGGTCAACGCGTCGAGGTGAGCCGCAGCAGCCTGCGCGGCTCGTACTTCGGTGCCACCCAGGCCTACCTGGAGCTCGACCAGCCGACCTACCAGATGACCGTCGAGTCGATCACCGCCACGTCGATGCTGCAGTTCGACGCCGACGAGTTCGGGCCGATGGTCCGCGCGTGGTTCCCGATGGCCATGCACCTGCTGGAGGGCCTGTTCTGGGGCATGCGGAACACCCAGGCGACGGTGGGCCAGCACGAACGGCTCACCGCGCTCGGCGCGCTGTCCGCGGGCCTCACCCACGAGCTCAACAACCCGGCCGCGGCCGCCGTGCGGGCGACAGCGGCGCTGCGCGAGCGAGTCGCGGGAATGCGGCACAAACTCGCCCTTCTCGCGCAGGGGACGCTCGACCCGGCCACGCTGCCCTCGCTGGTGAAGCTCCAGGAGAAGGCGGTCGAACGAGTCGCCAAGGCACCGAAACTCAGCCCCCTGGAGGCCAGCGACGCCGAGGACGAGGTCGCCGACTGGCTCGACGACCACGGCATCAGCGGCGGCTGGGACGTCGCGCCCGTCCTGGTCGCGGCCGGGCTGGACGTCGAGTGGCTGGAGACGTCACTCGCGCGGTGCCCCGAGGCCGTCACGGGATCCGCCGTGCACTGGCTCAGGTACACGGTCGAGACCGAGATGCTGATGAACGAGATCGAGGACGCCACCACCAGGGTGTCCACTCTGGTGGGTGCCGCCAAGCAGTACTCGCAGATGGACCGCGCGCCGTTCCGGGTGGTCGACGTGCACGAGCTGCTCGACTCCACTTTGGTCATGTTCGGCGGGAAGCTCGCGGACGTGCGGGTGGTCAAGGACTACGACCGGACGCTTCCCGCCATCCCCGCGTACGCCGGCGAGCTCAACCAGGTGTGGACGAACATCGTCGACAACGCCCTGAGCGCGATGGGCGGTTCGGGGACGTTGACCGTGCGGACCTCCAGGCAGGACAGGCACCTCGTCGTGGAGATCGGCGACACCGGCCCCGGCATCCCCGCACACGTGCAAGGCCGGATCTTCGAACCGTTCTTCACCACCAAGCCGGTCGGCGAGGGCACCGGGCTCGGGCTGGAGATCTCGTGGCGGATCGTGGTCAACAAGCACCACGGCGGCATCCGGGTGGAGTCGTCGCCGGGTGACACGAGGTTCCGGGTGCTCCTGCCGTTGGAAGCGACAGGTCCCCGGTAGGCCACCGCTTCGGTGAAGGCGCGAAGTCGTGCCTTCACCCGAGATTTCACCGCGGGTCCACGGCCGTTGCGCGCGGCACGGCAGAGCCGCGGTCGCAGTCCGCGCGGGCAGCGCACTTCACGCGGGCGTGCTCCACGGCGCTTCCCGGTCGCGCTTCATCGGCGGGACCTTGAAGTTCGCATAGGAGTACTTGCCGGTGATCAAGCCGTCGGCGTCGAAGTGGAAGACGTCCATCCCCTGCCAGACCATGCGCGGGCCGTGCCGCAGCAGCCCGAGCAACCGCAGCAGCGGGTAGACGCCGCGGCCGCGCGGCCCGGAGACGTCGATCCGGCACGCCCAGCGGATCGCCGCGCTACGACCGGGCTCGTCGACGAGCTTGTCGTGCACGTCGAAGCGCATCGCGCCGTACCTGCCGGCGAACTGGGGTGCGAACTCCGCGCGGATGGCGGCCTTGCCCCGGTGCTTCGCGCCGTCGCCCGGCTCGTACTCGGCGTCGTCCGCGAAGAACGCCATCACGCGGTCGAGGTCGTTGTCGTTGAACGCGTCGACGAACTCGTCGACCGTCCCGGACAGAGAACGCTGCTGCTGGGTCACGAGTCTGGCCTCCGGCCGTGCAGGGGTGGTGCTGGCCTGCCAGACAATAAAGGAACACCGTACTTTTAACAAAAACACCTGGTAGAGTGCCCACTGTCATGGAAGCGTCGTTCCGGCGGGCACGGCGCCCGGACCAGAAGGAGCAGCGGCGGGAGACGATCCTCGCGGCTGCCCGCGACCTCGCGCTCGGCAAGGGCGTGGCCCAGGTCAGCCTGGGCGACATCGCGGCCGCCGTCGGCCTGGTGAAGTCCAACGTCCTGCGCTACTTCGGCACCCGCGAGGAGATCTACCTGCAGCTCACCATGCGCGACGGCACGGACTGGGCCGACGCGGTGCGCGACCGGCTGACCGGTGCCTCCGGCATCGGGCCGATGGCCGCCGCGCTGGCGGACTCCTTCGCCGAGCGGCCCCTGTACTGCGACCTGATCGGCCACGCGGAGACGATGCTGGAGCACAACGTCTCGCTCGAGGTGCTGCACACCTACAAGCTGTGGGCGATCGACATGTACGCGAAGGTCGGCGAGCAGATCATCGCCACGTGCCCGGAGCTGACCGGCCGGGACGGCTCGTCCGTGGTGTTCGCCGCGGGGGCGTTCGTCGGCAGGCTGTACCCCCTGTCCCAACCGCCGCCGGCGCTGGCGGAGCTCTACGCCCGCGAGCCCGGGATCGCGGGCGTGTTCCCCCCTTTCCGGCCGACGTTGCAGCGCTTCATCGCCGCGACCGCCGCCGGCCTGCCCGCGGTCCGCGACGAATCGTCCTGACCGCGACGCCGGCATGACCCCGAACCTCGCAAAACGTGAGACAGTGAAGGTCTACGCCCGCTCCGGGGTTCACACCCGGAGGCGCGTCTTCACCCCGGAGCGGACGCCGCCTCATCCAGGCGCGTTTCACCGCTCCCGGTCGATTCGCACCACTCCACGCCCAGGACCGGGTACTAGCTCAACCCCACGAGGGAGATTTTCCATCACCGCTTCTGCGCTCACGCCGACCCTGGCCGCTCCTCGCACCCTCACCGACATCTACGGCCCCGATGTCGCCGTCTGCGCACGCCCCGCCCAGGAACCGGCGGTGCCGTCGAGCAGGCACCGGAACACCCGCGACGTGCTGTCCGCCCGTCCCCTCGCCGTCGCCGCCGACACCCCCGTCATCACCAGCGCGGGTGGCACCGAGCCCAACCTGATCGCCGCCCTCCGCGATGGCGGCCTGCCCGTCGGCACCGACCCGCGCGAGTTCCGCACCGAAGCCGAATTCGCCACGCGCGTCACCGAAGCCCTCGGCGACGGCCTGCGCATGTCCATGGAGTACCCGCAACCGACTGCGCTGTATCCCGACGAGCGTTCCGTGAAGAGCGCCGAGCTCGTCGGCTACCTGAACAACAAGGCCAGCATCAGCACGTTCGTCGACCCGCGCTTCCAGGCGCGCCGTCAGATCGTCCCCGTCGACGAGCTCGCCGAGGCCGCCCCCGCCGAGAAGTCCTGGGTTCTCAAGGCCGCGACCAACGCCGCCCACGGAGCCAGCCTCGACGTCTACCTCCACCGTGCAGGCGACCCGGTGGCGCTGCCCGCGTTCACCGACATCCTCACCGAAGTCGTCGTCGAGGAGTTCCTGCACATCCACCGGAACTGGGGCATCCAGCTCTACGTCGCCGCCGACGGCAGGGCCCGCCTGCTCGCCGTCACCGACCAGCGCATCGACGCCGACGGCGTCTACACCGGCGGCCGCTTCGGGCTCGTCGTCCCGCTTCCCGCCGATCTGCTCACCGAGTGCCTGGCGATCGCCCAGCGCGCCGCTGACGTCGGCTACCGCGGCATGTGCAGCCTCGACTGCGCGCAGACCTACGACGGCAGGCTCGTCATGCTCGACCTCAACTTCCGCATCACCAGCGGGTCCATTCCGTTGATGGCGTTGCACACCATCCGCCCCGACGCCCTCGACCGCCCGTCGGAGTCCACGAAGATCACCACTGCCGCACCCATCTCCGCACTGCTGGCCGCGCTGCAGCCTGCATTACAGCGCGGAGGGCTCCTCGTCACCGGCGGCCACGACACCCGCCGCACCGACAACCCGATCAAGCAGACCGCACTGCACCTGCTCGTCTTCGGCGACGACGCCGACGACGTCGCCACCCGTCGTGCCGCGCTGGAGACCATGTACAACCACTGACTCGCGGTGTTCACCGGACTACTGTCGGAGCCAGATCGAACTCTCCGACAGTTGTTGCGGTCAGCGCGGATCCGAGGGAGCTACCGACGTGGTCGAGACGCACGACATCGTTCGCCCGCCTGCAGAACTCAGTGCGGCCCTCGCGGCCATCGGCAGCGCGACAGCCAGCGCCGAGCTCAGCCGCATGGGCATCCGCAGCGCGTTCATCCGCGGCCCGGTCTCGGTGACGCCGGGCGTGCGCGTGGCCGGGCCGGCGCTGACGTTGCAGTTCCTGCCGAAGCGGGAGGACCTCTACCCCGTCGACGAGTACGAGGAGCCGGAGAAGCAGCTGCACCGGCACGTCATGTACCACGCCCAGCCCGGCGACATGATCATCGTCGACGCACGCGGTGACATGGGCAGCGGCGTGTTCGGCGAGATGATGCTGACCTACTTCAAGGGCCGCGGCGGGGTGGGCGTGGTGGTCGACGGGTGCCTGCGCGACATCGGCGAGGCCAAGAAGCTCGGTCTCGGGCTGTGGATTCGTGGCGCCACACCGAACTACCACGCCCAGACCGACATCGTCCCCGCCGCCGTCAACGTGCCGGTGGCGTGCGGTGGCACGCTCGTCGAGCCGGGTGACATCGTCGTCGCCGACGACGACGGGGCGGTCGTGGTGCCGGTCAAGCTCGCGCCCGCTGTGCTCGCCGTCGCCCAGGAACACGCGGAATGGGAGGAGTTCTCCCGGATCCGGCTGTCCGAGGGCGGCGACATGCGGCTGTACTACCCGCTGTCGGACGAGGCCCGGCCCGAGTACGAGCGGTGGCGCGCCGAGCGGGGCCAGGGCGCGTCCCGTAGGTCCGTTCGATGAGAGCCGCGGACGAGACTCGCGGGACACGCCCCAGGGTCTGACGGGCGCTTTCAGCTCCACAGCCGGTCGTGGCTCGACTCACCGTCCCAGTGCGTCGTCTCGGCGAAGAACACCGGGTCGCGCGGGTCGAGCTGACGGCGCAGCAGCTCCTCGTCGATGTCGCCGAACCCCAGTCCCGGCGTGTCCGGGACGGTGATGTGGCCGTTCTGGATCAACGGGCGCGGCAGGTCGGTGACGAGGTCGCTCCAGAACTCCACCTCGGCCGCGTGGTGTTCGAGTGCGAGGAAGTTCTCCGTGGCAGCGGCCAGGTGCACACACGCCATCGTCGCGATCGGCGACGCCGCCAGGTGCAGCGCCATCGCGACTCCGCGTTCCTGCGCGTAGTCGCCGAGCCGCTTGGTCTCCGCGATCCCGCCCGCCGTCGCCGGGTCGGGGTGCACGACGCGGATGGCGCCGGCGTCGAGCAGCGGCCGGAAGCCGTCGAGCAGGTAGATGTCCTCCCCCGTGCACGTCGGGACGGCGACGGACGCGGTGAGCTGGCGCCACTGGTCGGTCAGCTGCCACGGGATCAGGTCCTCGATCCACGCCAGCGTGAACGGCTCCAGCGCGCGGCCGATCCGGATGCAGGAGTCGAGCGCGATGTGTCCGAAGTGGTCGGCGGCGAGCGCGACGTCGTAGCCGACGACGGAGCGGACCGCGTCCACATAGGACGCCAGGTGTTCGACGCCCTTCCCGGTGACCTGGATGCCCGTGAACGGGTGCATCGTCGTCAGGTCCTCGCGGGCGCCCGGAGGCGCGATCAGCGCCCCCGGCACGTCCCACAGCAGGTCGATGCCCACGTCCATCTTCAGCATCGTGAACCCGCGCTGCTTGCGCTCCAGCAGCCTGGCGCCCATCGCGTGCGGGTCCGGAAGGGACGGAGTGTCCGCGTAGCACCGGATCTCGTCGCGGAACCGGCCTCCGATCAACGCGTGCGCGGGCACTCCGTACGCCTTGCCGGCGAGGTCCATCAGCGCCATCTCGACGCCGGAGACCCCGCCGCCCTGGCGGCCGTGGAACCCGAACTGCTTGATCTTGCGGAAGATCTTGTCGACGTTGCACGGGTTCTCGCCGACGAGCCGGCTCTTGAGGATGAGCGCGTAGGTGGCGCTGGCCTGGTCGCGCACCTCCCCGTAGCCGGTCAGCCCCTGGTTGGTGTCGATCCTGATGATCGACGAGCGGAACGGCACGCCGGTCACGTTGGCGACCCGCAGGTCGGTGATGCGCAGGTCGCTGGGCCGGGACGCCGTCGCGACGTGCTCCTCCGTGATCGCCGGTGTCTCGCTGGGGCCGCTCATCCCTTCACGGCCCCCGCGGTGAGACCCTCGGTCAGGAACCGCTGCCCGAACCCGTACATCGCCACGACCGGGATGCTGATCAGCAGCGAGGCCGCGGCCAGCTGCCCCTGCGGCACGACGTCACCGAAGATCATCGACTGCATGCCGACGGGCAGCGTCTTGTAGTCGTCCTTGGTGATGAACACGAAGGCGAACAGGAACTCGTTCCACGCGTTGGTGAGCGTGAACAGCGCGACCGCGAGCAGGCCTGGTTTGGCCAGTGGCAGCACGATCCGGAGAAACGCCCCGAACCGCGTGCAGCCGTCGACCAGCGCGGCCTCCTCGAGGTCGGCCGGGATCGACTTGAAGTAGCCGACGAGCAGCCACGTCGCGAACGGCAGGGTGAACGTGGGGTAGGCGAGCACGAGCGACCACAACGAGTCGTTGAGCCCGATGCCGCTCATCATCTGGTACAGCGGGATGAACAGCAGCGCGCCCGGCATCACGTAGGTGAGCAGGATCGTCACCGTGAAGCTCTCCGAGCCGCGGAACTTCAACCGTGCCAACGCATAGCCGGCCAGCGCCGCGCAGACCAGTGCGATCGCGGTGGAGGCCACCGACACCAGGATCGTGTTGACGTACCAGGTGCCGAAAGCCCTGCCCGTGAACAGGTTGGTGAACTGCTCGGTGCTCCACGGGGTCGGCCAGAGGTCGTCGGTGCGCGAGACGATCTGGGCGTCGGACTTGAACGCCGTGACCGTCATCCAGTAGAGCGGGGCGAGCACGAACCCGAGCAGGCCCACGAGCGCGATCCCCGAGCCGGTGCCGCTGACCAGGCGAGCGGCCAGCCGGTTGCCCCGCGCGGCGAGCGTGGAGACGACCCGCCCGACGGCGGCCGCGAGCACCACGAACACGCCCAGCACGAGCGCGGCCTTCCACACGATGTGCGGCGACGCCCAGACCAGCACGAGCACCGAGGCCACGACGATCACCCACGGCAGCGCCCTGCGCTGACCGGGAGTCAACCGCCTGCGCCCCATGTCGCTCGCGCCCGGCTGGTCGCTGCGCCGCATCATCCGCACGAGGATCACCACGAGGACGCCGATGATCGGCAGCATCACCAGCGTGACCGCGGCGCCCGCGCCCACCTGCAGCTGCTGGATCGCCTTCGAGTACGCCACCATCACGTACGGGGCGGTGGCGTCCCCCGGCCCGCCCTGGGTCATCAGCCAGATCAGGTCGAAGTTGTTGAACGTCCAGATCGACGACAGCAGCACCGTCACGATCATGATGTTGCGCAGGCCCGGCAGCGTGATGTGCACGAAGCGCTGCCACGGCGACGCGCCGTCCACCATCGCCGCCTCGTAGAGACCGCTGTCGATGGCCTTGAGCCCGGCGAGGAACGTCACCGTGAAGAACGGGATGCCCTTCCAGACGTTGACCAGGATGACCGCCGGCATCGCGAGCTCGGGATCGGAGAGCCACTCCGCGGGCCAGGAGTCGACGAGCCCGATCGCGGCGAGCGCCGGCCCGATCCCGGAGTCGGTGAGCAGGACGTTGACGCTGCCGAAGATCGGGTCGAACAACGAGCGCCAGGTGAAGGCCGTGACGACCGTCGGCACCACCCACGGCAGCAGGATCACCCCGGCGATGATCGCCCGGCCGCGGCGCATGTGGTGCAGCATCATCGCCGCGATGAGACCGAGGACCACCTTGAAGATCTCGGCGTACGCGGTGAAGACGAACGAGTTGAGCACGCCCTTGTGGAACACGGTGTCGCCGAGGAGTGCGGTGTAGTTGTCCAGCCCGACGAACACGGTCTCCGCGCCGTGGCGTTCCGTGGCGCTGGTGAAGACCGAGCTGACGATCGGGAACAGGATCAGGCCCGAGACCAGCACGAGCGTCGGCCCGATGAACACCGCGGCGAGGCGCCAGTCGCGCCCGAGCCGCCGCTGCGTCGTGCTGAGCGACGGCGACCCGCCCGGCGCCGGGCGAACCGGTGCCGGGCGGGTCCGCAGGACGGTCACTGCTTGTAGCCCTGCTGCTCGAAGACCTGGGCGATCCGGGCGTGCGTCGAGGCGACCGCGTCGGCGGGCCGGGCGCCCTGGATGACCGACTGCATCATGTCGGTCAGCAGGTAGGCGGCGGTGGCGGCCTGCTCACCGGGGCTCGGGGCCTGGGGGAACTTGAAGCCCGTCTTGGTGGCCACCGGGAGCGGCGTGCGGGTCTGCTCCCGCAGCGCGGGGAAGGCCGGGTCACCGCTGGTGTAGTACGGGTCGGAGTCCCACACCTTGTCCCACGAGGGGTTGACCAGGCAAGGGGCCCCCTTCGCGACACCGAGCAGCGCACTCCCGCTGACCATGTACTTCGCCACCAGCTTGGCGAGGTCGGGGTTCTTCGCCCCCTTGAACACGACGAACGAGTTGGACTCGCCGAACGCGAGCGGCTTGTCGATCGCCGGTCCGGTGGCGCCGTTGAACGGGTGGGTGTTGGCGTAGACCGGGTTGTTCTTGGTCTTCGAGTCGGCGTAGACGCTGAACTGGTTGAGCGTGAGCCCCAGGATCTGGGCCAGCCAGTTCTCGTTGTTGCTCGAGTCGGTCCAGCTGCCGATCCCCGGTGGCAGCATCGGCGTGTACTTCGGGTTCGTGTAGATGTCGCCGATGAACGTGACCGCGGCGACGGTCTCCGGCGAGTTGAACACCACCTTCGTGCCGGTGTTGTCCGCGATCGCGCCGCCGTAGCAGTTGATGACGTTCGCGATGAAGCCGTTGGCGTCGCCGGAGCGGTTCACCGTGAGGCCCCAGCCGAAGCGCCGCTTCGCCGGGTCGGAGACCTCCAAAGCGTTGTCCCGCAACTCTTCCCACGTGTAGTGCGGCTTGAGCGGGAGACCCTTCTCCTGGTACCAGTCCTTGCGCAGGTACATCGCGGACGCGATGAAGTGGTAGGGGATCGCGAACCAGCGCCCGTTGAACACGCAGTACGTGCTCGCCTCCGTCGCGGGTTCCCCGTAGAGCTTGCGCATCTCGTCGACCACGTCGGTGACGTCGGTGAGGGCGCCGAGGTTGTGGAGCTGGCCGACGAACCGCCGATCGCTCACGAAGGCCAGATCGCGGCTGGTGCCCGCCTTCACCTCGGCGTCCATCTTCGCGACCATGTCACCGGCGTCGCCGGACACCAGGTCGTTGCGGACGGTGGTCCCCGTCGCCTGCGCGAACACCTGCAGCGACCTGTCCAGCGCCTTGTTCGCGGTCTCCGAGTAGAGCTTCTGCGAGAGCATCCCCACCGACCCGCCGCGCAGGCCGGCCGCCTGGTCGAGCAACGCCTGGGGCACCTGGACGTCGACCTGCGGCGCGGCGGGAGTGCCCCCGCACCCGGTGAGGCCGAGCACGCCCAGCGCGCTCATCCCCCCGAGGAAGGTGCGCCTCGATAAGTCCGTTTTCTCTTCCATGACCACTCCTCTCGCGTCCGGTCGAGCGGACGCGTACCGACGGGGCGACGTTGCAACCGGCGGGACAACGAGGCGTGCGCCCCGCTGCCGGGTCGTTCATGTGCTGAAGCCGACGAGCTCCACGCGGTAGTCGTTGCGGCTACCGCGGAGGACCGTCGTGGGGGTGATGGCGGCGGAGACGGGCGACGCGCACGGCACCGCGCACCCGCGCGATGTCGTGAGCCCCGGCCGGATCGGCGGGATCGCAGGTGCTGCCATGCCTCGTCCGCCCTTGTCATCGGTCCGGATCTCGGTCGTGCAGTGCGGGTTGTGCGGTGAAGCCGTGCGGTGCGGTTGTGCGGTGGGACAGCTAGCGGCGCCGGGTGGCACGCCTGGTCTGCTGCTCCTTCTCCGCGAGGAGAGTGGAGTTGTTGGCCAGGTGCTTGCGCATCGCCGCGCGGGCACCTGCCGGGTCGCCCGCCACGAGCGCCTCGTAGATCTCCGTGTGGTCGGCGGTGGCCTTGCGCAGCGCGGCCGGCGCCTCGTTGGTGATGCGCCGGCTGGCCGTGCCGAGCCAGCGGGCGGAGTACATGATCCGGTCGAGGATGCGGTTGTCCGCCGCCCGGCAGATCTCCATGTGGAACTCGTGGTCGACCTCGAGGTAGGCGTTGGGGTCGCCCTCGAGCGCCGCCATGCGGTCGAGCTCGTCCCTGAGCCGCTCCAGCGTCTCGCCGGTGACGCTGGTCGCGGCCATCGCGGCGAGCTCGGGCTCGAGCAGCACGCGCATCTGGTGCAGTTCCTGCAGCAGCTCGCCGACGATCTCGGTGGGCAGCAACTCGATCAGCAACGGGCTCAGGTAGTCCCACTCCGCCGGAGGGCGCACGACGACGCGGCGGCCCTGCGCTACCTCGACCATGTCGAGCGAGGCGAGGATCTTGAGCGTCTCCCGCGCCACCACGCGGGACACCCCGAACTCGCGGGAGATGTCGAGCTCCGAAGGGGCCCGGCCGTCCTCGAGATCACCGCTGACGATGCGCCGGGTCAGGTGAGCCGCCACCTGCACCGGAAGAGTCCGGACCTTGACAGCGTCCGGAGACTCTTGTCCCCTTTGCATGTCATCAGCTTATAGGACAAGTTGGGAAACACGCGACAGTCCGTCTCATATGCACGACCCAGCGGCGGGAGAGCAAATGCGGATTGTGAACGTCACGACAGCGGTGGTGGCCTACCACGGCGAGGCCACGCTGGTGCGGATCGACACGGACGAGGGCCTCAGCGGGTTCGGCGAGGCCAACCCCGACGCCGGCGCGGGCGCCGTCGTGGGAATGATCAACTACTTAGCACCTCTCCTGATCGGTGAGGACCCGCGCAACGTCGAGCGGTGCTGGGAGAAACTGCGCCGCAACAAGGTCTTCGCGGGGCCCCAGGGCGGCGTGTTCGTGATCGCCCTGTCCGGGATCGAGATCGCGTTGTGGGACCTCGCGGGCAAGGCCGCCGGCCAGCCGGTCTACCGGCTGCTCGGCGGGAAGTTCCGCGACCGGATCCGCCTGTACGCCGACTGCGGCGACGGCGACGACCCGGCGGGCTCGATCGCAGGGTGCGTCGACCGGGCACAGAGGATGGTCGCCGAAGGCTTCACCGCCATCAAGTTCGACATCGACAACCTGCACCACCCAGCCAAGTTCGACGACTTCAACCACACGGTCAACGCCGCCGAGCTGCGGTCGATGGTCGAACGCGTGGCAGCCGTCCGGGAGGCGATCGGCCCGGACGTCGACCTGGCGATCGACCTGCACGCCCGCTACGACGTGCCGAGCGCGTGCCGGATCTCGTGGGAGCTCGAGCCGTTCCGCCTGATGTGGCTGGAGGAACCGCTGCCGGCGGAGAACGTCGACGCGCTGGTGCGGGTGCGCGAACAGACCCGCACACCCATCTGCGCGGGCGAGAACCTCTACCTGCGGTGGGGATTCCGCGAACTGCTCGAACGCGGGGCCGTGGACGTCATCGAGCCGGACGTGCCGAAGTGCGGCGGCCTCGCCGAGGCCAAGAAGATCGCCAACCTCGCGGAGCTCCACTACATCCCCTTCGCACCACACCTGGTGTCGACGCCGCTGGGCACGATGGCCACGTCGCACCAGTGCGGGGCGATCCCCAACTTCTTCGTCCAGGAGTGGCACGCCCTGGAGGAACGCGCGGTGTGGGACAGCTACGTCCACGCCCCCGACGGGAGCGGCTCGATCGTGAAGGACGGCTACATCACGCTTCCCGACACTCCCGGCATCGGCGTGGAGCTCGACATGGACGGCGTCCGGGCACACGCCGTCGCGGGTTACGGGGTCTTCGAGTAGCAGCACCGGCTCCGCGAGCGGGAGGGGCGCCTTCGGGCATCCCTCCCCCACCCCGGATGTCGCAGGACGACGGCGCCGGGCGTCATCCGTCCACAAAGGACCGAATTTGACAACGTCGTCATCACTCTGCGAGCCGCCGGCGAAACTGGTGGAAGCGCGTCGTTTCCCCCAGGGGCTCGCGGCCGACGGCGACCGCGTTGATCTCCGCGGCGGGATCGGCGTAGCCGAACGAGATGCCGAACAACAGCTTCCCACCGGTCACGCCGAGCACCTCGCGAACGGTGTCGGCGTAGAAGCTCAACAGCGCCTGAGGACAGCTGGCCACCCCGTGCGCGGTCATGGCCAGCAACAAGGTCTGCGCATACATGCCGACGTCGGCGGTCAACCGCGGGTCACCCGATTCCGGCGCGTACAGCAGGGCGACGTGAGGGGCGCCGTAGAAACCGAGGCTCTTGGCGTCGTAGGCGGCGCGCAGCTCGTCGGAGTCGCGGTTGATGCCGAGAGCGCTGTAGAGCGTGGCACCGAACGCCGCGCGCCTGCGTTGCTGCACCGGCGAGTAAATGCTGTCGTCATAAGGGAAGTCGACCGTTCGCCGCCCGGCCCCGTGGGCGGACAGGAGTGCCTCGGCGAGCTCGTCCCTGGCGTCACCGCTGACCACCTCGACCTGCCAGGGCTGCGCGTTGGAGTTCGACGGCGCGGCGCCGGCCAGGGCGAAGACGGCCTCGATCGTCTCGTCCGGAACGGGGTCGGGCAGGAACGCCCTGGTCGCCCGCCGGCCGCGGATGAGCCGCTGCGCGGCATCGAAGAGCTCGATCGTCACACTGCCACCTTAGGTATACGTTTGCGTTTACCTAAGCGACCCTAACGAGCAGCACGCCTTATGTAAACGCCGCCGTACACTCAGGTCATGGACGAAGGACGCGCACGCCGGGCAGGACGGGGAGGCCGGGAACGCGTGCTGACCGCCGCCGTCAGCCTGTTCGCCAGGAAGGGCATCGCCGCCACCACGATGGAGGACATCGCCGCGGAGGCCCCCGTGTCGAAGCGGACCCTCTACGCGCACTTCCCCACCAAGGAAGACCTCGTCCTGGCACACCTGCGGCACGTCCTGGAGTCCGGCTGCACGCTGCTGGAAACCCTGACGCGGACCGACATCCCGCCACACGACCGGCTCCTCGCGATGTTCACCGTTCCCCCGTGGCCGGACGGCATCGTCCACGGCTGCCCGTTCATCCACGCCGCGGCCGAGCACCCCGATCCCGCCGGCCGGGTGCACGCCTTCGCCCGCGAGCAGAAGCAGCTCATGCTCAGGCTGGTGACCGGTCTCGTCGACGAGCTCGGCTTCCAGGACCCGGACCTGCTCGCCGAGCAGCTCGTCACCCTCGCCGACGGTGCCGCGAGCCGCGCCATGGTGCTGAACGACTCCGGCTACGGCCGCCACGCCCGCGCCGCCGCGGAAGTCCTCCTCGACCACGCACCGCGAGTGGCCAGGACCGCCTGACCGGCCCGGTCACGGCGCCCGGAAGCGGTCCCGGGGCAGCACACTAGGATCGGGTTCCGTGGAACTGGCGCGGGTGCGGAAGCGCTGCGAGGACGAGATCCGGCGGCTGCGCATCGGCACGCCGCTCGACGTCGCGGCCCTCTGCGACGAACTGGCCGAGCAGCGCGGCAGGCCTCTTCACCTGCTCGCGCTGACATCGCGCAGTTCCAACCCGTCCGGGCTGTGGGTGGCGGCGAAGAAGGCGGACTACATCTTCTACGACGAGTCCGTGGGCGAGGCCCATCGCGCGCACATCATCCTGCACGAGGTCGGGCACATGGTGTTCGCCCACGCCGGTGTGGCCGAATTGGACGACCTCACCGCGCGGCTGCTCGCGCCGAACCTGGATCCGAAGGTGGTGCGGCAGCTGCTGTGCCGCGACAGCTACGACAACGAGCACGAGCAGGAGGCCGAGCTGTTCGCGTCGCTCGTGCTCATGCGGGCGGGCTTCGAGGTCGTGGGCACCGTGGCGCAGGACGTCGAGACCGATCCCGAACTGGCCAGGCTGCGCGAGGTGCTCGGTGCTTAGGGCCTTCCACATCCTCGTCGTGGTGCTGCTGTGGGCCTGCACCGCGTACCGGGTGATGCTCCTGGTGCGGCGGCCGTCGAGGAGCTTCGGCAACGCGGCGGTCTGCTTCGCGCTGTTCTTCCTGGCGCTCGGGTTCACGGTCGGGCTCCCCCCGCTCTACCAGCGGATCCCGTGGCTGGCCGAGGGTGCGAGCCTGGTCAGGCTGGTCCAGCACGGACTCATCGTGGTCAGCCTGTTCTGGCTGCACGTGTTCGTCGCGCACTCCGGGAACCGGTCGATGCGCGGCATGGCGGCGCGTGCCGTGACCGCGGTCGTCGCCCTCGTCTCGATGATCGTGCTGTTCCTGCTCGCGGACCCCGGTGACAACGCGGAGGACTTCGTCGGGGCATACGCCCACGCGCCTTTCGTGACCGAGTACCTGCTCGTGTACCTCGGTTACATGGCCTACGTCCTGATGGACGTCGTCCGGCTCACGCGGCAGTTCGCGGGCAGCGTCGCGGAAGGTCCGATGAAGTTCGCCCTCCGGCTGTGGTCGGCCGCCAGCCTGATCGGGTTCGTCTACGCCTCGCACAAGGCGGCCTTCGCCCTGGCCTCCCGCCTGGACCTGCCGCCGTCGTGGTCGGAGGGTCCGGTGTCCACCACGCTGTCCGGCGTCGTCCTGGTGCTGTTCGTGGTGGGCCTGACCGCCTACCTGTGGGGCCCGCAGATCGTCCGCGCCGGGCAGCGGTGGCAGCAGCACCGCAGGTACCGCGTGCTGCGCCCGCTGTGGCGGGCCTGCTACGACGTCATGCCGGACATCGCGCTCATGCCACCGGACATGCGCGTGCCGATCGACCTGCGGGTCTACCGCTGCGTCATCGAGATCCTGGACGGACGGCTCGCGTTGCGCGCCTACTGGGACACCGGCATCGCCGCGCGGGACGGCGAGGCGGCGGCGCTGGCCGCCGCGCTCGCGGCGAAGGCCCGTGAGGAACCGGTGGCGGCGGGCCCTGCCGGGCTGCCCCCGCTCGACGTCGACGAGCTGACCGAGGTGGCACGCGCCTTCAGGACTCTTTCGGCGGGAGCCCTTCCAGCTCACGCACGCGGTTGATCACCTCGGCGATCGTGTCGAGGCTCCTGTCCGAGAGCCCGGACGCCCGCATCGCGACTTCCCGCACGCCGTTGTCCTTCAGCGCGGTGACGAGCGCGATCTCGCCCTCGACCTGCTCGCGCACCGCGTCGTCGAAGAAGTAGGCCGCCGGCACCCCGAAGAACGTCGCCAGCGCCGTCAGGTGCTTGAGCGTCGGGTTGTCGCGCTGCCCGGTGCGCAGGTACCAGATGTAGGACGCGGAGATCGTCACGCCCTGGTCGCGCGTGATCGCCGCGGCGACGTCCTCGTTGCTGTACTCGCGCTTGCCGGACTCCCGGATGGACCGGAACAGGTACTCGAGGCGCTCGGCCAGGACCTGCCGTCGTGGCTGCTCCGGGTCGCTCATCCCACCCACCTCGCTTCTTGACTGGGATGCATCCCAACGTTACATGCTTCACATCGGTTGACGGCATGGTCCGGATCGCGCTTAACTTACCTCGCTTCAACTGGTGTGAATCCGTATTTCACTGTATTCACACCAGTCAACCTGGGGGGTTGTGATGAGACCGTTCCGGTACTTCCTCACCGCGGGGCCGATCCTGGATTAGGACCGGCGCCGAACCCGTCAGCACTGTGAAGCGGGGCCACACCACTGGGGGTGGTGTGGCCCCCCTTCCTCGCGAAGACCGCCAGCAGTGCCACATCGCAGCGTCCTACTCGGCGTCCGCCGGCCGCTCACGCGGGACGCGCACGCCCACCAGCTGCGTGACACGCACGCAGAGCTTGCCTTCGGAATCGGTGACGTCGACGTTCACGGTGATCACCGAGCGTCCGACGTGCAGCGCGGTGGCCTTCGCCGCGGCATCACCCCGTACCGGGCTCATGAAGTGGGAGCTGGACTCCATCGTCGCGGGCATGGCGCCGGGCGGCGCGTACAGCACCGCGCAGACCGCCGCGCTCACGTCCGCGAGCCCCATCAGCGCACCACCGTGCAGACCGCCGTGGGCGGTGGAGAGCTCCGGGCTGTACGCCAGCCGGGCACTGACCGGGGTCGCGGGCTTGAGTTCCTCGAACTCCACTCCGAGCGTGCGCGCGTAGGGCGCGAGGGCGTAGACGCCGTCGGTCTACCTGCACTTCGCCGACAAGCAGGCGCTGGTCGGCGCCGTGGCCGCCAGGGCGTGGGCGAACCTCGACAAGCACATGCGCGATGCCCGCGAGGGCGTCGGCGACCCCATGCGGGCACTGCGCCGCACCGGCGCGGCCTACGTGCGGTTCGCAGTCGACCACCCGGTGCAGTACAGGTTGTTGCTGATGAGCGCCCCTGACGAAGCCGGCGAGGCGCAGCACGAAGCCGCGAACGCGTGCCTGCAACACATCGTGGCGGCGGTCCGCCCCTGCGTCGAAGCCGGCGTGCTGCGCGGAGACGCCGAGCAGTTGACCCTGCGCATGTGGTCGGCCGTGCACGGCTGCGCGGCCTTGCTCATCTCCCAGCCGCACCTGCCGTGGCCGGTCGAGACGATCGGCGACGAGGTGGCCCGCATGGCCGGACTCGGCGCGGCGATGGCCACCCGCCTCGACCCGCGGGAGTTCTACCCCGCCGACGCGTTCACCGCCGCCCTCGACGGCGCGGCTGCCGTGCTGCGTCAGACCTGACCGACCTCCCCGTCGACGGGAAGGTCGACGGGGGCGTGCGGCACGCCGAGAGCGGCGAACAGGCCGGCGGCCTCGGCGACCATGTCCGAGGACTGGTAGCGCACTGTGCACAGACCCGCGCGTGGACGGGCATCTCCTCCTTCCAGCATGCCGGGCGACCACGACTCAGTCCGGGACGGAAAACCCCTGCGACTTCAGCGCGGCGCGGGCGGCGTCCACGTCCTGCTGGGCTGTCCCGCCGGAGACCCCGAGTCCTCCGACGCACACGTCCCCGTCGAACAGAGGGACCCCTCCTCCCACGGCCATGAGCCGCGGGTGGTGGGCCAGCGGTGCCACCTGGGGATCGGCGACGATGGCGTTCAGGGTGTGCGTCGCGAGCCGGAACGAGGCCGCCGTCCAGGCCTTGTCCACCGCGACCTCGGCGGCGAGGAACGGCGTCCCGTCAGCGCGTTCGAAGGCCACTAGATGACCACCGGCGTCGGTGACCGCCGTGGCGACGCCGAACCCGGCCGCGGCGGCCTCGTGACGCACGGCCTCGATCAACGCGACTGCCGCCGCACGGCTGATCGTGCTCACTTCAGCCCGGAGATCGGCGTCGGAACGGCCCTCGTGACCTTCATCTGGTCCACGAACACGAGGTTCTGCACCGCCGGGCCGATCTCGTCCCGCCAGCGGTCGCTCTCGTACACGTTGGCGTACAACGCGATCCGCTCCTCCTCGTCCTCGAACCGCCGGATCCACACGTAACCGTCCGGGTCCTCCTCGTCGACGAACGAGGCGATGACCGACATCCCCTGCTCGACCTGGAACGGGATGATGGTGTCCTCCATGTAGCGGACCCATTCGTCCCGCCGTCCCGGCTGGACCTGGTAGCGACGGATCTCGTAGAACACGTGTTGCTCCAATGCTTTCCGCGACGAAGGGGTCAGGAGGTGACGCGCAGGACGAGCTTGCCGCGGGTGCGGTTGGACTCTCCGCGGATGTGGGCCGCGGCGACTTCCTCGAGCGGGAACGTCTCCTCGACCTCCACCGCCACCTCGCCGGCGTCGATGAGCTCGGCGATGCGGGTGAGCGCGGGACCGTCCGGCTCGACCAGGAAGGGCGAGACCCGCACGCCCTTCGCCTCGGCCGCGGCGGTGAGTCCGGGCGACATCCCCGAGGGAACGGCCACCAGCAGCCCGTCGGGGCGCAGCACCTCCAGCGACCGCGTGCTGGTGTTGTCGTGCGCGTCGCCGACCAGGTCGATCACGACGTCGACGCCGGAGATGGCGTCCTCGAACCGGACCGCGGTGTAGTCGACGACCTCGTCCGCGCCGAGCTTCGTGAGCCAGTCGTGACCGCCGGCACGGGCGGTGCCGATCACGTGGGCGCCGAGGTGCTTGGCGAACTGGACCGCCAGGTGCCCGACACCGCCCGCGGCGGCGTGGACCAGGACGCGCTGCCCCGGCGTGACGTGCGCGGTGTCCACCAGGGCCTGCCACGCCGTCAGCGCGGCGAGCGGGACCGCCGCGGCCTGCTCGTGGCCGATGCTCGACGGCTTGCGGGCGAACTGCCGCGCCGGCGCCGTCACGTACTCGGCGTAGCCACCGGCCTCCCGCGGGAACCAGGGCATGCCGTAGACCTCGTCACCCTCCCGCAGGGTCGTGACGCCGAAGCCGACCTTCTCCACCACGCCGGAGACGTCCCAGCCCAGGACGAACGGCGGCTCCCCGAGCACACCGGCCATTCCGCCGCCCGCGCGGGTCTTCCAGTCCACCGGGTTGATGCCGGCCGCGTGCACCTTCACCCGGACCTCGGTCGGCAGCGGTTCGGGGCGCGGCACCTCCTGCACCGAAAGCACATCGGGACCGCCGAAGGCGTGCTGGACGACGGCGCGCATCGATGAGTCGGACACTGGTTCTCTCCCTGGATCACGAACGCGGAGCGACCGGGACGTGGTCTCTCCCTGACCCGGGGAACGTATCCCCAGGGTTATAGTTACCCGCAAGGGACAATACTTCCCTTTGGGAAGCATCGAGGTGAAAGGCTTGCGATGACCACCGTCTGCCAAACGGGACTGCACTCCGACCACGATGTCTACGCCTCGCAGTGCCCGTGCCGGGCGATGCTGGACCTGCTGGCGAACAAGTGGTCCGCGCTCGCCATCGGCGCTCTGGAGGACGGCCCGCAGCGGTTCGGGCAACTGCAACGGCACCTGCAGGGAGTCAGCCCGAAGGTGCTGACCCAGAGCCTGCGACGCCTCGAGGAGTTCGGCCTGGTCGACCGCACCGTCTACCCCGCAGTGCCGCTGCACGTCGAGTACTCGCTCACCGAGCTCGGCCACAGTGCGGCGGTCCCGCTGCGGATGCTGCGCAGCTGGGTGGAGGACAACATCGACAACTCCGCCCTCACCGGGACACCGGCCGCGTCGTGCGAGACCGCGGCGACCCGCTGACCACCGCCGTCAGTTGTCCGGGCCCCTGACCAGCATCGGTTCGACGGCGAGGTCGGTCTGCAGCAGCCCGTAGGTCTTCATCAGGTTGGCCACCCGCTGCAACCGGGTGCCGTCGAGCGAGGTGGGGAACTGGCCGAGGTGCACCAGCTTGGCGGTGTCCCGGTCCACGCCGGCGTAGTCGGGGAGAAGGGCCTGGACCGTGGCGCGGTCCGAGGCGTCGCGCTGCCCCTTGGCCATCGCGCGCTGGAACGCCGCGACGGTGTGCGGGTTGTCCTGGAGGAACCTGCCGGTCGTGCCGTAGCCCGCGATGGGGATGCCGTCGGTGGGGCCCGACGCCGCGTCGAGGATCGCGAGCTGCCCGGAGCTGCGCTGCGCCCTGGTGATGAACGGCTCGCTCATGAACCCGGCGTCGACGACGTTGCGCTCGATCGCCGCCTCCATGTCGGGCATGGCCATCTCCTTCAGCGTGACCCGCTTCGGGTCGATGTCATTCGCCTCCAGCACCGCTTTCGTGGTCAGCTCGGAGATGTTGTTGAACGTGTTGATCGCGATGGTCTTGCCGATCAGGTCGCGCAGCGTCTTGATGGAACCGGTCCCCTTGACGAGGATCAGGAACATTCCCGGTTTCGCCTGATAGGCGTCGGAGATCAGTTTGAGGCCGCCGGCGTTCTTCGCGTTCCCCTTCGCCTCCGCGGCGATGAACGAGACCCAGTTGCCGAAGGTGATGTCCAGGCTGCCCTGGACCAGACCGGGGATCGCGGCGGCGCCGCCCTGGACGATGAAGGGCTCGACCTCGAGTCCCTCGTTCCTGAAGTACCCGTTCTTGATCGCGATGTGCAGAGGCGCGACGTCGACGACCGGCAGCACCCCCACCTTGATCCTGGCCTTCTCGACCTTGCTGGACGGTGTTGTCGCCGCCTGTCGCGCGCCGTCCGGCGCACCGCAGCCGGACATCGCCGCGAACAGGGTGACAGCGGCCAGGAGGCCGGTGGTTCGACGCCTGCCGATCATCTGAGTTCTCCTGGTGGAATGACGAAGATGCCCGATCCGGAGATTGATTTGGAGGCTCGCCCGAGCATCTTTGCACGACCGTCAAGAAGGCTCGAACACCAAATCGGATCAACACTTCTTCCACACAAATACGCACAGAAACGAAATGATCTCGTGGATATTCCACGTTGTGCGGGAACTAGTCGTCCACGGAGACGGAAAAGCTTTCGATTGCGTTGCCCGCGCCTCCGCGCCACAGGTTGAAACCAGCCTCGACCGCGACCAGGTACCACTCCAGCGAGATCTGGCCGCGCCCGACGGCGTCCTCGGTGAACGCGGTGATGTCGAGCCCGCTGACCGACGTCACCTCACCGACACGTTCGTAGGTGAGACGCACACGATCTTCGTCGTGCGCCAGCCACACGTTCCACCTGGCGCCCGAGATCGGAACCTCACCGGCCAGCAGGGTGCCTCCCGGCCGGACTCCCCCGCGGCTGCGGAGCCAGATCACCACCTCGGCGCCGTCCGGCGTGCCGTCGGCGACCGGTCCGCTGTGGAACCACACCACGTAGGCGGCGTTGAAGATCCCCGTGTCGGCCTGCCTGCTGACCCAGTCGCTGGTGATGCGGGGCATCGCGGACACCCGCACCGGCAGGTCGCCGACGTCGGTGCACTCCTGCCAGTGACATCCCCTGAACAACGACGGGGACGCGGCTGGAGCACCGGTGGGCGAGGCGTCGTGCCCGGCGCTGTCGATGCGCATCGACTGGTCTCCGACCGTGACGCACTGCGGCGTCTCGGCCGCCCACACGTTGTTCTGGGCGAGGTAGTCCCTGCCGCCGGCCGGAGCCACGCCGTCCTTCGCGCAGAGCGAGACCTTCGCACTCGCCGAGGGGACGGCTTTGGAGAGCACCATGCCGACGACCGCGGCAACCGACGCACCGCCCAGTCCGAGCACGAGGAAGACGACGGCGAGCCGAAACGCGATCTGGGCTGAGGGGTTCAATCCGTGCTCCTCCGGCAGTACCCGAAAGTGCCGGCACCGCGTTGTGCGCCGCCTACGGAGGGATACGCCTCCTCGCGCCGCGGAGTTCAGCGCAGCCCGGAACCGTGCGCATGAACAGCGATTCCGCCGGCGACCGGGTCAGCGCGGCACCGGCGTGAAGCCGAACGTGGCGAGAAGCCGCTCCGAGGGGATGTTGCCGTCGGTGACGCCAGCGAGCACCGGGGCGTTGAGCGCGCGCAGCGATGCCGCCACGACCGCGGTGCCGAGGCCCTGGCCCTTCCACTCGGGATGCGTGATGACGTAGGCGAGCCAGAAGTCGTCGCCGGTCGAGGAGATCAGCGACGCGGCCACGATCCTGCCTTCCTTCAGGGCCACGAAGCTCGCGCGCGGCACCGCGTTCCGCCTCCAGTCCGCGATTTCCACTGCCCCGTCGCTGTTGCCGCCGAGGTGCTCGTCGATCGTGCCGGCGTAGGCGCGTTCCATGAGGTCGGCGACAGCGGCGTCGTCCTGGTCGTCGATCGGTCTCGACGCGTGGTGAGGTGCATCCGGCACTGGACGTGCCGCGCGGCGATACGTGGTCCGGTTCATTCGCCCAGTGTGCCGGTCGATCCAACACCCGACGAGAAGCGGTTGCCGTACTTCGTTCGACTTTCTTCGACACGGCCTCGTCGAACGCCATGTCGATTCGACGGCGTCAAGAATCGACTCTCCACCACACATATGTGAACGCTCACTACTGTTTCGGGTGAGAATCCAGCACGCCCTTGTCAGGCGTGAAAACATCACGTTACGGTGCGGCCAAGACGTTCCCTGCAGTCTTCCACTCCCCCAGGCCAATGATCTTTCGATCAACGAACAGCGGATTTGTTAGCGATAACAGCAGTCGGCTGCCAACGGAGGCATCATGTCGATCGCTCGAATCTCAGCTCTGGCCATCGTCGTCGCACTGGTCGTCGCGCCCTCCGCCGCGGCGGCCGCCTATCCGGATCCCGGCCGCGTCACCGGCGACGTCCAGGTGCACGACCCGGCGATGGTCAGACGGCCCGACGGCAGTTATCTGCTGGTGCACACCGGTGACAACCTCGCGCTGAAGACCTCCACCGACCGCATCGCGTTCCGCAACGCGGGTGCGGTGTTCCCCGGCGGTGCGCCGTGGTCCACGGCCTACACCGGTGGCAGCCGGAACCTCTGGGCCCCGGACATCTCCTACCGCGACGGCCTCTACCGCCTGTACTACTCGGCGTCCACGTTCGGCTCCAACCGCTCGGCGATCTTCCTGGCCACGAGCACCACCGGCGCTTTCGGCACCTGGACCCACCGAGGCCTGGTGATCGAGTCGCGTCAGACGGACGACTTCAACGCCATCGACCCGAACCTGGTGGTGGACGACCAGGGCCGCTGGTGGCTGAGCTTCGGCTCGTTCTGGTCGGGCATCAAGATGATCCAGCTCGACCCCTCCACCGGTCTGCGGCTCGGCAGCGGCATCACCGCCGTCGCCGGGCGGGGTGGCGGCGCGGTCGAGGCGCCGTTCATCGTCAAGCGCGGCCAGTACTACTACCAGTACGTGTCGTTCGACCTGTGCTGCCGCGGTGCGTCGAGCACCTACCGGGTGATGGTGGGCCGCTCTTCCAGCGTCACCGGCCCCTACCTCGACCGCAACGGCGTGCCGATGACCTCGGGTGGCGGCACCGAGGTGCTCGCCGGGCACGGGAGCGTTCACGGGCCAGGGCACCAGGCCGTGCTCGCCGACGTCGACGGCGACCTGATCGTCTACCACTACTACGCCGACAACGGCGCGGCCTCGCTGGGCATCAACCGCCTTGCCTACGACTCGGCCGGCTGGCCACGCGTGGTCTGAGCACTCCCCCGACGTTCACCGCTTCTCCTCCACTGGCCTGAAAGGACAGTCGATGAAGGCAGCCCTCCATCGTGTGGCCGTGCTCGTGCTGGCCGCTGTCACCGGCGTCATCGGCCTGCCCGCTCCCCACGCGGACGCCTCGCCCGCGGTGCGGTACACGAACCCGATAGCGGAGCACCGTGCCGATCCACACGTCTTCAAGCACACCGACGGGTTCTACTACTTCACCGCGACCGTGCCGGAGTACGACCGGATCGTCCTGCGGCGCGCGACCACGATCCAGGGCCTGGCCTCGGCGCCGGAAACCGTGATCTGGCGCAAGCACTCCAGCGGTGAGATGGCCGCGCACATCTGGGCGCCCGAGATCCACTTCATCAACGGCAGGTGGTACGTCTACTTCGCGGCGGGGCGCAGTGACGACATCTGGCGCATCCGGATGTACGTGCTGGAGACGTCGAGCGCCAACCCGTTGACCGGGGCGTGGACCGAACGCGGCCGCATCACGACCCCGTGGGACACCTTCTCGCTGGACGCGTCCACGTTCGCGCACAACGGCGTGCGGTACCTGACCTGGGCACAGCAGGAACCGGGTATCTCCACGAACTCCAACGTCTACATCGCCCGCATGGGCGCGAACCCGTGGACGATCACCGGCGCGGTGACCCGGCTGACCGTGCCGACGCTGGCGTGGGAGACCCGCGGGTACAAGGTGGCGGAGGGACCGACCGTCCTGCAGCGCAACGGGAAGATCTTCCTGACGTACTCGGCCAGCGCGACCGACGCGAACTACTGCCTGGGCATGCTGACCGCACCGGCCTCGGCCGACCCGCTCAACGCGGCGTCGTGGACCAAGAGCCCCGACCCCGTGTTCACCAGCAACGGCACGACCGGCCAGTACGGGCCCGGCCACAACTCGTTCACGGTGTCCGAGGACGGCCAGAGCGACATCATGGTCTACCACGACCGCAACTACCGCGACATCAGCGGTGATCCGCTCAACGACCCGAACCGCCGCACGCGCGTGCAGAAGGTCTACTACAAGGCAGACGGCACACCGGACTTCGGCATCCCGGTGCCGGACGGCGCCACCCCGCTGCGGCTCAGGTCGTACAACGCCCCCGACCGCTTCGTGCGGCACTGGGAGTACCGCGCCAGGCTGGAAGCCGCCGTGTCCCCGCTGGCCGACTCGCAGTTCAGGGTGGTGGCGGGTCTGGCCGGCTCCGGCACCGTGTCGCTGGAGTCGACCAACTTCCCCGGCTACTACCTGCGCCACCGCAACTACGAGCTCTGGGTCGAGCGCAACGACGGCACCGCCCAGTTCCGCGGCGACGCCGGCTTCTCGCAGCGCGCGGGACTCGCGGCGGGCTCGGCGGCGTCGTTCGAGTCGTTCAACCTCCCCGGCCGCTATGTCCGGCACAGCAACGGGTTGCTCTACGTGCAAGCGGTGACCGACGCGCAGGGACAGGCGGACGCGACGTTCGTGCTGGAGTGACGTCCGCGCAGGAGAGGTCGCCGAGGTAGGGAGAAGAGCATGACAGCGGCAATCCGCATGCGTACCAACGCCTTGCTCGCCACCGCGATGGTGGTGGGCGCCACCGTGGCGGCGTCACCGCACACGGCTGCGGCGGCCACAGTGGACACGAATGCGTCCTATGTCCTGGTCAACCGCCACAGTGGCAAGGCATTGGACGTGTACGACCTGGCCACGAACGACGGCGCGCCGATCGTGCAGTGGTCGCGCAACGACGGTGCCTGGCAGCAGTGGCAGTTCGTGGACTCCGGTGGCGGCTACTACCGCCTGAAGTCCCGGCACAGCGGCAAGGTCCTGGACTTCCCGTCCACCGCTGACAGGACCGGCCTCGTGCAGACGACCGACGCCGGCCGGACCGGCCAGCAGTTCCGGCTGGCCGACTCCGACGGTGGCCACGTCCGCCTCGTCAACCGCGCCAGTGCCAAGGCCGTCGACGTTCTGGACTTCTCGACCGCCGACGGCGGCCAGGTCATCCAGTGGCCCGACACCCAGGGGCACAACCAGCAGTGGCAGCTGATCCGGCTGGGAACGGGCACGTTCACCAACCCGGTCAAACGCAACGGCCCCGACCCGTGGCTCCAGTACTACAACGGCTACTACTACCTCGCGACGACGACGTGGAACTCGACGATCACCATGCGCCGGTCCCGCACGCTGGCCGGCCTGTCGAGCGCCGCGGACACGGTGATCTTCACCCTCTCGAGCCGGCCCGACGGGTGCTGCAACATGTGGGCGCCGGAGTTCCACCTCCTGAACGGCCGCTGGTACCTGTACTACGTGGCCGGGCGGAACGTGCCGGACTACAACCCCACCCAGCGCCTGCACGTGCTGGAGAGCGCGGGAACCGACCCGATGGGCCCGTACGCGTTCAAGGCCGACCTGGGCTCCACCTGGGAGCTGGACCCGAGCATCCTGCAGCACAACGGCAAGCTCTACCTGATGGGCAGCGCGATCGACGGAACCCAAAGCCTGACCATCACGCCGCTGTCGAACCCGTACACGATCAGCGGCGCGCGGCGCACCATCTCCCAGCCGACGCTGGCGTGGGAGCGGCAGACCGGGGCGGTCAACGAGGGGGCGGAACCGCTGTACCGCAACGGCCGCGTCATGATCGTCTACTCCGCCAGCGCCTGCTGGGGCCCCGACTACAAGCTCGGGCTGCTCACCCTCACCGGGTCCGACCCGCTCAACCGGGCGCACTGGACGAAGTCGCCCACCCCTGTCTTCCAGCGCGACGACGCCAACGGCGTGTTCGCCCCCGGTCACAACGGTTTCTTCAAGTCGCCCGACGGCACCGAGGACTGGATCGTCTACCACGCCAACGACAGCGCCTCGGGCGGCTGCGACATGAACCGCTCCACCCGTGCGCAGAAGTTCACCTGGAACGCCGACGGGACGCCGAACTTCGGCACCCCTGTCCGGCTCGGCGTCCAGCTCACCGCACCGTCAGGTGAGCAGGCCTGACCGGCGACCCCCGCTCCGGCGGGCGGCGCGTCCTGTCCGCCGCCCGCCGGACCTCCTGCTGGTCGAATCATCCGGAAGTGCTACTCCCGCCTCCTGTCCCGTGGTTCGATCAAGGCTTCGCCGACCGCGGTAGTGGAGCCAGGATGTCGATGCAGTTCGTGGGGAACCACGCGATCCCGCCCGAGGTGGGGATCGCCGCCGCCAACAGAGGACTGGGCCAGGCCAAGGCGGTGCACAGGGTGCCGCACCGGGTGGGCACCGCCGAGGAAGCCGAGAAGGAGAAGAAGACCGATCTCCGCAACGGCCTGCTCGTCCTCGCCGCGATCGCCGGTCCCCTGGTCCTCGCCCTGCTCCTGTGGTGGGTGACCGGCAGCGCCGGTCTGGGCATCGGAGTGGGCGTGGTGCTGGCGCTCGCGGGCTGGGGCGCGGGCATGTACTTCATGGACCGCGACGGCGGGGGCGGGGAAGAACGCGAACGCGTCTACCTGTTCAGCGAGGGTTTCGCACTGCCGCCGCAGGGAGAGGTTCCCGCCCGCGCCTTCACGTGGGCCGAGGTCGACGCCATCCACCGCGTCGTGACCGACAACTACGTCAACGGCCAGCACATCATCACCGTCCACGTCCACAAGCTCGTGCTGGCGGACGGCGACCTGGTCGTCTTCCGGGGCACCGAACAGCCGGGCAAGGCCTCGCCCACCGATGTCCTCCAGCTGGGTCCCCTGCTGCAGAAGGAGATCTTCGACCGGCGGCTGCCACCGGCGGTGGACGAGATCAACGCGGGCCGGACCGTCGCCTTCGGCCCACTCGCCCTCTCCACGTCCGGCATCACCACCCCCGGCGGTCTCGTGCCGTGGGACTCGGTTCGGGACCTGTCGGCCAACGCGGGCCAGGTGGTGATCGCCCCGGCGGGTGGCAGGCCGTGGGCCTGCGCGATCGGAGACATCCCCAACTTCGAGGTCTTCTGGGTGCTGGCGGAAGACCTGCGGGCACAACACTGAGCAGGTGGGCCAGGCCCGGCCAGGCCCACCTCACGGCTCAGGACGTCACGTCGACCAGGACCTTGCCGACCGCGCCGTTCTGCACCGCTCGGTGGGCGTCGGCGGTGCGCTCCAACGGGAAGCGCAGCAGCGGCAGGCCGTGTTCCTCGCCGACGGGCAGGGCGCCGTCGGCGATCGCGGCGGTGACGTCCTCGACGGCCGCGGCGAGCACCTGCGGTCCCGCCGTGTAGAGCACCAGGAACTGGAACCGGGCGTTCATCACCATGCTCCGCCGCACGTCGAGCTCGACCGGCTTGCCACCGTCGTTGGCATAGGTGGAGATCGTGCCGCGGAAGCGCAGGACGGCGAGGTCGAGTTCGAGGTTCGCGCCGAGGGCGACCTCGGCGACGATGTCGACGCCGTCCGGGGCGATCTCGCGGATCGCGGCGGCCGGGTCGCCTTCGCGGTAGTTCACGACGTGGTGGGCGCCGGCGGCGGTGGCCAGCCGGGCCTTCTCCTGGCCGCTGACGGTGCTGATCACGGTGGCACCCGCCCAGCGGGCGAGCTGGATCACGGCGTGCCCCACGGCTCCGGCACCGCCCGCGGCGAGCACGACCTTGCCCTTGAGCGCGCCCGGCCGCAGGCGGTGCGGTCCGTCCTCGGCGACGGTGAGGGCGCGGTGCGCGGTGAGAGCGGGGACGCCGATCGCGGCGCCGAGGTCGAACGCGATGTCGTCGGGCAGCGGCACGGCCCTGTCCGCGGGTACGACGGTGAACTCCGCGGCGGTGCCGGCCGGCCTCCCGGCCGCGGCCATGAACAGCCACACCCGCCGGCCGACGCGGCCGGGATCGACACCGTCGCCCACGGCGTCGATCGTGCCCGCCCCGTCGTGGTGCGGGGTGATCTCCGGGAAGTTCTTGGGGTGGGCCGTGCCGGAACGGGCCTGCACGTCGGTCGGGTTCACCCCCGACACGGCCACCCGGACGCGGACCTCACCGCGGCCGGGTGACGGCAGGTCGCGGTCGACGAGCTCGAGAACCTCGGGGCCACCGGTGTCGCGGTAGACGACGGCTTTCATCGGGGTGTCCTCGCCGTTCATCCGATGGGGACTTCGCTCGAGCGGGACTCGACGGCGTCGAGGGTCGCGAGGGTGTCCGCGTCGAAGGTGATCCGGCCGACGGCCATGTTCTCGGCGAGGTGGGCGGCACTGGCGGTGCCGGGGATCAGCAGCACGTGGGGTGCGCGGTGCAGCAGCCACGCGAGTCCGACCTGGGAGGGCGTGATCCCGAGGGACTCCGCGACGGCGTGCACCGCGGGTTCGTCCGTCGCCTTGGGCAGACCGGGGAAGGCGCTGCCGAGCGGGAAGTACGGCACCCACGCGATGTCCTCGGCCAGGCACAGCCGGAGCAGGTCCTCGTCGTCGCGGGAGACGAGGCTGTAGGCGTTCTGCACGCAGGCGATGCCGGCGGGCAGGGCCCTGCGCAGCACGTCGAGGCTCACGCTGCTCAGGCCGATCGCCCCGATCTTGCCCTCGTCGCGCAGGGCGGTCATCACCGCGAGCTGGTCGTCGAGGTCGACGACCTGGTCACCGTGGGGCCGCAGGCCGGGGCCGGTGTCGAGGCGGCGGAGGTTCACGACGTCGAGCCGGTCCGTGCCGAGACCGCGCAGGTTGTCCTCGACGCTGGCGCGCAGCTGCTCGGGCCGCTGTGCCGGCCGCAGCGGCAACGGCCCCCCGGGGTCCGGGTCGGCGCCGACCTTGGTGACGACGAGGACGCCGTCGTCGTCGCGCAGGGTCTCGCGGATGACGTCGTTGACGAACCCGAAGCCGTAGAACGTGGCGGTGTCCACGTGGTCCACGCCCAGCTCGACCGCGTGCCGCAGCAACGCCACAGCTTCGTCGCGGCGGTCGTGCAGGCGTTCGAGCTGCATCGCGCCGTAGCCGATGCGCCGCACGGTGCGGCCGGCGAACGAGGCGGTCGGTGTTGTCATCGCGTGGTCTCCTCAGAAGTCGGCCGCAGTGCGGCCTGAAGCAGTTCAGCCAGGTAGAGCGCCATCAACTGGCGGGCGATCGGCTCGGCGTGCTCCCCCGCGACGGCCGGATCGCGGCCCTCGACCTTGACCAGCCAGGCCGTCACGCAGTCGCGCACCATCACGCGCAACCGGTCGATCATGTCCACGACGACGCCGCCGATGACCGGGTCGGTCGTCGCCTCGCCCCAGATCTGCACCCCGAACCGGGCCTGCACCGGGTCGATGGCCGCGGCCATGCGGGCGAGCAGCTCGTCCGGGCCGGGCGGGCTGTCGCCGTCGGCGTACCCGCCGAGCACCTCGGCGCGCTGGGCGAGGGTGGCGCGGGCCGCGGCCTGGATCAGCTCGGCCTTGGTCCCGAAGTGCGCGTAGATCGACCCGGTCGACAGGCCCGACTCCGCGGTGATGTCGGCGATCGACGTCCGCTCCAGGCCGTTGCGGCCGAAGCAGCGCACCGCCGCCTCGGTGATCTGCGCACGTCGGAGTTCTTTGCGCGCGTCCGTGAGCCGGGGCATCGCACCTCCACAAAAAGAGCGCCCGTTCTGTTTGAATCGACACTAGCAGAACCGCCGTTCTCTTTGTGCCGGACGCACACGCCCTTCGAGTTCGTCGTGTTCAGTGACCGGTGATCGACGAGCATCCGCAGACCGACCGAGGACGGCGATGAGACCACTGACCTTCAGCGACGACGGGGGCAACCAGCAGCAGTGGCTGCCAGGCGATCCTCAGACCGGCCGCGACGCGTTCCGGGAGTTCGTCGACCGGCACCGCGCCGACGACACCACGTCGTTCCGCATCCAGGACGAGCAGAACGAGGAGGCGCTCCTGCTCCTGCTCGACGTCGGTGCCGTCTGCAGGGTCCAGGGCGCGCGGACCGAGTACCGCCTCGTCACCAGCGAGAACAAGTACTGGACCTACGCCGCCGACTTCGTTCGAGGCGGTTTCGGCGCTCTCGACCTCCCCGGTCCCTGGCTGCCCGACATCGCGAGTCTGCAGCGCGCACGGCTCCGGTTCGAGTTCGACGGTTCCGTGCTGCGACGGACCCATCCGCGCGACCTGCGCCGACGGCTGGAGGTCCTGACCCGCGCCGGCGGGCGCGAGCCGGTGACGGTCGCCGGAGTCACGCACTACGGCTTCGGCAACGGCAGCGGCGACACCGTCAACGCCTGGTTCGGCGCCGACGGTCGCGGCCTGGTGGTGACGTTCGACCACACCAGCGCGCTCAACTCACTCGACGACCGCGCGCGGGCAGCGTTGTACGACGGCGTACCGGCGGATCTTCTCGCCCTGGCGACGCGCCCCGACGGCGGCACCTTGATGGCCGCCACCGGCATCTTCACCTTCTCGGGTCCCTGCGCCCTGTCGGAAGGCCTGGTGTCGCGCTTGCACGAGGCCCGGCTGGGCATCGAGGACACCGGTGCCGGCCGGTTGCTGGAGAACTTCCTCGCGATGCGGGACTTCACCCCCGCCGCGGTCGCGGAGGCAGCGGAGTGGTGGAGCGCCGAGGACGTCGCGAGAGGTTTCGCCGCGCTCGAACGAGAGCAGCCCGCGATGGCGCCACTCGACCGCGAAGCCGTGGACCGCTTCTGCAAGATCTGGGCGGACACCGGGTACGACGACCGCTGGAGCGTGCACTACGTCCTCTTCGACAGCTGCACCGTCGAGGAGGCGGGCGAGGCCAGGGACGAGCTCCTGGGGCTGGTCCGGACGCTCGGGCTCGAGCGCGTCGACGCCCCGCCCGGAGCCGCCGACGGCGAGGTGTGGGTCCGCACGGACCCGCGCCTCGACGCCGAGCTCGAACACTGGTCCTGAACCGCCGGGACCGGTCAGGCGGAGGCCGGCCCGCAGACGCGCGAACGCTGCGGGTCCGGCGTTCGCGCTACACGGTGATCAGGCAGCCGTGGTCGTCGCGTGCGGCCGCGTCCTCGTCGTCGAACCAGTGACCGTTCGAGCCGAGGTAGCGGAAGCGCAGGGTGGTGCCCTGCGGCACGACGACGGTCGCGCTGCGGCTGCCGTTGGAACGGGCCCGGAGCTCGGTGGCCCCCGGCGTCCAGCCGTTGAAGTCACCGACCACGCTGACGGGCCCTGACGGCACGTGCCTGGGCAACGCCCAGGTCACCCGCATCTGCTGATCCTTGGCAGGCACGATTCGGATCATCGGGTTGTCGTTCCTTCCACGTTTCTCACTCGCCGTGTTGCTGTGACAGCCTGCCGACGAGTGCCGCGGTGGACGAGCCGACGCGCCTGTGCGGACACCACAGTCGCCGAATCGGGTGGTTTTGCAGGTCCCGATCAGGGCGTGTGCACCCGGTCGACTTTGACGGTGAGGAGGACGCGCCGCTGCTCGCCGCCCCCGAAGCCGGGGTAGGGCCGGCCGATGTACTTCTGGGACAGCTCGTCGATGTGCTCACGTGCACCGTCGGTGGTCATGTCCACGACGCTGCCGCGCACCGCCCAGTAACGGGAGGGTGCGGCCGGGTCGGCGATGCCGAGGGCGATGCGGGGGTCGCGCTGGAGGTTGCGGGTCTTCTGGTGGGTGTCCACGGTGTTGATGAGCACGTGCTCGCCGTCCGTGCCCGCCCAGGTCTGGGAGATCTGCGGCGCTCCGTCCGGCATGAGCGTGGTCACGAAGCAGATGGCCTTGGTGTTGAGGACCGCGATCAGGTCGTCGGGTAGAACCGTCATGTGCCTGGCCTTCATGTCTGGTCGGTGTAGAGGTGGTCGATGACCGTCTCTTCCGGAGCGTCGCCGGACAGGTCCGCGTGGCGCATGCCCGTCAGTGCGATCCGGAGAGCGCGGCGCCACAGCTGCGGGGCGTGAGCGCGGGAGGCGTCCATGACGCTGCCCACCATCACGTGCACCGCGGCGAAATCGGCGGGAGTCGCTCCGGCCGGCAGCTGACCCGCGCGGACGGCCCGGTCGACGAGACCGGCCACCAGCGGGGTCATCCGCTCGTGCGCCCGCCGCACCAGCTCGGTGGCCTGGTCGCGGCTGCGGAGCAGCTCCCCCAAGCCCCGGCTCTGCGCCTCGATCTCGAGCTGCCGCTCGAGGAACCAGGTGAGCCCGGCCCAGGCGTCCTCGTACCGCGAGGCCTGTTCGGCCAGGCCGATCACCGTGTCGACGTGCTCGCTGAACAAGGCGTCCAGCAGGTCCCGCCGTTGCGGGAAGCGCCGGTACATCGTGCCCATCCCGGTGCCGGCCGCTCGCGCGATGTCCTCGTACGAGACGCCGAGCCCTTGTGAGGCCATGAGCTCGTGAGCCGTGCGCAGCAGCAGCTGACGATTGCGCTCAGCGTCACGACGCAGAGGAGCCGTTTCGGTCACACGGCCGAGCGTAGTCAAGTGGAAGAAAAATTCCAAGTTGAAGATTTCTTCCACTTTTCTGTGGCAGCGCTCTCCCGTGCCGCTTCGTCGAGGAGGCGGGGGGTGAGCGGATGACCAACGGAGTGTGCAACGGCTATGCCGTTCCCCCAACGGCAGCACCCGAGGACGCCTTCTGACCCGGTGCCCTGTTCAGAAGGCGTACCGGACGCGCAGGTAAGGAGCGTGTTCCTCGACGAGTGCGAGGAAGGAGTCGAGGAGCTCCCGCTTGAGCCCCCGCCGGTAGCGGACGTTGACCCCGCCGCCCTCGCTGCGCTTGGCCTCCTGCAGGTCCGGGCGCCACAGCAGGTCCTCCGCCCGCGGGTGCCAGCGCAGGTTGACCTCGTGCAGCGGCTGGTTGTGGGTGAGCATGATGACCTCGGCGGCCAGCTGGTCGCGGGTGGCGGAGGAGGTCGCGTCCCCGAGCGACTCGAGCAGGTGCCGCCAGTCCTCGAGCCAGCCGTCGTACACGACGACCGGGCTGAGGTTCACGTGCACCTCGTAGCCGGCGTCGCGGAAGTCGTCGAGGGCGGCGAGGCGCTCCGCGACGGGGGTGGTGCGGATGTCGAGCAGCTTCGCGGTGCGTTCGGGCATCAGTGAGAACCGGATGCGGGTACGGCCCCGCGGATCCCATTCCAGCAGATCGCGGTTGACGTACTTGGTCGCGAAGGACGCCTTGGCGGTGGGCAGGTCGCGGAACAGCCGCACCAGGTCCCGCACGTTGTCGCTGACCATCGCGTCCACCGAGCAGTCGGAGTTCTCGCCGATGTCGTAGACCCACGCCTGGTCGTCGATCTGGCCCGGCTCGGTCATCGGCCCCTGCCGGGCGACGTGGCGGGACAGGTAGCCGGTGATCTGCTCGATGTTCGCGAACACCGTGATCGGGTTCGAGTAGCCCTTGCGCCGCGGCACGTAGCAGTAGGCGCAGGCCATCGCGCAGCCGTTGGCCGTGGACGGCGCGATGAAGTGCGCCGAACGCCCGTTGGGCCGCGCGCTGAGCGACTTCTTCACCCCGAGCACCAGCGCCTCGCTCTTGATCCGCACCCACCGCCGCGCGTTGGCCTCGTCGCCGTGCAGCTCGGGAATGCGCCAGTGGCTGTCGACCTCGACCCGGTCCGCGTCGGGGAACCTGTCGAGCACCTCGCGGCCTCGCGGCAGCAGCGCGGCGGCGGGCTCCACGTAGATCCGGGTCGGGCTCAGCAGCGGTGTCGAGGTGCTCACCTCTCCAGTGTCCGGACGACACCGACAAAAACCGCCTCCGGTCCTCGCCACGAACGGGGTCGTCACAGTGTCGTCCGCCACGTCAGGCCAGTCCGGATCTCGATGACACGGCGATTGTCGACTCACCATCGATTCGATTCGGCATTCGACAACTCGCCGCAGTCGAAGAAAGTGGTGAATTCGCTTCAAAAGCACCTGTGACCAGCTGAATCTGTTCTCTCAACACATCCGTGCACTCATTCGACAATCTGCGAGCTCATTGACACCGCGGTATTCTGGGAGCGCTCCCATAACCCTGTCATTGGAGTCACCATGCGAAAGACCGTCCGTGCCGTCGCCGCCGCCGGCCTGCTGGTCGCGAGCACCTTCGTCGCGACAGCGGGTCCGGCTCACGCCGATGTGACCATCTGCGACCAGTACGGGTCGACCACCATCCAGGGCCGCTACGTCGTCCAGAACAACCGGTGGGGCACCTCGGCGCAGCAGTGCATCAACGCCACCTCGTCCGGCTTCCAGATCACCACCCAGCAGGGCTCGTCCCCGACCAACGGGGCGCCGGTGTCGTACCCGTCGGTGTTCCTCGGCTGCCACTACACCAACTGCTCCCCCGGCTCCACGCTGCCGATGCAGGTCAGCCGGATCCGCAGCGCCACGTCGTCGATCAACTACCGGTACGCGGGCGGCACCTACAACGCCTCGTACGACATCTGGCTCGACCCCACGCCCAAGACCAACGGCGTGAACCAGATGGAGATCATGATCTGGTTCAACCGCCAGGGCTCGATCCAGCCCATCGGCAGCGCCGTCGGCACGACCACCGTCGGCGGGCGCAGCTGGCAGGTGTGGCGCGGCAGCAACGGTTCCAACAACGTCATCTCCTACGTCGCGCCGTCGCCGATCAACTCGTGGTCGTTCAACGTGCTCGACTTCGTCAACGACGTGCGCAACCGCGGTGCGATCACGAACTCCTGGTACCTGACCAGCATCCAGGCCGGGTTCGAGCCGTGGAACGGCGGTGCCGGCCTGGCGGTCGACAACTTCTCCGCCTCGGTCAGCGGCTGAGCCGCGCCGTCCGAACGGCTCTCCGCGTCGTTAGGCTGACGCCGTGGCCAGCACCGACCCAGCCGTGTCCGAACGGCCGTTGCGACGGGACGCGCAGGCGAACCGGCAGCGCGTCGTCGAGGCCGCTCGCGAGGTGTTCGCGTCGCGAGGGTCGTCCGCGACCCTCGACGAGGTGGCACAGCGGGCCGGTGTCGGCGTCGGCACCGTCTACCGGCGGTTCCCGACCAGGGAGCTCCTGCTGCGGGCCGCGCTGGAGGAACGCCTGGAGCAGCACGCCACAGCGGTCGAGGCGGCACTGCACGCCCCGACCGGCTGGGACGGGTTCGTCCGCTTCCTTCACCGCGCCGCCGAGCTGCACGCCACCGACCGGGCCGTCCGCGACGTCGAGCTCGGCGCCGGCTTCGACGACCGCTACCTCCGCGGGATCCGGGACCGGATCATGCCCGTCGTAGCTCAGCTGGTCGACCGCGCCCACGCCGAGGGGTCACTGCGACCCGACGTCACCGCCGAGGACGTCCCGCTGCTCCTGACGATGATCAGCGAAGTCGCCCAGCACAGCCGCGAGACGAGTCCGGGAGCCTGGACCCGGTACCTGCGGATCGTGGTCGACGGACTCCGCAACACGCCGGGAACCGGCGATCTCGGTGCGGCGCCGAGCGGTGACGACGCCCTCGCGCTCGTGCGGCACTGGCTTCCCGGCGCCGCACGGCGCGGGTAGCGCCACCACCGGTCAGGACCAGGCGACCTCACCCTCGCGGGACACGAACCTGCCGGTACCGGCGCCGGGGCCCTCGGTGGCGAGCGCGACGATCGCGTCCGTGCCCTCGGTGACGGTCTGGTACCCGCTGTGGCCGTTCAGGTCGGTCGCGGTGTAACCGGGGTCGGCGGCGTTGACCCTGATGCCCTCCAGGCCCTTCGCGTACTGCGTGGTCAGCATCGTCAGCGCCGCCTTCGACGCGGTGTACAGCGGCACGACGACCTTCGACTCCGGCCGGTCCGGGTCGTGGGTGAGGGCGAGGGAGCCCATGCCGCTGCTGACGTTGACGATGACGGGGTCGTCCGAGCGGCGCAGCAGCGGCAGGAACGCCGTGGTGGTGCGCACGACACCGATGACGTTGACCTGGAAGACCGCCAGGGCGTCCTCGCCGGTGAGGTCCTCGGGGGCGGCGGCGGAACCGTGCACACCGGCGTTGTTGATCAGGACGTCGATCCGGCCCTCGTGCCGCAGGACGTCCTCCGCCGCGGCGGCGACGGACGCGTCGTCGGTCACGTCGATGGGGACGTGCCGCGCGCCGAGCGCGGCGGCGGCTTCCTCTCCCCGCTCCGGGTCGCGGGATCCGATGAGGACGGTGTGGCCGAGCTCGGCGAGACGGCGCGCGGTCTCCCGGCCGAGACCCTTGTTCGCTCCGGTGATGAAGGTGATCGTCATGGTCCCCATGGTGGTCCTGCGCGGCAAGGTCAACCAGGAACGCCTCGACGGTAGGAAGAGCAGTACCACCTTCACGCCCTGCCGACCGGCTCCGCCGGCAGCAGGATGGACGTCGTGACGACGACACCCGGAACCGATCTCGGTGCGATGATCCGCATCTGGCGTGACCGCCTGCCTCCGTCGGCCGCCGGGCTGCGCACCGCGCGCGGGCGACGGGCCGCGGGGCTGCGGCGCGAGGAGCTGGCCGACCTCGCCGGGATGTCGGTCGACTACGTCGTGCGCCTGGAACAGGGACGGGCGACGACGCCCTCGGCATCGGTGGTGGCGTCGCTGGCGCGCGCCCTGCAGCTGTCCGCCGCCGAACGCGACCACCTGTACCGGCTCGCGCAGCTCGTGCCCCCGTCCACCGGCACGATCTCCGACCACGTCCCGCCCGGCGTGCAGCGGGTGGTCGCCCGGCTCGGGGACGTGGCGGTGGCCGTGTTCGCGGCGGACTGGCAGCTGGTGTGGTGGAACCGCGGCTGGACGGCTCTGCTCGGCGATCCCGCGGAATCGCGGGAGAGGCTGCGCAACTTCGCCCGCGACAGGTTCCCGGTGGACGGCAGCGCCCCTCATCTCGCGCGGTGGCCCGTCGACGAGGAGGACCGGGACGCCACGGACCTCGCCGTCGTGTCCGACCTGCGCCGCGCCACCGGCCGCTTCCCGCACGACGGCCGCCTGGCCGCGCTCGTGCGGGAGCTGAACGCGGGCAACGAGAGGTTCGCGAAGCTGTGGGCGACCGGTGAGGTGGCCGCGCACCGCGAGGACCACAAGACGATCCACCACCCGTCGGTGGGCCCGGTGGCGGTCGACTGCGACGTCCTGACCGACGGGGACTCCGAGCTCAAGATCGTCATCATGACGGCGGCGCCCGGCAGCGAGGACGAGACCAAGCTCCGGCTCACCGCTGTCGCCGGCTCGCCGGCTGCGGCACGCAGCTGAGGTCTCGCCGGTCACGCTGAGGCGCGGGTCTACGGTCAACAAGTGGAGGACCTTCCTCCACTTGTGCCCTGGAGTCGACATGCGCGCTTACGAACTCACCGGCTTCGGCGGACCCGAGGTGCTCCGCCTCGGAGTCCGGAGCACCCCGCTGCCAGGTCCGCGCGACGTGGTGGTGGACGTTCGCGCGGTCGGCCTGAACCCGGTCGACGTCCTGCAGCGGTCCGGCAGCTTCCGGTTCGCCAACCCCGTGCGGTTCCCGGTGGTGCCGGGCAACGAGTTCTCCGGCGTCGTGTCGGCGATCGGCGCGGAGGTGACGTCGCTGTCGGTCGGCGACACCGTGTTCGGCCGCACGGACAAAGCCCGGCTGGGGGCGCTCGCGGAGCAGGTCGCCGTCGAGGAGCGGCTGGTGGCCCGCATGCCCCGCGGGCTGGACTTCGTCACCGCCGCCGCGGTTCCGCTCGCCGGCACGACCGCGTTGCAGGCGATCCGCGACGCGCTGGAGGTCCGCGCCGGCGACCGCCTGCTCATCACCGGCGGCTCGAGCACCGTCGGGATGTTCGCCGTCCAGCTCGCCGCGCGGGCAGGCGCTCGGGTGACGACGACCGCCTCGGCCGGGAGCGCGCCGTTGCTGCGCGACCTGGGCGCGGACGAGGTGATCGACTACCGCACCCAGGCGATCGACACCGGTCCCGGGTCCTTCGGCAAGGTGTTCGACCTCGTCGGGGAACCGCTCCCGGACGTGGTCGCGCGAGGTGGCCGCCTGGTCACCGTCTCGGCGACCCCCACCCCGGGATCTGTCCGGCACGACTACGCGATGCCTCCGTGGCGAGCCGTTCTGCTGGAGACCGCGCTCCGGCTCGCCACGGTCGGACCGCGACGCCGCGCCCGCAGGGGCGGCTACACCTACCGGTTCCTCTCCATGCGTCCGAGCGGCGACGACCTCCGCGAGCTCGGCTCGCTGATCGACGACGGCGCGCTGCGCGTGAAGATCGACAGCACGTACGACTTCGCGCGGGCGGCCGAGGCCTTCGCCCGCGTCGAGTCGCGCAGGGCGAAGGGCAAGGTCGTGCTGGTGCTGCCCTGACGGCTCAGCATCCCAGGGCGTGTCCCGTGAGTCTCGTCCGCGACAGTCGCGGCCTCCGGAACTCTTGCCCGTGAGTCTCATCGAACGGACTCACGGGACACGCCCTGGAGAGACGCGCTTCGCGACGACCTCGGACCGGGGAAGGCGGCCGGCGCGCGAGTGCCCCTCGAAGGTGTCGCCGTCGACGGTGACGTCGAAGTCCAGGTTGAGCCGGACGGGCTTGCGCACCTGCTGCCGCCAGGTCACCCGAGCGCCGGCCACGGCGAGGTCGAGCAGCTCCACCTCGTCGCCGGCGCCCGTGGCCGTCCCGGTGAGGGCGTTCTCGTCGACGTGGAAGACGTACCGGGCGTGCAACGTGCCGATCGGCGTGGAGATGGCGACGTCCCAGTCGCCTGCGATCCCGCTCATGCGCGCCACACCATCCCCCGCCGCTCGTACTCGAAGAGCTTCTCGACGCCCAGGGCGGCTTCCGGTCCGAAGTCCCGGTCCAGCAGGTGCAGGGCCAGGTCGAGACCGGAGGTGACGCCGCCGGACGACAGGAAGTCCCCGTCGTCGACCACTCGGGCCTCGACGGCCGTGGTGCCGGTCGCCTCCAGCAGCGGCATGCCGAGCACGTGCGTGACCGCGTTCCTGCCCTCGATCAGTCCCGCCATCGCCAGGACGAGCGCGCCGCCGCACACCGTCGCCACGGTGATCTCCGGGTTGTCCAGGGCCTTGCGGACCAACGGCATCGCGTCGCCCTGCGCGAAGCCGGACAGCACCTGCGGGATGTCGTCGACCGGCCCGGAGGCGCCGGGCACCAGGAGGTAGCCGGGTCGGGACGGGTCGAACGCCGCGGTGGCGGTCAGCGACAGGCCGGGAGTGCCGGAGACGACCGGACCCGGACCGGCGACCGCCACCAGTTCGGGCTCGACCCTCTCACTGGCGGCCAGCACTTCGAAGGGCGCGACGACGTCGAGCGGGTCGAACCCCTCGAAGAGCAGGAACTGCGCGATTGGTGCCATGCCCCCATCGTTCTCGGCGCACGACGTGCGCAACACTGGCCTGCGTGCCACCTTCCGCCTGTATCCGGCCACACGTGATCGCCGTGCTCGCCCTGCCCGACACGATCGCCTTCGACCTGGCCACACCGATCGAGGTGTTCGGCCGCGCCCTGCTCCCGGACGGGCGCCCGGCCTACGAGGTGGTGGTGTGCGGGTCGCAGCCGACGGTCCAGGCCGGTCCGATCCGGGTGGTCACCGACGCGGGACTCGACGCCCTGGCCGGCGCCGACACCGTGATCGTTCCCGGCCGCAACGTCGCGGACGCCCCGGTCCCACCCGCCGTGGTCGCCGCTCTGCGCACAGCAGCCGACCAGGGAAAACGCCTGGCGTCCATCTGCGTCGGCGCGTTCGTGCTGGCCGAGGCGGGGCTGTTGGACGGACTCGCCGCCACCACGCACTGGCGGGCGGCCGACGCCCTCGCCCGCCGGTACCCGTCGGTCCGCGTCGACCCGGCGGTGCTCTACATCGACAACGGGCAGGTCGTCACCTCGGCGGGCGCGGCGGCCGGGCTGGACCTGTGCCTGCACCTGGTCGAGCGCGACCACGGTGTCGCGGTCGCCGCGTCCACCGCGCGGCTGGCCGTGGCGTCGGTGCACCGCGACGGCGGCCAGGCGCAGTTCATCCGGCAGGAGCGACCCGCCGGCTCGTCCCCTTTGGCTCCGCTGCTCGACTGGATCGAGCACAACGCCCACCGGCCGCTGACGCTGGCGGAGATCGCGGCGCAGGCGCGGGTCAGCGTGCGCACCCTCAACCGCCGCTTCGCCGACGAGCTGCGGCAGAGCCCCATCGCGTGGCTGACCGGCGTCCGCCTCCGGCACGCCCAGGAGCTGCTGGAGGGCACCGACCAGGGCGTGGAGCAGATCGCGAGGGCCACCGGCTTCCCCACCGGCAGCAACTTCCGCGCCCAGTTCACGCGCGCGGTCGGGGTCGCGCCCAGCGCCTACCGCCGGACGTTCCGCGGACCGGGTGAGCCAGGCCTTCCTACCGGACGTGATCGCCGCCATCGCGCACCTGGTGGCGGTAGCGAAGTGGGGACTGCCCCACCTCGCGCTCGAACGCGGTGCTGAAAGCGCTTTCCGACGAGTAGCCGAGTTGGCCGCCAGCGACCCGACGCGGGCATCGCTGTCACGAAGAGCGCGCTGTGCCAGCAACATCCGCCAGCGGCTGAGGTAGGTCAGCGGCGGTCGTGACGGCCCTCGGCCTCGGCGAGGACCAGGTGCTGCTGGACCTGGCGTGCGGCAGCGGCGGCTACGGGTCGGAGATCGCGCGGCGCACGGGGTGCCGGCTCATCGGCGTGGACTTCTCGGCCGTTGCCGTCGAGCAGGCCCGGCGGCGAGGCAGCGGCGGCTTCCGGGTGGGAACGCTGACCGCCACGGGTCTGAGCGACAGCTCGGTGGACGCGGTGATCGTCATCGACTCGCTGCAGTTCGCCGAGTCGAAACCGGACGCGCTGGCGGAGTGCCTGCGGGTGCTCCGGCCCGGCGGGCGGCGGCCATCACCTGCTGGGAATCGGCCGACCGCGAGGGCAGCTCCCCTGGGCCGGGTTCACCGACGCCGAGGTCCTCGAGAAGCCGGACTGGCGGGCGATCGAGAAGCGGATGTGGGAAGAAGCGCTCGCCACCGATGCTTCAGACGACCCCGCGATGCAGTCGATGCAGGAGGCGCGGCACGTCCTGCAGACCTTCGACGGAAGACGCCGCGTCCTCGGCACCGCGACCAAATTCCGCTGAGGCCCGCATCGGCCGCGGGACCACCGAAACTGATCCACTGTGGACGGCAGCGGACCGGCGCGAGTGGACCTCCCGGCCGGCCAGGAGCGGCCACCCGGTCGTGCCGCACGACCGAGATAGATCGATTGATCGGACGGCCATCGGGTACACGGTTGTCATGGCAACACACGACATGGCTCCGGACGACGACCAGGCGTCCTACACGCCGCCGCACGACACCGGCTCGCCGGATGCGGTGGAGACCGACCCGGCCGCGCTCAACAGCGCGGAGGACCTGGACGAGGACCGGTTGCGGCTCGACCCGCTCGAGGCCGGGATGGACCCGCCGGAGCGGTGGAGCGGCGTGGACAAGTACGGCATGACGCCCTACGAGGAGGCCCACCCTCGCCCCCTGGCCGACCGGCTCGCCGAGGAACAGCCCGACGTGCCCGTCGCCGCGGACGAGATGGACGAGGAGGTGCTGGCCGAAGCCGCTGGGCGCGGGCAGCTCGCGGACGAAGCCGGCGGCTCGGTCGCCAGTGCGACGCGCACCCCCGACGACCCGATCTGACCGGTTCCGTCCGGTGCCCGGCCGATCGGGGTGATCGGCCGGGCACCGGAGCAGGACCTGGCACGCCCCTTGTTCCCACAGCACGGTGAATCGAAGGCGCACGGCTGCGGGTGCCGTTCATGGCAGACGAAGCCGGGGAGTCGAGCGAAATGAACGACGAACTCCCTCTCACCGACTACGACCAGCTCCCGCTGGGCGACCAGCGCAACGCTCCCCGCGTCAGCGGGGCGGCGGGTGGATCACCCGTCTCGCCCGACCACTCCCCGGTCGGGAACACGCCGCTGCGGCATGGCGTCTGCAACCAGACGCCGGCGCGCGGGCGCAACTAGCTCACCGCGGGCCGGGTCTGTCCACGGCGAACTCGGTCAACGGACTGCACCTGAACTGGGGCATGGGTTAGCGCTGGCCGACGTCCTGGGCTCGCCGCGAGCCGCCGTCTCACCGGTGCGACCTATCGGGCACTGCGTAGAAGTCAGGCCGACAGCGCCGTCCCTCACGCTCTCGACCACAGCCGCCGGAGCGGAGTCCACCGAACCCGCGTCATGAGGCGGCTCCAGCGCGTACTCGATGATGAGCTGCACCTCCTGGGCGATGTCGTCGCCCGCGATGAGACCGGCCAGGGTCAGCGCCATGTCGATGCCCGCGGACACGCCGGCCGCGGTCGCGTGGTGGCCGTCGATGACGACCCGCTCCTTCGACGGCGTCACGCCGACTTCCGCGAGCTGGTCGAGCCCGGCCCAGTGAGTGGTCGCACGGCGACCGTCGAGGAGTCCGGCGGCGGCGAGGAGCCACGCCCCGGTGCACACCGGCACCACCCTCCTCGCGGTGGGAGCGCGCTCACGAAGCCAGGCCACGAGCCGGTCGTCGACGTCTCCCACGCCGGGTCCGCCCGGGACGAGGAGCAGGTCGGGGTTCCTCGGCGTCGGCGAGGTCGAGATCGGGCACCACCCGCAGTCCCCCGGCGGTGCGCACCGCCCCGCCTCCGAGCGAAGCCGTGCGAACCACGTAGGGCGGCACGTCCGCCGTACCGGCGAAACGCGCCGCCACCGAGAACACGTCGAGAGGCCCCGCCACGTCGAGAGGTTGCACACCGTCGAACAGGATGACGAGCACCGACTGGGTGCCCGTCCCGGCGACACCGGCACCGCAGGAATCGTTCCTCACAGCGCCGACATTACTGAGCGCGCAAGCACTCCAGGCCTGGTAGACCGCCCGGCCGGCTCAGATGCTGAGATGCCCGGCACACCCAGGAACTAATGCCTTCTCGCGGCCGACTACTGCCGTGAGTCCGCACTCCGTCCCCCTGCAGAGGTGCCGAATGTCCGCTCCCCCCGCCGAGCTCGAAAGAGCCGTCGAAACACCCCGCACCAGCCCGATCTCCGTCGTTCCGCTGTTGCGCAGGCTGCACTTCTACGCCGGGGTGCTCGTCGGCCCGTTCCTGGTCGTGGCGGCAGTCACCGGCATGCTGTACGCGTTCGCCCCGCAGATCGACGACGTCCTCTACGGCGACAAGTTGTGGGTGGAACAGGCTTCGGGGCCGGTCCGGCCCGTCTCCGACCAAGTGGCGGCTGCTCAGGCTTCGCTGCCCGACGGCACCGTGACCGCGGTGCAGGTCTTCGACGACCCGGAAGCCACGACCCGCGTCGTGTTCTCCGCTCCCGGCTTGGCCGAGGAGTACAGCAAAACCGTCTACGTCAACCCCTACACCGCCGAGGTGCGTGGTGAACTGACCACGTGGGCGGGTGCGACGCCGGCCGTCACGTGGCTCGACCAGCTGCACCGCGACCTCCACCTCGGCCTGGTCGGCAACCTGTACTCGGAGCTGGCGGCCAGCTGGCTGTGGGTGCTCTCGCTCGTCGGGCTCGTGCTCTGGATCGCCCGTCGCCGCACCGCTCGTCGCCGTGTGCGGGCCCTGCTGGTGCCGGAGAAGGGCGCCAAGGGTGTTCGCAAAAGCCGCTCCTGGCACGCGAGCATCGGCGTGTGGGCGCTGGTCGGCGCACTGTTCCTCTCAGCCACCGGCCTGACCTGGTCGAACTACGCCGGTGAGAACTTCACGGCGGTGCTGACGGCCCTCAATGCCAAGGCACCCGCGCTCGACACCGCTCTGCCCGGCGCGGCGCCCACCGGTACCGCGCCGAGCGAGCACTCGGAACACACCGGCACCGCGGGCAGCGCGGCTCCGGTGGATCCCGCCACCTTCGACCGCGTGCTCGCCGCCGGACGTGGCGCGGGCCTGGACGGACCGGTCGAGCTCTCCCCCGCCGCCGCACCGGGAGCCGCCTGGTCCGTCGCGCAGACCGACCAGACCTGGCCGATCCGCCAGGACAAGGCGGCCGTCGACCCCAGCACCGGTAACGTCACCGCGCGCGCTGACTTCTCCGACCGCCCGTTCCTCGCGCAACTGTCCTCTGTGGGCATTCTGGCGCACATGGGCCTGCTGTTCGGGCTGGCCAACCAGATCGCGCTTTTGTTGCTGGCAGCGGCGATCCTGACGCTCATCTTCTTCGGTTACCGCATGTGGTGGCAGCGCCGGCCCACTCGTTCCGACCGCAGCGCACCCTTTGGCACCGCGCCCAAGCGTGGCGGGTGGCAGCAGCTGCCGCTGTGGTTCGTCATCCCGGCACCGCTCGTGATGATCGCGATCGGCATCGCCATCCCGTTGCTCGGCATCAGTCTTGTGGCGTTCCTGGTCCTCGACGGCGTCATCGGTCTGGTTCGTGCGCGGAGATCGGAGTCACACATTCGCTGATGTCCCCGGTTTCGGGGAACTGGAAAGGGGTTCTGCCCGACCGCCTTCACATGAGGGTGGACAGGACCGTCGCGGTCGCGTCGGTCGGATCGGTGTTGTGCGTCGCGATCGTCGTGGTCTGGGGCGCGGGTGACGTGTACACCGCTTTGGGAGACAGCGATCCCGGCAGACCCACGTCGTTGGCGTTCGGCTTCGTGCGCACGCTGGCGAACGCCGCTGCCACCGTCACCGTCGGGTCTCTGGCGTTCGCCGTGTTCATCGTTCCGGCGCCGGCGAAGCGGTCCCGGTTGACCGCGCACGCGTATGCGGCGCGCGACAGCGGCGACGGTGTGGTTTTGTGCGGCGACAACCGCCGTCGTCCTGTCCGCCGCGGACGCGTCCGGACAGCCCGCCGGGGTCGCTCTCGAGCACCTGGGCGGGCTCGTGGCGGCCACGGAGGAACCGAAGGCGTGGCTCTGCTCGGCGGTGGCCGCCGCGGTCGTGGCGGTGGGAGCACGGGCGACCTTGACGTGGACGACCTCGGTGCTGTGGCTCGGTCCCGCCCTGGCCGGCGTGCTGGCGCCGGTCATCGCCGGTCACGTCGCCAACGGCGCGTGGCACGACGTCGCCACCAACGCGATGGTCTGGCACATCCCGGCGGCCGCGGTGTGGATCGGTTCGCTCGTCGCACTGCGCGGCTACCCGCGCCGTCCTGGTGGCAGCGCTGTCGAACGACGTGTAGCCCGCAGGTCAGGAGATGCGGCGGCCCGAGTGGTCGTCCTCGATCGCGGTGACCAGGTCCTCGCGCGCCCTGGCGACCCGCGACCGGATGGTCCCGACCGGGCAGCCGCAGACCTCGGCGGCGTCGGCATAGGACAGCCCCAGCAGCTGCGTCAGCACGAACGCCGTGCGCCGGTCGGGGTCGAGCCCGGACACGAGCTCGTGGAGCACGACGTCCTCGGCGAAGCCCGGCTCGACCTGCCCCTCGACGTCGGTGCCGTCGTGCGGCCGGGGCCGGGAGCGCAGGGACCGGATGTGGTCCGCCACCACCCGGCGCGCCACCGACAGCAGCCACGTGCGGGCCGGAGACCTGCCCTCGAACCGCACCAGCGCCGGCAACGCCCGCAAATAGGTCTCCTGGGTGAGGTCGTCCGCGAGGCGCACGTCGGCCGCCAGGTGGGCGACGAAACGCCACACGTCGGCCTGCGTGGCGCGGACGAACGCCTCCGTGGCGGCACGGTCACCCCTGCCCGCACGAAGCGCGTGGCCGGTGATCTCGGCGTCGTCGCCGCGCAGCACCCTCACATCCGGGGTCTACGGATCACGCGGCGTCGCGGTTCACCCGGAACTCCCCCGCCTCCGCATCCGGCCTTCGAGGACCGGGTGGAAGCGGTTTCCCGGCGAATCTCAGCCGGTTTCGCTGGCGTCGCTCCCCGCGGCCCTGACCAGGTCCTCCCGTGCCCGCGCCACCCGCGAGCGGATCGTCCCGATCGGGCAGTCGGCGACCTCGGCGGCCTCCGCGTAGCCCAGCCCGAGCACCTGGGTGAGCACCAGGGCCTCCCGTCGTTCGGCGGCCAGCCCGTCGAGCAGCAGGTTGAGCGCGACGACGTCGGTGAAGTCCGACGAGGCGCTCCGCCCGCGGTCCGCCGCCTGCACCCAGTCGACGTCCGCGGACACCCGAGGCCGTGACCGCGCCATCCGCACCTGGTCGATCACGACGCGCCGGGCGATCGAGAGGAGCCACGTCGTCGCCGAGGACCGCGCCTCGAAGTACCGCAGGCTCGGCAACGCGCGCAGGAACGTCTCCTGGGCGAGGTCGTCCGCCACGCCGACGTCCGCGAGGTGAGCGACGAAACGCCACACGTCGCGCTGGGTCGCCCGCACGAACCGTTCCAAGGCGTCCCGGTCACCTCCGCGGGCCTGCAACGCCCAGCGGGTCACCTCGTCATCGGCACCGTTCACGAGGTCGAAGCGTAACGGGCGGATCTTTGGAGACTGACCGGCCGTTCGGACCGACCGGTGGGGATCCGCCAGAGCCGTTCGGAGATCGCCGGGAACCAAATGGGCCGGATGACCGACAATGTGTAGGTGGACTGCAGCAGCTGCCGCGAAGCCCTGTCCGCGCGACTCGACGGGGAGGACGAGGGCGTGCCCGCCGGTGAGGTGGACGCCCACCTGGAGACGTGCGCGTTTTGCCAGGAGTGGCAGGAGACCGCCACGTCGCTGAACCGCACCCTGCGCGTGCGGCCGGCCACCCCCGTGCCCGACCTCACCGCAGCGATCCTCGAAGCGGCGCCTCCGACCACTCGGGTGATGCCGCGGGGCTGGCTGCCCAGGACTGTGCTGGGCGGTGTCGCGGTCGCCCAGCTGACGCTCGGCCTGGCCCAGGTGCTGGGCACCGGCTCGTCCTCGCACGGCGGCCACGCGGCCGGTCTCGACAGCAGCCACCTGTTCAACGAGAGCACCGCCTGGAACCTCGCGCTGGGCCTCGGCCTGCTCTGGACCGCCCTGCGTCCCGCCGCGACCGCGGGCATGCTGCCCGTGACCGCCGCGTTCGTCGCCGTGCTGATCCCCTACTCCGCCAGCGACCTGGTCAACGGCACCGCCACCGCGGGTCGCGTGCTGTCCCACTCACTGCTGCTCGCGGCACTCGCCTTGCTGGCGCTGACGCACTTCCGCGACCGAGGCCCCGGTGGCCGCACGTCGTTGCGGGACAACGACTCCGCCGACGCCGAGGACACGTCCGGCAGCCCGCGGCTGGCCGAGCAACCCGGTACCGGGCGCCGCCGGGTCGGGCTGCGGCCGGTGAGCCGCCGTCACGTCGCCTGACCGCGGACGGGGCCGTTCACCGCGTTGTCCCCTCGATCCAGCCCTTGAGCAGACCCAGGTTCGCCAGCGGGATGTAATGGCCGAGGCGCGGGTGGTCCAGCGTCACACCGAAGACGCCGACCTGGCCGAACGAGGCGACGTAGTCGATCGCGGCCGGCATCGGCACGCCGAACGCCGGCGCCTCGCCACTGTCCGAATCGGCCAGTCCGAGGGCACGGGCGGCTTCCTCCGCCCGCGCGGCGCTGCTGTAGAGGCAGATCATCGGTCCCTGCTCGGCGGCCACGGCGTAGGGACGGGGCCGGTCGGCCGAGCCCCGCGCGATGAAGAACCAGTGCTCCAGCGCGGTCGCCTGCCGCCACAGCGCGATCTGCGCCGCCGTGTCTCCCTCGGGCGCCGCCCTGACCGCCTCGTCGAGGCGGTCCAGCTCAGCGATCGTCTCGGGGTTGTTGTCCCTGCTCATCCGGTTCTCTTTCGTCTTCTCAGCTGAACGCGCACCCGTCCGGTCCCCGGACAACAGCACCTTCGTCAACCTCCGGGAGCGAACGCGCGTTTCCACACTATGCGGCAATCCAGAGGGCTTCGAACACACGCGTGGCAGGCCAAGGCGATCTCGCTGACCGGTGTCCTGGCGCTGGTGCTGTCCGGCCAGTCCGCGGCCGGTGCGGCTGATCCGCCCGCTCCGTCCATCGTCGACAACGAGACCCAGCCCGTCTTCTCCGGTCTCTGGAACGCACTCGGCACCAAGGGCGTGCCCCGCAAGCTGTGGCTCCTCAAGGGAGACCACGGCGCGAGGCCCGAGTACTGGCGGTACGACGAGTGGAAGCGGACCCTGCGCCGGTGGACGGACCGCTGGCTGGTCGGGCTCGACAACGGCATCGACCGCGAACCCGCCGTGGACACGCAGAGCGGGACCGGCCCGGACCCCGAGATCACACCGGCCTGGCCGCGCCCGGACGCCGAACCGGTGCGGCTGCACGCCGGTGCCATGCGCGACGGCTCCGCTCACCACCGAACCGTCCGCGTCACAGGACTTCCACCTCGTCCCCGACGCCAGGTCGGGCCCGCTGCTCAAGACCCAGCCCGCGCCAGGACCGCCGTACCGGATCTTCGCGCTCACCCCGCTCTCGGCCTACCTCGTCACCTACAGGGACGGGGTGAAGGGCATCAAGGTCATGTCGCAGGGGATCATCGACCTGAAGAACCGGAACTCCCTCTACCTGCCGGACCCCCTCGTTCCCGGTGAGACGGTGACGATCACCTGGGAGATGAGCGCGCTCGATCGCACTGTCCCCGCAGGACAACGCATAGCGCTCATCCTGCTCGGCGACAACTACGGCTCGGACACCGTGCCCGTGCCCGTGGTCGGCGGCCACAGCGCGATCACCCTGTAGAGCAAGGCGCAGGACACGACATCACGGTGCTGGTCGCGACTCCGTCGCGGTCGCGACCAGCGCCGCGGCGGCCGCCAGGGCGTCGACGTGCTCCCGCACCAGCTCGCGCAGTTCCGCGAAGCCGGGGTTGTCGTGGCGCAGCCACCGGCGGCGAGCCAGGCGCCAGCCCGACACCGCCGATTCCAGGGCGAGCTCGACGACGTGGTCCGGTGTCCGGTCCTCCCGCGGGCGGAGGACTTCGCGCAACCGGCCGGCTGTCCTGGCGCAGAGCTCCAGCCCGACCGCCTCCACCGCCGGGATCTCGTCGATCACGCGGGCGGCCTCGACGAACCGGGCGCACCACTCGTCGTCGAACCGCGTGGTCGCTTCGACGAGCGCCTCGCCCACCAGCTCGATGACGAGGCCGGTTCTCCCGGAACCGCTCAGCACGTCCACGGCGGCGTCGAAGAAGTCGCTCTCGAGGGCGATGAGGACGTTTTCCTTCGTGGGGAAGAAGCGGAAGAACGTGCGACGGGACACGTCGGCACGTTCGGCTATGGCGTCCACCGTCGTGGCGCCGAAGCCGCGCTGGGCGCACAGGTCCAGGGTGGCGCCGATGATGGCCTCGCGTGTCTGGATCCTTCTGCGTTCGCGCAGACCCATGACTTCCATGCCGGAAGCCTATCCCGACGAGCTAAAACTGACACCTTGCGCCAAGTGGCACACCGTGCCAATCTGGGGTTCATGCGAGCTCTGATCACCGACCAGCGCGCCGCGGGCCGGATTCGCGTGGCCGACGTCGCCGAACCGGTTCCGGCGCCGGACGAGGCCCTGGTCCGCGTGCACGCCTTCTCGGTCAACCCCGGTGACCTGCACCAGGTCTCGACCGCACCCGACGGCACGGTGGCGGGCTGGGAGGCGTCCGGTGTCGTGGAGCGGGAAGCGGCCGACGGCAGTGGACCGGCGCGGGGAACGCACGTCATCACCTGCGCGGCCGCCGGCGGCTGGGCCGAGGTGCGCGCGGTCCCGACCCGGTGGCTCGGCGTCGTCCCGGACGGTGTGGACCTGGTCGGCGCGGCGACCCTGCCGGTCGCCGCCGGCTCGGCCCTGCGCGCGCTGCGGGCGGTGGGGCCCATCCTCGGCCGGCGGGTGCTCGTGACCGGCGCGACCGGTGCGGTCGGCGCCCACGCCGTCCAGCTCGCCGCCATGGGCGGGGCCGAAGTCGTGGCCGTCACCCGGGATCCGGCTCGTGAGCCGTGGTTGCGCGAACTGGGCGCGACCGAGGTCGTCACCCGTCCCTCCGCGGTGACCGGCGCCGTCGACGGGGTCGTCGACAACGTCGGTGGCGACGTGCTCACCGAGGCGTTCGCATTACTCCGCGACGGCGGCGTGCTCATGACCGTCGGCCGTGCGGCCCGGCAGGACGCCGTTCTGCCGCCCGATGCCCTGCTGGGCGCCTGGGACCTGCCTCAACGGGAGATCCGCACGTTCATGCTGCTGTTCGAGGACATCCGCCTCGACCGCGATCTCACCCTGCTCGCCCGATGGGTCGCGGAGGGCAGGCTGCGCACGCGCGTCGACCGCGTCGAAGGCCTGGAGGCGGGCGCGGAGCTGATCGCAGGCGGCGAGTGGACCGGCAAACTGGTCGTGCGGCTGACCTGATCGCGACGGCTTCGTCCGCAGCCCCGTCAGGTTGCCGGACGCAGCCGCCGCACGGTCGCCGGGCCGTCGACGGCGCCGCGGGCGATGCGGTGGGCGAGCTCTTCCAACCGTTCCTGGGTCGTGCGGTCCACCGGCTGGTACACGACGACACGGGTGCGGGGGTTTTCCTCGATCAACATCGTGATGGCGTGCACGGTCAGGTTGCCGACGTGCAGTGACCGGATGCGCTTCACCCATCCCGGTTCGGTGGACACGTCCGCCTGCTCCCACAGGCGCGCGAACAGCGGTGACTCCTCGCGGAGCCGGCCGAGCAACGGCGCCCACGCCGGATCCGCGACCGACTCGCCGTGGTAGGCGCGCAGTTTGGCCACGAGGGCCGCGTACTCCTGTTCGTGGCCGGAGTGCCCCGCGATCCAGTCGGGGTGGGTGAAGTGCAGGTAGGCGCAGTTGCGGTCGGCCTCCGGCAGCGCCTCCAGGTCGTCGATCATGAACCGGAACGACGCGTTGTAGGCCAAGGGCTCGAACCAGGGGGTGATCACCACCGCCGGGTGCGGGGAGAGGCTGTCCAGCAGCACCTGCAGCCGGCCGGCCACCCCTTCGAAGTTCGACGGTTGTTCCGCGTCCGGGTGTCCGCCGAGGAGGAACAGGTGCCGGCGCTCGCCGCTCGAAAGCCGCAACGCGTCCGCGATCGCGGCCAGCACCTCCACGCTCGGCCGCACGTCACGTCCTTGCTCGAGCCACGTGTACCAGCTCGACCCGACGTTCGCGAGAACCGCGACCTCCTCGCGGCGCAGTCCCTTCACCCGGCGGCCGCCGCCTCCTGGCAGTCCCACGTCCGCGGGCGAGAGCCGGTCGCGCCGTGCACGCAGGTACGCACCGAGTTCACGAGAACGCACGTCTGCCACGGCAACGAGCATCTCACGGCCGGGCGAGCTCACGCTGGTGGTCCGAGCACCAGCACCACGACACTCTGGGCCGCTGCTCGCCGGACTCGCACAGTGGGGCTCCACCGCACTTCCGCGCACGAACTCCTGCCGGCAGAAGGATCGAGTACAACCGTGATCAAGATGATCATCACCTTGAAGCGTCGTGAAGGCATGACCCACGACGAGTTCAAGCACTACCAGCAGAACGTCCACCGTCCACTGCTCATGTCGATCCCGGAGACCGGCCTGTACATCCGCCGGTTCGTCGTGTCGTACCCCGTTCCAGCGCCCCAGTACCCCGAACCGGAGTACGACTCGGTGGTGGAGGTCTGGTTCGACGGCATGGCCGACCTCGAAGCCCTGTTCTCCAGCGACAACTTCCTGAAGAAGATCGACCCGGACCACGGGAACTTCATCGACCTGTCGGCGTTCAGGCAGATCATCTCCGAAGAGGACGTGGTCATCGACCACCGGTAGCTCGCAACGGGCTGCGCCACGCGTCGGCGTGGCGCAGCCCGCGAGAACACTCACCCGGCGGAAGGCTCACCTCACCGTGATGTTGGAGTTGCCACTGCTCTGGTAGCCCTCGGTCGCGAGGATCATGTAGTAGTTGAAACTGCCCAGCCGCATGTCGGCACGGCTCCACGCGTCGAAGTGGTTTCCGGTGGTGATGGATCCACCCGTCTTCTTCTGCTGCCGGACGCTCCAGAACTGCGGGACGGTCTTGGTGCCTTCCACGGAAGGCGCGTTGTAACGCATGGTCTGATAGATGTCGTACGTGCCGCCATCGGTGGTGACGCTGCCCTTGTAGGTACCGGTGGGCCGCCAGCTCCCCCAGTTGTCGACGATGTAGTACTCGACGAGCGGGTTCGACGTCCAGCCGTACAGAGTCAGATACGCATTGCCCGACGGGTTGAAGCTTCCGGAATAGTTCACCGTCCGCCGTGAACCGTTGCTCCAGCCCTTGCCGCCGACGAAGTTGCCGACATTGCTCCACGAGGTGCTGTAGTTGCCACCGGACCCGAAGTCCATGCAGACCCTGCCGCCACCATCGGTCCAGAACGAATAGTAGTAACCGCCGTTGTTGCCGGTCTGGCTCGAGCACGTGGCGGCGATACCGACATCGGCGCTGGCGACGACCGGTGTCAGCGCCATGACCAACGCGGTGCAGGCGCCGCCGACGAGCAGTGCGACACGGCCGCGCTTGCGGCTCGACGGTCGCGAACTGGCTTCAGCCATATGCGGAACTCCTCGTCATTGAGGTTGACACGGCAGCGGACAGCACGAATCGACCGGTGTGAATTCTCGGTGATCGCGATGACGGCCGCCATCGATTCCGGCCAACTCGCCGAGTTGACCGGCGGTGCGGTCACGACCGGCCGGTCCGGAATTCACGGACCCCGGATCGACCGTGGCCGAACCTTTATCGACACTAGCAGTGCCCAGCCGACTACCCAAGGTTGCCGATAGGTTTCGAAACCTTTTCGATGGGCTTGGACCCGCTATAGCGGGTTGATTTTGTGCTCACCAAACTCGTCGCGTTGATCGAATGTCGGCGGACCGAGCTAAAAGATTTAGCTCTCGGGTGACCTGCACATCGCAGGCGCGCAACTCATGGCTGTGCAATGACCACACCGGTGCGCGCGGCTCGGGAAACGCCCCAGTCGTAGAGCGCCTGGAGTGCGGGCTCCAAGCTCCGGCCCTCCTCCGTCAGCGAGTACTCGACGCGGGGCGGCACCTCGGCCCGGGACACCAGCCCCGCGTCCTGCAGCTCGCGGAGCCGCTGCACGAACATCTTCTCGCTGATGCCGGCCACCTTGCGGCGCAGCTCGCCGTAGTGGTGCGGGCGTTCCTTGAGGTGGGCGAGGATCACGGCGCGCCACTTGCCGCCGATGACGTCGAGAGCGAGCTCGACAGGACACTGGTACACGGGCTCTCCTCACCAAAAGGTGCGTACTTGCCGGGCTTTTCGCTTGCTGCTGGAGTGGGCGTCGTGATCAACGACCAGTCAACACCTTCGCTGTACACGTGGGCCGGTGGCGAGGCGGCCCTGTCGCGGCTGACCGAGGCGTTCTACCGGCGCGTCGCCGACGACGCGGTGCTCGCGCCGGTGTTCGCCGGCATGGAGGCCGGTCACGCCCGCCACGTCGCGCTGTGGCTGGGCGAGGTGTTCGGCGGGCCCGCCGCCTACACCGCCGGGCGGGGCGGCTACGAGTTCATGCTGGCCAAGCACCTCGGCCGGGGCATCACCGAGGAACAGCGCCGCCGCTGGCTGACCCTGATCGTGGACGCGGCGGACGAGGTGGGGCTGCCGAGCGATCCCGAGTTCCGCGCGGCGTTCGTGTCCTACCTGGAGTGGGGCACGCGGCTGGCGGTGCGGAACTCCGCACCGGACGCCACACCGTTCCACGGCGCGCCCGTGCCGAAGTGGGGCTGGGGCGAGGCGCCGCCGTACATCGCGGAGTGATCCGGCCATGAACTCGATCGGGGCGTTCTCGAACGACAGCGCTACGACTCCTCCCGCCCCGACGCACGGCCGTGGCTGTACGGCATCGCCACGAACCTGGTCGGCCGGCACCGGCGGGAGGAGGTGCGCCGCTACCGGGGCCCCGGCCGGGTCCCACGTGGACGACCACGCCGACCGGGTGTCCTCGGACGTCACCGCGCGGGCCATGCGGTCGATGCCGACCGGCGCGCTGGGGGCGTTGTCCGCCGAGGACAGGGACGTGCCGCTGCTGGTCGCGTGGGAGCAGCTCAGCTGTCTCGAGGCCGAGGAAGCGCTGGTGATCCCGGCCGGTCGACTCGTACGGCAAGGACGTGCTGGGCATGGTCAGCGACTCGTACCTGCCGGGGCCGCAGCGGGCCGCGTTGTTCGAGGCGGTGACCCGCGTGCCGGGGCCGACCGTGGTGAGGGACGTCTCGGCGGGCCGTCCCGGGATCGGGATCAGCCGGCCGGCACCGGAGGGCTCGGGGCCGAGGGCCGAACCGGTGGTGATGGTGTTCGACCAGAACACCTACGAGTACCTCGGCACGAAGAACAAGCCGCTCGACGCGTCCGGGTCCGTCGACCAGGTGGGCGACCGGATCTGGTGGCGCGACCGGGAACGTTGCCGGGCCACGCCACCAGCCGACGGACGAGGTCCTGGTGCGCACCGCCGAGGCAGTGCGCACCAGGACCCTCCTCAGTTCGTGCCGATCGCGAACAGGTGGATCTGCTTGTCCGTCGCGAGAGTCACGCTCGCGATGGTCTTGCCCTCGGGGGCGTCGAACGGCGCGGTGGCGAAGATGAACGCCGGTCCGGTGCCGCCCGAGGCCACGTTGCGGTAGCGGGGGTGCGCGACGACGGTGTTGCCGAAGACCGGCTCTTCAGGGCTGCCACCGGGAAGCACCCAGTCGCCGAACGACATGTCGGCCGGGGCGGTGCTGCCGTCGGTGAAGGTGACGGTGGCGGTGCCCCTGTGGTCGCCGTTGCCGGCCGCGCCGACGAACACCAGGCGCGTGGGCTGTCCGGCCAGGGTGACGGTCTGGCCCTCCGCGGCGACGTTGTCCGGGCGGCCTGCCGGTGGTGCGGGCCAGGTGAACGTCGTGCCCGCGACCTCGGACTGCTCGCCGCCGGTCAGGCCCGCCTCGGCGAGCGCCTGGCGGGAGTAGCTGTTGCCGGCGCCGTCGAGGTTCGCCCGTGACTTGTCGTTGTCGTCGGTGATCCCGGTGTTGTCGTAGCGGGTGACGAGGCTTCCTTCCTGGGCCACCAGCACCGTCACGGTGGTGGTGACCGTGCGGTGGTCGCCCTTGATGGTCAGCGGGATGTCGTAGTAGCCCTCGGGTGCGGTCGCGCTCACCTGGAACCGCGCCTGGCCGTCGTCCAGGCGGAACCGCTGCGGGCCGGTGACGGTGATCCCGGCGGGTGGCGTGCTGGTGACGCTCAATGTCCGGTCCCTGCCCGCGAGCCTGCGCGCGGACACGGTGAGCTCGGCGGTGCCGCCGGGCTGAACGGTGATCATGTTGTCGGCACTGGCCAGGAAGTCGTGCTCACCGTCGCGATAGGACGGTGGGGCCTCGTCGGCGTCGGTGGCCCACTTCTGGTCCGGTGTGGTGCACAGGTCGAAGTCGAGCTCGCCGCCGGTGGTGATGATGTCGCGGGGCAGGCTGGTGCGCTCGTGGTCGCGGCCGTCGAGGTCGAGGTCGTGCACGTACATCGCGGTGGCGGAGGCCTTGGGCGCGTTGATGGTCAGGTCGCGGCCGGGCAGGTCGAGCACGATGCGCGGGAACAGCGGGCTGTGCACGGCCAGGTCCGAGGTGCCCGGCGTGGCGGGGTAGAGACCCAGCGCGGCCCAGACGTACCAGGAGGACTGGGCGCCGAGGTCGTCGTTGCCCGGCTCGCCGTCCGGGGTGGCGTTGAACAGGGTGGTCATGATCTGCCGGACCACCTGCTGCGTGCGCCAGGGCCGTCCGGTGTGGTTGTAGAGCCACGGGATGCCGAACGCGGGTTCGTTGCCCGCCCACATGTACGGCTTCAGCGGGCCGGCGTTGAGCTCGGTGGTGAAGGTGTCCAGGCGTGCCGCGGCCGCGTCCTCGCCGCCCATCGCGGTGATGAGGCCCGCCGGGTTGTGCGGGACCATCCAGCTGTACTGCACCGAGTTGCCCTCGTCGAACCCGTCCTGCCCGAACCCTCCTGACGGCGGGGTGAACGCCGGGCCGTCGGGGAACCGGCCGTCGCCGTCGCGCGGCTGGACGTGGGCGGTGGCCGGGTTGAACAGGTTCTGCCAGTTCTGGCCGCGCCGGGTGAACTCCGCGGCGGTCGCGCGGTCGCCGGCGGCGAGGGCGAGCTGGGCGATGGCGAAGTCGTCGACCGACCACTCCAGGGTGATCGAGGCGCCGACCCGGTTGTGGTCGCCGCGGGCGGCGTCGGTGTTGGGCAGGTAACCGCGCTGGACGTACTCGCTGATGCCAGGACGCTCCTGGTAGGCGCCCGGTGTGGTGTCGACCGTGGTCGCGCCCTTGACGAGGTACCGGAGCGCCGTTGTGAGGTCGAAGTCCTTGGCGCCGTAAGCGTGCAGGTTGGCGATCAACGGGACCGAGCTGTCGCCGGTCATCTGTGCGGTGTAGTCGTTGGCGAGCGGCCAGCGCGGCCACCAGCCGCCCTGCACGGCGTCGTTGACGAGCGACTGGGCCATGTCGCCGGCCTCGCGCGGCCACAGCATCCCGTGCAGCGGGGCCAGGCTGCGATAGGTGTCCCAGTCGGAGAAGTTGGCGTACTGGGTGCGTCCCGCCGGAAGGGTGTGGATCTGGTCGTCGAAGCCGATGTAGCGGCCGTCCACGTCGTTGAACGTGTTGGGGTGCATGAGCGAGTGGTAGAGCGCGGTGTAGAAGGTCTTCAGCTCGTCCGCGTTCGTGCCGGCGACCCGGATCCTGCTCAGCTCGGTGCGCCACTTCGCCCTGGTGGCCGTGCGAACCCCGTCCGCGTCCCAGTCCGGGACCTCCTGGGCCATGTTCCGCTTCGCGCCGTCCACGCCGACGTACGACAGCGCCACCTTCGCCTTGACCTGACCCGCGGGGAAGCTCAGGTAGGCGCCGGCACGCGGCGCCCGCACGGTGCCGCTGCCCGGGCTGATCGCGTTGCCGTCCCAGGTGCCCCGTGCGGTGAACGGCCGGTCGAAGGTGATGGCGTAGTAGATGGTGTACTTGTTGGCCTTGCCGCAGAACCCGCCGGTGGCGGCCGAGCCTGTGATGGTCGTGTCGTTCTCGACGGTCACCTCGGCCGCGGTGTTGCCGGACAGACTCGCTCCGCCCTTGACCAGGACGTGGCCGTCTGCGGGCAGGGTGAAGGTGGCCAAGCCGGTGCGCGTGGTGGCGGTCAGCTCGGCCCGGACCCGCGAGTCCTCGAGCGTCACGGCGTAGTAGCCGGGCTCGGCCTGCTCGGTGCTGTGCTGGTAGCGCTCGACGCGGTCCCAGGGCTTGTCCCCCAGGTCGCCGGTGATCGGCAGGATCGGCACGTCACCGAAGGCGCTGCACCCCACGCTGGCGTGTGTGAGGCTGAAACCTCGGATCTTTTCGTTGTGGTACTGGTAACCGGCGTACGAGCCCTGCGTGTCCGGCGAGAACTGCACCATGCCGAACGGCACCGAGGGGCCGGGGAAGTTGTTGATCTCCCCCGCCGCCGCGTTCGCCATCCCGGTGCCGATGAAAGGATCTACGTACGCGCTCGGATCGGCCACCAACGGCGGCGCCGGTTCCGCGGACGCGACCAGCGGGGCCGCGATCATCACCGCGGCCGCGATCATCACCACTCTGCTGCAGCGCATACATCGGAACTTTCAGCACAACCCCGCCGCTGTCAACGTTGTCTTCACTGATTGACCCGTTCCGGACAGCGCGCTCTCAACGGCGGCGGGCAGCAGGAGCGAGAGACGGGCTGACCCAGCCGTTGTCCGCGGGGTTGAGGGTGAGGCCGGGCGCCACGATCTGGTCGATGCGGTCCAGGACGTCGTCGGTCAGCACCACCTCGGCCGCGGCGAGCTGCGACTCGAGGTGGTCCGGGGTGCGCGGGCCGATGATCGCGCTGGTGATGGCGGGGTGACGCAGGACGAACGCGATCGCCATCTGGATCAGGCTGAGCCCCGCCTCCTCGGCGAGCCGCGCCAACCGGTCGGCGGCCTCGAGCTTGCGCTGGTTCTCGGGCAGTGCCAGGTCGAACCGGTTGGCCAGGCGCCTGCGGGCCTGCGACATCGGTCCGGTCTGGTCGTCCTCGCGGTAGCGGCCGGTGAGCCAGCCGCCGGCCAGCGGGCTGTAGGACAGCACGCCCATGCCGTAACGCTGACAGACCGGCAGCACCTCGTTCTCGATGCCGCGGGTGAGGATCGAGTAGGTGGGCTGCTCGGTGACGAACCGCTCGCGGCCGCGAGCGCGGGCGATGTGCTGGGCTTCGACGATGGTGGACGCGGGGAACGTGGAGTGCCCGATGTAGCGGACCTTGCCCGCGCGGACGAGGTCGGTGAGCGCACCCAGCGTCTCGTCCAGATCGACCGACGGGTCCCAGCGGTGCATCTGGTAGAGGTCGATGTGGTCGACGTCCAGGCGCCGCAACGAGTTCTCGACCGCGGTCGTGACCCAGCGGCGGGACGCGCCGCGGTGGTTCGGGTCGTCGTCCATGGGCATGAAGAACTTCGTGGCGAGCACGACGTCGTCACGACGGCCCTTCAGCGCCTTGCCGACGATGACCTCGCACTCGCCCTGGGAGTAGACGTCGGCGGTGTCGACGAAGGTGATGCCGGCGTCCAGCGCGCGGTGGATCGTCTTGATGCTCTCGTCGTGGTCCTTGGTGCCCCAGTCGCCGAACATCATGGTGCCCAGGCACAGGGTGCTGACCGAGACGCCGGTGCGTCCCAGCTGTCGCTGTTCCACAGGTGTGTCCTTTCTGGAGTGTCAGCGCGCCGCAGCTGCCGGCCTCAGGCCCGCGAGCGGCCGAGGTCCTGGGTGGCGGCCCAGCTGGCCAGCATCCTGAGCCCGTCCGCGGCCGGCGTGCCGGACGCGGCGGTGTAGACGTTGAGGGTCAGGCCGGGCTCGGACGGCAGCTCCATCGACTCGAAGTTCAGGTCGAGCTGTCCCACGACCGGGTGACGCAGCCGCTTCTGCCCGCTCCGGTGGTACTGCACGTCGTGCGACGCCCACCGCTTGCGGAACACCTCGCTGCGCGTGGACAGCTCCCCCACCAGTTCGATGAGCTTGCGGTCGTGCGGGTTGCGCCCGGCCTCCAGCCGCAACATCGCGGCGGCGTCGTTGGCCACCCGGTCCCAGTCCACGAAGAACTCCCGCGCGGCCGGGTCGAGGTAGACGAACCGGGTCGTGTTCGCCGGTCGGCGCGGATCGGCCAGCACCGGCGCGTAGAGCGCCCGGCCGAGGCGGTTCAACGCCACGATGTCGTGCCGGCCGTTGCGCACCCAGGCCGGCGCGTCCGTGATCGCGTCGAGCACCTGCTGCACGACGGGCCGCACCGCCACGGGCGGGGTGCGCCGGCGCCGCTCCCCCGGCTCGGCAGTCCTGGCCAGCGTGAAGAGGTGCTCCCGCTCGGCCTCGTCGAGCCGCAGCGCGCGGGCGAGGGCGTCCAGCACGCTGTCCGACGCGCCGGAGAGGTTCCCGCGTTCCATGCGCACGTAGTAGTCGATGGACACCCCGGCGAGCAGCGCGACCTCTTCCCGGCGCAACCCCTCGACCCGCCGGTTCCCGCCGAACGCGGGCAGCCCTGCCTGCTCGGGCGTGATGCGCGCCCGCCGTGAGCGGAGGAACTCGCGCACCTCGGCGCGGTGGTCGATCTGGGCCATAAGCCCAGCGTAGGCGCGCTGGGCGGATGAGGGAGGGTCTGACATTACCCCCGAAGAGGTGGTGGAACGACGTCGTCGAGGCGTGACGGGTCACGTCACCAGCCCGGCCTGCCGCAACCGCGACGAGACGGCGTCGCGGACTTCTTCCCCGCGCACGGCGATGCCGTCGCCGTCGACCGCGCCACGACAGGATTCGGGGTACCGGCACCATCCCTCGCTGGCGGAGCTCACAGCGCCCGGCACCACCCAACCGGCTTCACGATGTCCGGCAGCGCGGGTCTCATGACCCGGCTCTGTTCCGCCGGCGGGCTGTCCTGATCTCGTCGACGTAGTCGAGAAGTTCCCCAGAGCGACACGATCACACAGGCCCGGTCGTCCATCCTCACGTCACCGGACGGCGTGTACGCCCGCCGCAGGTCCCCGAACGCGCTCACCGGATCCAGGGCCAGGAGCAGTGAGCGCAGGCCCACGCCTTCTGCCCTCGTCATGCCCTGCGGCAGGGAGGTGGTGGACTCGCCCTGGCTCTGCGGCAGCCTGTCCGCGAGCGTCTCGGTCAGTTCGATGTCCGCCTTGGCCAGGTCGAGCTCGTCCTTGGACAACGTCGTGGCGTAGGCCGCGCGGGCCACCGGGACCACGAACCGGAGCATGGAGGCGATGAACCGCACGTACGGACCGATCGTGGTGGTACTTCTCGTCACCGGTCAGCACGTTCCGCTCGGGCAGGTGGTCCGACGGCAAGGCCGCCCCCTCATTGTCGGAGGCGATCGATCGTAGTGCGCGGTCCTCCCGGCGACCAGGCGGCAGCAGGCGCCTCTCCCTGGCCGGATCGGCGCCCCACCGGCCACGTGAGCTGAAACTGTTGTGACGAAAGCTTTTCGCGGACGGCAGTCGCGGAACCCGGCCAACGGGAGCGCCGGAAACCGTTCAGGCGAGGCCGACCTGCGGCGTGACCGAGGACGGAGTACCGTAGTCACGTTGATCCTGATGCGGTCACGCAAGGCGTGAGCCCAGACCTCGCGACGTCCAGGACGACTGGAATCAGTCGACGTGGTGGAGGAAACCGGTGTCAACCGCAGGTGATCTCTCGTTATCCGGTGGTGCGACCACCGATGAATGACCCTGATAGAACCCGGCGAACGTTGAGCCACGCACGCGCGACGGTGATGGCCGCGTTTCGTGGCAGTGACAGCAAACTCGACACGTTGGCACGCGTGATTCGCGCGTGCGTGGACGTGCTTCCCGTGGACGGTGCCTCCGTTTCGGTGATGAGCGGTCCACGGGAGCGGGAAATGCTCTACGCCAGCGACGAGACCGCGGCGGAGATCGAGACCGTCCAGTTCAGCCTGGGCGAGGGTCCTTGCTTCGAGGCGTTCGCCACCCGCAGACCCGTGCTGGTTCCCGATCTGCCGCAGGCCTCGGCCCTGGAGTGGCCGATGTTCGCGGCGGCGATCAGCCGGCTGCCCATCGGCGCGATCTTCGCGTTCCCGCTGCAGGCAGGTGCGATCGACATCGGCGCGGTCGACCTCTACCGCCACCGGCCTGGCTGGTTGACGGGTGACGAACTGGCCGTCGCGCTGGAGGTCGTGGACGTCGTGTCCGCGGTGCTCCTCGGACTCCTGCTGGGCGAGGTCGACGACGCCGACGGGTTGAGGGGTCTGATGTCGCCGGGACGCGAGCAGGTGCACCAGGCCACCGGCATGCTCGTCGCGGCCTTCGACATCTCCGCGGAGGAGGCCCTCGCCCGGCTGCGGGGGTACGCGTTCGTCGTGAACAAGCCGGTGGACGAGGTCGCGAAGGGCATCGTGACGCGCGAGATCTCCCCGTTGGAGCTCGACAGATGACCACGAGCGATGGGTTTGTGGTGACCTGTTCCAGGCAGCACCACCGCCGGACGAAGCAGACAGGAGCTGTTGATGAACGGTAGGGCTTCCTCGAGAACGGAGCGGGAGTCCCGGCTGCTCCAGGCGTTCGTCCAACTGGCGGACACCTTGGTCGACGACTACGACGTGGTGGACGTGCTGCACCGGCTGGTCGAGCACTGCGTGCTGCTGCTGGACGCGACGGCGGCCGGGTTGATGCTCTCCGACCAGCGCGGCGGCCTGCGCGTGCTGGCCCACTCCTCCGCCCAGACGGAGATGCTCGAACTGTTCCAGCTCAAGGCCGGCGAAGGTCCGTGCCTGGAGTGCGTCCACAGCGGCGAGCCGGTGCACGTCCCCGACCTGGCGGCCGAGACCCAGCGCTGGCCCCGGTTCGCGCCGCGCGCTCTGGAGGAGGGTTTCGCCTCCGTGCACGCGGTGCCGATGAGGTTGCGCCGCGAGACCATCGGCACGCTGAACCTGTTCCGCCGGGAGACCGGTCCGCTGGTCCAGGAGGACCTGCTGGTGGTGCGGGCCCTGGCGGACACGGCCACGATCGGGATCCTCCAGGAACGTGCCATCCGGCGCGGCGAGGTCGTCACCGAGCAGTTGCAGACGGCGCTGAACAGCCGGGTCGTCATCGAGCAGGCCAAGGGTGTGCTCGCGCTCGCGGGAAGCCTGGAGATGGAGCAGGCGTTCCAGGTGTTGCGCACCTACGCGCGGAACGGCGGTCGCCGCCTGGCCGAAGTCGCGCGTGAGCTCGTCGTCGGCGAGCTTCGCCCTCAGCAACTCCTCGGGACGAAGCACGGTTCCGGCGACGCGTGAGGCAATGACCCGCGAGAAGGGTTCGCCCGCACAGTCGCTGATCCGGTGGCGACATCGTGTGCCGGACGGTCCTCGCGCGGATGGCCTGGTCTTGCCGGCAGACTCAGCAGCCGCCCGGACCTCGCGGTCGTGACCTCGTCATGAGGAGAACACCGTGGGCGGCAATCCGGAACGACCCACGTCGACACGGTGCTGGACGGGACCGGTCTGCGGGTGCCGCCGAGGGATCCCGGAGCGATCGCGGAGGCGTTGCGGACGCTGCTCCCGAACGACGCACGACGGCAACGGCTCGGTGCCGCCGGCCGGGACAGGACGCGTGCGCGGTATTCCTGGGACCACATCGCCTCGGAGCTGGTGCGGGTCTGCACCGCCGTCGGCAGGACCGCGCCTGCCGCCACCCGACCGTCACATGTGGACTGAACGGGTCCGGCTCCTGGCCGGCGCCGAGTGCCCGAGGCCGTCGTGGCGGTTCCGCGCGGAGCGGCGCGGTCGTCGGGGCCTCCGCGCCGTACCATTCGCTGCGAGCGTTGAGCACCAGCGCCGTCACTTCGTTCCCGGTGAAAGGCGATGCGGCATGGACGACCTGACGACCGCGCTCGGGCATGAAAACGCGGACATCGCCGGAACGGACCGGCAGGACCCGGTGGAGCGCCTGGACGAGGCCGCCGCGGCGCTGGCGATGCTGAGAGACGGGTTCTCCGTCGAGGAACCCCTCGACGACATCCTCCAGCGGCTCGCCGACACCGCGACCAAGGCGATCCAGGACGCCGACGCCGTCACCATCACGGTCGACGACAAGCAGCCGAGAACCGCCGCTGCCAGCGACAGCGCTCTCGTCGAGGTCGACGAGAGGCAGTACGACGCCGACCGCGGCCCCTGCCTGGAGGCCGCACGCACCCACCAGGCCGTCCGCGCCGTCGTCGGCGAGAACGCCGACACCTGGCCGGAGTTCGAGGCGGCCGCGGGCCAGCACGGCGTGCGCGCCTACCTGTCCGTGCCCATCGCGCTGCCGGCGTCGGACCACAACGACGCCGTGCACGTGGGATCGCTCAACATCTACAGCCGCAACGCGGCGGCCTTCGACCCGTTCGACGAAAGCGTGATGCGGCTGTTCACCACCGCCGCCAGCGCCGCGATCACCCACGCCCACCAGCGCCAGAGATCGCGCGAGCACATCGAGAACCTCGAGACCGCGCTGGCCTCGCGAGCGGTCATCGACCAGGCCAAGGGGGTGCTCATGGCGGTGCACGCCTGCTCCGCCGACGAGGCCTTCTCCATGCTCGTCCAGCAGTCCCAGAACGGGAACGTCAAGCTCCGCGACGTCGCCAAGAAGCTCCTCGAGCAAGCCGCCCGGCGCTGAGCCCCGGCACGCCCGGAAGGTCGTATGCAGCCAAACAGCGGCGGCCCGCACCGGTGTGCGGTACTAATGTGCATGTTGAACCAGCCGCCCCGGCCCCCGGCGGTACCACCCACCACCTCATGGTTTGGGGTACTGCCATGCTCGGGCCGTCCGATGTCACGCGGTTGGAGGAAGCCACCCGCGCCCTGCGCGAGCTGGACTACCGCAGCGGCGGTGAGACCTGTCTCGACGACGTCCGGCAACGGATCCGCGACAGCATCCCGCTGCTCACCGCGCCGATGCCGGAACGCGTGCGGCGACGACTGCACGTCGCCCTGGCGGATCTGCGGAACCTCGCGGGCTGGGTGTGCTTCGACGCGGGCCTGGTGAGCAACGCGCACAACCACTTCTGCCACGCCCTGGCGCTGGCCGGACTCGCTCGTGCGGACGGGTTGACGGCCAACGTGTGCTACCGGCTCGGGCGCGTGTTCCTGCACCACGGGCAGCTCGACGAGGCGTCGCGCTACTTCGGCCTCGGCAGGATCGCGGCCTCCCGGTCGGGCGACGGCCTCGCGGCCAGCATCCTCTCCGTGAACGCGGCCTGGGCGTGTGCCAAGAGAGGCGCCGAGCACGATGCCCGCACGTTGCTCGACCGCGGCCGGGAGGAGTTCACCGCCGCGAACCGCACCGACGTGGCCGGCTGGGCAGCTTTCTTCACCGAGGCGGACCTGTCCGGGATCGCCGGAGCCGTGTACGCGGACCTGTCCGGCACGGTGGGGCGGCAGCACGCGCGGACCGCGGTTCCGCTGCTCACCGAGGCGGTCGACGGGTACGACGAGGGCATGGTCCGCAGCCGGACGTTCAGCCTGATCCTGCTGTCCACCAGTCATCTCGTCGAAGGGAACGTCCAGGCCGGCGTGGACGCCGGGCTGCGGGCGCTGGCGACGGCGGGAACCGTCCGCTCGGCCCGCGTGCGCGACCGCTTCCGCCCACTCGCGTGCCAGGCACGCCACCACGACCACGCCGCGGCGCGGGATCTCGCCGAGCGCGTCGATGCCGCCACCGGCACGCCTCCCGCGTCATGAGCGGTTCGCCGCGCCCCGGCCCCTGGCGTCTGGCGGCACTCACCGACGAACAGCGCGAGGTGCTGAAGCTGCGCGTCGTGCACGGCCTGTCCGCCGAGCAGACCGCCAGGGTGCTCCGGTCCACTCCGGCGGCGGTGCGGCTGCTGCAGCACCAGGCGCTGGAAGCCCTCCGCGCGGTGCTACGGCCGCCTCGGCCCCTTTCGTGACCGGTTCCGCGTGGGATGTTCGTCGCGAGCCGGTGAGCCGTGAGCGGCAGGCCGACGACTCGGCGCTCCCGTCCGGCGAGGCGTGCGACTCGCTCATCCGCCGGCCGTCGTCCGCCACCACCGCGGATGGACGAGCCGACTCGTCGGCGCAGCGGCTCGGCGGTCCCTCCGGACGGCGGGATGCCACCGCGCCCCGCCGAGGTCCACCGGGATGCTGGCCGTCCAGACGGGGGGAAGCACTGGTGCGGCTGCGCGGACACGCGTTCGCTCAGGACCATCCGGGCGTCGAGGTCCGCCGCGACGTCGTCACCCGGCGCCCGCGACCGAGTCCGGGAGGGCGGTCTGATCTCACGTGACGACTCCTCCTCCGGCGAAAGACCGACAGAGGTGGTCCCATGTCCGCGGAGAACCTGGCGGAGACCTTCGTCGAGCTGGCCGACACCCTGGCGGCCGACTTCGACCCCGCCGAGTTCATGCACCGGCTCAGCCACCGCTGCGTCACCGCGCTGGGGGTGGACGCGGCAGGCATCCTGCTCGCCGACCACGACGGTGAGCTGCAGGTGGTGGGCGCTTCCAGCGACCGCGCCCGGCTGGTCGAGCTCTTCGAGCTCCAGCACCGGCGGGGCCCGTGCGTGGAGTGCTACCTCACCAGCGCGCCGGTGACGCTCGCGAGCTCCACCGGCCCGCCGCACCGCTGGCGCGAGTTCTCCGCGGTGGCGAAGGAGGCCGGCTTCGGCGCCGTGCACGCGTTGCCGATGCGGTTGCGCGACCAGACGGTCGGTGCGCTGAACCTGTTCACCGTCGACGAAGCAGCGCTGGCGGAACCGACGCTCCGAGTCGCGCAGGCCATGGCCGACGTCGCCACCATCGGCCTGCTGCAAGCCAGGGTGATCAGTCATCGCGAGCTGCTCGCCGGTCAGCTGCAGAACGCCCTGCAGAGCAGGGTGCTCATCGAACAGGCGAAGGGCGTGCTCGCCGAGCGGCTGCAGATCGACATGGACCGGGCGTTCGACGCTCTGCGCCGGTACTCCCGGGACAACAACCTGCGCCTCCGCGAAGTGGCGGACGGAGTCATCACCGGTGTGATCGACGTGGCCGCGCTCAGAACGGCCGGAGCACCCGGTCCTCCGGCGTAGTGCCTCTTTTCGCAGTGCGCACATCAGCCTGTCACGAAATGATCTGCAATTCCGGAGAGGAGATTTCCCGACAAAGCGGTTCACACACTCGGCCGAGCCCGACCACCGGCATTCCGGCTGGTGGCGCACCCCAGCACGCCCCCGGCGCCCACTGCGCGAATGACTTGAAAAGTATGAGATCGACGACGCAGGGGTTACTCTGTGAAAACTCCGCCCAGACCCCGCGGTCGCTCTGACTTCATGAGGAGATGTCATTTGAGCACCGTGTGTGGTGACGTGTGAACGCGCCTCCGGCGGACGCGTCGATGATCGCTGAGCGCCTGCACCTCTCCATCGGTTTCCACGCGGCCGAACGCGACTGGGTCGTGGAGCGCCTGGCGGCACTCGGTTCTCGCCTGCGGTCGCACCGCGACGAGCTGGTCCGCCAGGTGGACGAAGCCGAGACCCGCACAGAGCCGCGCCGCAACCGGTCGCTGCGGTCGGCACCCGAGTTCGGGTAGCGACATGGGCTCCGAACAGCAGCGCCACGTGCCCGGCGCGGAGGCGGACGTCGACGTGGACCAGAACCGGCAGGCCGCCGTCCGCCAGATCTGCATCGCCTGCGGCATCAGGACGGACGCGGTCGGCACCGCGATCTACCTGCGGGGCGCACAGGGCGCCGTCCACCCGTTCACGACCGCCGGTTTCTGCGGCGAGGAGGTCGGGGAACTGCAGACCGTGCTCGCGGAGGGACCAGCCTTCATGTCGCTGCGGCAGACCTGGCCGGTGCTGGTGCCGGACCTCGCGGCCCCCCGCAGCACGGAACGCTGGCCCCGCTTCGCCCCCGCCGCCGTCGAGATCGGGGTGGCGGCGGTGTTCGCGTTCCCGTTGACGCTGGCGGCGCGGTCACTCGGCATCCTGGAGATCCACCGCGACCACTGCGGCGCACTGCTCCCCGGCGAGATCGCCGACGTGGTGCACCTGGCCGACGCGGCGACGGCCCTGGTGCTGGACCGGTCGGCGCGCTCCGGCCGCACTGATGAGCAGGACGACGACAGGGCCGCGCGGTCCGGCCTCACGGGTCGTCGCCTCTCCCCGGTCGCGAGCGACGGGGCCATGTTCACCAACGGCGACAAGTGAGAGGAGTGCGGATGTCGGACAGAATGGCCCAGACCTTCGTCGAACTGGCCGACACGCTCGTCGAGCAGTTCGACACCATCGAGTTCCTGCACGTGCTGACCGAACGGTGTGTCGAGCTGCTGGCCGTGAACGCGGCGGGGATCCTGCTGGCGGACGAACGGGGTGCGCTCACCCTGATGGCCGCTTCCAGCGAACTGCTGCGCTCTCTCGAGCACTTCCTGGTCGCGGGCGAGACCGGTCCTTCCGAGGAGTGCTTCCACTCCGGGCAGAGCGTGCGGTGTCCCGACCTGCGTGCGGAACCCCAGCGGTGGCCGCGGTTCGAGGCCGCCGCGGCGCGACTCGGGTTCGTCGCCGTCGACGCGGTGCCGATGCGGTTGCGGGACGAGGTCATCGGCACGCTGAACCTGTTCCGCACCTCGCCGGGAGCGCTACGGCCCGAGGCCACCGCACTGGCGCAGTCGTTCGCGAACGTCGCGACGATCAGCCTCCTCCAGGTGCGCGCGATCCGGCAGAACCAGGCGCTCGCCGAACAGCTGCAGCCCGGTCACCGCAGATCGGCGGGCTGACGAGGATCAGCCCGCCGCGGTCCCGCTGCTGGCTCCCGGCACACCAGCGCGCCAACGAGATCGGAGTGGACGTCGAACACGTCGACCAGCCCGGTGATCATGAGAGGCAGCCGCACCAGCCGGGTGCGGGCGACCACGCACAGCCGGCACGGCTCGAGCAGCGCCTCCTCCCTGACGAGGACCAGGACGGTGAGACCGGCCGCGCCGAGGAAGCTCACGTCGCTGAGGTCGACGACCAGGTGGTGAGTGGAGCGCGCGCGACGAGCCGATCGCTCAGCCACGGGCCACCACGACCACGTCGGGCAGGGCCAGCGGCTCTGTGACGGTCAGGCGGTCACCGGTCACGTCGTTCCGGACGGGCCGCGGGGTGTGATCGATACGTGTCACAGGAACTCCTCGGTCGGCTGTCGCCGCGCCTGGGTCCAGGGCACCTGAGCCCTGCGGAATCGTCGCCCGGTTGCCGCACGACCTCCGCCGCGGTCACTCCACAGTGGACTCCGAGCTGCTGATACCGGTCACACCGCCGATGGTGCGCCCCAGGTGGAGGCCTTCCTCGACGAGTGGCTGGCGAAAGTGTCCGCGATGGACGGACACGACCTGGCGTTCGCGGTTCCCGCCCACCGCATCGGCACCGCGCTGACCGCACTGGCCCGGTCGCGCGGGCTACGGGCGCGCTTCCACCCGATGATCAAGCCGTACCACCGCTTTCCGGTGTTTTCCGAGGTTCCGTTGCCACTGCCGCGCGAACTGGCGGAGGTGCTTCCGGCGGACGCCCGCATCGCCCGTCTCGCCGAATGGCGGGACAGCGAATGACGGCGAAGGTGATCGCCCTCGTGGGCTCGTTCCGGTCTACCGAGGATCGGCACCGGTGGTCGACGCCGGCGGTGCCGCTGACACCGCTGGCTCTCGCTCCAGGCATCTCCGACTCCCTCCAACGCCTCTTCAGCGGCCACGGGAGAGCGGCGGGCACCGGCAGGGCTCCGCGGCGGAGTAACGTCGGGTCATCGACCAGACACGGAACGACGAGAGTCCCCACACCGGCTCGACCGGGATCACCGGGAGGATCAGAGCGGGCGCGGCCCTGACGGCGGGCGTTGTCGCGCTCGTCGCGGTCGTCCTCGCCGTGGTCGTCGGCATCTCGGAGGCGGGCGCGGCGCTGCTGGGCGTGCTGGGCTGGCTGGTCGCGCTGGCGGCGAGCCTGCCGGTGCTCGCGTCGGCAGGCAGGCTGCACGCGGTCAGGAGACGCGACACCATCCTCGCGGCGGCATCGGGGATCACCGACGAGGTGGTGCGCCTCGGGCTCGTGCTGGTCGTCGTCCACGGGACCGGGTCGGCGCTCTGGGCGGGGTTCGGCTGGGCGCTGGCGGGGCTCGTGTTCACCGTCGCCACCCAGCTGACGCAGTTCAGCTGGCCCATCGGGCAGCAGGCCGCCGAACGGTTGCGGTCGCAGGGCGGGTACATGAGCACCCATCCACTGCACGGCGCCGTCCGAGGCGTCACGACCACCTCGTTCCACCTGGGCGCGACCCTGCTCCTGGCCGGCGGACCGTGGTGGCTGCTGGCCACCACGGCGGCGCACGCGGTGGTGAACACGGCGTTCGCCCGTTGGGCACAGCGAAGGCTCATATCTGTCGAACTGCTCGGCGCCGTCGTGAGCACGGCGCTTCTGGTGACCGCACTGCTCACGGCCTCCTGACCGCAAACGCGCAGGAGCGCACACCATGCGGTGTGCGCTCCTGCGGAAAGCGATGCGCGAGTCAGTCCTTCTTGAAGGCGTCCTTGACCTTCTCGACCGACTCCTTCAGGTGACCCTTCGCCTGGTCGACCTTGCCCTCCGACTGCAGCTCCTGGTCGTCGGTCGCTCCGCCGACGCCTTCCTTGACCTTGCCCTTGAGCTGGTCGCTCTTGGCGTCGATCTTGTCGTCGGTGCCCATGGCGGTCCGTTCCTTCCCGGCACCCGAATCTCAGGTGCGACGCTGACACCGGGATGCCCGCCCAGCCCGATTCCAACCCTCGAACTCCGGCCGGTCCGGCCGGTTTGCCCCGGCGGGAAGGGGGAATTCTTTCCAAGGCGCTGCGAAATTCGCCGTTCACCCGAACAACGGCTCTCCGCAGCCGCACCACCTGTCTGGAGCAGATGTATGACCGCGACACGCGACAGCTCGACCGACTCGAAACCCCTCCCCCAGGGCAGTGACTTCGCCCGCCTCACCAAAGAGCTGAAGGCAGCCGGGTTGCTGGACCGCCGGCGCGGCTACTACGTGTTGCGGATGACCATCAACGCGGTGCTGCTCGGCGGGATCGCCGTGATGTTCGTGGCACTGGGCGACTCCTGGTGGCAGATCGCCACCGCGGTCGCCCTGGCCGTGGTCTCGACGCAGCTGGCGTTCATCGGGCACGACGCCGGGCACAGGCAGATCTTCCGCAGCCACCGCCACAACGACGTCGTCGGGCACCTGCACGGCAGCCTCACCGGCATCAGCTACCAGTGGTGGGTCGCCAAGCACAACCGCCACCACGCCAACCCCAACCACGAGGACCACGACCCCGACATCGAGATCCACGCCCTCGCGTTCAGCCGCGCCCAGGCAGCGGAGAAGCGCGGCGTGTACAGCTGGATCACCAAGTACCAGGCGTTCCTGTTCTTCCCGCTGCTGACCGCCGAGGCGGTCGTGCTGCGACTCTCCGGCTTCGTCGCCTTGTACCGCAGGGAACTGCGCGCCCCGTGGCGGGAGGCGGCACTCCAGGTCCTGCCGCTGCTGGCCTACCTGACGGCCTTGTTCGTCGTGCTGTCCCCCTTGAAGGCGGTCGTGTTCATCGTCGTGCACCAGAGCCTGATGGGCGTCTACCTGGGGTGCTCGTTCGCCCCGAACCACAAGGGAATGCCGATCATCAGCGAGGGCCAGCGCCTGGACCACCTCCACAAGCAGGTGCTGACCTCCCGCAACGTCACCGGCGGCCGGTGGGTCGACGCGCTTCTCGGCGGGCTCAACCACCAGGTGGAGCACCACCTCTACCCGCACATGCCCCGGCCCAACCTGCGCCACGCGCAGCCCGTGGTCGAGGACTTCTGCCTGCGGCACGGCATTCCTTACAGCAAAACCACTCTGCGCAACTCTTACGGCCAGGTCCTGCGCCACCTGCACGATGCGGGAGCACCTCTGCGCGGGAAGTGAACTCCGCGACAGTCAGCTCCCCGCGTGAACCTGTCCGGCCGTGAACCCGTCCAGCCGTGAACCGGACGTCGATAACACCCGCGATGGCCCGGACGAGCACGTCCGCCACGTGCCGTTCGGTGACCTCGCCCCGGTTGTCCACAATGGACGCTTGCGGCCGGTCACCGGGACCTGCCGGCGCTAATCCAGGTTTCACGGTCTATCGCACGGCTATGCGTCCCTGCTCACCGCCGAGCCGGCGCGCGGGCCCGGCGCTCGCGGCGCCGGCGTTCCTCGGCATCGAGGTCGAGGCCGGACGCGACGTCGAAGCAGTTCCTGGTCTGTGCATCCCGGCCGTGCGGGGGGAGGATCAGAAACAGGGTTCCCTCGATCGGGTGGAGGTGGCAGGCCGTGGGTGAGGACTGGCTGTTCGGCTTCGGGTCCAACTCGCTGGAGGACCTGGTCGGGAAGCTGTTCGGCGGGACGGGGCAGACCCCGTCCGCGACGAGGCGCACCGACCACTACGGACGCGACCTCACCGCCGCGGCGCGGGACGGTCTGCTCGACCCGGTCATCGGCCGGGAGGACGTGATCGGCGAGGTGCTCGAGGTGTTGTCGCGGCGCACCAAGAACAACCCCGTGCTGATCGGGGATCCGGGGGTCGGCAAGACCGCCGTCGTGGAAGGGATCGCGGCACGGATCGCGAGTGGTGACGTGCCGGCGACGCTGAGCGGCAGGCGGCTGATCTCACTGGACCTGGCGGGCATGGTGGCCGGGGCGAAGTACCGGGGCGAGTTCGAGGAACGGCTGGAAGGCGTCATCGAGGAGGTGGCCGCGACGAACAGGATGGTGGTCCTGTTCCTCGACGAGCTGCACACCGTGGTGGGCGCCGGTAGTGCGGAAGGCGCGCCGATGGACGCCGCGAACATCCTCAAGCCGATGCTCACGACCGGACGTCTCCAGATCATCGGAGCCACCACGGCCGAGGACTACCGGCGGCACGTCGCGAAGGACGCCGCGTTCGAGCGGCGGTTCCAGCCGATCGCGGTCGACGAGCCGTCGGCCGGCGAGGCCATCGCCATTTTGCGCGGCCTGCGCGCCCGCTACGAGGCGCACCACGGGGTGCGCATCACGGACGAGGCGGTCGTGGCCGCCGTGGAGCTGTCAGCCCGGTACGTCACCGACCGGTTCCTGCCGGACAAGGCGGTCGACCTGGTGGACCGCGCGGGCGCGCGGGTCCGGTTGCGGGAGAAGTCCGCGATGCCACCGGATCCGGCGTCGCTCGAGCAGCGGGTGGACCGGGTGAAGCGGGAAAGGGCCACCGCGCAGGACGAGGACGTGCCCTTCCTCGACGACGAGCTCCGCAGAGCGGTCGCCGACCTGGAGGCCGCCCGCGCCGCGCTGGCCGACGCGCCCGAGGTGGGTGCCAACGACGTCGCCGAGATCGTGTCCCGCAGCACGGGCATCCCGGTCGCCCAGCTCACCGAGGCCGAACGGCACCGGCTGCTGCAGCTGGAGGACCACCTGCACCAGCGGATCGTCGGTCAGGACGAGGCGGTGGAGGCCGTGGCCGACGCGGTCCGCCAGGGTCGTGCGGGCCTCAAGCACCCGAACCGGCCCATCGGCTCGTTCCTGTTCCTCGGCCCGACCGGCGTGGGCAAGACCGAGGTCGCACGAGCGCTGGCGGAGGCGCTCTTCGGGTCGCAGGACAGGCTGATCCGGTTCGACATGAGCGAGTTCTCGCAGCAGCACACGGTCACACGGCTGACCGGCGCGCCGCCGGGGTACGTCGGCTACGAGGACGCCGGCCAGCTCACCGGCGCGGTCCGGCGCGTCCCGTACTCGGTCCTGCTGCTGGACGAGATCGAGAAGGCGCACACCGACGTCTTCAACACCCTGCTGCAGGTGCTCGACGCGGGCAGGCTCACCGACGGCCAGGGGCGCACCGCCGGCTTCGCCAACACCGTGATCATCATGACCAGCAACATCGGCGCCGACCAGCTCCTCGCCGCGGCCACCTCGGGCGTCGAGGTCGAACAGCTGCGCGGGCAGCTGATGGCCACCGTCCGCCGGTGCTTCCGCCCGGAGTTCCTCAACCGCCTCGACGAGATCATCCTGTTCCGCGGGCTGGACGCCGCTCAGCTGCGGCAGATCACCGCTCTGCTGCTCGACCGCACCCGCGAACGGCTGCGGGAGCAGGACATCACGCTGGAGGTCGACGACCAGGCCGTCGACTGGCTCGCGGCCCGCGGCTACGCCCCCGAGTACGGGGCCCGGCCGTTGCGCCGCACCATCAGCAGGGAGCTCGACCGGCGGCTGTCCCGCGCACTGCTCTCGGGCGAGCTTCGCGGCGGCCAGCACGTCGTCGTCAGCGTCGCCGACTCGGGCCTGGCACTGACCGTCACCGGTCCCGAGGAGGTCTAGTGACGGGGTTCCTCCTGACATCAGAGACGGTGCCGACGCACGGCGCGCATGTCCGCGCACGCCCGCTGACCAAGACGCCTTCGATCGGGGTACCGGCTCGCCTTCGTGGCGGATCAGGAGAAGGGTGGGGGCATGCCCTCCCGAGACCGCTGTTCCGATGACGCCGTCGCCGCGCGACGCATCGTCAGCGGGGTGACCAGCCGCGCGGCGCTGCACGAGGCCATCGGCGTGGTGCTGGCCCAGGGTGGAGGCGACCGTGGCCAGGTGATGGAGCGGTTCTGCGGCCACCGCACCGACGCCGACCGGGAGGCCGAGGTGGCGCGGGTGAACGCCGTCGTCGACGCCGCGGCCGAGCGGTGCTCCGATCCCGACTGGGAGGACTAGTGGTGTAGCCCGGAACGTCGCCAGGCGGTCGAACGGGCGCTGCGCGGCACTAGGCCTTCAGCAGCTCTTCCGCGGCCAGCTCCCCGCTGGTCAGTCCCTGCGCCACCGTCTTCGTGGTGCTGCCGGCGAGCCTCACGTACGAGGCGATCAGCGCACGGGCCTCGTCCGTGCCGAGGTCGAGCGCACCGGCCACCATGCCGACGGCGTGAGCCAGCAGCACGCGGTCGTTCAGCGTCGTCAGGGTCTGCGTGACCAGCCGGTGCGTGCGTGCCGGGTCGCGGTCCTGCGACAGCCCCACCACCCCCAGGTCGGCCAGCACCTGGCTGAGCCGCTGCTTCCACGGCTCCCACTCGGTGCGGTCCGCGAAGAACAGGTTGACCGCGCCGACCCCGCGACCTCCCAGGCGCAGCGGAACGGCGTGGATCGCGCGGAAACCGGCGTTCAGCGCCGCCGGGCGGAACGACGGCCAGCGGGGGTCCGCCTCCAGGTCCGGGCAGTCGACCGGGACGCCGGTGTGGACGCACTCCACGCAGGGACCCTCGTCGTTCTGCTGCTGCAGGAGCTCCAGGAAGCGCGTCCGCTCGTCCGACGCCGCCATGACGCTGAGACCGCCACGCGGATCGGTCAGCACCACCCCGATGGCCTCGGCCCCGAGCAGGCGCTCGCACGCGCTGGTCACCAGGCGCAGCACCGAGTCCGCGTCGTGACCGTCGACCAGGCTGGCGGTGAGCTCGCTCAACGTCACGGCGATCTGGTCCTGGACCTGGGGCACATCCGCAGCATACGACCCGGGGTGGTGCGGTGCGCGGCATCCGGTCAGTCCTTGAACCTGTCGAGTGGAAAGCGGCGCTCGAACAGGTCGCGTGCCACGTCCGGCACCGAACGGCCCGCAAGGCCGGAACCGCAGTGTCCACACCAGACAGAACGTCGACGCGCAACGCCTGTGCCAGAACCACGCGTCGGGGAGTGGTCGCGCACTCCTGGACGATCCGCGCGAGCCGGTCCCGGCGTTGCCCGTCCACCACCCGTCCTCGAAGTCGGCGGTCGCGTGGCCGGTGGCACGCGACGACCCACCGGACGCGCGGCGGTCAGTCGACGAGCTGGTCGAGTGGGATCCGCCTGGCCAGCACGTCCTTCGCCACGTCCAGCACGGACCTCCCGGCCGCGAAGGAGTGGGCGCGCAGCCTCAGGAAGGCGTCCTCGAGGCTGACCCTCAGCTGGGCGGCCAGCATTCCCGTCGCCATGTTCACCTCGTGGTACGAGACGTCCATGCGCAGCTGTTCCTCGTCACCGGCCCGCTCGTTCTGCGCCAGAAGGGCATGCGTGACCAGGTCGGCCAGCAGCGCGGCGTCGGCCACGGCCTCGCCGGAGAGGTGGTGCGCGCGCCTGCCGTACAGCGCCACCGTTCCCAGCACGATGGCGCCGACGCGCAACGGGAAGACGAACACCGACGACAGCCCGTCCGCCTCAGCGGCTGACGCGAACGCGGGCCAGCGGACCGCTTCGGAGGACAGGTCTCCGGCCAGCACCTGCTGCCCGGTGCCGGCGGCCTCCGCACCGGGTCCCTCGCCCAGGGTGTACTGCGCCTCGGTCAAGCGCGCCGACCACGTGTCGCTGGCACCGACGAGCTCCTGGGCCCAGCCACTGCCGTGCAGCACCAGCGCGGCGCCGTCCGCACCGGGCAGGACGTGGAGGAACGCGGCGCACAGGGCACGCCCCAACGCGGACCGGTCCGGCTCCGTCCCGCATTCGGCCACCAGCCGCGTGAGCCGGTCTCGGCGTTGGTCGTCCACCAGTCGTCCTCTTGCCGCGGTCGTGGGACGCGATCACGCCACTCCGGTTCAGCCTACGAACCCGTCAGAACCCGCGCACCTCACCCGTGGCGCGGGTCGAGGTCGTCGGCAGGCCGTCGGCAGCCCGTCTGCTCGTGATCGACTCCGCGATCTCGACGAGCTTCACGTTGAGGTCCTGCGATGTCCGGCGCAGCACGTCGAACGCCTCGTCCGCGGTCAGCCCGCGACGCGCCATGAGGATGCCCTTGGCCTGGCCGATCACGTCACGGGAGTCGATCGCACGGCGCAACTGCTGGGCCTGCAGCGCGGCGCGGTCGACCGCCTCGGTGTGCGCCAGGGCCAGCGAGGCGTGGGTGGCCAGCAGCAACGCCGCCGCCTGGTCCCTCTCGCCGAGGCCGTGCCGCTCGCGCGAGTAGATGTTCAGAGCCCCGGACAACCGCGGCGGCCGGACGCCGGGCAGCAACGCGGTGGACAGCAGGGCGCCCATGCCCCGCTCGGCCGCGGCAGGCCCGAAACGGGGCCAGGACCGGGCCATCGCCAGATCCGCGGCGACCACGAAGTCGGGCCCGTCCGGATCCGCGGCGTCCAGGCAGGGTCCTTCGCGCAGGCCGTACTGCAACCGGTCGAGCTCGACCGCCACCGGATCCGTCTCGACCGGCGTGTGAAACCGTCCGTCGGCGGAGCGCAGGGTGATGCTGACCAGATCCGCACCCGGCACGACCAGCACCGCGGCGCGCACCACGCGCTGCAGCACCTCGCCCGTCGTGGCCGCGCCGAGCAGGGAGCAGGTCAGCACGGCGAACTGCTCCGCCAGCGGTCCCATCAACGGCCCGTGGTCACGCTCCGGTGGGGCCACGGAGACGAGCGACTGGTCGACGTCGTCGGCGATCCGTTCTCTGCCACGCGTCCATTCCTCAGCGCTGAAGGGCATCCGCGGCACCTCCCGTCGTCCGCTCCGCCCGGCGGCCGTCGCAGGCGGTTGACGGGCAGGCCAGGCACCGCGCCGCGGAACCCCGGTCCACGGCGGTCGGCCGTGCCCGAGGACGTCGAAGCCGAGGACGCTCCATCACCGGCCCACTCTGTCAGAGGTTCGGGCCATCGCGCGATACGAACGCCTGCGCCCGCTCGGGCGGCGGACGTCTCCGGACCGGGTCGCCCCAGGTCAGCGCGTCGTCACGGTGTGCAGGGGCAGGCGTTCGCTGCCATGCGCACGCCTCCGCACCGCAGCAGCGCGAACACCGTCTTGCCACCGGGCCAGGGCTTCGTGCCCCAGCGGTGGGCCATGTCCTCGACCATCATGACGCCCCGGCCGCGGCTCTCACCGAGCCTCGACGCACCGCGCACGGGGTCCAGGGACGACGAGTCGTCCACCTCGACCACGACCTGGCACGGGTTCCGGGCGCGCGCGAGGCGCAGCCGTCCGGGACCGGCGGTGTGGTCGAGCACGTTCCTCACCAGCTCCGACACCACGAGCAGAACGTCGCACAGGTGGTCGCCGCCGAGGTCGGTGAGAGCTTCCTCCACCTGGCGGCGTACCGCGCCCACGTCGGTGTTCCGGTCCAGCCGGACGTCCAGGACGTGGAGCTGAGCGCGTTCTCCGTTGTCGATCACGGTGATCTCCGCCCTGCGCGCACCGAATCGTCGGCAGTGCGCGCACGACTGACGCTACTCCCCCGGATTTCGCCGATCCGATCGGCCACCGGCAGCAGCGAAGCCGGCGTCGGAGACCGACACCGGCTACGTCACGAAATCCACACGGACGGATGGTTGTTCACCGGCCGCCCGGTCACCGTCCTGGCTAGAGAACCCGCACGGCCACCGCGCGCGGCCCCTTGTCGCCCTGACCGATCTCGAACTCCACGGGCTGGTTGTCCGGGATGCCCCGGTGGGCGTAGTCCTGCACGTCGGACTGGTGCATGAACAGGTCAGGCCCACCGGCCTCGGACGCGATGAAGCCGAAGCCCTTGCTGCCGTTGAACCACTTGACGGTGCCTCGGTTCATGCACGTGCTCCTTCAGCGGGCCGGAACGCGTCCGGGGAAGTCGGGGTGGTGAGTCGTGCCGGCGCGGTCCAGGAGCCCGGCGGCAGGTCCGCCAGTCCGAGCATGGACAGCAGCTCACGGCAGTCGCCCGCGTCGTGGGCGTTCTCCGCCACTCGCCTCGCGGCCTGGCGCTGGTGGAGGGACTCCGCTCGTTCCGCGGACAGTCGTGCCTCGGCGAAGTCGAGTGCGGCGCCGGACCTGGGTGGGGCCATCACGAGGGCATCAGCTCATCGTGGTGCGCAACGCCGGGCGGAGAAGAAAAGGGGAACTGGCGATCCGGCGACAAGCCGGTGCTCCTGTCTCCGGCCGGAAACCACCGGACCGGACGGGATCGGGGACCGCGCCGGCCGGATGCCGTCGACTAAACCCCAACATGTGTCACAGTAGCCGACCGGACCCGGTCGTGGGGCGAAGTCGTGGGGTGAACCACGCTAATGTCGGGGCTCATGTCCGAGAACCAAGCCGGCCCCACCCTGGAGCCCACCCTGTCCGAATGGCTCAAGGCACGCGAGGAGACCGCCCGCCACCTGGCGACCGGCGCACCGAGGACAGTCGACGAGACCTGGGTGCAACGGCTCGCCGACCTGCTCGCGACCGAGCGGTCGTGGCAGGACCAGTACACGGAGCTCATCGCGCTCGGCAGCCCGGACGGCAACTTCCCGTCGTCGAACCGCTGAACACGCCGCCGGCCGGTGCCGGTCAGTCGCGGCCGGGCGGTCCAGCCGACGTGGGCGCGGCCGCGTCGAGGTCCGCCACGCGAAGACGGAACACCTGCAGATCGAGACCGAAGTACTTCCCGGTCTCACCGACCCAGTGCATGCCGTTGTTCCGCACGGCGGACGAGGCGCGCGTGTTGCCCGGCCGGACGACGGCGAACACCTCGTACACGTCGTGGCTGAACGCCCACGCGGCGAGGGCGTGGATCGTCTCAGTGGCATAGCCGTGGCCCCACACGTCAGGCCGCAGCTGACAGCCGACCTCCAGATCCTCCTGGCCGGGCGGCAGCGGGAGCAGGAGCGCGCCGCCGATCACCTGACCGTCGGCGGTGCGCTCGACCGCCCACCGGCCCGCCGGGGCCGCGAGCCGGGCGCTTTCGGCGATCCACTGCTGCAGCAGCAGTTTCATCGCTTTCGCGTCCGGGACCTGGTCCATCTCCGGGCTGAGCCAGCGGGTCACCTCGGCCCGGCCGTAGACCTCCAGCGCGGCCGGCGCGTCCTCGACGCGCCAGGGGCGCAGCGTCAGCCGGTCGCCGGTCACCACGTTCGTCTTCACGGTCATCGGCAGATGCAGCCGCGGGTGAGCGCGGAAGCCGTTGTCGCGGCGCAGTACCGCGCACCGAGCTGGTCGTGCTCACGCCACGGGTGGGGGCACACCTCGCAGCTCACATCGTTGTCGAGGGTGGCGGTCCGCGGCTCGGTCATGCGGGTACTCCGATGGTCGTTGCTGAAGATGGTCGTTGTGGGAGAAGGTTGTTGCTGAAGATGGTCGTTGCGGGAGAAGGAGAACGGGATCGTCAGCGCTCGCGCCGGGCGGGGGCACCCAGCACCGGCGCGATGATGGCCGGGTCGGTCGACAACCGCCGCCAGCTCCCGCCTCCAGCCAAACCCGGCCGGGCTTCCTGACGCGCCCAAGGCGGCACCAGCTCGATCGCTGTTGCACGACGTGCCCTCGGTGGCTTCATCCTACTCCGCCGGGGTCAGGTCCTTCTCAGCGCCACGACGGAGCCAGGTCCTCTTCCGCCTGGACGACCATCGACTCCAGGACCGGACCGCCGAACGTGGTGACCATCGCGACGTCGGCGGCGTCGCGGCCGCGACCGATGACGACACGGCCCTTGCGGGGCTCGTTGTTGCGCGGGTCGAAGGTCCACCAGCGGTCCCCGAGCCAGGCTTCCATCCACGCGGCGAAGTCCATCGGCGCGTCGCCGGGCGGCGCGTCGCCGGGCGGCACGTCGAGGTCCGGCAGGTAGCCGAAGACGTACCGGGCGGGGATGTCGAGGGCACGGCAGAACGAGATCGCCAGGTGCGTGAAGTCGCGGCCCACGCCGAACCTCGACCACGCCTCGTCGCCCAGCACGTCGGACACGCAGTACCGGCTGGCAGCGCGTGCAGCAGCACGTCGTCCGGAAGACCGTCGGGCAGCGTCTCCTGCACGGTCTCGTCCACGTCCTCCACCCTGTCCGGCACGTCGACCTGGGCGTTGTAGTGCACTGTGGACAGTCCGGAGGGCGGCACGACACGCGGGTATGCAGGAACTGCCGGTCCACACGGCATCCACAGTGGACTCGCGCACGCCGCTGCCGAGCAGGACCTCGACGGTGTCGGTGTTCTCTCGCTGGGCGGCGCACATCATGGAGTGGTGGGCGGCGGGCGGTTCGGTGTCCGGGCGACGAGGAGCAGGGTCAGGCGGCGCCGGTCCCCCGCGACGACGTCCACGGTGTGCGCGGGCCTGGACCAGAACCCGTTGAGCCGCACCCGAACGCCCTCCGCGACGACTTGGCGTGGCGCGGTGTCCTACTCGGTCAGGTTGTAGCTCACCCGCGAGATCTCACCCAGCCGGACTGCCGGCACCGCGAGCAGCGCCGGCAGTCCGGCGGTGAGGTCCGGGGAACGCGGCCACCAGGCACCGTCGACGTACCCCGTGGTGAGCGCCTTCGGCCGCAACCGCAATCGCAGCGGATACCGAGGCTGCTCGTCGGCCGTGACGGCCGAAGGGTTCGTGGAGATGAGGAGCCGACGTCAGGCCGGGGCCCCGTCTCGGTCCGGAAAGAACCGGTTCAGGCATCGCCGAGTGCGACGTGGACTTGACCGCCCGGGTGCGAGATGCTCTCGACAAAATCGGCACTACGCGATTTAAGGCGTGATCGGCCGAACAATGGATTTCTTATTCCGGAAATCCACGATCCGTCATTTACCAGAAAACTCTGGTGTGATTTCACGGTGTCAGCGCGCGTAGCGGTCCATGCACTCGGCGAGGTCCGACCAGCCCAGGAGCCGCGGGTTCGCCGCCGGCAGCGGCCGGGCGCCGGTGAGCGTCATGGACTCGGTCACGAAAGCCGCGACCACGTCCGGCGCCTGCACGACGTCCCCGGAAAGGCGGGCGAGGACGATCAGCGGCTCGGCCGGATCGGTTTCGATCGACACCGCCCAGCCCAGCGCCGAACTCCAGACGAGCATCACGTCACGATCGGGATGAGCCGCCGCACGAACGCCGAGGGCGATGTAGGCCGTGGCGGTGTCGGTGACCTCGAAGCTGGCGCCCTCGTGCGGCACGCCGAGAGCCTCCGCGACCGCGCCCACGTAGCGCTCGAGCGCACCCGCCAGCAGGTGGGTGCCCTCGGAGGTGGCGGCGGGCGCCGGGTCCTCGTGGGATGCCTGGTCTCCCTTGATGGACGCTGTCCGTGCCATGCGAACTCCGTCTTCCTCAGATCGCTGCGCAGCCGCGGCCGGTGCGCGCGGACCGCAAAGGTGACGAAGCGAGTGGACGAGCCGATCGACGGCCCTACGACCCTCACTGTAGCCGATGCGAGCCGGAGCGGGCTGTACCGCCCACATCCACCTCGTTCAGACCATCCATTGTGGACGAAAAGCGCATGACGGGAACGCGCGGTCGAAGTGACCTGGCACACGTCATGTCACATCGGCGGACCGAGCGGTGTCCTCATGCCGGACACGGTGACGCGGAGGAGGCATTCATGGCCGGCAAGACGCACGTGGTCGTGGTGGGAGGCGGGTACGCGGGTGTGCTGGCCGCGAACCGCCTGACGCTGCGCGAGGACCTGATGGTGACGTTGGTCAACCCCCGGCCGGACTTCGTCCACCGGGTGCGCCTGCACCAGCTGGTGGGCGGTTCGGACGACGCGGTCGTCGCCTACCGGGACGTGCTGGCGGAGAACGTCCGGCTCGTGGTGGACAGCGCGACCCTGATCGACACGACCGGCCGCCGTCTGACGCTCGCCGCCGGCGCCCCGCTCGGCTACGACCACCTCGTCTACGCCGTGGGCAGTGGCAACGCCGAGCCGCGCGTGCCGGGAGCGGCCGAGTTCGCGCACCCGATCTCCACCCTGGAGGCGGCACGGCGGCTGCGGTCGATTCTGGAGGCGGCACCGCCGACGGCTCCGGTGACGGTGGTCGGCGCCGGGCCCACGGGCATCGAGACCGCCGCCGAACTGGCGGAGCAGGGCCGTCGGGTCACGCTGGTCTGCGGCGGAGTCCTCGGCCCGTACCTCCACACCCGCGGCCGGCGCGCGGTCGCCAAGCAGCTGGCGGCGCTCGGTGTGACGGTCGTAGACGGCACCGACGCGGTGGTCACGGCGGTGACCCGCGACGCCGTGCGGCTGGCCGACGGCCGGGACCTGCCGAGCGAGGTCACCATCTGGACGGCGGGTTTCGGCGTTCCGGACCTGGCCGCCCGCAGCGGCCTGAGCACGGACACCGCAGGTCGTCTGCTGACCGACGAGACGCTCACGAGCGTCGACGACGACCGCGTCGTCGCGGCCGGGGACGCGGCGGCGCCGTCGGGGCTGCCGCTGCGGATGAGCTGCCTGAACGCGTTGCCGCTGGCCGCGCACGCCGCCGACACCGTGCTCAGCCGGCTGGCGGGCGAGCAGCCGGAGCAGCTCCGCCAGGGGTTCTACGCCCAGTGCGTCAGCCTCGGCAGGGACGCGGGCATCTTCCAGCTCGCCACCAGGTCCGACGTCGCGATGCGGCCACACGTCGCCGGTCGCACGGCGGCCAGGATCAAGGAGTTCATCTGCGCGGGCATCCCCAGGCAGCTGGCCGACGAGGCGCGCAAGCCGGGGTCGTTCAGCCTGCACCGGATGCCGGGCGGTGCAGCCAGGCGCCGGCGGTTGCTGGACGCCCACCGCGCACAGGAGCAGGCCATCGCCGTAGTCACAGGTCCCGCGCGTTAGCCGCGGGGAAACGCGGGTAGCCGGTGATCTCAGGACCCGAGCTGGAGGAGAGCGATGAGCGACACGACCACCGTCGATCGGCTGCGCACGGTGCTGACTGACGTGACCTACCCCGCGGACAAGGGTGCCTTGGTCGACCACGCCTCGCGCAACAACGCCGACGAGGACACCGTGCACGCGCTGCACTCCATCCCGGAGCGTGCGTACGAGTCGTTCGACGAGGTGCTCGACGTGGTCGCCGTCGACCAGAGCCGCGAGGCCTGAGCACTCGTCGTGCAGGACGGCCGGACTGCCCATACGGTCGAGCAAGGCTGATGAATCGGGACCGGATGCCTCCGGTGCCGATTTCGTCGCCTCCGAGCGAAACTCCGCAGCTGCGATCGCGACTCCGCCCCCGTGGCCGTCGCGGGGCGGAGCGCGCTCTGGACATCCGTACGCTCGACGGCCGCGGGCCGGAGGTGGGGGCACGATGAAGGATCGCAAAGCGGTGCGGATTCCCGCGCCCGCTGGTCGTTCCCGGTTCACCGGCGACGTGCCGGTCGTCGCCGTGGTGGGTGGCGGTATCGCGGGTCTCGCGGCGGCCACCCTTCTCGCGGAACGCGGTGCGCGCGTGGTGCTGTACGAACGCGAGGCCTATCTCGGCGGGCGGGTCGGCGGATGGCGCACGCAGCTGGCGGACGGCAGCGATGTCACGATGACCCGCGGGTTCCACGCGTTCTTCCGGCAGTACTACAACCTGCGCGCGTTGCTGAGGCGGGTGGATCCCGACGGCCGTGCGCTGACCCCGATGCCCGACTACCCGCTGTGGCACGCGCGGGGCGACCGCGACTCCTTCGCCGGGATGCCGACGACGGCGCCGTGGAACGTACTGGCGTTCCTGCGGCGCAGCCCGACGTTCCGCTGGCGTGACCTGCCGGAGATGAACCCCGACGCGGCGCTGAAGCTGCTCGACGTGTCCGTCCCGGGGGTTTACGACGAGCTCGACGGCATCGACGCCGCCGAGTACCTGCACCGCGTGCGGTTCCCGGAGGCGGCGCACGCGCTCGCGTTCGAGGTGTTCTCCCGCAGCTTCTTCGCGCACCCGCGGGACATGTCGGCCGCCGAGCTCGCCGTGATGTTCCACATCTACTTCCTCGGGTCGAACGAGGGACTGCTGTTCGACGTCGCGGCGGACCCGTTCCCGCACGGTCTGTGGGATCCGCTCGGCCAGCGCCTGACCGAGCTGGGCGCCGATGTGCGCACCGGCGTGGACGTGGAGTCGGTGGAACGGGGCGGGGCCCGGCGTGTCACCGTCACCACCGGGGACGGTGTTCTCGAGGCCGACGCCGTGGTGCTCGCCGCTGACGTCGAAGGGCTGCGCGGGATCGTGCATTCCTCCCCGGACCTGGGCGACGAGGACTGGCGGGCACGGGTGGCGGGACTGCGGACCGCACCACCGTTCCTGGTGTCGCGGTACTGGTTGGACCGCCGCGTCGACCGGCCCGGGTTCATCGGCACGAGCGGCTACGACCTGCTCGACAACGTCAGCGTGCTCGACAACTACGAACACGAGGCGCGGGCCTGGGCGGCACGCACGGGCGGCTCGGTCGTGGAGCTGCACGGCTACGCCATCCCGTCCGATGTGGACGAGAAGACGGCACGTCAGCGGCTCTGGGACCAGCTGACCGAGGTCTACCCCGAGACGAAGGGCGCCACCGTCGTCGACGAGCGGCACGAGTGGCGCTCCGACTGCCCGCTGTTCCCCGCCGGCGGCTACGAGGACAGGCCGCGGGTGAGCACGCCGGACGACTTCCTCGTGCTGGCGGGAGATCTGGTGCGCATCGACCTGCCGGTGGCGTTGATGGAACGCGCCGCCACGACCGGTTTCGCCGCCGCCAACCAGCTGCTCGGGCAGTGGGGCGTCAGCGGGACGGACCTGTGGACCGTTCCCGTCGAAGGCCGCGTCCCGTTGCTGCGTGCGGCCGCGCGCCGTCGGAGGTCGGCGTGAGGGTCGGCGCTTCGGCTGTTGCGGTCCGCGGACCTGCCGTCGCGGTGCGGGTCGTGGCCTGGCTCTGCGGCGCGCTCGTCGTGCTGGCGCAGATCGTCTACTCCATGACCGACCCGGAGGCCAGGCTCTTCACCACGGTGGCGTCGGTGATCGCGTTCGCGGTGGCTTCGGTGTGCGACGCCCTGGCCCGCTTCGGGCCGCGTGCGGCGGCTCTGCTGGTGGTCGTCGCCGGGGGCGGTGGGCTGCTGGCCGAGACCGTGGGCGTGCACACGGGCTTTCCGTTCGGCGACTACCGCTACACGGGGACGCTCGGCCCGGAGGTCGCCGGAGTGCCGGTGGTCGTGGCCATGGCATGGGTGATGATGTGCTGGCCCGCGTTGCTGGTGGGCCGGTCGCTCGCCGGGAACCACAGGGCCTGGTCGGTCGTGGCCGGCGCGTGGGCGTTGGCGTCGTGGGACGTGTTCCTCGATCCGCAGATGGTCGACGCCGGTCATTGGGCGTGGACCGATCCGAGTCCGGCTCTGCCCGGTGTGGACGGTGTCCCCCTGACGAACTACGCCGGCTGGCTGCTGGTCGCGGTGCTGATGATGGCCGTGCTGCACCGGAACGTCGGCGAACCGCGGGTGGACGGGGAGCTCGACCTGCGGGCCGGGCCGGCTCCGGTGCTGTACCTGTGGACCTACGGTTCGTCGGTGTGGGCGCACGCGGCGTTCTTCGGCCGGCCCACGGTGTCCCTGGTCGCCGGTGTTCTCATGGGAGTGGTGGCGCTGCCGTTCGCGCTGAAGTTGTGGCGGGCCCACCGGTGAGGGGATTTCTCGGTGCGGCGGTGCGCGGTGCGGCCGTCGGTTCTGTTGTGGCCGCGGCGCACGCCCTGCTGAACGCGCGGCTGATGCGGGTGCCGCGGGCCGACCCGCCACCGTGCCAGGAGAAGGTGTCGGTGCTGGTGCCCGCGCGGGACGAGGCTCACCGGATCGGGCCGACCATCAGGTCGCTGCGAGTCCAGCGCGGCGTGCCCGAGCTGGAGATCGTCGTGCTCGACGACGGGTCGACGGACGGCACCGCCGACGAGGTGCGCCGGGTGGCGGACGACGACGACCGGATCCGCGTCGTCACGGGGACCGCGCCGCCGGACGGCGTGCCCGGCAAGCCCCACGCCTGTGCCCAGCTGGCCGACCTGGCGCAAGGCGGTGTGCTGGTGTTCGTCGACGCTGACGTCGTGCTCGAGCCGCACGCGGTCGCCTCGGCCGTCGCGATGGTGCGCGAGAACGGCCTCGATGTGGTGTCACCGTTCCCCCGCCAGCTGGCCGACGGCGCCGGAGCGCGTCTCGTCCAGCCGTTGCTGCAGTGGTCGTGGCTGGTGTTCCTGCCGTTGCGGCTCGCCGAACGCTCCCCCAGGCCGTCGCTGTCCGCGGCCAACGGGCAGTTCCTCGTGGTGGACACCGGCGCCTACCACCGCAGCGGAGGCTTCGCGGGCATCGCCACCGCGGTCCTCGACGACATCGCGCTGATGCGGGCGGTCAAGCGCAGTGGCGGCCGCGGCGTGGTCGTCGACGGCAGCACGGTGGCGTCCTGCCGGATGTACGAGGACTGGGCGGAGGTCCGGGACGGCTACGAGAAGTCGCTGTGGTCGGCCACCGGCAGTCCGGCGGGCGCGGCGGCGTTGTCGGCCGTGCTCGCCTGGCTCTACGTCCTGCCCCCGATCGCCGCGCTCGGGGGGTCCCGGGCCGGTGCCGTCGGATATGCGGCCGGGGTGGTCACCCGGGTCGTGACCGCACGGCACACCGGTGGACGGGTGTGGCCCGACGCCTTCGCCCACCCCGTCTCGGTGGGGGTCCTGCTGACGCTCGTCGCGCGGTCGTGGCGAGCCCGGCGGGCGGGGAGGTTGCGGTGGAAGGGTCGATCGTTGCGGGAGAGCAGCTGACATGGCACGGGTAGCGGTGGTCGGCGCCGGCATGGGGGGACTGGCCGCGGCCGCGCGGCTGGCGAGGTCGGGGCACGAGGTCACCGTGTACGAACAGGCCTCCGGCCACGGCGGCAAGCTCGGCACGCTGCAGCGCGACGGGTACACCTTCGACACCGGACCATCGCTGCTGACACTCCCCCACGTCTACCGCGACCTGTTCGCGGACACCGGGGCACCGCTCGACGACCTCGTGGAGATCGTGCCGGTGGAACCGACCTGCCGCTACCGCTTCCCGGACGGCTCCGAGCTCGACTTGCCCCACGCCGAGGAACACGTCGAGGCCGCGCTGACCGACGCGTTCGGGCTCGAGGCAGCACTGCAGTGGCGGGCGGTGCTGACCGATGCCGAACGGTTGTGGGACCTCGTCGGCGAACCGGTGCTGCAGAACCCGTTGAACGGTGTGCGAGATTTGCTGCGCCGCTCGGCGAGCGTCCGGGACCTGATGGCGATCGCGCCGTGGCGCACGTTGCGCGGAGTCGGCGAACGACGGCTGCGCGATCCGCGGTTGCGCATGCTCCTCGACCGCTACGCCACCTACAGCGGCTCCGATCCCCGCCGCACGCCCGCGTTGATGACGGTGGTCCCGTTCATCGAGCAGAGGTTCGGCGGCTGGTACGTGCGCGGTGGGCTGCGGCGGCTCGGCGACGCCCTGCACGGCCGCTGCCTCGACCTCGGTGTGCGTTTCCGTTTCGGCGCGAAGGTAGCGGCGGTGGAGTCCGGCGGTGGCGGGGTGACAGGGGTGCGCCTGCAGGACGGCGAACGGCGGAACGCCGGCGTCGTGGTGTCCGATGTGGACGCCGAACACCTCTACGGCGACCTGCTCACCGATCGGCGCTCGCACCGTCCACACCGGATGTTGCGCAAGACCCAGCCGTCGCTGTCCGGGTTCGTGCTCCTCCTCGCCCTGCGCGGGAAGACCCCGGATCCTGCCCACCACCGCGTGCTGTTCCCCGCCGACTACGACGACGAGTTCGACTCCATCTTCGGACATCACCCGCGCCCGGTGCCGGACCCGGCGGTCTACGTCTGCGCGCCGGACGACGCCTCGATCGCACCCGAAGGCGACGAGGCGTGGTTCGTCCTGGTCAACGCGGCGCGGCAGGGCGACGTCGACTGGACCGCGCCGGGGCTCGCCGAGTCCTACGCCGACCGGGTTCTCCAGGTGATGGCCGACCGCGGACTGGACGTCCGCGACCGCGTGCGCTGGCGGGAGATCCGCACACCGGCCGACTGGGCGCGGGACACGGGATCGGTGGGCGGGTCGATCTACGGCTCGTCGTCCAACGGACCGCGGGCGGCCTTGCTCCGGCCCGCCAACCGCGCTCCCGTGCCCGGTCTGTTCCTCGTCGGCGGTTCGGCCCATCCGGGCGGCGGCCTGCCGCTCGTGGCGATGTCAGCGCGGATCGTCGCCCGCCTGGTCGGACCGGCCTGACGCGAACGGCCCCGTCCACGGCCTGCCGGTCAGCTCCCGCCGGATGCCGGCCGCGAGCCGGCCGAACCCCGCCACGGCGCACCCCGCCCACACCAGGGCGGACACCGCGGCCCAGCCCCACCCGGTGACGGGCGTGCCGGCGGGCGCCAGACCCGTTCCCGCACAGGCGATCGCGACGATGATGATCCTGGTCGGACGCTCCGCCACCGTGATCGCGCCGGCCGAGGCCATGCCGACGGCCTGCGCCTTGGCCCGCGCGTACTCGTGCATCAACACCGAGAGGCCGATGGCGACGCACCACCACGCCTCCGCGCCGAGCACGAACAACACCAGCACCAGCGCCACGTCCGTCAGCCGGTCCGCGACCGCGTCCACCACGGCGCCCAGCGGCCGCACCCGGCCGGTGCGCAGGGCGACCGCGCCGTCCAGCCCGTCGAACACACCGGTCGCCACGACCAGCAGCAGCGCGAGCAACGCCCACGGTCCGCCCAGGCCCGCGGCGGCGACCGCTCCTGCCGCGACCACCACCCCGGCCGCCGACAGGAGATCGGGGTGGACGCCGTCGAAGGGGCGGGCCAGCGCGTGCACGAACCGCAGCCAGCCGACGACGAGCCTGCTCGCGGAGACGTCCTCACCGTGCAGCCGGGACCACCCGGCGACTGGGGTCACCTCGTCACCAGTCATGGCACCACCGTAGGCCGATGGGTGACCTCGCGCAGGTTCGGGTACATCCCGATCATGCATGTACTCCGCGCCGTGCCGGCGGCTGTGTCGAGCGCGCTGCGCGGCCGGGACCTCCTGCTGTGGGCGGCGGGGCTGACGTTCTTCTCCGCTTTGGGCCTGGTGCCGCTGTTGCTGCTCGCTTTGCGCGGAGTGGCGTTGCTGTTCGGTCCGGATCTCGTGGTCGACGGCGCGCGCACTGTCGGCGGATCGCTGCCCAGCGCACACGACCCCACCTCCGCACTGGTTCGGCTCGCCGAGGCGGCGACGACCACCTCCTGGCCGTTGCTCCTCGCGGCGCTGTTCCCCGCGACGCTCTACGGCGAGGGCCTCCGCCGCGGCCTCGTGCAGGCGGCCGGCGAGCGGGTGACCAAGTGGACCGGGTGGGCCGGACGGATCACGTTCCTGCCCGTGCTGCTCCTGGCGCCGCTGCTGGTCGCGCTACCGCTGTCGTTCGCGTCGGCGGTCGGCCGCCTGTACGAGGCGGGCGGCTGGTCGACGGTGCTGGGGGTCGTGCTGTCGTTCCACCTCGACATGGTCCCGATCTGCGTGACCGTGGGTCTGGTGTTCGCCTTCGTCGGGCCGGTCGAGCTGCCGCTCAAGGTGGTCCTCGCGGCCGGTGTCGGCGTCGGCGCGATGCTCACGGGGTTCCTGCACGGGTTCGTGGTGTTCCTCGCGATCCCCGTGGACTGGGCGATTCCCTACGCCGGTCTGCAGGTACCGGGAGGGGTGGCGGCGCTCGGGCTGTGGCTGTTCCTGCTGCACGGCCTGCTGCTGTTCGGGTACCGGACCACGCTCAGCACCTGCGACGTGCTCCGTCAGCCGGAATCTGGATGTTCTCTGTGAGTGCGCCGCCGCCGCGGTGATCGGCAACGGGGATTCTCCGGAATCTCACAGGAGTTCCCAGGAACCGGTCAGACCGGGCCGTCAGGGTCGGTCCCATGACGATGATCGACGTGCGGGGGCTGACCAAGCGGTACGGCCTCGACACCGTGGTGGACGACCTGTCCTTCACGGTCGAGGCCGGTCAGGTGACCGGGTTCCTCGGGCCGAACGGCGCGGGCAAGTCCACGACCATGAAGGTGATCCTCGGGCTGGCGGCGCCCACCCGCGGTGCGGTGACGGTCGGCGGCGCCACTACCGCGGCCTGCCGGTGCCGCTGACCGAGGTGGGGGCGTTGCTCGACGCCGGCGCCGTGCACGGCGGGCGGAAGGCGCGTGACCACCTGCTGGCGCTCGCCGTCGGCAACGGCCTGCCCCGGCGGCGGGTGGACGAGGCGCTCGCCAGGACGGGGCTGGAAGGCGTGGCGCACCGGCGTGCGGGCGAGTTCTCGCTCGGCATGCGGCAACGGCTCGGCATCGCGGCGGCGCTGCTCGGCGACCCGCGTGTGCTGATCTTCGACGAGCCGGTCAACGGGCTCGACCCCGAGGGCATCCGCTGGATCCGCGACCTCATGCGGTCCCTCGCCCGCGAGGGCAGGGCGGTGCTGGTCTCCAGCCACCTCATGAGCGAGATGGCGCAGACCGCCGACCACCTCGTCGTGATCGGCCGCGGCAAGCTCATCGCCGACATGGGCGTGGCCGAGTTCCTGCGCGGCAGCGGAGAAGGCACGGTGCTCGTCCGCACGCCCGGCCCCGCCGCGTTCGCGCTCCAGCTGACCGCGACCGGCGCCACCGTGCGGGAGGGGCCCGACTCGTCGCTGGTCGTCTCCGGCCTCGGCGGCGAGGAGATCGGCAAGCTCGCCGCCTACCACGGCACCGTGCTCAGCGAGCTCACACCGCAACGGCCCTCGCTGGAGGACGCCTTCATGGACCTGACCAAGGACAGCGTCGAGTACCACGGGGTGACGGCATGAGCGCGCGGAAGGTGTCGTTCGCCCACTCCCTGCACGCCGAGTGGGTCAAGCTGCGCAGCCTGCGTTCCACCTGGTACACGCTCACCTGCCTGTTCGGGATGGGGCTGGGCATCACGTTCCTCGCGGCGGGACGGGCCGGCGAGGCGTACTGGGGCGCGCCGCCCGCCGAGCAGCTGGCGTGGGACCCGACCGAGCGCAGCCTGACCGCGTACCTCGCGGCCCAGCTGGTGATCGGTCTGCTGGGGACGCTGGTCGTGACCTCCGAGTACGCGACGCCCGGCACGACCTGCTCGCCCTGGACCCGACCCGCCCGGTGGACCTCACCGGCCCCTCCGGCACAGGACCACCCGGCCCCGCCCCCGTCCACGCCGACGAGGACAGCCTGCGCCAGGTGGTCACCAACCAACCTCATCGGCAACGCCGCCACCTACACCCCGCCGGGCACCGCGGTCCGCATAGGCGTCGGCACGGCCAACGGCCGCGCCGTGCTGGAAGTGGCGGACCAGGGCCCAGGCCTGCCGGCCCACCGAGCGGCACGCGTCTTCGACCGGTTCTACCGCGCCGACCACTCGCGCACCCGCGCGGGCGGCGCGAACGCCGGACTGGGCCTGGCGATCGCACGAGCCCTGGCCCGTGCCCACGACGGCGACGTGGAACTCGACACAGCCGTGGGCGAAGGCGCCTGCTTCCGCCTCACCTTGCCCGCATCTCCTCTCACGCCTCCGTGACCGGCCGCAGCAGCGAGCCCGCGCGTTCCTCCAGAAGCGCGACCGCCATCAGCTCACCGTCCACCGGCCCGAACCGCTCCAGGGCCTGCCCGTGAACACGCGTCACCACTTCGGACAACTCGGACGGCACGCCCCGGTCGCGGAACAACTCGGTGACCGCCTCCAACTCCTCGACGCACCGGTCCAACCCGAACAACGGCAGGTAGTCCCCGCCGAAGACGCGCTTCAGGTCGTGCCGCAAGAACTCGCTGCCGGCCGCACTGTCCGCCAGCAGCACACGCGACGCCTCAGCATCCAGACCGGCCGCCTGCCCGAGCAACACCGCCTCGGCCGTCGCCACCGCCTGCCCGAACCACAGCAGGTTCACCATCAACTTGGCGGTGTACCCGAGGCCGGAACCGCCCACCAGGCGAACGCGGTCCGCGATCACCTCCAGCAGCGGGAGCAGCCGCCGGAACGTGGCCGCGTCACCGCCGGCGAAGAGCTGGAGCGTGCCGGTCGCCGCGGCGTCGGGCCCACCTCCCATCGGTGCCTCCAGGACCGCGACGCCACGGGAGCGGGCGTCTTCCTGGATCGCCCGCATGACCAGCGGTGAGCTGCTGGTCAGGTCGAGCCACGTGGCCCCGCCGGGCAGCGCTTCCAGCAAGGATGCCGGGCCGCTCATCAAGGCCCGGACCTCTGGGATGCCCGGGAGGACCGTGATCAGCACATCCGCACGTGCCGCCGCCGCGCCCGCGGTGGGTTCCCAGCGAGCGCCGGCAGCGGTCACCGCATCGGCCACTTCGTGCCGGATGTCGGTCACCACCACGTCGAAGCCGGCGGCGGCGAGGTTGCGGCTGATCGGCAGACCCATCCGGCCGGCTCCGGCCACGGTGATGCGGGCACCGGGCTGAAGTAGCTCGGATGCTTTCCGGTCGTCCTCATCGGACAGTTCCATGGTTCCTCCTGCTGCGACGACACGGCCATCTAGGATGCGCACCGTGCCGGAACTGCTCGATCAGCACGAGTTGATCACCGTGCCCAGCTACCGGCTGATCACCATGCGGGATGAGGACAACGACGCGGGCGCAGGTCTGGACGAGGCGATCACACAGGCCGACACGGTCGTCGTCGCCTCGACCGGCTACGAGCTGGTCATCAGTTGCGCTCAGGACATCCTGCCGGTGTCGGTGCATCTGGAGGTGTGGTCCGCGCGACCGGCGGACGCCGATGAACCCGGCTGGTCGAGGCCTCGGGCTTTCGAGCTCGAGTGCCCGAGCGCTCTGGTGGTGCTCAGCTCCCCCACCGGCGGCGCGCTCGACGCGAGCCTGCCAGGCGGGCAAGGCGTTTACGCCCTCGACGTCGTCTACCGAGGTCGAGAACAGGCGCTGGCCGCACGCCGACACGTCCTCGAGCACGAGGACACCGTCAGCCACGTCCAGGCCGTTGCCGCGACACAACCCGGCGGCTTCGAGAGGTATCGGATCCGGATGTGGCTCATGGCCCCACTGCCCGACGAGGACGAGGACGAGTGAGGCTCTCCTCTCGCCCCGTCGCCCCCTCGCCCCGTCGTCAACGCGGCTGCTTGCGCACCCGGCCCCACGGCTTGAACACCGAGAGCACCATCGCGAACCCCAGCAGCGCCAAGGCACTGGTGGCGAGGAACGCGACGAACCACATGTCCTGCAACGGTTGTTCGCCCGACGAGAGCTCGCTGATCGGCCCCAGGAACAACAGCAGCATGGTGCACGCGACGACGTTGAGCACCAGCTTCACGGCGACCCACCGGTAGCGGACGAGTCCCCACTTGGTCGCCAGCCCCAGCAGGACACCGGTGACGAGGCAGACCAGTCCCGCCGCGAGGGCCGAGAGCAGCAACGGAACCACGGAGAAGTCCGCGAGCGCCTGGTACACGGCGGTGCGGTCGTCGCCCGACCGCGTCCACCCGATCGCCACGAGGACGGTGGCGGCGATGTCGATGCCGATCCAGGCGCCCGCCGACACGACGTGCGTCACCAGGATGCTCTTGCGCAGCCTGGACGGGATGGGCCAGCGGAGCAGGTTCGCCCGTGCCGGCGCGGTGGTCCTGGTCGTGGTGAGGGTGCTCATCGTCGTCCTTGTTCGTGCGGAGGGGTGGTGGGAAGAACGCCAGAAGCGGGCCAGGCCGGTCCGGCGGGCGACGACGACCTCGATGACTTCTTCTCCGGGAAGGCTCGTCCGCGTCCCCTAATAAAATCGCGAAAAAGCCTTCAGAGGAATACAAAACGCTTGCACACTTGTAAATCAGCACTTAACCATGACGCAATTGGTTCACCAATTCATCGCCGAGCGCCACGGCCGACCACACGATGCGGTCTTCCTGGGTGCGCCGCACCCAGGAGGACCGCGTCCTGCCCGACCCGCCCAACGTCACCGATCATCGAAGGCATGACGAACAACGACATGGCCGACGTCGTCGGCATGTGGGTCACGGCGGACGGTCACATCCGGCAGGAGCTGCGCGCCGACGGGCGCTACGACGAGGCGCGCGGCAACCGGCGCAGCGCCTACACCGGCTCGTACACGGTGACCGGGAACCACCTCGACTACGTCGACGACACCGGCTTCACCGCGACCGGGGACATCCGCGACGGCGTCCTCCACCACGAGCACCTCGTGCTCCACCGAGAGTCCACAATGGACAACAACTAGCCCTCGGACTTGACTACCTCCATGGTGAGGTAGGAGATCACCCGGCTGACACCGGGAATGGTCACGAGCTTGGTCATCTGGAAGACGGAGTAGGCGTCCGCGTCGGCCACGGCGACCCTCAGGAAGTAGTCCGGAACGCCGAACACGCGGCGGACTTCGACGACCTCGTCGAGGGCGGCGACGGTGGTCTCGAAGTGCCGGAGGCTGTCGACGTCGGTCACGGAGACCTCGACGGAGACGATCACCTCGACTCCCCGCCCCAGAGCTGCCGGGGAGACGACCGCGCGATAGCCGGTGATCACCCCGCGTTCCTCGAGCCTCTTGAGGCGGCGCAGGCACGGCGGCGGCGTCAGGCCCACCCGTGCCGCGAGTTCGACGTTCGACATCCGCCCGTCCCGGCGCAAGTGGAACAAAATGTCGCGATCGATGGCATCGAGTGTTTCATCATTGCCCACAACGGTGATCGTAGCGCGAAATCAGCAACCATATGACTCCAAACATGTCCTAAAGTTTCTCGTGAAGCGTCTGGGACTAGGAGACAGCGATGAGCGCACGATCCGACCGAGTCGCCCAGTGGCTCGAGCCGCGAACCGAAGAGATGGTCGGTCTCCTCTCCCGTCTGGTCGCCGAGCCCACCGAGAACCCGCCAGGGACGGGCCTGGGCCGGTGCGCACGACTGCTGGAGGAGGAGATGCGGCGGCTAGGCCTGGAGGCCGAGCTCATCGACATCACCGGCCCCCACCGGTTGGAGGACCCGTACGTCGTGCGCGGCAGCACCGGGGACGGGGCGAAGCTGCTGTACTTCCACGGCCACTACGACGTGGTGCCGGCGCAGGACCGGGAGCAGTTCCGCCTGCGGCGCGAGAACGGCGAGCTGATCGGCCGCGGGACCGCCGACATGAAGGGCGGCATCGTCAGCATGCTCTACGGGGCGGCGGCCGCGAAGGAGCTCGGCCTGCTGACGAACGGGCGCGTCGTGGTCCACCTCGTCCCGGACGAGGAGACCGGCAGCGTCGTCGGCGCCGGGCACCTGCGCGACCACCACCTGATCGACCCGTCCGCGGTGGCGGTGGTGACCGGTGAGCCCAGCGGCACCAGCATCTGGAACGCCGCACGCGGGGCGATCAGCCTCAGGGTCGGCTTCGAGGGGCGGGAGGCGCACGTCGGTCAGGCCGCGTTCGGCGTCAACACGTTCGCGCACATGGTCCACGTGGCGCGGCCGCTGCTGGCCTATGCCGAGGAGATGGCCGCGAAGCCCACCGGCTACCCGATGGATCCCGGCGACCCGACCGGTTCGATGGTCGTCGTCGGCGGGATCTGCGGTGGTGGGTCGAACTTCAACGTCGTGCCCGCCGACGCCTGGTTCACCGTCGACAGCCGGTTCAACCCCGAGGAGGACCTCCACGCCGAACTGGAACGGATGCGGGCCCTCATCCGCGACGCCGCGGCCGAGGTGGACGCGAAGGTCACCGTGGAGGTCACCCAGTTCCAGCCGCCCGCCGGGACTCCGGCTGAGCATCCGGCCGGGGTGGCGCTGGCCCGTTGTGTCGAGGAGGTCCGCGGCGAGCCCGCCCGGTTCGCGATGTGCGGCGGGATCCTCGAGAACCGCTGGTACGACCAGCTCGGCGTCCCCGCCTTCGCCTACGGCGCCGGCCGCCTCGACGTCTCGCACGGCCCCCACGAGCGCGTCGACGAGCAGGAGCTGGTCCGAACGGCCGCCGTCTACGCCCTCTACGCGGCCGACGTGCTCGCCTGAACCTCGCGCGGGCGCTGAACCCCGTGACATGGCACGGAACCGGGACATCGCGAGACTGACCGGAAGTTGCCCGCCGGTCAAGTAATGTCGTCCCGATCACCGAGGTGCGCTTGAACGAACAGGTCTGCCTTCACCGGTACCAGCCAGGCAGTGGAGGAAGTACGCATGAGTGGCACGGCCATGCCGACCGACCGGGCCGAAGACCAGGACAGCGCGCGAAGAGCGGTGGACCTGCCGGAGCTGCGGCAGTTGCTCGCCGGGCTGACGGCGGTGCGCGACGGCGACTTCGGCATCCAGCTGCCCGACGACTCCGACGGCCTGCTCGGTGAGATAGCGACCGTCTTCAACGGCATGGTGGACCAGCTGTCGCTGTTCACCTCCGAGGTCACCCGCGTCGCCCGCGAGGTCGGCACGGACGGCAGGCTGGGCGGCCAGGCCGAGGTGCCGGGGGTGTCCGGCACGTGGAAGGACCTCACCGACTCGGTGAACGCGATGGCGGGCAACCTGACGAGCCAGGTCCGCGACATCGCCCAGGTCGCGACGGCGGTGGCCAGCGGCGACCTCAGCCAGAAGATCGACGTGGACGCGCGGGGCGAGATCCTCGAGCTGAAGGACACCGTGAACACGATGGTGGACCAGCTCAGCTCGTTCGCCGACGAGGTCACCCGCGTGGCGCGGGAGGTCGGCAGCGAGGGCCGGCTCGGCGGCCAGGCCGAGGTGCCCGGTGTCGGCGGCGTGTGGCTCGACCTCACGAACTCCGTGAACTTCATGGCGGGCAACCTGACCGACCAGGTCCGCAACATCGCGCAGGTGACCACGGCGGTCGCGCGGGGCGACCTGAGCCAGAAGATCACCGTCACGGCGCGCGGCGAGATCCTGGAGCTCAAGAACACCATCAACACGATGGTCGACCAGCTCTCCTCGTTCGCCGACGAGGTCACCCGCGTCGCCCGCGAGGTCGGCACCGAGGGCGCGCTCGGCGGCCAGGCCGACGTGAAGGGCGTGTCCGGCACCTGGCGCGACCTCACCGACTCGGTGAACTTCATGGCGGGCAACCTGACCGCGCAGGTGCGGTCCATCGCCCAGGTCGCCACGGCGGTCGCGCGGGGCGACCTGAGCCAGAAGATCACGGTCAACGCCCGCGGCGAGATCCTCGAGCTGAAGAACACGATCAACACGATGGTCGACCAGCTCTCCTCGTTCGCCGACGAGGTCACCCGCGTCTCCCGCGAGGTCGGCACGGACGGCCGCCTCGGCGGTCAGGCGGACGTCAAGGGCGTGTCCGGCACGTGGAAGGACCTCACCGAGTCCGTCAACGTCATGGCGGACAACCTGACCGCGCAGGTGCGGTCCATCGCCCAGGTCACGACGGCGGTCGCGCGGGGCGACCTGAGCCAGAAGATCCGCGTCGACGCGCGCGGCGAGATCCTGGAGCTGAAGGAGACCATCAACACGATGGTCGACCAGCTGTCCGGCTTCGCCGACGAGGTCACCCGCGTCTCCCGCGAGGTCGGCACCGAGGGCAACCTGGGCGGCCAGGCGACCGTGCGCGGCGTCTCCGGCACGTGGAAGCACCTGACGGACAACGTGAACGTCATGGCGTCCAACCTGACGAACCAGGTGCGCTCGATCGCCCAGGTCGCCACGGCGGTCGCCAGGGGCGACCTCAGCCAGAAGATCACCGTCGAGGCCAAGGGCGAGGTCGCGGCACTGGCCGGCGTCATCAACACGATGGTCGACACGCTGTCCGCGTTCGCCGACGAGGTCACCCGCGTGGCGCGCGAGGTCGGCACCGAGGGCATGCTCGGCGGGCAGGCGCGCGTGCCGAACGTCGCCGGCACGTGGAAGGACCTCACCGACAACGTCAACTTCATGGCGAACAACCTGACCAACCAGGTGCGCAACATCGCCCAGGTCACCACCGCCGTCGCGCAGGGCGACCTGACGAAGAAGATCGACGTCGACGCGCGCGGCGAGATCCTGGAGCTCAAGACCACGATCAACACGATGGTCGACCAGCTCAGCTCCTTCGCCGCCGAGGTCACCCGCGTGGCGCGCGAGGTCGGCAGCGAGGGCAGGCTCGGCGGCCAGGCCGAGGTCGAGGGCGTGTCCGGCACGTGGAAGCGGCTCACCGAGAACGTCAACGAGCTCGCCGGGAACCTCACCCGGCAGGTGCGCGCGATCGCCGAGGTCACCAGCGCGGTCGCCGAGGGCGACCTGACCCGGTCGATCACCGTCGAGGCCTCCGGTGAGGTCGCCGAGCTCAAGGACAACATCAACTCGATGGTGGGGTCGCTGCGCGACTCGACCAAGGCCAACCAGGACCAGGACTGGCTGAAGTCCAACCTGGCCCGCATCTCCGGGCTCATGCAGGGCCGCCGCGACCTCGGCGTCGTGGCCGAGCTGGTCATGGACGAGCTGACGCCGCTCGTGTCGGCGCAGTTCGGCGCGTTCTACCTGGCCGACGACGCGGAGGACCGCCAGGAGCTGCGGCTGATCAGCTCCTACGGGCACTCCGGCGACGCGCAGCCCACCCGGTTCCGGTTCGGGCAGTCGCTGGTCGGCCAGGCCGCGCGCAGCCGCCGCACGATCGCGGTCGACGAGATGCCCGCGGACTACGTGGCCATCAGCTCCGGGCTCGGCCGCACGGCGCCGGTGAACCTGGTCGTGCTGCCGATCGTGGTGGAGGACCAGGTGCTCGGCGTGATCGAGCTGGCGTCGGTGCACCACTTCACCGACATCCACCGCGACTTCCTCGAACAGCTGATGGAGACCGTCGGCGTCAACGTCAACACCATCGTCGCCAACGCCCGCACCGACGAGCTGCTCGCCGAGTCGCAGCGGCTCGCGGGCGAGCTGCAGTCGCGCTCCGGTGAGCTGCAGGTGCGCCAGGAGGAGTTGCAGCGCTCCAACGCCGAGCTGGAGGAGAAGGCGGCGCTGCTGGCCACGCAGAACCGCGACATCGAGGCGAAGAACCTCGAGATCGAGCAGGCGCGGCAGGAGCTGGAGACCCGTGCGCGGGAGCTCTCCCTCGCGTCGAAGTACAAGTCGGAGTTCCTGGCCAACATGAGCCACGAGCTGCGCACCCCGCTCAACAGCCTGCTGATCCTCGCCCAGCTGCTCGCCCAGAACCCGAGCCGCAACCTCACGGCGAAGCAGGTCGAGTACGCGGGCATCATCCACTCCGCGGGCTCGGACCTGCTGGGGCTGATCAACGACATCCTCGACCTGTCCAAGATCGAGGCCGGCAAGATGGACATCACGCCGGAGCGGGTGTCGTTGCGGCAGCTGCTGGACTACGTCGAGGTGACGTTCCGGCCGCTCACCTCGCAGAAGGGCCTGAGCTTCCAGCTCACCACCTCGCCGGGCACGCCGCCGGAGCTCGTCACCGACGACTCGCGCCTGCAGCAGGTGCTGCGCAACCTGCTCTCCAACGCCGTGAAGTTCACCGAGACGGGCGGGGTCGAGCTGCGCATCGAGCTCGCCGACCCCCACGTCCTGCCGCCCGAGGTGCGCCAGCACGGCCCGGCGATCATGTTCCGGGTCAGCGACACGGGCATCGGCATCGCCGAGCACCAGCTCGAGTCGATCTTCGGCGCGTTCCAGCAGGCCGACGGCACGACCAGCCGCAAGTACGGCGGCACCGGGCTCGGCCTGTCGATCAGCCGCGAGATCGCCTACCTGCTCGGCGGCTCGATCACCGCGGAGAGCGCGGTCGGCAAGGGCAGCACCTTCACCCTCTACCTGCCGGTGCGGCGCACGGACTTCCCGGAGTCCGCACAGGACAGTCTCCCGCAGGCCGAGCCGGCCGCTCCTGCCGAGCACCCGCGGACGGCGGCCCACCAGCGCAGGTTGCTCGTGATCGAGGAACGGCCGCAGGGCCTGCTCTCGCTCGTCGCGCAGAGCGCCGTCACCGACCTCTCGGCGAGCGGCGACCCGCGCGGCCCGGTCGAGGTGGTCACCGCGGTCGGCAGGGAGGAGGCGGCCGCGGCGCTCGCGGCGGAGCCCTTCCACTGCGTGGTGCTGGAGCTGGACATGCCCGACGGCGCGGCGCTGCGGTTCTTGGAGGCGCTCGACGGTGACGCCGCCACGCGCATGATCCCGGTGCTCGCGCACAACAACCGCAGGCTTCCCGTGGAGTACGAGCAGCAGCTGGAGGCGCGCAGCGCCACGCGGCCGCTGGAGCTGCTGTCCAGTTTGGACGAGCTGCGGGAGCGGATCGCGTTGCACCTCAGCGCCGAGTACCCCGAGGACGTGCTTCCCCTGGTCCGCCCGGAGCAGCCGAGGCCGCCTCTTGCGCACCAGACCAACGGCCAGCTGGACGGCAGGACGGTGCTGATCGTCGACGACGACGCCCGCAACCTGTTCGCGCTCAGCAGCATCCTGGAGCTGCACGGCGTGCGCGTGCTGCACGCGGAGAACGGCAGGGAGGGCATCGACTCGCTGCTCGGCCACCCGGAGATCGACCTGATCCTGATGGACGTGATGATGCCCGAGATGGACGGCTACGCCGCCACGTCGGCGATCCGCGCCATGCCGGACCACGCCGGCCTGCCCATCATCGCGGTGACCGCGAAGGCGATGCCGGGTGACCGCGACAAGAGCATCGCCTCGGGAGCCAACGACTACGTGACCAAACCCGTCGACGCCGACGACCTCATCGCGTGCGTGCGCCGCTGGATGCGGTCCCGGTGACCACCGACCGTCCCGCCGTGGAGCGGCTCGTCAGCACGATCGACCGGCTCCGCAGGGAGATCGACGACGAGCGGGCCGCAGCGGACAGCAGAGCCGTCGTCGAGGTCGCGAAGGGCGTGCTCGTCGAGCGGCTGCGCTGCGGCCCGGCCCAGGCGGCCGCCCAGCTCGCGCTGCTCGCCGAGCAGGCGGGCACCACGCCGCTCGAACTCGCCGTCGAGATCATCAACGAGGTGTCCGGCGACAGCCTCACCGCGGTGGCCGGCGAGCCCGGCGGCACGACCGCGGTCCGGTTGCGGACGGCGGAGAGCGGTGCGCTGCACGCGGACGACACGCAAGCCGTCGCGCAGTCCCTTTTCGGCCACGCGCTCGCGCCCCTCGGTGCGGCCGCGGTGGCGATCTGGTCGGCGGGCGGGGACGGGTCCCTCACCCTCGCCGGGCACGCCGGGTTCGCACCGGGCGAGGCGAACCGCTGGCACTACGTCCCGCCGGGGGTGCCGACTCCCGCCCGCCGCGCGCTGGTCGAGCGGGACGCGGTGTGGATCACCGACCTCGGTGAGTCGGGACTGCCGTCGGTCGGTTCCGGCCTGCCAGGCCGCGTCGCCGTCCCCGCCGGGACCGGTGGCCGGATCGCCGGTGTGCTGGAGATCTGCTGGCCCGCGCCGCTGTCCCCTCAACCGCTGAGCGTGCACAAGCAGGTCGAGGCGCTGGCGGAGCTGTGCGCCGCCACGCTCGACAGCGCCCCGCCGCCGCTCGCACCGGCTCCGTCCGAGCTGGTCGACCTCGCCGACGGGCTGCTCGACCCCGCGCTGCTGCTCGGACCCGAGGTCTCGCCGGACGGCACGATCACCGACTTCCGGGTGCACCACGTGAACCACGGGTTCGTCGACCTCGCCGGCAGGCCGCGGGCGGCGATCGCGGGCAAGTCGTTGCTGGAGGCCTACCCGCTGGCCTCCGCCGAGGGCGACCTGTTCGACAAGATCGAGCACGTGCACGCCACCGGCGAGCCGTTCCGGACCGAGCGCATGGCCCTCGCCGCGCTCATCGACGAGGTGCCGCTCACGGTCACCGCCAGCGTGAGCATCACCAGGCACGGCGCGCTGGTCCTGGTCATCTGGAGGGTGCAGGACGAGACGGCCCGCCTGGCGAACCTCCTGCAGCACGCCCAGCGGCTCGGCAGGGTCGGCGGTTTCGAGGAGGAGCGGCACAGCGGCAGGATCATCTGGAACAGCCAGCTGTACTCGCTGTACGGACGCGAACCCGGCTCCGGCGCCGTGCCCCTGTCCGAGATCGCGGCGCACGCGCACCCCGACGACGTGCTCTCCCTCAACGGGTTCGTGCACACCGTCCTGCGCGAGCACCGGCAGGCGTCCGCGGCGTTCCGGTTGCAACGCCCGGACGGCGTGACCAGGCACGTGCGCGTGATCGCCGAGCCCGTGCTCGACTCCGGGGGTGACCTGCTCGCCGTCCGCGGCGCGTACCAGGACGTCTCCGCCCAGCACTGGACCGAGGTGGCCCTGTCGGCGACGCAGGACCAGCTCGCGATCACCGAGCAGGAAGCCCTGGAGCGCAACAGGCTCACGTTGCAGCTCCAGCAGGTGATCATGCCGCCCACCCACCCCACGATCGAGGCGTTCGGGCTGCGCGTCGCCGTGCGCTACCGGCCCGCCGCGCAGGAGGAGCTGGTCGGCGGCGACTGGTACGACGCCGTCGTCCTGCCCACGAAGCAGGTCCTGGTGTCGGTCGGCGACATCACCGGTCACGGCATCACCGGTGCGACCGGCATGGTGGTGCTGCGCAACGCACTGCGCGGGCTCGCCGCCACGGGCGCAGGCCCCGCGCAACTGCTCACCTGGCTCAACCTCGTGGCGCACCACCTCACCGACAACATCATCGCGACCGCGCTCTGCGGCCTCTACGACCCGCACACCCGCGTCCTGCGCTGGGCCCGCGCCGGTCACCTGCCACCGGTGCTCGTCAGGGACGGCGAGGCCTTTCTGCTGCCGATGCTGCGCGGTCTGCTGCTCGGCGCGGTCGCCGAGGCGTCCTATGAGGAGGGTGAGGTGGCGCTGGAGTCCGGCGACACCCTGCTGCTGTACACCGACGGGCTGGTGGAGCGCAGGGACGTTCCGCTCGACGACTGCCTGGACCACCTGTGCGAGGTGGCGCGGGCGCCGTGGCGGAACCTGGACGAGCTGCTCGACCACCTGCTCGCCCACGGCGAGTCCGACACCGACGACGACACCTGCGTGGTCGGTGTGCAACTGCCGTGACCCCGCCGGACAGTCAGTCCACGCGCGGTCAGCTCACGCGGTCGCACGGGGCCGGTGACTTCTCGCCGTCACCGCACCGGATCACCGCGAAGACCGTCTTGCCGGACTCCGGCCGTGACCTCGTCCCCCAGTTGGCAGACACGGAGCCCACCACCACCATTCCCCTGCCGCGGTCAGGGCCCAGCCTCGACCGTCCGTGACGCGGCTGGGCGGTGGAGGTGTCGTCGACCTCCACCAGGACCTGGCAGGGGTTCCGTCCGCGCAGGACGCGAAGCCGGCCGCCACCGGAGGTGTGGTCCAGGACGTTGCTCACCAGCTCTGTCACGACGAGGAGCACGTCGTAGCGGTGGTCCTCGCCGAGGCCTTGCAGCGCGTCGTCGACCTGGCGGCGCAGAACGGGTACGTCCAGGTCGTTCTCGACGGGCAGGTCGACGACCAGTGACCGGGCGTGCTCGTCGGCGATGGTCACGGGCGCTCTTGCCTCCACACTCACAGATCCACCGCTGACAGCGCTGTGCCACACCGTAACGGGTGATGCAGGGGGAACGCGCCAGAACCGTTTCAAACCTCTTTTCCGGATGATTTTTCGTCTCGAAAGCGCAACGCCACGCCG
>NZ_DATLEC010000046.1:0-22506 GCF_035525475.1 Lentzea sp. | reverse complement strand
GAATTGTTGAGTAAGACTCCGAAAGGGAACAGCACATGATGTACGACCTCGCGTTGGACCCCGGCTTCGGTTCAGCCATCGGCCGGGGTATCGGCGCGATCGCGCTGTACGCCGTCGTCGGTCTGGTCCTCATGGTGTTCGGCTTCTACGCGATCGACTGGACGACGCCGGGCAAGCTGTCCGCCCTCGTCCGCAACGGCGCCCCGAACGCGGTGATCGTCACGGCCTCCGGCCTCGTCTCGATGGCCCTGATCGTGGTCGTCGCCATCTACAGCTCGGCGGGCAAGCTCGACGAGGGCCTGCTCTCCTCCCTGATCTACGGCCTGCTCGGCATCATCGTGCAGGTGGCGGCCGTCCGGTTGCTGGAGTGGGTGACCCGCCTGGACATCGGCTCGCTGATCGAGTCGGACCGGTTCGCGCCGTCCAGCGCGGTCGTCGCGGCGGCGCACGTCGCCCTCGGCCTGGTGGTCGCGGTCGCGATCAGCTAGCCCCCGTCGAGCCCCGTGCCTCCCGCGAGGTGCGGGGCTCTTCGCCGAGCGGTGATATCCGGGTGAGGCCGGCCGGGGGGACGGACTACCCTTTGGCCTCGTGATTGACCTCAAGGCACTGCGCGAGAACCCGGAAGCCGTCCGCGCGTCGCAACGCGCGCGTGGCGAGGACGAGGCCGTGGTCGACGCGCTGCTGTCCGCCGACGAGCGCCGCCGTTCGGCCGTGGCCCGCGCCGACGCGCTGCGCGGCGAGCAGAAGGCGTTCGGCAAGCAGGTCGGCCGGGCCCGGGGCGAGGAGCGCGAGGCGCTGCTGGCCAAGGGCAAGGAGCTGTCCGCCGAGGTCAAGGCCGCCGAGGCCGAGCAGTCCGCCGCCGAGGCCGAGCTGACCGAGCTGCACCGCTCGGTGCCCAACGTGGTGCACCCCGACGCCCCCGAGGGCGGCGAGGACGACTACGTGGTGGTCAAGCACGTGGGCGAGCCGCCGGTGTTCGACTTCGACCCGCAGGACCACCTGGACCTGGGCACCAGGCTCGGCGCGATCGACGTGGAGCGCGGTGCGAAGGTCTCCGGCTCGCGGTTCTACTTCCTCACCGGCGTGGGCGCGCGGCTGGAGCTGGCGCTGCTGAACCTGGCCGTCGCGCAGGCGACCGCCGCCGGGTTCAGCCTGATGATCACGCCCACCCTGGTGCGGCCGGAGATCATGGCGGGCACCGGCTTCCTCGGCGAGCACGCGAGCGAGGTCTACCGGCTGCGCGACGACGACCTGTACCTGGTGGGCACCTCGGAGGTGCCGCTGGCGGGCTACCACGCCGACGAGATCCTGGACGGCGAGAAGCGGTACGCGGGCTGGTCGTCGTGCTACCGCCGCGAGGCCGGCTCGTACGGCAAGGACACCCGCGGCATCATCCGCGTGCACCAGTTCAACAAGGTCGAGATGTTCTCCTACGTCAAGCCCGAGGACGCCGAGGCGGAGCACGCCCGGCTGCTCGGGTGGGAGGAGGAGATGCTCGCCAAGATCGACGTGCCCTACCGCGTCATCGACACGGCCACGGGCGACCTCGGCACGTCGGCCTACCGGAAGTTCGACTGCGAGGCCTGGGTGCCGACGCAGAAGAGGTTCCTGGAGCTGACGTCGACGTCGAACTGCACCACGTTCCAGGCGCGCCGGCTCAACGTGCGCTACCGGGACGAGAACGGCAAGACGCAGATCGCCGCCACGCTCAACGGCACGCTGGCCACGACCCGGTGGCTCGTCGCGATCCTGGAGAACCACCAGAACGCCGACGGTTCGGTCACCGTCCCCGAGGCCCTGAGGCCGTTCATGGGCGTGGACGTCCTCAAGCCCCGGTAGTCGCCCGCACTTCGGCGGCCACGTGCTTCGCGATCTCCAGCGAACCCGTGGCCGCCGGAGAAGGCGCGTTGAGCACGTGCACCTGGCGTGGCGCGGTCTGGATCAGGAAGTCGTCGACCAGCGACCCGTCCGGCAGCATCGCCTGCGCCCGCACGCCGCTCTCGGCGCGCACCAGGTCGTCCTCGCGCACCGCGGGCACGAGCCGGGCGAGTGAGGCGGCGAAACGCTTGCGGGACAACGACCTCAGCACCTCGTCGACGCCTGTGCGGGCGTACCTGCGCGCGAGCCGCCAGGTGCCGGGGAAGCGGGCCACGTCCGCGACGTCGCGAAGGGAGAAGTCGCGCCAGCGGTAGCCCTCGCGGCGCAGCGCCAGGACGGCGTTGGGACCGCAGTGCACCGAGCCGTCGAGCATGCGCGTGAGGTGCACGCCGAGGAACGGCAGCGTCGGGTCCGGCACCGGGTAGATCAGGCCGCGCACCAGCTCTGTGCGCTTGAGCTCGTAGTACTCGCCGCGGAACGGCACGATCCTCGCCGCGGGGGAGAGCCCGGCGAGCCGGGCGATCCGGTCGCTCTGCAGGCCCGCGCAGTTCACCAGCGCGTCGGCGCGGACGACCCCCTGCGGCGTCGCCACCTCGACCGCGGAACCGGCGGTCCTGATCGCCAGCGCGGGGGACCGGAGCCGCAGGTCGTGGCCGTCCAGCTGCCGCACCAGAGCCGCGCAGACGGCGGGGTAGTCGATGATCCCGGTGTTCTCGACGCGCAACGCGGCCACGCAGGCCACCTCGGGTTCGTGTTCGAGCGCCTCGGAGGCGGAGATCAGCTTCGCCGGCACGCCGTTGGCCTCCGCGCGTTCGGCCAGCGCCTTCAGCCGCGGCACCTCGTCGGCGGCCGTGGCGACGACGAGCTTCCCGCACACCTCGACGGGCACGCCGTGCTCCCGCGCGAAGGCGATCATCGACGCGTTGCCGGCCACGGACATCCGCGCCTTGAGCGACCCCGGCTTGTAGTACAGGCCCGCGTGCACGACGTTCGAGTTGTGGCCGGTCTGGTGGGCGCCCCAGCGCCCCTCCTTCTCGAGCACCGTCACGCGGTCACCGCGCGAGGCCAGCTCGGCGGCCACCGCCAGCCCCACGATCCCGCCACCGACCACCACGACAGAGCGCACAGTGACGGAATCTAGTTCAGCGCCCTGCCGTTACAGGTGCCGGTCGAGCGTCGGCAGGACGTCCGCCGCGACGTTCTCCACGACCTGCTCGCTGCCCGCGTAGACGCCGTCGTGCCGCGGCCAGTGCGCCACCACGTCGGTGAAGCCCAGCTCAGCCGCCCTGCCCACGGCGTCGACGAAGCACTCCACGCTGGACAGCGAGTACACCGGCGCCGAGTCGAGGTTGAGGTAGCGGTTCACCCGCGACGTGCGGCCCTGCGTGGCCAACGTCTCAGTGAAGCGTTCGGACATCTCCGCCACACCGCGCCACCACGTCTCGTGGTCCTCGGTCTCCGGACCGGTGGTGACCCAGCCCTGGCCGAACCTCGCCGCGACGGCCATCGCCTTCGGTCCGTTGGCGGCGACGACGAACGGGACCCGCGGCCGCTGCACGCAACCGGGCGCGCTGCGGGCCTCCTCCGCCGAGTAGAACCGGCCCTCCCACGACGTGCGGTCCTTGAAGAGAAGCTGGTCGAGCAGCTCGACGAACTCGCCGAACCGGGCCGTCCGGTCGCCCGGCAGCAACGGCTTCGCGCCGGTCACGGTCGTGTCGTACCCGGCCCCACCTGCGCCGACGCCGAGTGTGAACCGGCCGTCGGAGACGTCGTCGATCGCCAGCAGCTCGCGTGCGAACGGCACGGGGTGCCGGAAGTTCGGGCTCGCGACGAACGTCCCGAGGCGGATGCGCGAGGTGACCATCGCCGCCGCTGTCAGGGTCGGTACCGCGCCGAACCAGGGGCCGTCCACCAGCGTGCGCCAGCCGAGGTGGTCGTAGGTCCACGCGTGGTGGAACCCGTACTCCTCGGCCGCGCGCCACTTGGGTTCGGCGATCCACCATCGGTGTTCCGGGAGAATCACGATTCCAGCGCGCACGGACGTACGGTAACCAGCTGTTCAGCCACCGACGAACTTGGCTCGTGTGATTGACAAGGCAAGATGTCGATGTGGAACAGCCGCGCCTGGTCGCCTCCGACGTCGATGGAACCCTGCTCACCCCGCTGGAGTCCGTGAGCCCGCGCACGGCCGAGGTCGTGGCCCGCGTGCTCGCGGCAGGTGTGCCCTTCGTGCTGGCCACCGGACGACCGCCGCGCTGGGTTCCGCGCATCGCCACCGAGGCCGGGCTCGACGGGCTCGCCGTCTGCGCGAACGGCGCGGTGCTCTACGACATCGGCCGCGACGAGATCGTCTGGGCGCGCACGCTCAGCCCGGTGCAGCTGCACGACATCGTGTCCGCGGTCGACAGCGTGCTCGACGACTGCACGTACGCCGTGGAACTGGTCGGCACGCCCAAGGACGAGCTGACCTTCGTCGCCGAGCTCAGCTACACCCACCCCTGGCCGGAGGGGCCGCACAGCGGACTGACCCGCGCGGAGACGCTCGGCCGTCCCGCGGTGAAGCTGCTGGTCCGCAACAGCGACATGACCAGCGCCGAGATGGCGAAGGCCATCGACGAGGTGCTGCACGGCGAGGTCGACCTCACCTACTCCACGGACAACGGCCTGATCGAGATCGCGGTGCACGGCGTCACGAAGGCGTCAGGGCTGGCCGACGTGGCGCAACGGTTCGGCGTCGAGCCCGAGCACGTCATCGCGTTCGGCGACATGCCGAACGACGTGGAGATGCTCCGGTGGGCCGGCCACGGCGTGGCGATGGCCAACGGTCACGACGCCGCGAAGGCCGCGGCGGACGAGGTCACCGGCCCGAACGCCGAGGACGGCGTCGCCATGGTGCTGGAACGGTGGTTCTGAGCGCTGGATACCCTGTGGGCAATCCGGCAGATCCCGACCCGAAGAGGTTTCCGTGCGTGCACTCGTGACCGGCGGCGCCGGTTTCATCGGCTCCACCCTGGTCGACCGCCTGCTGCGTGACGGGCACGAGGTCCACGTCGTCGACGACCTGCGCCGCGGCGCGCGCACCGCGCCCGCGGACCCTGCCCACGCCGACCGGTACTCCTTCACCCAGCTCGACATCGCGAACCCCGAGCTCGCCGACGTCGTCGCCGGCTTCGGCCCCGAGGTCGTCTACCACCTGGCCGCGCAGATCGACGTGCGCGTCAGCGTCGCGGACCCGATCCTCGACGCGCAGCAGAACGTCATCGGCACGATCAACGTCGCCGAGGCCGCGCGCAAGGCCGGCGCCCGCAAGGTGTGCTTCGCGTCCTCCGGCGGTTCGATCTACGGCACGCCGGACGTGTTGCCTGTCTCCGAGGCCGTGCCGATCAACCCGAAGTCGCCGTACGCGGCGAGCAAGGTCTCCGGCGAGGTGTACCTGAACACCTACCGCCAGCTCTACGGCCTGGAGTGCACGCACCTCGCGCTGGCGAACGTGTACGGCCCGCGGCAGGACCCGCACGGCGAGGCCGGCGTGGTGGCGATCTTCGCGAACGCCCTGCTGGCCGGGAAGCCGACGAAGCTCTTCGGCGACGGCGGCAACACGCGCGACTACGTCTTCGTCGAGGACGTGGTGGCCGCGTTCGTGGCGGCCTCCGGGGAGAACGGCGGCGGTCAGCGCTACAACATCGGCACCGGTCAGCAGGTGTCGGACAAGGACCTGCACAGCCTGGTCGCCGCGGCGGCGGGCGCGCCCGACACCCCGGAGTACGCGCCCGCGCGGCTCGGTGACCTGCGGGCCTCCGCGCTCGACGCCTCGAAGGCGGCGCGCGACCTCGGGTGGGTGCCCGAGGTCGACATCAAGACCGGTGCGGAGCGGACCGTGGAGTACTTCCGCACCGCGTGAGACGAGCTGTCAGGCGGCGGACTTCTCGGAGTCCGTCGCCGGCGTCTCGGCGCTGCGGATCGCGATCGCACGGGCGAGACGCGCGTACCGCAGCTCCAGCTCCTTGAAGCGCAGGTACGTGTTGATCGTCGCGAAGCCGAACGCCACGATCAGGCCGTACAGCATGAGGTCGGTGCCGCGGCCGACGCCCACGACCTCGGCGACCATCGAGACCCACTGGGGCCTGATCACCGCGACGGCGCCGAGGATCATGAAGAGCACGAAGCCGATCTTGACTCCGGCCGCGGTCTTCGTCGTGCCGTGGTGGCGCAGGAACAGCACCAGCAGCACGACGACGGCGACGATGAGCAGGAACTGGATCAGCATGGTCAGCGCCTCGAACCGGTCTTGAGTGCGGAGTCGAACAGGATGTTGACGCCGTTGATGAGCGACTGGCCCTTCGACATCGAGTACTCGGTGTAGAGGATCTCCACCTGCTCCTCGGTGACCCGCCAGTCCTTGCGCGCGATCATCTCGACGATCTCGGACGCGTGGCCCATGCCGTTGAGCGTGATGGCCATCTCGTCGGCCACCTTCTTGTTGAACACCCGCAAACCGTTGTGCGCGTCGGAGAGCTTGAGCTTGCGCAGCCGCGGGCTGACCGCGACGACCGTCTTCAGCACGACGCGCTTGATCAGCGGGATGTGCGAGTCGTCGCCCTTGAAGCGGGTGCCGACGATGATGTCGAACGGCTCCGCGCGCAGGCGTTCGAGCATCTTGAGGACGTCGTGGACCTGGTGCTGCCCGTCGGCGTCGAAGGTCACGAAGTACTCGGCGCCCGGCTGGCTGCGCGCGTACTCGATGCCGGTCTGCAGTGCCGCACCCTGGCCCAGGTTCACCGGGTGCTGGACCAGATGCGCACCCGACGAGCGGATGGCGTCGGCCGAACCGTCCCGGCTACCGTCGTCGACGCACACGATGTTCGGGAACGTCTCGAGCGCGTGGCGCACGACGTCCGCGATCACCTGTGCCTCGTTGTAGACCGGTACGACCAGCCAGACGTCAGACTGGTCCGCCACTGGTGCCTCCAGGCAAGAGATTTTCGGGGGAACTGGGGACAAGGCTAGCGCGAGCGCCCGGCGGCGCCGCCTCCAGCCAGCAAACCGGTGAACTCGGCGACGGCCGTGTCCCAGCTGAAGTTCTGCCTGGTGATCTCCCTGAGCTTGGTGGCCTTCGCCGCCCGCTCAGGGTCGCGCACCGCGGCTTCGAGCGCGTTCGCGAGCGCCGTGACGTCCCGTGCGGGCACCAGCCGGCCCGTGACGCCGTCGGTGATGATCTCCGCGGTGCCGCCGACGTCCGTCGCCACGACGTTGCAGCCGATCGCCGCCGCTTCCAGCACGGTCGTCGGCAGGCCCTCGGTCCAGCTCGGGTTCACGAACACCGTGCCGCGCGCCATCCCGGCCAGCGCCGTGTCGTGGTCGACGGCGCCGACGAACTCGACGGACTCGGCCAGGCCCAGCGTCCCGGTCAGCGCCTTGAGCTCGGCCGCGTTCGGGCCGTCACCCAGCAGTCGCAGCCTCAGCGGGAGTCCCCGGCGGTGCACCTCGGCGGTCGCGTTCAGCAGGTCGGCGACGCCCTTGCCGTTGATCAGGCGGCCCACGAAGACGACCGTGGGCGGCTCCTCGACCGGCTGCGCGACCAGGTCGTCCGGCAGCTCGATGCCGCGGTGCAGCACCTTGGCGTCCCGTCCGGCGAGGTCCTTCACGAACTTGCCCGCGGAGCCGGAGACCGACACGACCTCGTCCGCCCACCGCAGCACCGGCTGGCTGGTCAACGCGTCCACCATGAACGCCACGAAGCGCACGAACGCGTTGCCGCTCTGCACCGGGCTGGACCCGTGCTCGACGTGCAGCCGCCGCAGCTTGGCGCGCTTGGCGAACAGCGACGCCCACACGTGCGGCCAGTAGAACCGCGTGTGCGTCATCAGCACCGTGTCCGGCCCGCACTCCGCGCGCAGCCGCTTGGTGAAGCCGGGGTTGGGCAGCGGGTAGTGCGAGATGATCTCGAACCCTGGCCAGCGCACGACCTTCCAGCGGTCACCGAGGTGCTCGGTGCCGGCGGGCGCGCCGATGGCCGAGGTGAAGACCGTGATCCTCAGGCCGGGGTTCGCCTCGAGGAGGCGGCGGTGCAGTTCGTGGGCGTAGGCCTCCACGCCGCCTTTGTGCGGCGGGTAGTAGGCCGGCATGTCGACCAGGTGCACGGCGCAGACCCTAGCCGCACGGCAGGTGCGGGTCAGCCAGCGGGGGACTCGGCCTTGTCGCCGTGGCGCAGCACGCCGCCCCACGCCAGCGCCGCCGCCACCAGCCACGCGATCGTCATGCCCAGCGCCACGCCGGTCACGCCGAGCCACCAGCCGAGCGACGCCACCAGCGCCAGCTCCGTCACGAACTGGACGGTGCGCACTCGCGGGCCGAGCCACGCGCGGCCGCTCGCCTTGGCCGCCACCATCGCGGTCTGGGCCGTGGCCAGCAGGAACGCGTACACGAGCAGCAGCAGGACGACCGGGCGCAGGCCCTCCCACGGCGTGCCCAGCGCGGTCGTCATGAGGCCGGCCGGGGCGACCAAAGTGATCAGGGCGGCCACCGCGCTCACGACGGCGGCGGCGCCGGAGACCAGCATCGGGGCGCGGACGACCTCGCGCGGCGTGCGGCCGGCGAGGTGGGCCAGCAGCGAGTTGCTGATGCCGATGAACAGCACGGTCAGCGCGGTGACCGGCACCAGCGCCTTGCGCAGCAGGCCCAGGCCGTCGAGACCGGTGACGACCGCCGTCACGCCGAACGTCGCCCAGGTGCCCGCGGTCAGGTAGACGGCGTCGATGAGGAAGCCGGGCAGCAGCGACCGCCGGTCGCGCACCCACCCGCGCACCGCGCCGAACGAGAAGGGCGTGCCCGTCAGCGCCACCGCGACCAGCGCCAGCGGCACGCAGGCCAGCGCCCACAGCAGGTACGTGCCGGTCGCGTTCAGCTCGCCGACCAGGACCGTCGCGCCCACGGCGGCCAGGAACAGCAGCAACCACGACGCGTCCGTGAAGAGCGCGCGCATCGGCTTCTGCTTGGCGTAGTTGACGTACCGCGAGTGGTCCAGCACGGCGGTGAACGGCGACGCGAACGCCTGGATCAGCAGCAACGTCCGCGCGGGCCCGCTGACGAACAGCGCCACGACCAGGCAGCCGACGCCGATCGCCACACCCACCAGCAGCGACGCGGCGGCGGCACCGCGCACGCCCCGCGTGTCGTTCGCCCCCACCGTCTTGGCGACCAGCAGCGGTTCCGCGCCGATCGCGCGGCCGAGGTACCACTGCCCGATCTGCACGATCGCGATCAACGAGAACACGCCGAACTCGGCATCGGTCGACACGGGCGCGGCGACCAGCTGCACGGCGAACGTGATCGCGCTGAACACCAGCTGGTCCAGAGCGACGGCGGACTGGGAGATCCCCGTCGACACCATGCGCTTGACCGCGCCGAGCCGCGTCTGTCCGGTGGGGGTGGGAGCTGCCGTGGTCACGGTGTGGAAGGCCCTCTCGGACGGGTGGGGAGGCTCCCCTACTGTACGACCATGACTTCGCCCGTCTCCGTGGTGATTCCCAGCGCGCCCGCCAACTCGTTCCTCGAGGAGACGCTGCGCTCGGTGGCCGCGCAGACCCACGAGGAGTGGGAGGTCGTGCTGGTCCTCGACGGCGAGTGCGAGCAGAACCGCGCCGCGGCCGAGGTGCTCGGCGACCGCGTCCAGGTGCACCTGACGCCCGCGCCCCGCAGCGGTCCCGCCGTCGGCCGCAACATCGGGCTGGAGTCGGCCAAGCACGACCTGGTGGCGTTCCTCGACGCCGACGACCTGTGCACCCCTGACCGCCTGGCCCGCCAGGTCCAGGTCCTCACCGACCAGCCGGACCTCGGCCTGGTCGGCGCGTGGGCGCACAAGATCGACCCCGAGGGCAACCGCGTGGGCGAGCTGCACCCGGTCACCGGCCGCGACGAGGTCGCGCGCACGATGCTGCTGTTCAACCCGCTGATCACGTCGACGATCGTGGTCCGCAAGCAGCTCGCGACCGACGTGGGCGGCTTCGACCCGCGCCTGGTCCGCCTGGAGGACTACGACCTGTGGCTGCGGCTGCTCGCGAAGGCCGACGGCGACGTGATCGGCGAGGAGCTGCTCGGCTACCGCGTGCACCCCACGCAGTACTCGCGCGGCGGCCTGCTCGGCCCGGCCACCAAGCTGCTCTACCGCAGCAAGCAGGCCGTGGCGAAGCGCATCGGTGTCAGCGGCGTGGCGACGGCGGCCAGGCACGCGGCGTGGCTCGGCGTGCAGGTGGCCAACCGCCGCTGGTGACCGCGGCGGCGGTCCCGACGCCTGACGCGGTGGCGCGGCCGCTGCCCCCAGCTCGACCGCGCCGCCTCCGTCCGGCTACGGCAGCGTCGTGCTGCCGCACCGGTCCAGCCGGTACAGCTTGACCCGGCCCTCCTGCGCGACCAGCTCGAACGCCCCGGCGGCCTTCGGCTCGGCGATGCCCGTGTACCACTTCTGCCGCTGGTCGTGCGGCCAGAACGTCTTGTTGCCCAGCAGCAGGTACCGCACGCCGACCTTCTGCGCCGCCGTGCAGACGCGGGGGTCGTTCGCGGCGTTGTCGAGGTTCTTCGACAGGTACTCCTGCTCGGCGCTCCACGCGATGTCCGCGTGCGGGTAGAGCGCCTTGCGCTGCACCTCGGCGAGCATGACCGCGCTGCCGTCCCACGGGTTGTTCGCCACCACGGCGTCCTTCGGCACGGCCGCGGCCAGCTTCGGCAGGAACGCCTCCTCGGTGTCGTCCACCAGCGTTCCCGCCTTCGGCTCCGCCCTGGTGTAGGTGCCTGCGAGCGCGGACGCGTTGGTCGAGACGTAGAAGCCCCTGGTCAGCGGCAGCAGTACGACGACCACCAGCAACGCCAGCGCCGTCGGGGTGCGCAGCAGGGCGAAGCGGGACGAGCCCGCCGGGACCAGGCCGGCGAGCTTGCCCGCGATCAGCAGCACGGCCAGCACCGCCAGCGGAACGGCCGTGATCGGCAGCATCGCGGCGAGGCGGAACGAGTCGTTGTACCAATAACCGGTGAACTTCTGGGTGTCCGGCCGGTTGATCGCCGCGGTCAGCACGTAGAGGAACGTCGACGCGGCGGCGGCCGCGACCAGCCAGCGGTGGTTCACCACGCGCCACGCCACGACCAGGCCTGTCACGGTGAGCGCCGACAGCGCCCACAGCGCGGGCCGCCCGTTCGTCGCGTTCAGCAGGGCCTCGCCGACGGCGCCGGCCGGGGTCTCGAACGGCGGCCAGTACATCTCCCGCACCTGCCGGAACGCCTCCGCGTGCGCGACGAACCACCAGAGTCCGAACAGGACCGCGCCCGTGCCGATCACGGCGACCGCGCCGCGCCAGGCCCTGCCCTCGCGCCACGTCTTCAGCGCGTAGCGGAGCACGGCCGTGCCGAGCGGGAAGACCGCGAGCACCGCGAGGCTGAACACGGCGTTGGGGTGGGCGAAGGCGCACGCGACGAGCACGAGCGGGGCGAGGGTGATCGCCCGGCGGAAGCCGATGACGTCGTCCTTGGCGGTCCTCGTCGCGGCGAGCACGGCGGCGAGACCGGAGGGCACCAGCGCGAGGCTCAGCGCGTTCGGCCACAGCACGCCGAAGCTCAGCAGGCCCCACGGGAACGCGGTGAACGCGACGCTCAGCACCGGGGTCACGGCCATCGCGGCGGTGTTGCGGCCGACGATCTGGCGCACCAGCAGCAGCGAGCCGATAGGCCAGATCAGCCCGGCGATCGCCCAGCCGACCATGTTCGTCGCGGTCGCGATGTCGGTGCCCGTGGTCAGCACGACCAGCGACGTCACGCCGTGCCAGCCGGCGGGGTAGAAGCCGGCGGCGGTCGACGGGTTGCCCAGCGAGTTGATCGTCAGCGAGGACGCGGAGCCGGACTCCAGGATGTAGCTGACCGCGCTGTAGTGGAACATCGCGTCGAACGTCTGGGACAGCTCGTCCGGCTGCCCGAAGCCGCGGACCACCACGAACCACGCGACGGCCATGGCGGGCACGAGGGCCGCGGCGGAGACCAGCAGCGTCCTGGGTGGATCGCTTTCACGAGGTGGCGCGATCCTGCGCAGCAGCAGCGAGGCGACGACGGCGAGGACCACGGTCACGGCGGTCACGCCGAGGACGAGCCACACGCTCCACGTCCGGCCGGCCTTCTGCCCCACGACGGCCGTGACCGACACGAGCAGGACGCTGAACACCGGCGCCATGCCGAGGGCGGAGATCCCGCGCAGGCCGACGGCGTACGCGAGCGCCAGCCCCGGGCCGACGAGCCACCCCGCGGCGGCGAGTGCGACGGGGACAGCATCGAACCAACTCATCGTCGGGCTACCTCGCAGTGAAGGTGGTGGACGCGTGAGCCGTGCCCAGGTCGAACGGCTCCATCTGCGTGACGCGGCACCACGGCGCGCGGTTGCACGAGCGAAGGTGCGAAGTCGGCGAAAGTGTACGGTCAGCCGTTCGGGTGGTCGCGCGTCACCCGATGAGCCTGGGGGGCCTTCGAGTGCGACCGCCCAGCAGCGTTACCCTCGTGGTCGTGAGCTTCGCAGGTTATGACCTGATTGTCGTCGGATCCGGATTCTTCGGTCTCACGGTCGCCGAGCGCGCCGCGTCCCAGCTGAACAAGCGGGTGCTGGTGCTGGAGAGGCGTGACCACATCGGTGGTAACGCCTACTCGGAGGCCGAGCCCGAGACAGGGATCGAGGTGCACCGCTACGGTGCGCACCTGTTCCACACGTCCAACAAGCGCGTGTGGGAGTACGTGAACCAGTTCACGGAGTTCACGGGTTACCAGCACCGCGTCTTCGCCATGTACGACGGCCAGGCGTACCAGTTCCCGATGGGCCTCGGTCTCATCTCGCAGTTCGTCGGCCGCTACATGTCGCCGGAGGACGCGCGGGCGTGGGTCGCCGAGCAGGCGTCCGAGATCGACACCAAGGACGCGAAGAACCTCGAGGAGAAGGCGATCTCACTGGTCGGCCGTCCCCTGTACGAGGCGTTCATCAAGGCCTACACCGCGAAGCAGTGGCAGACCGACCCGAAGGAGCTGCCCGCGGCGGTCATCACCCGCCTGCCGGTGCGCTACAACTTCGACAACCGCTACTTCAACGACACCTACGAGGGCCTGCCGGTCAACGGCTACACCGCGTGGCTCGAGAAGATGGCGGACCACCCGAACATCGACGTCAAGCTGTCCACGGACTTCTTCGACGTGCGCGACGAGATCCCGGCCGGCACACCGGTCGTCTACACCGGCCCGCTCGACCGCTACTTCGACTACTCCGAGGGCTGGCTCGGCTGGCGCACGCTCGACTTCGAGCAGGAAGTGCTGCCGATCGGCGACTTCCAGGGAACGCCGGTCATGAACTACAACGATGCGGACGTGCCGTACACCCGCATCCACGAGTTCCGCCACTTCCACCCGGAGCGCGAGTACCCGGCCGACAAGACCGTCATCGTCCGCGAGTTCTCCCGTTCGGCGGAGAAGGACGACGAGCCGTACTACCCGATCAACACCGCCGAGGACCGCGCGAAGCTGGAGCGCTACCGCGAGCTGGCCCGCAAGGAAGCGGCGGAGCGCAATGTCATCTTCGGTGGCCGCCTCGGCACCTACAAGTACCTGGACATGCACATGGCCATCGGATCGGCGCTGAGCGTGTTCGACAACAAGATCGCTCCGCACCTGGCTTCCGGCCAGGTGCTGGACGGGTCGCTGGAGGACTGAGAAGCGATGCCGGGGAAGCCCACCCTCGTCGAGCACGAGGCGCCGGAGAAACTGCTGACACAGCGCGGCCTGTTCGCAGGTCCGGCGCCGATCGTCTCTGAAGATCTGTACGCCGAGGTGAAGCGCGGGATCGCGGAACGGGAGCGCCACCGCCTGGTGGTGCACCCGAACGCGACCGTCTCGATGAACACCTACTTCGGTCGCTTCCCCGCCTCCTACTGGCAGCGGTGGTGCGTGAGCCCCGACATCGAGCTCGAGCTCGAGGTGACGGGCTCCGGTCAGCTGTCGCTCGTCGCCTCGGACTCCGAGGGCGAGACCCGCATGGTCGCCGCGGAGAAGGTATCGGGAGCGAAGGCGCGGAAGGTGCGCCTCAGCACCAAGATCGACAAGTTCACCGACGGCGGCGGCCTGTGGTTCGACGTCGTCACCGCGGACGACACGCTCACCGTGGAGAAGGTCCGCTGGACGGTCGCGCCGCCGAAGACCGTGCGGCCGACCGCCGTGGTCATCTGCACGTTCAACCGCGTCGACGACTGCCTCAACACGATGGCCGCCCTCGCCTCGGACCCGGAGCCGCTGGAGCTCGTCGACACGATCTACGTCGTCGACCAGGGCACGGACGCCGTCGAGTCGCGTGAGCGGTTCGCCGAGGTCTCGGCCGCGCTCGGGGCCAAGCTGCGCTACATCCGCCAGCCGAACCTCGGTGGCGCCGGCGGCTTCACCCGCGGCCTGTACGAGGTCACCGAGATCGACCACGTTGAGCACGCCAACGTCCTGTTCATGGACGACGACGTGCTGTGCGAGCCCGAGATCGTCATCAGGCTCACCGCGTTCGCGAACCGCACGACGCAGCCGACGATCGTCGGTGGTCAGATGCTCTACCTGCTGCACCCGAACTTCCTGCACGTCGGCGCCGAGTACGCGAACCTCGACACCCTCGCGCCGGGCCAGGTCGTGGACGGCGCGCTGTTCAACGCCGACCTCACCGGCTACGACGAGGAGACCGGCAAGCGCAACGTCCAGGACAAGCGCGTCGACGCCGGCTACAACGGCTGGTGGTCGTGCCTGATCCCGTCGGAGATCGTGAAGGCGGTCGGCTACCCGCTGCCGCTGTTCTTCCAGTGGGACGACATCGAGTACGGCTACCGCGCCCGTGAGCACGGCTTCGCCACCGTGTCGCTGCCCGGCGCCGGTGTGTGGCACGCGGACTTCCACTGGAAGGACTGGGACGACTGGCACAGGTACTTCAACCTGCGCAACGCCCTGATCACCTCCGCGCTGCACAGCCGCTTCGACCCGAAGATGATCGTGCGCGGCATGGCCAAGCAGTTCGCCACGTACATCCTGGGCATGCAGTACGGCCTCGCCGCCACGCAGCTCAAGGCGATCGAGGACTTCCTCCAGGGCCCCGGCTTCCTGGCCGACGGCGGTGTGCAGGCGGCGGCGGACATCCGCAAGCTGCGCGCCGAGTTTCCGGAGACCGTGCGGCACCCGGCGTCGGAGATCCCCGGCTTCAAGCCGGGCAGCCTTCCGATGATCGGCGCCGCGCCGACGCCGAAGCTCATCGCGCCGGTGTTCGCCAAGCGCCTCGTCAACCAGCTGCTCGGCAAGTCCGTGCACGACGCGGGCACCGTTCCCGCCGGTGACGCCGCCTGGTGGCACGTGTCGCTGTTCAACACGGCGGTCGTGACCGACGCGTCGCAGGAGGGCGTGCGGGTCCGCAAGCGCGACAAGGAGCTCGCGGTCCGCCTGTCCAAGAAGGGCGCGAAGGTCTTCCGCGAGCTGTACCGCAGGGCCCCCGAGGTCCAGCGCGCCTACAAGGACGCGATGGGGGAGCTCACCAGCCGCGAGACCTGGTCGCGGTTGTACGACCTCTGAGGTTCTTCTCGACGCTTCTCACGGGCGGTCCGGGTCTTCCGGGCCGCCCGGCCACTTGATAGGGGACGGTCAGTGGACCAGAACTGCGTGCTGCAACGGGTGATCCTGCCCAGGGACGAAGACCCGCTCGACGTCAGGCCGCTCTACCTGGACGAGCCGGACACGACGCACTGCCACGTCGCGTCCCGCCGCAGCACCACGGTCCCGTCGTCGGCGAAGGTCTCCTTCGCCACCTACTTCAACGCCTTCCCTGCCTCCTACTGGAAGCGCTGGACGACGGTCGACGAGGTCGTGCTCAAGCTGGCCGTGCGCGGCAGCGGCCGCATCGACGTGTACCGCTCCCGCCCGTCCGGCGACATCATCCACGTCGAGGGCCGGTACGTCCGCGAGGCGGACGAGTGGACCGACGTCGAGTTCGCGGTGTCGCTCAAGCCGTTCGAGGACGGCGGCTGGATCTGGTTCGACGTCTTCACCGACGACACCCCGCTCGAGATCCGCGAGGCGGCGTGGACGGTGCGCGAGCCGTTGCCGGTGCAGAAGGTCGCCATCGGCATGACGACCATGCGCCCGGTCGACGCCGTGATCGCGTTACGCGCCCTCGGCGAGGACCCGGCCGTGCTCGAGGTCGTCGACAAGGTCTTCGTCGCGGACCAGGGTGCCGTGAAGGTGCGCGACACCCAGGGGTACGCCGAAGCCGCGGCTCTGCTCGGCGACAAGCTGGAGATCATCGAGCAGGACAACCTGGGCGGCTCCGGCGGGTTCACCCGAGGCATGTTCGAGGCCATCGAGCACACCGACGTCGACCAGATCATGCTGATGGACGACGACATCCGGCTGGAGCCGGACGCGGTGCTGAGGTCCAACGCCTTCGCCCGTGCCGCCGCCCAGCCGGTGGTCGTCGGCAGCCACATGCTGAACCTGCACTCGCGGGCCCGCCTGCACAGCTACGCGGAGATCGTCGACCTCGGCTCGTGCTTCTGGCGTGCCGCGCCCGGCGCCGTGACCGACCACGACTTCGGCACCGACTCGCTGCGCGAGACCGCGGCGGTGCACCCCCGGATCGACGCCACCTACAACGGCTGGTGGATGTGCCTGTTCCCGCGGGAGGTCATCCGCCGCACCGGCTACCCGCTGCCGTTGTTCATCAAGTGGGACGACGCCGAGTACTCGCTGCGCGCGCTGGAGAAGGGCTTCCCGACGGTGTCGCTGCCCGGCTCCGCGGTGTGGCACATGCCGTGGACCGACAAGAACGACTCCACGGACTGGCAGGCGTACTTCCACACGCGCAACCGGCTGATCCTCGCCGCGCTGCACAGCCCGTACGACGTCAAGGCCGGCCTCGTGAAGCACGGCCTGAAGCTGACGCTGCGGCACCTGCTGTCGATGGAGTACTCGACTGTCATGTTGCAGCAGAAGGCGCTCGAGGACTTCATGGCGGGCCCGGCCACGCTGTTCGAGTCGCTGCGCACGGGCCTGCCCGAGGTGCGCAGGCTGCGCGCGGAGTACTCCGACGCGCAGACCCTGCCGTCGGCCCGCGAGTTCCCGCCGCCCACCTTCGACCAGGTCCACGCCGAGGCGATGCTGCGGCCGTCGACGTCGAAGATCACCACGGTCAAGCGGGCCGCGAAGTCGTTGCTGCACAACCTGAGCAAGCCGGAGCCCGACGCCGCGGGCAGGCCGCAGATGAACGTGCCGGCGCTCAGCGCCCGGTGGTCGCTGCTCGGCAACCTCGACAGCGCGACCGTGTCGACCGCCGACGGCACCGCGGTGGCGTTCTACAAGCGCGACCCGAAGGAGTTCCGCGCGCTGGCCAAGCGGGCGGCCCGCAACTACCGCCGGCTCGGCCAGGAGTGGGACGAGCTCAAGCGGGTCTACCGGGCGGCGCTGCCGGAGCTCACGTCCACCGAGTCGTGGCGCAAGGTCTTCGAGAACTGACCGTCATTCCTTGATGCCCGTCTCCGTCACGCCGCGCACGAGAAAACGTTGCAGCGCGACGAAAACCACCACCAGCGGTGTGACGGAGACAGCGGCGGCGAGGAACAGCTGCACGACGTCGATCGACTGCGACGTGAGGAACGTGGACAGCGCCACCTGCACCGTCCACGAGTCCTGGTCCTGTGCGATCACGAGCGGCCAGAGGAACTGGTTCCAGCTGGTCACGAACGCGATGACGCCGAGCGCGGCGAAGAACCCCTTCGAGTTCGGCACCACGACCCGCCAGTACGTGCCCCAGTGCCCGAGCCCGTCGATCCGCGCCGCCTCCTCCAGCTCCCGCGGGAAGTTCAGGAAGTACTGCCGGAACAGGAACGTGGTGAACCCGCTGAACAGGCCGGGGATCACCAGCCCGCGCAGGTCGGACACCCACCCCAGGGTCGAGACGACCACGAACGTCGGCACGAACGTGACCGCCGCCGGGATCATCAGCGTCGCGACGACCAGGTACAGCACCACGTTCGCGTACCGGTACGGGATGCGCGCGAGCCCGTAGCCGGCGAGGCCGCACAGCAGCAGCTGCCCGAACGTCTGCAGCACGGCGACGACGAGCGAGTTGAGCATGCTGCGCACCAGCGGCACGGCGGGGTTCGCGAAGAGCTCCGCGAAGTTCTCCCAGCGGATCTCGCTCGGCCAGAACGTCCACGCCGGTGAGGTGATCTCCTGCTCGGTCGACAAACCGTTGCGCAGCACCAGGTAGAACGGCACGAGGAAGAGCACCGCCGCCACCGACAGCGCCAGGTACCGGAGGGCCTTCACCGCGTGATCACCCGCCCCTGCAGCAACGTCACACCGGCGATCAGCAGGGTCAGGACCACCGCGCCCGCGCTGCCGTGCCCGAAGTCCTGCCCGCCCGACCCCAGCGCGGTGTAGTAGAGGTAGATCAACGGCGGTCGCGCGAACGGCGGGTAGCCGCGGTCGGTGCCCAGCACGTTGTAGAACTCGTCGAACGCCTGGTAGGCCGCGATGAGCAGCAACAGGAGCACGGCCACCGACGTCGTGCGCAGCTGCGGCATCGTGATGTACCGCAACGTCTGCCAGCCGCGAGAAGCACCGTCGATCCACGCGGCTTCGTACAGGTGCCGCGGGATCCGTTGCAGCCCGGCGATGAAGAGGATCATGTAGAACCCGAGCTGCAGCCACAGCCTCAACGTCACGAGCACGAGCCAGTACCAGGGCGGCGACGTCGACACCGTCCACGCGACCGGTTCCGCGCCGAACCACCCCAGCACCGTGTTCGCCAGGCCGAACCGCACGCCGTTGAAGATCGACAGCTTCCACACCAGCGAGGCCACGACGTACGAGCACGCCGTCGGCAGGAAGAACACCGAGCGGAAGAACGCCCGCATGAAGCTGATCTGGTTCACCAGCAACGCCAGCGCCAGCGCCAGCACGAACGTCAGCGGCACGATGAACGCCGCGAACACGCTGAACGTGCCCAGGCTGGACAGGAACGGCTTGTCCGTCAGCATGTCGGCGTAGTTGCCCAGCCCGACGAACTCGCTGGGCGCCACCGTGTTGCGCGCCTCGAAGAACGACAGCAGCAGGCTCCACCCGATGGGCACGTACACGAACACGAGCAGCCCGGCCGCGAACGGCCCGACGAACAGCCAGAACGCGCGGCCGTGCTTCATCCGTACAGGCGCTTCAACTCGTCCCGCACCGTCGAGGCCGCGGCCTTGAGCTCCGAGTCGGCGGGGGCACCGTCCCGCACCACCCGCGACACGGCGTCGTTGAACGCGGTCCGCATCACCGAGGTCCAGTCCGGCGGGTTGGACGCCTTGGCGTTGTCCCGCACGAACTTCACCGCGTCGGCCGCGGCACCCGTCGTCAGTTTCGACGCCTTCTCCGAGATGCTCTCGCGCGGCGGGATGTGGAAGCCGTAGCCGAGGTTGAAGTCCTCCTGGTAGTCGGTGCGTTCGATCCAGAGGAAGCGCACGAGCTCCTTGGCTTCGTCGATCCGCTTCGACTTGGCGTTCACCATCGCGCCGAACGCGCCGACCGGCACGCTCGCCTTCCCGCCGGCTCCGAGCTTCGGGAACGGCAGCACGCCGAAGTCGTCGCCGAGCGCCTTCTGCACAGCGGGAACCGCCCACAACCCCGTCCACTGCATGGCGACGAGGCCCTGCGTGAACGCGTCGGGTTCGGCCCAGTCCTTCACCGCGCCGAGCAGCAGACCGCCACTCGCGTAGAGCTCGCGCAGCTTGCCGACCGCCTGTGCCGCGGCGGGGTCGTCGAACCCGACCTGGTGGTCGCGCACGTAGTCGAGACCGGCCGACCACAGCGCGGGCCCGCCCAGCACGCCGCCACCGCCGTCGTTGCCGGCGAAGAGGCCCTTCACGCCGTCCCTGGTGAGCCGCTTCGACGCGTCGACCAGCTCGTCCACAGTGGACGGTGGCTGCACGCCTGCCTTCTCCAGCAGGCTCTTGCGGTAGAACAGCATCTGCATGTCCACCGCCTGCGGGATCCCGTAGACCTTCCCGTCGACGGTGTGCGTCGCGAGGATCGACTCGGTGAAGTCGCTCCTCGCGTCGCCGAGGACGTCGTCGAGCGGCACGAGCTGGCCCGCCCGGACCGAGCTGATCTGCGGCGTGGACTCGAAGACGTCCGGCCCGCCGTCGGACAGCAGGCTCGTCGCGAGTTTGGAGTCGTAGTCGCCGGGGTTCCACTGCACGTCGACCGGGGTCTTCGTGAACGACTTGGCGTAGCGCTCCACCGCCTGCTGGACGCCGGGCTCGCCGTACGCGTGGTACCACTGCTTGAGGGCCTGGTCGCCGCCACCGCGGCCGGTGTTCGAACCGCACGCCGCCAGCAGGGCGCTCGCGCCGGCCAGCGAAAGGAGTCTGCGTCGGGAGATCACGCGTCCCGTCTTACTCCGATCACCTCGCGTGCGCGAGCGGTTACCCGAAGTGCGGGACCGTGTCGCCGGACCTTGACACGCGACAGGGCGGCCCCGCTCGAAAGCGGGACCGCCCTGTCGTCAGATCACTTGCGGAAGAAGCGCTCCCGCTGGCCGAGCCGCACGAGCTTCAGCCACTCGACGAACGCCTTGGGGTCCCGCTTCACGGCGAGGAAGTACAGGCCGAAGCGGAACACCTCGAGGGCGCCCAGCTTGCGCATCCCCGGCTGCGACAGCAGGTACCCGCGGTTGCGGTAGGTGTAGTACCGCTTGATCTGGTTCTCCGGGTCCTGCGCGTGGAACCTGCCGCCCAGCATCGGCTTGAACTCGTCCGAGCCGTCCGGGTGCACGTACGCGACCCGCAGCGACGTGCCGAACGGCAGGCCGGAGCGGACCAGCCTGCGGTGGATCTCCACCTCGTCGCCGCGGAAGAACAGACGGTAGTCCGGCACGCCGACCACGTCGAGCGTCGAGGCGCGGAACAGCGCGCCGTTGAACAGCGAGGCGATCCCCGGCAGGAAGTCCGTGCCGAGGTCCGCCGCCGAGCGCTTCCACGTGAGGCCGCGGCGCAGCGGGAACGCGAGCTTGTCCGGGCTGTCGATGTTCGTGACGACCGGGGAGATCTCGGCGAGCTTGCGGCGCTCGGCCTCCTCCAGCAGCACGGCCAGCACGTTCTCGTCGGCCGGGCGGCCGTCGTCGTCCGCGAGCCACACCCAGTCCGCGCCCAGCGAGAGCGCGTGCAGGATGCCGAGCGCGAAACCGCCCGCGCCACCGAGGTTGCGGTGCGACGGCAGGTAGGTCGTGGGAAGCGGGCACTGCTCCACGAGGTCGTCGACCGGCTGGTCGGGACCGTTGTCGACGACGACCAGGTGATCGGGGACGCGCGTCTGCGTGGCGAGTGCCTTCAACGACTCGGCCAGCAGCTCCCTGCGGTGGCGGGTGACCACCACCGCCACGACGGAGCCCTTGGGCAGTGCCTGGAGGTTCACGATCTATTCGCCGCCGTTTCCACTGAGAACGGGAGTGGAGTAGCCGAGCCTGGCCAGCTGTTCCGTGCTCATCCGCTCGAACGGGTCGAAGCCCTTGTACTCGGTGAGCACCTCGCGCAGGCCCGCGTGCATCTTGACCCGGCCCTCGTCCATCCAGATCGCGCTGTCGCAGAAGTCCAGCAGCGTCTCGTCCGAGTGGTTCGCGAACACCAGCAGGCCGGAGCGCTTCACGAGGTCCTTGAGGCGGTCGCGGGCCTTCGCCATGAACGCCGCGTCGACCGCGCCGATGCCCTCGTCGAGCAGCAGGATCTCGGGGTCGATCGAGGTGACCACGCCGAGCGCGAGCCGCACGCGCATGCCGGTGGAGTACGTGCGCAGCGGCATCTGCAGGTAGTCACCGAGCTCGGTGAACTCCGCGATGTCGTCGACGCGCGCTTCCATCTGCTTGCGGCTCATGCCGAGGAACAGGCCGCGGATCATGATGTTCTCGTACCCGGAGATCTCTGGGTCCATGCCGACGCCGAGGTCGAAGACGGGCGCCACCTTGCCGACGATGCGCGACTGACCGCGCGTCGGCTCGTAGATGCCCGCCAGCAGGCGCAGCAGCGTGGACTTGCCGGCGCCGTTGTGGCCGACCAGTCCGACGCGCGCGCCCTCCTTGAGCGACAGCGAGATGTCGTGCAGCGCCTCGATGATCGGGACACGGCCTTCCGAGCCGATCTTGCCGCCGACCTTGCCGAGCGCGAGCTTCTTCAGCGACCTCGACTTGGCGTCGAAGATCGGGAAGTCGACCGAGGCGTTCCAGACTTCGATGCTGACCATGTTGTGCGGCCTCACTCAGACCCAGTAGGAGACGCGGGCACGGTAGTTGCGCAGCGCCACGAATGCCAACGCCCAGCCGCCGACGGTGAACGAACCGACCACGACCCAGTGGTGCCAGCTCTGCGCGTGCCCGATCAGCGGCGCGCGAACGAGCTCCACGAAGTGGTAGAGGGGGTTGAGCTCGGCGATCAGGATCCGCCAGTTGCCCTCGCCGTTCGTGACCTTGTTGAGCACTCCCGTGTTCCACACGATCGGCGTCATGAAGAACACCAGGTTGATGAAGCTGTTGATCACCGGCGGGATGTCCCTGAACCGCGTGCTGAT